>NZ_JAWRYR010000001.1:0-803630 GCF_046940275.1 Pantoea sp. SIMBA_079 | reverse complement strand
TAAATGCATCTCCGCAGGGGCCGCATTCATGCGGCCCGTGGAGGCAGATGTCTATTCCGGACCAGAGCGCCATAAATAGCGCCCCTACAAAATGATCCTGGCGGCCGGTGCTGACGAAACGGCGGGGGTCGTCTTCAGGCGTTTCTCTGGCTGCAGCAATGTCATGGCCAGCATGCTCACAAAGGCGATAACGGCAGTCACGGTAAACATGGCGTTATAGCCATAATACTCCGCCAGCCAGCCGCACAGCATGGGTGAAATAATCGCAGCCAGATTCGCGATTGCCAGCGTCATGCCGCTGAAAGCACCCACCGACGCCTTTGGCGTAACGTCTATCACCACCGACCAGTAAACATTATTGACCAGCGCGTTGAGCGCGTTGCCCAGCGTCATCAGGGCGATGATTGCGGCCGCCGAACCGGCAAACGGAATGGCCATAAAGCAGCAGGCGGTGGCGCAGAGCGTTATCGCCGCAAAGCCATTGCGGGCCAGCCGCAGATTACCGGTCCGCGCCAGCAGGCGATCGGCCAGGCGTCCGCCAAGCAGCACCGTCAGACAGGCGCCGCTCCACGGGATCATGGCGATATACCAGAGCGAGTGCAGGTCATAATGAAAATTATCCTGCAGATATTTTGGCAGCCAGGTGACCAGCGTAAAAGTGATATAGAGAAAACTGAAGTAGCCCAGCGCATTACACACCAGCGTGCGGCTGGTGAAAAAACGCCACCAGGGTAACGGGCGCTCATCATGCGCTTCGGCACGCTGTCCCTGTACGATCAGCGCGCGTTCAGCGTCGTTCGCCGCCGGATGCCGCTGCGGCGTATCGGCGAAGTAGCGGGCAAACAGCAGCATCGCCAGCAGCGAAAACACGCCAAGCAGGATAAACATCATGCGCCAGTCGTTAGTCAGCAGCAGCAGGCCGACCGCGATAGGCGCAGTCAGCAGCGAGCCGACCTGCGTACTCAGCAGGCCGATACCCAGCGCCATGCCGCGCTCATTATCCGGCGCCCAGTGCGCAATTGTCTTGTTCATCAGCGCGTAGGCAGGCCCCTCGGCAAAGCCAAACAGCACGCGCAGCGCGGCGAAACCCATAATCGCGGAGCCGCCAAACAGCGCCACGCCAATTTCACCTGCCCAGGCCGTGGCGATCTCCAGCAGCGACCAGAGCACGCCAGCCATCAGCCACACTTTGCGCGTGCCGAACCGATCGGCGAGAAAGCCACCGCAGAGCGAGCCAAACAGATAGCCAAAACCAAAGTAGCCCAGTACGGCACCCAGTTCGACCTTGCTGAAATGGAACTGCTGCGAAATGGCCTGCGCGGCGAAGGAGAGAGCACCGCGGTCAACGTAGTTAATCAGCGCGATAAGAAACAATAACGAAAAGATACGATAGCGGACAGCAGAGGCTTTCATGGCATAACTCCTGTGAAGAACACAGGAATGAGTAAGCAAAGGTAATGCCAGAATCTATAAATTGTGCCATATCAGCGTGAGGGCAAGAGATCCGGGCAGGGCAGCAAGGGCTTTATGCTTGGGGAAACGTAAAGGTTACTGTCCTGCACCAGACTGGATGCTTAAGCGTGCGTTGAGGGTGCAGGATTACACAACCGGCTGCTGCAGGATCACACCATTCACCATCGGCTCCTGAGGTAATCCGACATGCAGTAAAATCTGACTGCGATAGTGCTCATCGGTATCGTGCTGTTCGTCATTGAGCAACACGCCCGCTTCATTCACATTCTTACCCGCAATTTCCGTTTTAGTACGCGCTGCGCTGCGCATCCACTCATATTCAATATCGATATGCCCGGTGTCGATACAGCGGATCCCCTGCTGACTGAGGTCGTAAGCCAGCACGGTCGCCGTCGGCCCCAGAGAAATCAGCACCAGGTCATATTCGCGGGCATGCGCCAGCACATTGGCATAGAGCTGGTTATAGACTGAAAAGGCATTACGGTTAAGCGTAGTAATGCGCTTAATTTCGCGTGCGCCATCCATTAAGTCGTTGCCGATACCCAGCCGGGTGCCGCTGCCTTCAACAATTAATATTTTTTTATCGTAAAAAAGCTGCTTAAATTTTGCAAATACGCGGGTCGCCTGCTGCTTATCAATATAATCATGATAAGGGCGTGTCACCGACGTATTTCCATACTGATACGTTTTTTTTAATAAAGGCTCGTAGCGGCGAAAGAAAAAGGCTTTATGAAAAAACCAGAACAGGGCCGAACCTAAACGCATATTGCGGGTTGAGCGAAAGGCATCCGGCATGCAAACCAGACAAGGGTTATCTTCACGCGTACCGCGCCGCATGATCTCTTTCAGTCTGATAGAAAGACGCTCATCAAATGACTGAAAACCAATATTTTTAAACAGTGTCATTTCCAGTTCTCCATCCCCATACCGGCATACGGATAACCTGTCGTTACTGAGCAGTAAATCGATTGTCTGTTCAGGCGACATAACCTGATATTGCCGTGCATGTGCATGGGCAATCGGGAATTTTAATGCTGCGTGAGTAAATTTAAACGGAAACCGTATTTTCCGATAAAGGGAATCTGCGCTGATCATAATAACCTTCTTTTTATCTGCGGATCTGCTACAGAGCAGTCAGGTGATTTATATCACTCTTCCTGAAAAAACAGAGGCTGAGGAAATTCCCAAACTGAAATTACGCTGCGATATTTAATCATTAAACTGCAGCTCAACATAAAGATTATGGCCGGAATTGTCAGGCGTAGCGGCAAATTAAATGACTCCGGACGCTTTGCACCAGGATAATTCTCACACAGGCTATGCTGACCCGTTAATCTATTTCATCAAAGCGTGGGACGGGCACTGATGCACGTTATTTTCGCCATGCGATGTACCTGACAGTAATCTTTTTTATGACGCTGAATCGGCTGCCGCACGAGCGTTCGCGCCATCTGTTACGCCAGTGACTTAGCAAAAGGTGCGCAATCGCTGTGGCAATGATTAATTAAATCCATCAAAATTAAACGTGATTTCAGTCACATGATGAGCCTGAGGCTGGGGGAGAGTCTTAAGCTGCGCTTGATTCATTAGCGGATCTGACAACACATAAACTCACGGGTTTTTACATAGCGCTTACATAAGTTAATATTTTGTTGGAATTGCTGCAATGTCGTAACGGCATAAATTAATGAACAAAACTGAGGGATTGGCATGATAACAAAACTCACCAGTATCGTGATGGCGATTCTGGCGATAGCGCTGCTCTATATGGGTGGTCAGCTGTTACTCAATGGCGGCAGCGCATTTTACGCCGCAATGGGCGCGGGATTGCTGCTGACGGCTGTTTTACTGTTCCGCAAACAGCGCAGTGCGCTGACGCTCTATGCGGTACTGATGTGGATCACGCTGGCGTGGATCATTTGGGAAGCAGGACTGGATAAGTGGCAGTGGATCCCGCGGGGCGATCTGTTTGGCGTGATTGGCCTGTGGCTGGCGATGCCGTGGATTGTCAAACCACTTAGCCGCGGCGAACGCCGTTTTCATCCGCTGCTGGGCGGCACCGTGATTATTATGGTGCTGATGGTGATTGGCCTCTGCTTTTACGATCCGCTGCCGCAGGCAGGCACCATCACTAACTCGCGCGAGCCGGTGAGCCAGCCAGGTGCAGAAAACGACTGGGTCGCCTATGGCGGTACGCCAGCGGGCCAGCGCTTCTCAGCGCTGAAGCAAATCAGCAACGCGAACGTCAGTAACCTTGAAGTCGCCTGGGAGTATCATACCGGCGATATGCGTCAGGATAGCGATGCCACCGAGTATACGTTTGAGGCGACGCCGCTGAAAGCCAACGATATGCTCTATCTCTGCACGCCGCACAATGAGGTACACGCGCTCGATCCTGAAAGCGGGGCGGTGAAATGGAAATATACCCCGGAGAAAAACCGCTCTTATCTTCAGCAGCATCAGACCTGCCGCGGCGTCAGCTACTATGCCGCACCGGCTGCGCCAGCCAGCAGCGATGCGCCTGCGCTTTGCCGTAAGCGTATCTTCAACGCTACCACTGACGCGCGTCTGATCGCGCTGGATGCCGACACCGGCAAACGCTGCCCTGATTTTGGCCGGGATGGCGTGGTGGATCTGCACGCAAACATGGGTGAGGTTCGCCCGCACGCGCTGATGCAGACCTCTGCTCCGCTGGTGGCCGGTAATCTGGTGATCGTGGGCGGATCGGTCATGGATAATGGTTTTGAGAAAGGCAATCCTTCCGGCGTCATCCGTGCTTATGACGCGCAGAGCGGCCGTCTGGTGTGGAATTTCGACCCGGCCACGCCGGATGCGACCACGCCGATTGCCGCCGATAAGCGCTATCCGCAGGATACGCCGGTCGCCTGGGCCACGCTGAGTGCCGATGTTAAAAATGGTCTGGTCTACGTACCGTTTGGCAACGCGTCACCTGATGAAGTGGGAATTGAACGCGACGCTAACAGCAACACTGAGAAGTTCCGCGACACGCTGGTGGCGCTGGATCTGCAGACCGGTGCGTTTAAGTGGCGCTATCAGAGTTCGCATCACGACCTGTGGGATCGCGATAACCCGTCACAGCCTTCGCTGCTGGATATCGATTATCAGGGCCAGAAGCAGCCGGTGGTGATCCTGCCGACCAAAACCGGCAACCTGTTTGTGCTGAATCGTCTGACCGGCCAGCCGGTTTACCCGGTTAACGAGGTGAAGGTCTCTACTGAAGGCGGCGTTCCCGGCGAAAAATTTGCCGCCACGCAGCCCGTCTCCAGCCTGAACTTTATTCCGCAGGCGCTGACGGAAAAGTCGATGTGGGGCATTACGCCGTTTGACCAGATTGCCTGCCGGATCGATTTCCATCGTCTGCGCTATGATGGTAATCCGTGGACGCCGGCCACCGAGGCGGGCACGCTGGTGTTCCCGGGCAATATTGGCGTCTTTAACTGGGGCTCAGTCGCTGTTGATCCGGAGCGTCAGATGCTGATCGCCGCGCCGGTACGCCTGGCGTATAAATATAATCTGATCAAGCGCACGCCGCAGACGGCAACCGAACGTCTGTTCACCAAAGATGGCCAGCCTTACTGGAATGAAAACTTTCACGGTGACTATGCTATCCACATCCAGCAGCTTGCGTCCGGTCTGGGCATTCCCTGCATTGCGCCGCCGTGGGGCCGCCTGGTGGGGGTTGATCTGAAAACCGGAAAAACGCAATGGCTGCGCCGCATCGGCACCACGAAGAACCTGAAAACCACTTTCCTGCCAGGCCGTTTCCCGCTGGGATTCCCGATGGGAATGGTGGCACACGGCGGGCCGCTGCTGACCGCAGGCGATCTGGTGTTCCACGGTGCGACGGCAGACAACTTTTTCCGCGCCTACGACAGCACTACCGGTGAGCTGTTATGGCAGACCGAACTCAGCGCTGGCGCACAGGCTACGCCGTCAACCTATATGGGCAAAGATGGCAAACAGTATGTCGTCATTGCGGCGGGGGGGCACGGATCGCTCGGCACCAAAGCGGGTGACAGCGTGGTGGCGTTCCGTCTGAAGTAAAGAGAGGCTTATTACAACATAGTTCAGCAGCGTCCCGCCGCCCGGCGGGACGCTGCATCAGGCATTACGCTTTCGCGCGTTCGCTCTGCACTTTCTGTGCAATACGGTCGCCGATAGTTTTGTCGATATTACGCCAGTAGGTGAAAGCACGAGAGAGCACCGGCTCTTCCACACCGTTAAGCAGGTGACCGGCCACGTTGTTTACCAGGCGATCGCGTGCAGCATCATCCATCACTTTATTGATCAGCTGATTCGCCTGACCGAAATCGTCATCATCTTTGCGCAGCGTATAAGGTGAACGCACCATATCGCCCTGCGACTGCCAGGTGGAATCAGTAGGATAGCGCTCGCCATCTGCCACCGGACCCCCTTTGGAGTTAGGTGCATAGACCGGATCGGAAACCGGATTCATACGCATTGCACCATCTTTACTGTAGCTGTTGACCGGCGCCTGCGGAGCGTTTACCGGGATCTGCTTGTAGTTAACGCCAAGGCGCGCACGGTGCGCATCCGCATAGGCGAAAATACGGCCCATCAGCATCTTATCCGGGCTCAGACCGATACCGGGGACCAGGTTATTCGGCTCAAATGCCGCCTGTTCAATCTGGGCATGGTTATCGGTAGGGTTGCGATCCAGCGTCAGCTTTCCGACTTTAATCAGCGGATAGTCGTCGTGCGGCCAGACTTTGGTCAGATCAAACGGGTTGTAGCGATAGCTGTCCGCTTCGGCGAACGGCATGATCTGCATATAGAGCGTCCAGCTCGGAAAATGGCCTTCTTTAATCGCGTTAAACAGATCGCGCGTGTGGTAGTCGCCATCCTGACCGGCCAGCGTGTCGGCGTTTTCCTGTGTCAGAAACTCAATGCCCTGATCGGTTTTAAAGTGATATTTCACCCAGAATTTTTCACCGTCGGCGTTGACCCACATATAGGTATGGCTGGAGTAGCCATTCATGTGGCGCCAGCTCCTGGGAATACCGCGATCGCCCATCAGCCAGGTGACCTGGTGCGCCGATTCCGGTGACAGCGTCCAGAAATCCCACTGCATATCATTATCGCGCAGGTTATTATCCGCACGACGCTTCTGCGAGCGAATAAAGTGCTGGAATTTCATCGGGTCGCGGATAAAAAACACCGGCGTGTTATTGCCCACCATGTCGTAGTTGCCTTCGGTGGTATAAAACTTGATGGAGAAGCCGCGCGGATCGCGCCAGGTGTCCGGGCTGCCGCGCTCGCCGGCGACGGTTGAGAAGCGCATCACCACATCAGTACGGGTACCGGGCTGGAAAACAGCGGCTTTGGTATAGCGGCTGACATCTTCTGTCACTTCAAAATGGCCAAACGCGCCGCTGCCTTTTGCATGCGGCTGGCGCTCCGGAATACGCTCGCGGTTAAAGTTGGCCATCTGTTCAATCAGATAGTGATCGTGCAGCACCAGCGGACCATCAGGCCCGACTGACAGGGAGTGTTCATCGCTGGCTACCGGAATGCCCGCATCCGTGGTGGTCGGTTTGCGATTGTCACTGCTCATAATATCTCCAGATTTTGTAAGGATAATCTCAGCCTTTAAGCGTAGCAGCACGCGCTGCGCTTGCCTGATTAGTTACACAATCTGTGGCGATCCGCTGCCAGCCTCTCCGGAGCAGCTGCCTGCCGGGCAGAAGGGGCGATCAGCGCTGTGCCGCATGCTCGTAAAAATCTATCTTTTCAACTTTTGCCAGAGAACCGCCACCCTCAAACTCCGCTGCCAGCCAGGCGTTAACGATATTTTTAGCCAGCTCCGGGCCCACCACGCGCGCGCCCAGCGTCATGATCTGGGCGTTATTGCTTTTACGCGCCCGCTCAGCAGAAAAGGTGTCGTGGCACTGCGCTGCCCGCACGCCGGGTACTTTATTCGCCACAATAGCCACGCCAATACCGGTTCCGCATAGCAGAATGCCGCGTTCGAATTCCTGACGCTGAATGGCGGTGGCCAGCGCCCAGGCGACATCCGGATACATAGGGCGGGCGTTACCGGCATCATTGGTAAAATCTGTCACGGCATAGCCCTGCGTTTCCAGCAGCGTTTTGATGATATTTTTCAGATCAACAGCCGCATCATCAGCACCGATTGCAATCGTTTTCATAAAGGTTCTCCGGTAAAGAAAAAGGGCCTGCACACAGGCGTGAGACACAGCGTGCCATAACGACAAACATTTGTTCAATGCATGTTCATTTGTAATGTGGTGATTATGTGAGCGGGATCGCTATGAACAGCTAAAATAACCTGTTTTTCTGCGAAACAGGGTGTTGCGCTGCGTCACAGATTTATCAGTGGCGCATTGAAACAGGTGCATTAATTCATTTACTGTTCATATGAACAAGCGACCATTACGGTCAGAGCGCGGTATAACCCCGGGAGCTGCATTATGTCTCAGCCACAACGCTGGCTTGGTGTCAGTCTGAAAATGTACTTTGGCTATCAGCAAACGCTGGCGTGGTGTCGCGAGGTGGCCAGACTGGCCGATCATCCGGCTATCAGAAGCGGCAGCGTCGGCCTGTTTATCCTGCCAGCCTATCCGGCGATCCCCGCGGTGACGGAGATCTTCGCGGGAACGCCGGTACGCGTTGGCGCGCAGGATGTTTGCCAGGCGGAAAACGGTGCCTGGACCGGTGAGGTCAGCGCCAGCATGCTGCAGGAGCTGGGCTGTTCGCTGGCAGAAATCGGTCATGCGGAGCGGCGGCGTCACTTTCATGAGGATGCGGCGCAGATTGCCGCCAAAGTGGCGATGGCGCTACAGCATGAACTGACACCGGTGCTCTGTATTGGCGAGTCGGAGCAGAGCACGCCAGAGGCGGCGATTGCGCTCTGTGCCGCACAGCTTAACGACGCGCTGGCGCAGGCGGCGGCACGGGGCCTGCGGGGCGAGATTCTGTTTGCCTATGAACCACAATGGGCAATCGGTGCACCGCAGCCGGCCCCTGACCGCTATATTCGTGCCGTCTGCGCCGGGCTGCGGACGCTGACGCTGCCCGCCGGTATTACGCTGAAAGTCATTTATGGCGGCAGCGCCGGGCCGGGTCTGATCCAGCGGCTGGATCGGGATGTGGATGGCCTGTTTCTTGGCCGCTTTGCTCACGACCCGCAGGCGCTGGCGCAGATTATTGAAGAAGCCAGCGCGCTTGCCGGCCGCTGATCATAGCGGGGCGGGCGCGTTCAGTGCTATAACTTGCAGCTGCTTACGACCGCGTTACACAGGACAGATAACAGATGGAGAATACCACGCCGGGTCAGGATGCTGAGCTGCTGACCGAGATTGCCGTCGCCTACTATCAGGATGCCATCACGCAGGAGGAGATCGCCCGTAAATTTGGTATCTCGCGTATCAAAGTCGGGCGGCTGCTCAAACGCGCGCGTGAAGAGGGCATTGTTGAAATCAGCGTGCGCTACCATCCGGTTTTCAGTACCCGGCTGGAACAGCAGCTGCAGCGCTCTTTCCCGCGTCTGCAGCGGGCTCTGATTGCGCTTGATTCAGCTGACAGTGATGAACAACGCCGCCAGGTGGCCGCGCTGGTGTCTGCCCATCTGGCGCAGACGCTGAAAGATAACGCCATCGTCGCGGTCGGGCAGGGACGGAACGTGGCGGCAGTGGCCGACCATCCGGGTCAGGTGCCCGATCGAAACTGCCTGTTTATCAGCGGTATTGGCGGCACGCACCGCCCGGGAGACGCCATCAACGCCGATCACATCAGCCGCCGGCTGGCAAAAAAGTTTGGCGGCAGCAGCGAAACGCTCTATGCCCCCGCCTACGTGGAAAACCGCGCGCTGCGCGACAGCTTTATGCAGAACGGCACGGTAAAAGAGACGCTGGATCGTGCGCGTAAAGCGGATGTGGCGCTGGTGGGGATCGGGGATATGAATGAGAACAGCTACATGGTAAAGCTGGGCTGGTTCACCCCGCGTGAAATTATCGATGCCAGCGTTAATCAGGGCGTGACCGGTGATATTGCCGGCTATGACTTTTTCAACGCCCGCGGCGAAGCGGTGGAAACGGTCATGAATGAGCGCGTGATCGGGCTGAGCATTGATGAGCTGCGCCGGATCCCGTGCGTAATAGCGATCGCCGCAGAGAACACCAAAGCGATGGCGATACTCGGGGCGCTGCGCACCGGGGCCATCGATATCATCGCGACCTCGGCGCAGAATATCCGCACGGTGCTGAGCCTGGTGCAGGCGCGCTGAGGCGCGCTTCAGCGCGCCTGACCGGTGCGCCGGATCGCAATCTCTTCGGCGCGCTGCAGCAGCAGCTGCAGATCATCCTCATCAATATCCAGCAGGGGTCCGCTCTCCAGCGCCTGATGCAGATCGTCGCGCGTGAGCGGAACCGGCATCGCCACCGGCTGTGGTTTCGCCTCGGCGGCGGCCAGCGGATGAGGATAGCGGCGGCCGGCGAGGTTATTAAACACGATCGCCAGCAGTGCGAGACAGACAGAGTTAAGCATCACTGGCGTCAGCACAAAGTGGTAGCCGAGCTGCGCCACGCTGCCGCCGCCGAGAATCGCCGTCAGCGCCACTGCACCGCTGGGCGGATGCAGACAGCGCAGCTGAAACATCACCGCAATGGCGAGACAGGCGGCCACCCCGCATGCCAGTGCCGGCTGCGGGATCAGCAGCGCCGTGGTCACGCCAATCACCCCGGCGACGAGGTTACCGCCAATAATCGACCACGGCTGCGCCAGCGGGCTATTAGGCAGGCCAAACAGCAGTACCGCAGACGCGCCCATCGGCGCCACAAACCACAGGTTTACCGCCCCCAGCATCCAGTGGCTGATCAGGCTGGTCAGCATCAGACCCAGCCCGGCTCCGAGGCTGGCCAGCAGGCGCTGTCTGCGCGCGACGGGCAGGGGATGTGGCCAGAAGCGGGCCAGAAACAGGCGCAGCGAGGCCAGTCGGCTCGCCGGTTGTGGTTGCGTCATAAAAAATCCGTGAAAAGCCAGAAACAGTGGCTGCGGATTGTCGCCTGGCGTCTGATGCTAAACAACCCGACAGTCTGCAGGGGATTAGAAGCGGCACGCTGACGCGGCGACAGCCTTACGCAACGGCGGCAGTTAAGGTATAGTCCGTTTTTTTTCGGAGGAACCATGCTGCCTGACTTATCTACCCGCCTGAACAAATACATCAGCGAGAGCGGAATCTGCTCGCGCCGCGATGCCGATCGCTATATCGAACAGGGCAACGTGTTTATTAACGGTAAACGCGCTGCCGTCGGGGCCCAGGTTTATGCCGGGGATGAGGTCAGGGTGAATGGTCAGCTGATTGAGCCGCGTGACGCCGACGATCTGGTTCTGATTGCGCTTAACAAGCCCACCGGCATTGTCACCACCATGGAAGAGGGTGAGCGCGACAATATTGGCGACTTTGTTAACCACAGCAAGCGCGTGTTTCCTATCGGCCGGCTGGACAAGGATTCACAGGGGCTGATTTTTCTCACCAACCACGGTGACCTGGTTAACAAAATTCTGCGCGCCGGTAATAACCACGAAAAAGAGTATGTGGTAACGGTTGATAAACCGATCACCGATGAATTTATCGCGGGCATGGCGGGCGGCGTGCCGATGCTGGGCACGGTAACGAAGAAGTGCAAAGTTAAAAAAGAGTCAACGTTTGTATTCCGCATTATTCTGGTACAGGGACTCAATCGCCAGATCCGCCGCATGACCAAACACTTTGGCTATGAGGTGACGAAGCTGGAGCGTACGCGCATCATGAACGTCAGCCTGAAGGGTATTCCGCTCGGCGAGTGGCGCGATCTGACGGATGATGAACTGATCGACCTGTTTAAGCTGATTGAGGATTCGTCCTCAGAAGATAACAAAACCCGGCAGGCGCAGGCGAAGAAAAAAACGGCGTCACCGGCGAAAAAAGCGCCGGCTGCGGGAGCAAAGCAGGGTGATAAAGCGGGGGGTCAGGGCGCGAACCGCAAACGCTTTACCCAGCCTGGCCGCAAAAAAAAGGGGCGTTAAGCCCCTGTATTATCTGCCCGGCGCGCAGGCGGATTGGGACCTATTTATCGGTACCAAATCCCTGTTTGTTCAGCGCCGCCAGCACATGCGGGAAGTAGATGTGCTGGTAGTAGCCGCTGACGCTGTCACTCCAGCTTTCGCCATCGCTGCGACCGGTGTTCTGCCAGTGCTGTACCAGCTGTGCGTTGTAAGCAGCAATATGCTGCGGCAGATCCGCCTGCTGATAACGCTCTTCATGGCGGAAAGTCGGCAGCGGCAGACGCGGCTTCTGGTGCGCAGGCTGATCGACATGGCCGATAACCACGCCCGCGACCGGGAAGGTATAGTCAGGCAGATCCAGCAGGGCGATCATCGCTTCCGGATCGCGGCGGATCCCGCCAATCGGCACAATACCCAGTCCCTCAGCCCGTGCGGCGGCCATTACTGAGCCGAGCGCAATGCCCACATCGGTAGCGCCGGATACCACGCTTTCAATGCTCTGCTGCGCAATCTGCTCACGACCGCTGGCTTCGATCGCCAGCCGCGACTTATGCATATCCAGCACAAAAGTCAGGAATACGGGCGCTTTCGCGATCCACGGCTGGCCGCCGGCGATGGTGGCAATCTGCTGGCGCTGCGCGGCGTCGCGGGTGACGACGACAGATACCTGCTGGGAGTTTACCGAGGTAGGCGCGTAGTACGCGGCCGAAATAATTCGCTCAAGTACCGCATCCTCTACGGGCTGATCGGTATAGCTGCGCTCACTTTTATGCTGAGCGAAAAGATCGATAATGGAACTCATGCTGCCTCCTGTTATGGGAGAGAGAGCGTAGCAGGCAGATGACCGGCACGTTTTACCGTTATTGCCGTGAGGCAGAGGAAAATGGAAGTAAAACCGGGTGCCGTGGCGGCACCCGGACGGGGCTTATCAGCTGACTTTCACCACGGTTTTACCGAAGTTTTTACCGTTCAGCATATCGAAGAATGCCTGCGGCGCATTCTCCAGTCCCTCGATCACATGCTCGCGGTAGTGCACTTTCTCCTGCTCGACCAGCGGCGTCATGGCTTTCAGAAACTCAGGATAGCGGTCGCCGTAATCCTGGAAAATAATAAAGCCCTGCATGCGGATGCGGCGTTTCAGGATCCCCGCCATGATCAGCGGCGTGCGGTCGGGCCCCGGCGGCAGGTCGCGGCTGCTGTAGCCAGAGACAAGGCCGCAGACCGGAACGCGGGCAGCGGTATTCAGCAGCGGGAACACCGCATCAAACACTTTACCGCCTACGTTCTCGTAATAGATATCGATACCGTCCGGGCAGGCGGCAGCCAGCTGGTCGGCAAAGTCATCACTGTGGTGGTTAATGCAGGCAGAGAAACCGAGCTTTTCAATCGCGTAGCGACACTTCTCTTCACCCCCGGCGACGCCCACGACGCGGCAGCCTTTGAGCTTGCCTAACTGGCCAACGGTCGCACCGACCGGCCCGGTTGCCGCCGCCACGACCAGCGTCTCGCCCGCTTTAGGCTGACCAATATCCATCAGCCCCATATAGGCGGTAAAACCGGGCATACCGAGAATACCCAGTGCCCAGGAGGGGTGAGCCAGCTCGCCGAGCTTTGCCACGCCTTCGCCATCAGAAACCGCATAGGTCTGCCAGCCGCTCTGGGCCAGCACCCAGTCGCCTGCTTTAAAATCGCTGTGCTTTGATGCTTCAACCTGACACACCGTGCCGCCGACCATCGGCTGATCGAGTTCCGCCGGAGGAGCATAAGACTTACCGTCATCCATGCGGCCACGCATATAGGGATCCAGTGACAGCCACACCGTGCGCAGCAGCATCTCACCCTCTTTGATCTCCGGCACCGGTTGTTCCACCAGCCGGAAGTTCTCTTTTACCGGTTCGCCCTCAGGACGGGACGCCAGCAGCCAGGCCTGGTTTGATACAGCATGTTGCGACATAGTTACCTCTCTTATGACAAACGGGTGAGGCAAGTGTAGCTGAGGATAAGAGAGGCGCTGTTAACGGATATTGCGTTAACGGCCTGCTGCAACATTTTGTCAGTGATCCGCTGAAGGGTGTTATATAACAGTCACTCATCGTCAGAATTAACCCTGGCCGCGCGGCTCCGCATGCGCCGCTTCCTGACCCCGGAGATCGTTATGATAAACCCGTTACGCGCCGCGCTGCTGCTGGCAACGCTGACAGGCAGCACGCCGCTGCTGGCGCAGACCTACGTCTATGTTTCAGAAGCCGGCGACGGCACCATTGCGCGCTACAGTCTGGATCAGCACGGTGCACTGCATCTGCTGGGGCACACCCCGGCGGACGGCAAAGTGATGCCGCTGGCGCTCAGCACAGATAAAACCCATCTTTATGCGGCGATCCGCAGCAAGCCGCTGCAGCTGGCGAGCTGGGTCATTGACCGCCACAGCGGCGACCTGACGCAGAAGCAGCAGGTGCCCGCCGCCGCCAGCTATCCCTGGATCGTCGCCGAGCCGCAGGGGCGTTTTCTGCTGGCAGCCTCCTATGATGGCAATGTGGTTGACGTATACCGGCTGACAGCGGGAGGGAAGCTGAGTGCACCGCCGGTGAGCCGTTACGCCACCGGACCTGCCGCCCATTCGGCGATTGCGGATCCTGCCGGCAAAACGGTGTATGTCGGCAATCTCGGCACCGATCGCGTGCTGCAGCTGACGCTGAGCGACAGCGGCGCTCTGGCCGCGCTCGGCAGCGGTTATGTCGCTACCGCAAACAACAATGGCCCGCGCCACTCGGTGATGTCCGCTGACGGACGGTTTCTGTATAACATCGGCGAAATGGGCGGGATCATCACGCAGTTCCGGCGTGAAGCGAACGGGGCGCTGGTAAAGGTTGCTGAGTTCCCCAGCGCCGTTGCCGCCTCCTGGCATCTGGCAGAGGGGCGCGAGCGGCCGCCGGGATACAGCGATCCCACACCGCGTATCTGGGCCGCCGATATCCATCTCACGCCGGATGGCCACTTTCTTTACGTCAGCGAACGCACCAGCAGCACGCTGAGCGGCTACCGGGTAGACGCAGAGAGCGGGGCGCTGACGTTAGCGGGCAGCTGGCCGGTGGAGAAGCAGCCGCGCGGGTTTGCCATTACCCCGGACGGACGCGGGCTGGTGGTCAGCGGCGAGAAGAGCGCGGTGATTGGCAGTTACCGGATCGATCCGCAAAGCGGGGCGCTGACGCGCACCGGTGAAGCGCCGGTGGGCAGCGATGCCAACTGGGTGACGATCGTGCACTACTGACGGCTGTGCAGGCGGCGTTCTGCACAAAATAATTTTATGGAGCCGCCGCACAGCTGAGAAATGTGACCGCCGACACATTTTATCTGTTAACCGGACGATTCCCTCCGGTGCCGTGCAGCCACTACGCTGGCCGCTGCGGCACCGGCAGCTTCGATAAGCGGCGTTAACGGATAACCGCACACGCGGGGCGTATCATCCAGCATAAATTTTGATGACGAAACAATTTGTCGTAGTTATCTGCGTGAGCGCAGGCAGCAATCTGGCAGGATACGCCGCACTTAGTGCCTTCTGGTCCCTGTGACATGCCGTGGCTTACCCGACCCGCTCTGTTCTTTGCCGTAAAAACCACGCTCGCTGCGTTTCTGGCGCTCTGGCTGGCGCTGGAGATTAACCTGGATCGCCCCGCCTGGGCGCTGACGACGGTGTTTGTCGCTTCGCAGCTCTACTCCGCCTCGACCATCTCTAAATCGCTGTTTCGTCTGCTCGGCACGCTGCTGGGCGGCCTGTTTATCTTTCTGATTTTTCCGCTGACGGTGGCGCATCCGCTGCTGTTCAGCCTGGTGATTTCACTCTGGGTCAGCGGCTGTCTCTGGCTCTCACTGCATGACCGGACGCCCAAAAGCTATGTGTTTATGCTGGCGGGCTACAGCGCGGCGATTATGGGGTTTCCGGAAGTTTACACGCCGTGGGGCATTACCAGTACGGTGCTGTCGCGTATTGAAGAGATCACCTTAGGCATTGTCTGCAGCAGCCTGATACACGGTCTGCTGTTCCCGGTCTCTATGCGCAGCCTGCTGGAGCAGAGCGTAACGCAGTGGTATCTCACCGGCCGCCGGCTCTGTCACGATCTGCTCTCCGGGCCGGTTACCGCCGTCTCGCCCGAGCGCGAAGCGATTCTGACGCAGATGGCCACCGCACCGCAGCAGGTGGAAATTCTGATCACCCACTGTGTCTATGAGGGGGATGCTGCCCGCCGGCTGATCCGCCTGGTCAGCGCACAGTATCAGCACCTCTCCTATCTTATCCCGACGCTGACCGCGATTGAGCTGCGCCTGCAGCGTCTGGCCGCGCGCAATATCCTGCTGCCTGACTACGTGGCGCAGGGATTTCAGCAGTTTCTGCAGTGGCTCAGCGACGGTGAGGCCCCGGGCGATGTGATCGGCATCCAGCTGGAGCTGACTCATCGTCAGGCGCAGGTCAACGCGGCGTGGCGCGCCGGCGATCTGCCGACTGAACACTGCCTGCTGCTGAGCGGGTTACTGGAACGCATGATTGACTTTGTGCGCATTGCCGGGGCGTATCAGAGCGTCAGCGGCATGGTCAGCGATCTGTCCGGTGACACCGCACTGGCGCGCGGCAGACGCACCCACCGCTTCTTTGATCGCGGGCTTATCCGTCTTTCGGCGCTGACCGCTTTCTGCGCCACCTTTGGCAGCTGCCTGCTGTGGATGGCAAGCGGGTGGCGCGACGGCGCCTCTGCCCCGGTTATGGCGGCGATCCTGAGCTCTTTTTTCGCCAGCCTCGATACGCCGCTCACCTCGATGAAGCTGTTTGTGCGCGGCGTGCTGATCGCCATTGGCATCAGCCTGGTGTATGTCGCGCTGCTGCTGCCGCAGGCGACCTCGTTTGAGGCGCTGATGATCTGCATGGCACCGGGTCTTGTGGCGCTGGCGCTGACGATCGCCCGGCCGGCAACCAACCTGACTGGCCTGAGCGTGGCGATTCAGATCCCGGGATTTATTGGCTTCGGTCACCATCTGAAGCCGGATCTGGTGCTGCTGGTCAATAACGCGATCGCCTCGGTCACGGGCGTGCTGTTTGCAGTGATTGCCACGGCCATTATGCGTAACAAGCGCCCCTCCTGGAGCGCCCGGCGCGCGGTACGACGCGGCCTGCGTGAGCTGCTGCGCTTTATTAAGGAGATAGAGCGCAACGGATCGTCGCTGCCGGCCCGGCAGCGCTTTATCAGCCTGATGCTGGATAAGGTCAACATGGTGTTGCCGCGCCTGCGTCTCGATCCGCAGTCAGATATGAGCAGCGCCGGTATGCTGCTTAACGAGGTGTGGCTTGGCGTAAACAGCTTTGATTACTACGCGCGGCATCGGGTGCTGCTGGGTAATTACCTGCTCGACAGCGGGACATTTTTCTTTGAGCTGGGACGGTTTCTGAAACAGCGGCTGAGATCGCTGCAGAGCGTTCCGCACGCTGAGCTGCAGCAGGCGCTCGATCTGCTGCTGCTGCAGCTGGAAGCGCTGGCGCTGGACGATGAGCGTTTATTTACACCGCTGTTTCATCTGTTCAGCGTCCGGCTCTATCTGTTCCCGCAGCTGGCGTGGCCGGAGGCGACGGCGGGCCAGCGCGCCGCCCTGCAGCAGCACGCTCTGCGCCTGCGCGCTCAGCCATCCCAGCTGTAGCCACCCGGCGCGCGCGCAAAGCCTGCCGGCTTCAGCAGGGCGGTAAGCGGCGACTGGCTGGCCGGACAGCCATCAATCTGTTCCAGCGTAAAGCGCAGGCGCGGCTCGCACCGGAGGGCGGTGGCCAGCGCGCCCAGCGCCTGCTGCAGGGTGTCCGGTGACGCACCGGCCGTAAACGTATGCAGCTGTTTGCCGCCGGGCGGCAGCCAGAGTAGCGGCCAGCCCTGGAACAGCACCACCCAGCTGCCGCTGCGGCGCAGCGGTTTCGTCCCGGATGTGGTCAGCGGCCACGGCAGCAGCGTGCCGAACGGGTTAGCCGGATCCAGCGTGGCCAGCGCCAGCGGTACGGCAGACGGCGCGCGCTGCAGCTGGCGGATACGCTCAATCATTGCCGGTTCAGCGAACTGCGCGGCACCCATGCCGCTGACAAACCGCCCGCGCAGCAGGCGTCCCGTATCCTCCATCGCGCGCAGCACCGGCTGCAGTGCCGGAAAACCACCGGGCACGGCGCTGCTCCGGGCAGCGCCGTGCGTCACCACGCCGGTCCGGTCCAGCAGGGCACGGGTCAGCGCCAGCGCGCGTACCGTATCAGCTGCCGGTCTGATGTTCAGCAGCTGGGCGCTGGCAGCCAGTGCCGGACGCCCGGCACCGCCGGGTGCCATGCCAGCATACCGGCCGGCCAGGCGACGGCGTGCCGGACGCGGTTTGCTGCGCAGCGGCGGCATCCGCAGCGGCTGCCAGCTGCCGGACGTCACCCATCCGCGCCACACCAGATCCCACAGCGCCGTGGCGGTATCCTGCGACGTGCTGTCGTCTGCGTCGCTTTCTGTTGCCTGCTGCAGCTGCCTGAACGTTGCGCTGCTGTGCTGCTGCAGGAACGCCACGATCCGTTGCTGTACAGGTGACAACGTCACGATTTGCGCGTCAGCAGGGGGTGTCAGGAGTGCGGCAGCGGCGTCAGCCGGGCAAAATTCAACCCGCTCCTGGCGCGTGCCGGGCGCGCGGCTGCCGCGCCAGAGCACGTCGCCACGCGTCAGCAGCCCGTCCAGCAGCGCAGGATGATAATCCGCGACACGCGCCGGAAAAATCTGGCTCTCCCACAGTCCGGCAGGCAGGGCAACCCCGGCCAGCTGCGCGATCACCCGGCGCAGACCCTCTGCGCCGCTGAGCGGCGCGGTGAGACCATGATGATCCATCAGCGCCTGCACCCAGGCCGCCGGCTCGGCGGGCCGGGTCGCCTCACGCGCCGCCTGCAGCGATGCCAGCCGCAGGCGGCGGAATACCGGCGCGGCGATCCACTGCACCACGCCGGAGGCCGCTTCGCTTCTGATAATACCCGGCGTTTCCGCCAGCAGCTTCCCGGCAATGCCGGCGTCAAGGTCAAAGCGCCGGGCAACCTCATCGGCTGTCACCAGCGTATGCGTGCGCAGATAGCGGCCAATCAGCGCCTGCAGCGGACGAGCCGCGCTCTCCGGGACTGCGCTGCCGCCACCGGAGAGCGCCTGCAGGCGGGCGGCATCTTCCGCCACCGCAAAACAGGCCTGCGCACCGGACGTAACCGGTATGATGCGGCCTGCCTGCTGCAGGGTTTCCAGCACCCCGGTCAGCGGCGGGGTTCCCCGGTAGCGTTCTGCTATCTCTCCGGCGCTGAGCGGCCCCAGTTCGCGCAGCAGATCCGCTACCGCTTCCTGGCTATCAGCCTGACGGTCAGGCGTCAGGCGCTGCAGCAGCTGTTCCGTCTGCGCAATGACGTTCGCGTCCAGCAGTTGCGCTGCCGGCAGTGGCCCAAGCAGCTCGCTGAGCAGCGATGTATCCAGCGTCAGCAGTGCGGCCCGCTGCTCGGCCTGCGGCACCGTCCGGCGATCGGCGTCAGCCAGATGGCCGGTCAGCAGCGCGGCGGCGAAGGGCGAGGGGACGTCAGTTGTTACCTCGCGCAGCTGCACCTCACCGCGGCGGATCTGCGCCATCAGCTGCTGCAGCGCGGGCAGATCGTATACATCCTGCAGGCATTCACGCGCGGTTTCCCGCAGCAGCGGAAAGTCCGGAAACGGACGCACGGCGTCAAGCAGCTCTGCGGCACGCAGCCGCTGCTGCCAGAGGGGCGCGCGCTGTCCGGCACGCTGGCCCGGCAGCAGCAGGGCGCGGGCGGCACATTCGCGAAAGCGCGCGGTAAACAGCGGCGATCCGCTGACGGCACGGCTTACCCGCTGCTGTAAGTCATCTGCCGCAAACTGCAGCCAGTCAGCGGGTGTAAAGGTAAGCGGCGATGGCAGCCGCGTCATAATACCGTCGTCACTGGCGACCACATCGGCCGTAATGCCGTACTGTTCAGCGAGCCGATCGGCCAGCGCCAGCGCCCACGGCGCGTGTACGCGTCTGCCCCACGGCGAGTGCAGGATCAGGCGCCAGTCGCCGTTTTCATCCGCACAGCGCTCAATCAGCAGCGTGCGGTCATCCGGCAGCTGCCCGGTCGCCGCCTGCTGCTCGCGCAGCAGCGCCTGAAGATTATTCCGTGCGCCGGCGTCCAGCGCCGGATCGTTTACCGTGCCGGTCGCGGCGTCACGCAGATAGCGACCGCGTGCTGCGCCAGACGCTGCGGCACGTCCGGGCGTATCTGCCTGCCAGAAGGGCAGCCGTGCGGTGCGTCCCGGCGCCGGTGTGACAATCACCCGGTCGCGCGTAATCTGCTGAATACGCCAGGTGGTGGCCCCCAGCGTCACGATGTCATTGACGCGTGAGCCGTAAACCATCTCCTCATCCAGCTCTCCCACGCGGCGGGCGCCGGCCTGCGCCTCACCTTCCGGCAGCATGACGCTGACGCTGCCGCGATCGGGAATGGCACCGGCGTGCATAACCGCCAGCAGCTTTGCGCCGGGCCGGGCCGTGATGCTATCCGTCTGCAGGTCATGGATCAGCCGCGGGCGCAGCAGGGCGAACGCGTCAGTGTGGTCACGTCCCGTCAGCATCGCCAGCACCGCATCGTAATCGTGCCGTGACAGCGTCAGAAAGGGCGCGCTGCGCGTGACCTGCTCAAACCAGCCGCCGGCGTCCAGCGGCGCCATGGCGGCGGCGGCGATGGTCTGCTGGGCGAGAATATCCAGCGGGTTTTCCGGCACAATCAGCGGCTCCGTCTCTCCCGTCTGCATGGCCGTGACGATCACCGCCGTCTGCAGCAGTTCGCTGCGCGAACGGGGCCAGAACTCGCCCTGCGGCGTACTGCCCGGCCGGTGTCCGGCGCGTCCGGTGCGCTGCAGGGCGCTGGCAACAGACGGCGGCGTACCGACCTGAATCACCTGTCCGACGCTGCCCATATCGATCCCCAGCTCCAGGCTGGAGGTGGCCACCACGCAGCGCAGCGCACCGCTTTTCAGCGCGCTCTCGATCAGCAGGCGCTGCTCCCGGGCAACGGAGCCGTGGTGCGCCCGAGCAATCTCTGCGGAGGCGTCGCGCTGCTGCTGCTGCCAGCGGGCGTTAAGGCGCGCCGTCAGCTTTTCTGCCAGCGCGCGCGAATTGGTAAACACCAGCGTGGTGTGATGGCGCAGCACCGCAGCCAGTATTCCTGCCTCCAGATGCGGCCAGAGCGCGCCGGCTTCGCTTTCGCTTCCCGGCAGCGGCGGGGGAGCCGTCAGATCCGGTACCGGGACCGTCACGCGGAGCTGCAGCGGGCGCGGCATAGGCGGATTAACGATAGTGACCTGCCGGCGACCGGCCAGAAACCGCGCCACGGTCTCCGGCGGGTTGACCGTCGCAGATAATGCGATACGCTGCGCCGGCCGGGCCAGCAGCGCATCAAGCCGCTCCAGCGACAGCGCCAGATGCGCGCCGCGTTTGTTACCCGCCAGCGCGTGAATTTCATCAACGATGACGCTGGTGACCCCGCGCAGCGTGTCGCGTCCCTGCGAGGTCAGCAGCAGATAGAGCGACTCCGGCGTCGTGATTAAAATATCGGGCGGATGGCGTCGCAGCGCTGCACGCTCGCGCGCCGGCGTATCGCCGCTGCGGATCCCGCAGCGGAGCGCGATGGCCGGTTCGCCCTGCTGCTGACGACAGGCGCTGACGCCCGCCAGCGGCAGCTGCAGGTTGCGCGCCACGTCGGCGGCCAGCGCTTTAACCGGCGAAATATAGAGCACGCGCGTGGTTTCACCGGGCGCGACGGTGGCCTCCCGACTGCGCTCGCGAAACAGCGCATCAATGGCGTGCAGAAACGCCGCCAGCGTTTTGCCGGAGCCGGTCGGCGCCACCACCAGCGTATGGCTGCCGCGGGCGATGGCGTCCCAGGCGGCCTGCTGAACCGGCGTCGCCTGATCGAACGTCTGCGCAAACCATCTGCGCGTGGCGGGTAAAAAATGCGACAGCGGGGGGACGGACATCCCGGACTCCTTGCGGGTAAAAGGGCGCGATTAGCAGTGTAGTCGTCCGCGCGCGGCTGAACAGGTTATATACTTGATGCTCAGCGATTTATTACGGGAGCTTTTGATGAACAGCGTAAAAATGGCGTTACTGGCGCTGGCGTTGCCGGTCAGCGCGCTGGCCGCACCGGTATTCACCCTGCAGTCGCCTGATTTTCAGGATGGAGGTATGCTGCAGAAAGCGTTTGCCGGCAATAAACCAGGCAATCCGGCATGCAGCGGCGAGAACCTGTCGCCCGCGTTCAGCTGGCATGATGCACCGCCGGGCACGCGCAGCTTTGCGCTGCTGATGACCGATCCGGTGGGGGCAAAAGGGCTCGGCGTGGTGCATATGGTGGCGTATAACATTCCGGCCGGACGGCAGCAGTTTGCGCGCGGCGAACTGAGCAGAGGGGCCGGTTATACCGGCGGCACCAACAGCCCCGGCACGGCGCGCTACTATGGACCCTGTCCGCCTGCAGGCAGCGGCATGCATCACTACAATTTTGTGATTATCGCCACCGATCTGCCGGCAGACGCGCTGCCTGCCGGGCTGACGCATGATGCGCTGATCGCTCAGCTTAAAGGCCATGCGCTGGCTGGTGCCACCCGCGTCGGCCGTTTTACCAACGACGAGTAAACCACCACGCCCGCGACCTTGCCGGGCGGGTCGTTACCTGGCATCCGCGGGCGCCACCTCCAGCTCCAGCTGGTTTTCTGCCAGCGTTTTTCCCTGTGCGTCGATAAGCCAGGTCTGCACCCGCAGCGGGGCGGCGCTGATGGGGGTGAGCGGGACATCGAGCACCTTACGGCCGGTGTCAGCGGCTGCCGTGACCTGCCGTTCGCCGCTGGCGAGCAGGTGACCCTGCTGGCCGGCCCGCCAGCGCAGCGTCAGCGCCGGAAACGTCTGCGGCAGGTCGTTGATGACCCAGAGCGACAGCGCGCCGGGCCGGGCAGCCTGCCAGTTCATCGTATGGGGATCGATAGAGGGCAGCAGCGGCTGATAGGCGCGCTGCAGCGCGTAATAGCCCGCTTTCGGCTGACGCCGATAATCCACCACGCCCCAGTTGATTGAAGGCCAGGTCTCAACAAACATAAACTGAAACAGCGCGGTCACCGGCTGAAAGCGCTGACGCCGGTAGCTTTCAGCGGCAACGGCGACCAGTTGCGCCTGATAGCGCTGGGTATTTTTGATGAAGTCCTGAATGTTCTTGCCCCGGCTGATGCCTGCATTTTTAAACGTCTGGATCGGCTGGAAATTATGATACTTCCAGCGGGTCCAGAGCGGATCGCCAGGTTCGGTTGAGGCAGGCCACCATTCGCGGCGCGGAATGATCGTTTTCAGCGTCGCCAGGTCTGGCAGCGCCTGTGCACCAAACTCCGTGACGGTGGCCGTTTTTGCCGGTTCAAGCAGATTATTCAGCGTGCCAAAATACCAGCCCGCCCAGTAGTGCTCCTCCACAGCCGAATAAGGATGCACGATGCGGCTGCGATCTTCCGCCAGCGCGTCGGCTACCCGCCGGGTCAGAGTACGATTGAGATCTTTATGCCAGTCGGGAAAGCGCTTTTCCATCCACGGTGAGTTAAACGGCGGCTCGTTCTGGCCGCCCCAGACCACGATAGCCGGTGAGTTGCCAAACTGCCCGATCATCGCGCGGGTCTGCGCCACCGCGTTATCCGCAAATCCGGCAGAGTCGTTATAGCCCCACTGCAGCGGCACATCCTGCCAGATCAGCAGGCCGCGCTCGTCAGCCGCCTCATAAAGCGCCCGGCCCGCAACGTGGCCATGCACGCGGATAGCGTTGGCGTTCATCTTCTCCACCAGCGCAAAATCGCGCAGATAGCGCGCTTTGTTCATGCTGCTGAGCCACGGTGAGCCGATGTAATTCGTACCGCGAACAAAGATGCGCCGATCGTTAATGCGCCAGCCCTGATTATTTTCCAGCGCCTCCACCTTGCGCAGACCGGTGCGGCTGCTGCGCCGGTCCATGACGCCGCGATCGTCACGGAGCGTGGCGCTGACCTGATAAAGATGCGGTTTGCCGTAATCCACCGGCCACCACAGACGCGCCGCGGGCATCGGCAGCGTCACCCGCAGGCGCGCCGGCGCGTCGCCGGTGGCCGCCAGCCGGACGCGCTGCTGCAGCTGAAACGCGGTGCCGGAGAAGTTATCCGGCGCGGCGCGCAGGGTCAGCGTGGCATCAGCCGCGACCGGGGCGCGATAGCGCAGTTCGGCAGAGAGCTGCGGCTGCGCCAGCCCCTGAGACCAGTCAGGACGCAGGATCAGCTGATCGATCGTTGCGCCGCGGCTGATACGCAGCCGCACCGGCGCCCAGATGCCGCCGGAGTTCGCCTCCTGACCGCGATCGCTCCAGGCGCCGCCGGGGCGCGTATCATGCTGGTTCAGGATCCCTTTCATCAGGTTCTTATGCAGCGGCCAGGTGCCTGGTGTCGCTTCGCGCGGGCTGTCGACCCGCACGGCCAGCCGGTTGTAGCGGCGCAGGCTGTCGGTGAGATCCACGGCAAAGCGCTGGAAATATCCTTCATGCTGCGCCAGCTGGTGGCCGTTGAGCCAGACGTCAGCCAGGTAATCAACGCCGTCAAACTCCAGCGTCGCCCGCTGATCCGCCTGCAGCGGCGGCAGCGAGAACTCATGGCGGTACCAGAGCGCGCCCTGATGATCGCGTCCGGCGGTATACCAGTTGGCGGGGACGCGCAGCGTCGGCCATTCTCTGTCCGTGCCGCGCCAGCCGTCAAAGCCGGGCGTATTGGCGTCATGCACGCGCCATTGTCCGGCCAGCGACCAGCTGACCGGTACCTCACTGACCGCCGCAGCGGGCAGGCTGACGATCAGCAGCAGGGGCAGTAACGTTCGCATCAGTTCTCCTCCAGCAGCGTGCGCAGCTGCTGGCGCACCCGGGTACTCTGTTGTGTCAGATCTTCGCGCAGCTGCGCTGCGTCAAGGACATCACCCTGGCGGATGTGTGTTTCAGCGGTTTGCAGCGTATGGGTTAACGCCGTAAACCCGAAAATAGCGGCTTCGCCCCGCAGCTTGTGACAGTGGCGTGACACGCTCGTCCAGTCGCTCTCATTCAGCGCGGTCATCAGCTGCGACTCGATCTCCGTCAGGGATTCGGCAAACAGCAGCAGCAGTTCACGCAGCAGCGACTCGTCCAGCCCGAGCTGCTGTGCCAGCGCGGCGACGTCGCCGGGTGGGGCTGGCATTTCGTCTGCGGCCGGATCGGGCAGCGCCATAACGCGGCCGATCTCCTGGTGCAGCATCTCCTGGCTCACCGGCTTGGCCACGTAGCCATCAAAGCCGTTCTGCAGACAGTACTCCTCGTCGCCTTTCATCGCGTGCGCCGTCATGGCGATGATGCGCTGATGGCGGGGCGGCGACGCGGCGGCTTCGCGTTCGCGGATCAGACGCGTCGCTTTTTCACCGTCCAGCTCCGGCATCTGCAGATCCATCAGCACCAGGTCCCAGCTATCCTGCGCCAGCAGCCTCAGCGCCTCCAGGCCGTTACCGGCGATGGCAAAGTGATGCCCGAGCCGGGTCAGAAAGTGGGCAGCAAGCTTCTGATTCACCAGATTATCTTCGGCGAGCAGAATGCGCAGCGCCTGCGTGGCGGGGTCGGTCACGGGGCTGGCCGGCGCGCTTTCCGGACCGCTGGCGTGCTGCCGCTGGCCGGATGCGGCCGCCAGCGCATCATAGAGCTCACGCTGATCGATCGGTTTTGCCAGAAACTTATCCACGCCAAGCTGCTGCAGCTGTTCCGCGTCCATCGCCCGGCTCATTGAGCTGAGCATAATAATCTGACTGGCTGCCAGCTGCGGGTTGGCACGGATCTCCCGCGCCAGGTCGAGGCCATCCCGATCGGGCATCTGCGCATCCAGCAGGATCAGCGGAAAGTCGGGCTGCGCCTGCAGCAGCGCCAGCGCATCGGCGGCGCTGGCCGCCAGGCTGGGCTGCAGACCCATATTGCGCAGCATATTGCCCAGCAGATGGCGGTTGGTGGCGTTGTCATCCACAACCAGCACCGGTACCGGCGTCAGGCGCAGTGAGTGCCGCACCGGATCGCTGTCGTGCTGCGCCGGCAACGGCAGAGAAAAGGTAAAAGTACTGCCGCGCCCCGGTTCACTCTGTACGGTGAGCGAACCGCCCAGCCGCTCCACCAGCCGGGCAGAGATGGTCAGCCCGAGCCCGGTGCCGCCATATTTGCGGGTGGTAGAGGTGTCTGCCTGGCTGAAGGATTCAAATATCAGCTGCTGCTTCTCCGGTGGAATACCGATGCCGGTGTCGCGCACCTGAAAGCGCAGCCGGTTGTGCGTGGCATCGCGCGTCACGGCCAGTTCAACCTCGCCCTGATGGGTAAATTTCAGCGCGTTGCTGATGAGGTTGGTCAGGATCTGGCGCAGGCGTACAGTGTCAGCGAGAAAGGTAGCGGGGACATCCGGGGTGACGTTAATCAGCAGCTCCAGCGCTTTTTCGCTGGCGGCCGGCATCAGCGGCCTCGCCACGGCGTGCAGAAACGGGCGGATCTCAAACTGCTCTTCATCCAGCTCAATTTTTCCCGCCTCTATTTTGGAGTAGTCGAGAATATCGTTAATGATACGCAGCAGGGTGTGGGCTGAGTGATAGACCAGCGTCATGTACTCACGCTGTTCTGCGGTCAGCCGGGTATCAAGACAGAGCTGCGTCATACCCAGAATACCGTTCATCGGCGTGCGGATCTCATGGCTCATGTTTGCCAGAAACGCGCTTTTGGCTTCGTTGGCCGCGTGTGCAGCGGCAATGGCCTGCAGTGAGAGCTGCTCTGCCTCTTTACGCTTGGTAATATCCTGCAGCGTGCCAATGACGCGTTCCGTTTCGCCGCTGACCGTAACGCTGGCCACCTGACCGGAAAGCAGCATCCAGCGGTAGTTGCCGCTGCGGTGCAGCAGGCGAATTTCACGTTCAAACACCGGCAGCTGTTTATTGCTGGCGGAGGCAAACAGCTGCTGCAGCGGTTCGCGATCGTCCGGGTGCAGCAGGGTATCGAGAAAGGTGGCGCTGTAGTGCCAGGTTTCACGCGGATAGCCCAGCATATTGAGCAGCGCATCATTGACCTGCAGCAGATCGTTCTGCTGCTGCCAGTCCCAGATGCCAATCTGGGTCGATTCTGCTGCCAGCACAAAGTCAGCGTGCAGCTGCCGCCGCGACGCGTCAATCAGCGTATAACCTGAGACGTCAATATGCAGACTGACTATCCCGCCTTCAGGCGTGCGGTTATGCTGGACAAACACCTGCCGGTTAGCAATGCGCCGCATCTCACTGTGGTTGTCGAGCCGGCAGCGGCTCACGAGGTTATCGATCATCGCCTGACGGCTGCGGTCATCCTCTGTCATGTAGGCGGAAGCGATAAAATCCTGCGCCAGCTCGGTCAGCGTCATGCCGACGCGGATACGCTGCTCCATCCCGGGATAGAAACAGACCACCTGCTGGTTATACGCCACCAGCCGCTCCTGCGCGTCATACATCAGCACCGCGGCACGCAGGGAGTCCAGCGCTTTGGGTAACAGGCTTTCCGGCATCAGTTTCTCCTTATTCTTCGGCCAGCGGGGCGGTGAACGGCAGGCAGCGCTGCGGCACACGGAACGGATCGGCCAGCTGCTGACGGAAGAACTGGCGGCTCCCGGGGTTTTCGCTGTCGATCAGCGGTTTCATGCGGGTTTTAAACAGCAGCGCTTCCAGCACCATCGCGTTAGTGGAGAGGGTGATAGCGCGGTTATAGTCCCCGGTCGCCTCCGTGCGCCCCTCATACCAGCCGCGCGCCGGATCATACTGCAGCCGGGTGGTGCGCATCAGCGCATCGGTAAACGGAGTGTCCCAGAGCGCCCAGAGGCCAAATACCGCACGGGTAGAGACCTGCGCCAGCGTCGGCACCCATTTGTTGTCGTCAGTCAGCGTATTCCAGGCGTAGCCGTTAGCAAAAATGGTGTCGTTGACGTGCCACGGCGCGACGGTGAGGGCAAAATCGCTGCGGGCCGTTAAGATCCCCTGACGCTGCCAGCGCCGCTCCTGCACCTGATAAACCAGACTGGCACGCTGGCGCAGCTGACGGATTTGGGCGCGGTCGGCCCCCGGCAGCTGCCAGCCATACTCCAGCCCGCTCAGCACCCAGGGCAGCGTGGTAATGGCAGCGGGCGTCCAGGTGGTGCGGGGATCGCGGCTGTCGATATCCAGCGCCAGCCCGTCGATAATGACATGCTGCGCCGGAGGCTGCAGCGACTGCTGGTTAGCAAAACCCCACAGCCCGAAGCCGGCGGCGCTGTATTCACTGTCGCCCAGCCGTCCCTCCGGCTGTATGCGCATCTGCTTCTGCTGCCACATACCGGCACTGAGCTGGCCCTGTTTATCCACCACCGGACAGAAGTTCCAGCGCAGGATGATGCGCTGCAGGTATTCACCATACTGCGGGTGAAACGTTGCCACGACCTGCAGCGCCATCATCAGGCGCGCCATATCGCGTGAGGACCAGCCGATCACCTGTGGCGTATTGCTGTAGCCCACCATCGCCAGCGTCCGGCTGTTATAGAGCAGATTGGGCACGCCGCTTTGGGTGAGCGGGAGGCGATTAAGGCTGCCAAGCAGCTGACTGAGCTGGTGGTCAAAACGGCGATCGTCGATAAGCTGCAGCTCACGCGCCGCGGTCAGCGCAATCAGGGTATCGCCCATCTGCCACAGGCTGACAACCGGCCGCCGGTCGCTGCCGCTGACCAGGCCGCTGCCCGGCTCGCTGTTGTTCTCAAAATAGCGCCAGGCCACCGCGGCCCAGCGCTGCTCCTCAGACGTCAGCGCGCCGGTGCGGGCGGTGGTGTGCCAGCCGCCGTTTGCCAGCCAGCGCCAGCCCGCCCCCTCATGACGCAGCAGCAGCCAGGCTCCGAGCGCCAGCAGCAGAGCCACGACCAGCCCGGTGATACGCACTAGGGTTTTAGGCATGAGGTCGCTACCGGCGGAAGTTTAACGGGCGCACTGCTGTCGCAGCGGGCGCATTTGCAGGCGCTGCACTTCGGTGCGCTGCGCACGGCGGTTCCGCTCTGATCGCACCAGGTTTTTATGCCGGGCGTCACCTCCAGGAAAGGCCGGTTGCGACGCGTGTT
This sequence comes from Pantoea sp. SIMBA_079, assembly GCF_046940275.1. Classification (NCBI taxonomy): domain Bacteria; kingdom Pseudomonadati; phylum Pseudomonadota; class Gammaproteobacteria; order Enterobacterales; family Erwiniaceae; genus Pantoea; species Pantoea sp. SIMBA_079. Next base: position 774,897 of record NZ_JAWRYR010000001.1, on the reverse strand, counting down.
GTTCTCTTCAAACAGATCCACCAGGCGCTTTTCCCACAGGGAGGGCGCATAGCTGCGGCTGCGCGCATCGTCAGTGTTAAAACGCAGCAGCTTGCCCTGCTTTTTGAACAGCAGCGCTTCCAGCATGATACCGTTGTTGTTGGCGGTGAACTCCTTGATCGGACCATCGCCATTCTCATAGAGGCCTTCGTAGTAGCCTTTGTCTTTCTCGTCGGCGTTTTCGATCGCGTCAAACAGGCGATCGGTATAAGGGGAGTTCCACAGCACCCACATGCCGAGCGCGGCCTTCAGCGAGACAGCCGCCACATTGGGCACATACTGACCCTTGTCAGTAATGGTGTTCCAGTTAAAGCCGTCGCTGAAGACGGTGTCATAGACAAAGTAGGGAGATTTATCGAGCTGGTGTTCGGAGCGCGCCGTCAGGGTGCCGGTGATCATGTAGCGGTTTTCCTGCGCCTGATAGACCCGATCGGCGAAGTTCTTCATCCACGGATGAGAGTGGTTATTGGGGCGCGCTTCACGATCGTCGCTGTTGTCCCAGCCCATCTCCAGGCCGTGCAGCAGGTAGGATTCGGTCACCACATAGTTATGCTGATTGGTCAGCCGCGGATCGCGGGAGTCGTAGGGCACCAGCACACAGTAAATATCCGCCAGCGCATAGGGCTCAGGCCGGCTCGCCTGACAGGTGGTGAATCCCCACAGCTGATAGCCCGCCGCCGCATACTCCTCATAGCCAAGCCGCCCCTCCTGCACATACTGAGGCTGCTTCTGCTTATCGAGGTAGGCGCCATAGAGCGTGCCGCACTCATCCACTACGTGGGTAAAGTCCCAGCCCAGCACAACATTATCAATGCTGTTGCCATGCTCCGGATAGCGCTCTTTGATAATCTTCAGCCAGAGCAGCATGCGGCCAATATCGATAGCGGAGAAGCCAATCTCGCCCGGTTTGTTCAGGTAGTCCACCTTCTGGCCGGTAATGGTGTTGTAGGCTTTGTTGGGTACCTGGTTCTGAAACAGCACCAGCTTGTTCAGCGTGGCGATAAACTGCAGAAAGCGGCGATCAAACTCCGCCTTGTCAATGATCCCCAGCTCGCGTGCTGCGGTCAGCGCGGCCAGGTAAGAGCCGCTGTCCCACATGGTGGTGGAGGGATATTTATTCACCGCGTTCACCAGACCGGTGGTGGGCTGGTAGTTAGCGACAAAATAGGACCAGGCGTTGCGCGCCACCTGCATCTCCCGCGGCGTCAGGTCACCGTGGCGGCTTTTATAGTCAGAAGCGGGCAGGCTGACAGCCGCCTGCAGCGGCAGCATCCACAGGGCCAGCAGCAGCGTCAGCCCCGCCAGGCCAGCGTGTCGTAGCGATAGCACTCTCATTGTTCTTGCTCCTTGTTGCGTGCGGTTGCGGGGGGCTGAGACAGGCAGCCCAGGCAGAGCAGCTGTCCGTGGGCGATATAGGAGAGACTCTCCAGCACCATCGCATTGGTATCGGCATTCAGGGCAGCGTTCACGCTGCCGTCAGGGTTAAAGCCCGCCTGCCAGCCTTTGCCCGGCACCAGCAGCGGCAGCATCTGCTGGCGCAGTGCCTCGCTCCAGCTGTTACGGAACAGGGCATACCAGGCAAAGGCGGTGCGGACCGAGAGCAGCGCCTGATTGGGCAGCGGGGCAACGGTATGCTACGGCGCGCCGCGCTGCGGCTGACGGCCCGGCAGCGCCGCGTTGAAATCCGGCGCCTGTTCGGCATAGTCGGCGCTGATGTCACCGCGCGAATCGGGTTTGCCGGTGCGCTGCTGGAGGATTTGCATAATGCGCCAGCTGATCTCGCCGCTGCGCGCATCAAAGCCCTGCTCCAGCCCGGTCAGCAGGTAGGGCGAGCTGATAAGCGACGGCTGCTTGCCCCACGGCGTGCGGATCCCTTCATCAGGCACCGCGTGCCCCTCAATTTCAATCATCTTCAGTCCGTCCGGCGGCTGGCTGACCGCCAGTCCCGCCGTGCTGTTGATGAGCCGCAGCACGCTGCCCGCATAGAGACGGTAGCCGTAGCTGCCGCGCGGGTCGTCGCTGCGGATCACCCAGCGATTGACCGGCAGGCTGGCGCCCTGCGGACCGCTGCTCTGCAGCAGCGCATTCAGCTGCCAGCCCGCCAGCAGCTGCTGTACGGCGACGGCGTGCTGCGGATAGCGCCACAGCAGGATCTGCAGCGGCATCAGCAGACGGCCCATATCGATAGCGGAGCCGGGGCGCGCCGTCTCCTGATCAAGCGGCGTCAGGGTGTCCGCCTGATAGAAGGCGGCGGGGAGGTTATCCGGCTGCAGCGGCAGCCGGCCCAGCGCCTCAAGCGCGGAGCTGATGCGATCGTCAAACTCAGCGGCGTCAATCACCTCCAGCTGGCGGGCGGCAATGGTTGCCAGCAGATAGCTGCCGCTGCTCCACAGGCTCAGCCAGGGATTATCCGCTTCCGCGTTCGCCAGCCCGTTGGGCTGGGTGTTGTTGACAAAGTATTGCCACGCCACGCGTGCCCATACCGCTTCTTCGAACGTCAGCTCACGCGTTTCCGGCAGTGCGGGGAAGCGTTCGCTCAGGATAATTCCGTCCGTGGTTTCCGTGCGGGTGGGCATCTGATGCTCGACCCACAGCACAATGGCAAAGCCGATCAGAAAGCCGAACAGAATGGTGAGATAGCTGCGTGCGCTGTAGAGTCCCGCTTTAAGGCTCATGATCTGCCGTCTCCTGTGCCGGCGGCGTCCAGAGCGCAGCCATAATCATGGGCAGCATCGCCGCGATATTGACGGCCCCCCAGAAAATGTTGATGACGTAACCAGAAGGGTCGTCCACGTTGCCGCGCGCGACCTGTATGCCGCCCCAGATAAGCCCGAGTAGCGTCAGCGCGACAATGGCCAGCTGCGGCTTCACCAGGTAGAGAAAACGCCCGCTCTGCCGCTCCTTTGGCGTGACGTGAAACTTGATTTTTTCCCCGCGCAGCACCGTACCCAATGCCCGCAGGTTGACAGAGAAGAACGCCAGATAGGAGGCGCGACCGTCCCAGGCGGAGATCCCCCAGGTGCCAAACATAAAGGCGAGCTCGGAGACGATAAAGAACGGCAGAAAATGCAGGTAGAAGGGCGTTGAGTAAGCGGCCACCGGCGGAATACCGGTAAACAGGTAGATCAGCGGCGAGATAAGAAACACCGTGTTCCAGATGCAGGCCAGATAGGACCAGAACGTCGTGCCGTACATCAGCGTTTGGGCGGCGCTGAGTTTAAAGCGGCGGCGGCTGAAAATTTTGTCATGAAACAGAATATCCAGCGAACCCGCAGCGTACTTAAAGCGCTGGATCATCCAGGTCAGCAGATCCTGCGGCGAGAGCATTTTAGATTCAATGCCCGGATGCATCACCGAACGCCAGCGGCGACCGGCGTCACCGTGCAGCACAATGGAGGTATAGATATCTTCAGAGACATGAAACTTGTAAGGCGTGAGTTCGGTGTCAGCGATAACGTGCGGACGCATCGCCTGCGACAGCGCCTGGCGCGTCTCCTCATCGCGGATATCCTGCGTAAAGCGCGCAATCTCTTCCTCTACGTTAAAGGCGTAGCTGCGCAGGGCGGCCTGCATAACGGCTTCGCGCCGGTGGACAGAGGCGGCACCGCAGCAGAACGCCGCGTTAGCCGCATTGCGGCGGCGCAGGATCACGTCGTAGAACATACGCGGATCGTTAAAGAAGGGATCGCTGCCGATGGTAAGCGGGCCGAACAGTTTTTCACTCACGCTGCCGATCAGCCAGCCAGGCCAGCCGGTCCGGCGGCGCAGCCATGCCGGCAGGCGCTCACCTTCAGGCAGGTCATAAAACCACTGCGGCGTCTGCACCCAGGCGACGTCGGGATCGCGGAAATAGCCCAGCGTGTGCACCAGCAGCGTCGGGAAAACACGGGTATCCGCATCGCAGATCACCAGAAAATCGCCGTCAGTGTGCTCCATGCCGTTGCGGATATTGCCCGCCTTGAACCCGGTGTTGTTGTCGCGGGTTATGTAATTGACCCCCTCCTGCTCACACACCGCGCGCATCTCCGGGCGACGACCATCATCCAGCACGTGCACCTTGTAATCGATAGCGGCGGGATAGTGCACTTTACAGGCATCCTGAATCGACAGCCTGACCAGCTCCGGATCTTCTGAGTAGGTTGCAATAAACAGGTCAACCCGGATAGGACGCGGCGCGGCCTGATCTGCCGGCAGCAGGCACTGGTTAATCTCCTCCGGCGCAGGCGGACAGGGCGGATCTTTCTCCTGCCAGATATTGATGGTGAACAGCAGCGTGCCAAACCAGGCGCAGGTTTCTGCCAGCGCCAGCGGCACCGCATACCAGAGCGCATCGGGGTTCAGCGAGGACATCCAGCGCCAGCGAATGTAGTTTGCGCCCAGAATCAGTCCGGCAACGGCCAGCACCTGCCAGCAGATAACGATCCAGCGCGGTGTCTGCAGCGCCGCAGGGGGGCGACGCTGTTCAAAACGGGAAAAGTAATGGTCCATGGCATCCTGTCTCACATCCTGCAAAAAGGGCATCTGACCTGGTGAACGCTTTAAGAACAGCTGAATGAATGAATTATTTTAAAACAGATCACTAAAATTTATTATTTGCGTCTGGCTTTCTGTTGCTAACGTTTACAGAGCATGACGATACAAGAAAAGATATAGCTGGCAAATTGCGGTTTTAACAGCTTATTTAGCGCTATATTTGCTAAAAGGTGATTTATTACACAGTGGGGCTACACTTTTCCTTACATCTGAAATATATATTATATTAATGTTTTTACTCATCCTTTATCAGCATGACTAATGCGTTATGAGCGAATCTGCCGTCGCGGCTGCGCCGTCTGTCACCGTGCCGCACACATGGCGTTATGCTGTGCCTGGCCGGCGCGATCTGCGCATTGATATGCTGCGCGGGATTGCGCTGGTGATGATGGTCGTGGCCCATACTGAACTGCTCTCCGTGATCAATATCTTTACCTGGGAGCGATTTGGCCTGACGACAGGGGCTGAAGGGTTTGTCATCCTTTCCGGCTTTATGCTCGGTATGCTCAACCGGCAGCGGCTGCAAAAAGAGGTGCTGCTGACAATTGGCTGGACGCTATGGCGGCGGGCAGGGAAGATCTATCTGGTGAATATCGTCATCGTGCTGCTGTTTTTGCTGTTCTCCGCGCTGCCATTTATCAACACTTTTGAGGTCACGCACTTTGTCGATCGCTACTCCGGTACTGTCTGGGCGTTGTTTCCCGCCACGCCACAGATTAAAGAGACCTGGTTTAACATTGTGCTTTACCTGCAGATCGGTCCGCATCAGACGCAGATCCTCGGCCTCTATATCTGCCTGCTGCTGATCAGCCCGCTGTTTCTCTGGCTGCTGCAGTCGCGGCGCGCAGGCTGGCTGATCGCCGCGTCGCTGCTGGGCTATCTCGCTTACCAGCGCTGGCCGCTGCGGCTTACCGTCTCCGAATTTGAATTCGCCTTTCCCTTACTGGCGTGGCAGCTGATCTACGTGCTTGGCATGTGCTGTGGCTGGTTCAAAGATGAGCTGACCTCGCTGGCGCGCACCCCGGCGGGCTATGCGGCGATTGCGCTTATGGTGATTTATGCATTAGTGATGATGTTCGTTGCACAGAACCATACCAATCCGTTTATGCCGCCGGCGCTGCTGCTGCACATCATTCCGCCCGCTGATTTCAACTGGTTCTATCATCACCTTGCCGCCAAAAATGCGCTGGGCCCGTGCCGGGTAATCAACGACTTCTGCCTGATTTTACTGGTCTATCTGATCCTCACCCGCTGCTGGTGGCCCATTAACAGGGTGGCGGGCTGGTTTCTGATCCCGCTCGGTCAGCATTCGCTTTACACCTTTATCCTGCACGTATTTGTGGTGCTGGGCGTCAGCCAGTTCGTCACCTTTGATTTGTGGCAGCAGGCGTGGCTGCGCAACACCGCTATCCACCTGGGCGCACTGGGTCTGCTGTGGTGGATGGCTAAGAAAGAGATTGGCGGACGTTTTATTCCTAATTGATCGGAGACATCAGATGGAATACGGGCAGCGGGCAGGGATAACGTGCGGTGTGGTGATGCTGGTGGCAGGTACGCTTAACGCCTCAGCGGCAGAGATCCGCTCCGATCAGGGGGCCGCGGCAGAGAGCAGTGAACCGATTCAGGCGGGCGTATTTACCAGCCGCTGGGGACGGCTCTTTTCCGGTAATAAAGATACTTTTTCCGGCGCGCTGAGTTTTTCAAGCGGGCTGAAAGAGCAGTGGCTGACCATCCCGAACGGCTCTGAATCTGCGCAGCAAAAGAAGAAGATTAATCAGCTGCTGAACCTGAGCATGCAGTATTCACCTTATAGCTACTGGTTTGCCAACGTTACCCTGCGCGCGCCAGTCAGCGATTTTGACCGGTATACGACTGATTTTCGCTACAGCTTTGGCTATGACGACTGGCATGCCAACACCTTCAGCCTGGTCTACAGCAACTATGGCGATAACCATCTGTTTCCCTCCGGTAATAAGCGCTTTACCTACTTTGAGCAGGGCGCGTTTACCTTCGCCTATAAATTTTCACTGCCAAAACCGCTTGAGCGTCATCTGCTGATTAATGACGGAGATGCGCTGACCTGCCAGCTCGGCTACAGCTGGGTGCCACGCTACTATTCGCTGGCGGATAACGATCTGCGCGCCAACAAGCAGGTCATGCTGGGCGGCTGCGGTTACACCTTTAAACAGCACTTCTTTGTCCGCGCCACCGCATTCTGGTATCCGCACGCCAGCCAGCAGCAGCCGTGGAACGGAGATTACAGTTACAGCTTTGGCTATGCCGGTTATACGCCTGGCTCTTTCTCATTGCAGTACAGCAACTATAGCGGTACCCGCTTTCCTGGCAGGAGCAGTGCGAACGCAAAGTTTCGTGAGGGGACGGTATCACTGATTTGGTTTTTGCCGTTTTAGGAAGGTATGTATGCAGCCTGTTTCCGCACAATCCGTACTGATTGTTGATGATGCGCTTACCTGGCGTAAGCTGCTGGCCGGACTGCTGCGGCAGTGGGGCTATCACGTGCTGGAGGCAGAAGAGGGTGAGCAGGCGCTGGCGCTGCTGCAGCAGCATCCGGTCAATCTGCTGATCAGCGACTGGGAGATGCCGGTTATGGACGGGCTGACCCTGTGCCGTCAGGTACGTGAGCAGTTCCGGCAGCGTTATATCTATGTGATCCTGCTGACGGTGCGCGAAAGCACCGACGATTTACGCGCCGGCTTCGCCGCCGGGGCGGATGATTTTCTGCGTAAGCCGGTAAACCGGGTTGAACTGCAGGCGCGGCTGCATGCCGGAGAGCGCATTCTGCAGCTGGAGGCGACGCTGGAGAGCCGCAACCAGAGTCTGCAGCAGGCGCTGCAGCAGATTGAAACCGATCTGCAGGCTGCCGCTGCGTTGCAGCGCAGTATATTGCCGCCGCACGCCATTCATCACGCCGGCTGGTTTGCTGACTGGCTGTTTATACCTTCTGCCTGGGTCTCCGGCGATATCTTTCATTTTTTCCCGCTGGACGGGCAGGCGCTCGGTTTCTATAGCGTCGATGTCTCCGGGCACGGCGTATCGGCGGCGATGATGTCGGTAGCGGTAGCGCGTCAGTTCCTCCACGGCCGTACGGTAGAGCGGTTTCTTTACAGCGGCGAGGCGATTACGCCGCCCGCCGCGGTGGTGGCGATACTGAATGAACGCTTTGTGGCGCAAAGCAGCGATGTCACCAGCTACTTCACTATGGTGTATGGCGTCATCGATCGTCAGAGCGGTGCCGGACGGCTCTGTCAGGCTGGCCATCCTCCGCCGCTGATTGTGGCGCGCGATGGCGCAATCCGGATCGCCGGTGAGGGGGGTGCGCCGGTAGGACTGCTCGACGATCTGAGCTGGGAAGAGGTGAGCTTTACGCTGGCGCCTGGTGAACGGCTCTGCCTCTACAGCGATGGCATTACCGAATGTGAAAATCCCCGGCAGGAGATGTTTGGCATGGCGCGGCTGCAGGCGCTGCTGGCCGGGCAGGCTTGCCAGCCGGCAGAGAGTCTGCTGCAGACGCTGCACCAGCAGCTTAACCGCTGGCGCGAACTGCCCGCAGACAGTACCGCACCGGCAGGTGATGACATTTCACTGCTGGTTATTGAACGCCTCAACCCGGACGAACAGGAGTCTGCACATGAAGTTTGAATCTGACACAGTGGATAACACCCGCATTCTGACACCGGTGGTACGACGACTGGACGCCGCCGTTGCGCTGCCCTTTAAGCAGCAGGTGCTGGAGGAGATCCGGCAGGGCACGCGCGCGCTCATCCTCGACTTTTCACGCGTGGATTTTATCGACAGCAGCTGTCTGGGCGCGCTGATTTCTATTCTGAAATCGCTCAATGGTGGCCAGCTGATCCTGTGCGCCCTGAACAGCAATATCAAAAGTATGTTCACCCTGACCCGGATGGATCGGGTCTTTACCCTGTGCGCCGATCGCGATGAGGCGCTGCGGACGCTGCAATAAGGAGGGGCCTATGCACCACGCAGTTGCCACAGAGACGCTGACGCTGCCCGCCACGCTAAATAGCCTGACCCGTCTTGGTAACGCGCTGCGCCGTTTTCTGCAGCCGCTTCAGCTGGCGGAGAGCTGGATCTATCCGCTCGATCTGGCGCTGTGCGAGGCGGCAAGCAATATTATCCGCCACGGTTATCAGGATGATGCGCAGCAGCACTATCGGGTTCATTTTGCCTGCGATAAGCAGGGCGTCACCGTCACGCTGTATGATAGCGGGCAGCCGGTGCCGGAGACGCTGCTGAAGAGCGCGCAGGGTGGTTTTGATGAGATCGGTCTGCTGGATGAGAGCGGCCGGGGCTGGCCGCTGATCTACGCCAGCGTGGATCGCGTCAGCTATCAGCGTCAGCCGGCTGAGAACCAGCTGACGCTGTGGCGGGCGCTACCGGGTGTCTGAAGGTTTAAACAGCTGCTGCACAAATGCGATATAGGCCGGACGCCAGACATCCATTTCATGCCCGAGGCCAGGGTAGCTGTGCCACTCATGCCGGATTTTCTGCTGCTCCAGCAGCGCCTGCAGCCCGGTCATATCGCGGCCGGTGATGATGTCGTCGCCGCCTGCCGCCAGTGAAAACAGGCGCAGCTGACGATTAATGGCGGCGGGCTTTTTCAGCTGTGCGGCAACGCGAAAGTCAGGCACGGTTTCTGTGGTGACACCGCTAAAGACGCCAAGCCAGGCAAACTGCTCCAGATGCCGCATGCCGCTCACCAGCGCCTGGTAACCGCCCTGAGAGAGCCCCGCCAGCGCCTGACTGCCGGCGTCGCGGCGCACGCGGTAGCGCTGAGCGATCCGCGGAATAATCTCCTGCGTTAATTCGCGGTCGGCCGCCTGTGCGTTACGCGGATAGAAGGTTTCACGCCGGGAAGCGGGCGCAAACGCCTCAGGTATGGCATCACTGATATCCGTCTCCGTGTCCGGGATCACTACCAGCATCGGGACAATTTTACCTTCCGCCAGCAGGTTATCCATGATCTGCGGGATGCGTCCCTGCGTCACCGCCGAGAGCGCGGTATCACCGAAGCCGTGATAGAAATAGAGCACGGGCAGGGGATCCGGCGTGTTCTCCGCGCCCGGCGGTACCCAGACTGCCAGCTGCCGTTCGCGCTTCAGCACATCGGAGTGCCAGGTCAGGGTATGAATTTCGCCATGCGGGACCTGACGCGTATCCAGCAGGCTGCCGGGCACCAGAATCAGGCTGGTATTCACCTGACGCTGTGGTTTGGGCAGTGGATTCCCGGTATCGATGCTGCGAAAGCCATCTACGTTAAAGAAATATTCATACAGGCTCGGGGTAAGCGGTTCACTGGTGAAGCGCCAGATACCCCGCTCATCCCTGGTCATGGGATGCGCGACATAGCGGTCAGGCGTGGCGCCGGTAACCACATCCACCGCTTTTGCAGCGGGCGCCCAGAGCCGCCAGGTTATACTGTTATCGGCATTCACCGCAGAGAGATACTGTTCAGGGATCAGCGTATCTGGCGGGCGCTGCGGCAGAGGCTGCGCGCAGGTTCCTGCGCTCCACAGTGCAGTGCAGACCAGGGCAATAAGTGAGTAACGCATCAGTTTTCCTTACCAATAGACGGTATTGCAAGTGTGGCACAGCGCGCCCGAAATAGAGAAAACTAACAGGAAAAGTGTGAAAGCCGCAGGGGATTTGCACCGGGCGTAGCGGGAACGGCGAACTGCGCTACCTTTAAGTGATCGCGCATTAATTAACATCATCAATAGGGAGACAGCGGTGAAAATAGCCTGTTTAGCCTGGGGGGTCGCTGATCTGGAAACCCGGCGAACTGCCGGTTGCCGGCGAGTGGCATGCGGATGGTCCGGCGCTGCCGGTGGAGTTTTGCCGCATTGGCGATGGAGGAGAGCTGGCCACGGCGCTCTGTATGAACGCGGCGCCGGTAAACGTTTACTGGGCCGGACTGGCAGACGTTTCGCTGCCGGAAGCCATAGCGGCACTGCGCCTCCGTGAAGCGATTCCCGATGAGCGCGAAGATGGTGTGGGCATACTGCTTCATCCGCAGAGTACGCCAGGGATGCTCAGCGCCTGGGCGCAGGATCGTCGCCTTGATGCGGTGATCTGGACCGCGCTGCCGCCACGCTATCAGCATCAGGAGGGCTTGATCCCCAGCTGCGACGAGGCGCTTGCGCATCTCGCCAGCCTGAAGGGTGAAGCGGCTGAACACGCTTTTGATTATATCCGGCGCGTGCCGGCGCAGTTTGACACCGCTTATCGCCAGCGCCTTCAGGCGTTGATCGACACGTCAGCAGAAGTCGCTTAGAACCGCGTAAAAAAGTGGCAGCCTGCGGCGGGATCGCGTAAATTTACGGCTTAACCCGGAAAAAGGTCCTATACCATGTCGCCAGCACAGCTGAAAAAAGCGCAACACAAGCAGTATGACGCTCAGGCCCTGGCGGTGTTACGCGGAGAGGCGGGCTATCAGCCAGCGGTCAAATCGCCGCAGAGCAAATCGTGTAAACTGCAGCCAAAACATCACGTAAGCTTTACCTGATTCGCTATGGTGATGCAAAATAAGCCCTCGCTGATGAGGGTTTTTTTATGTCTGACTATCCGGTTATTCCGCCTTATGAACAGGCTTATCTGCTGAACAAACAGCTGATTGCCCGGGCGCATCTGTTCAGGGATCCGGTGATCACCATTGGCGGTCAGGCGGTGCAGTACTGGGTCTCTTATTATTATCAGCTGTACCGTAATGCGTTGCCCGATGCGCGTCTGATTACCTCAGTGGACGTGGATTATGCCGCCCGGCGACATGATATTACGGCCATTGCCCGCGCATTAGGCGTTGACGCAAACCTGAACGATGCCGGTCAGCCGCCATCACTGGCGCGCTTTCTCCTGATTGATGAGGCGACCCGCACGATAAAAGCGGTAAAAGGACGATTTTTTGCCGACCCGGCGCAGCCGGCACATGCCAATACGGTGGACGTCATCGATTTTCCTTCCGGTTTTACTTGGCAGGACTTCGCCGGTGAGAATCTGCTGCTCAATACCGAACCTTTTTATGTCAGTCAGGAACATCCGGATGAGCCTGAGTATCACGAGCAGGTCAGGGTGATTAATCCGCTGGCCTGTCTGCGCTCCAGGTTCAGCAATCTGCAGACGCTGCGACGCGATCCGCTGATTGAGGTGGCCCGTATTAACGCCATGATGCTGCCGTGCGTCTATTTTCTGCTGGAGAAGTTTGATGCGGTTAGCGCGCCTGATGAGGTGACCGCCGCGCAGCCCGTGAGCTTCAGAGCGATGAAGCGTTATGCTGATGCGCTGTATGCGTTTGCCATGCAGGAAGATGTGGTACGTGCACAGGTCAGTCATGATATTGCGCTGTACCGCATCTTTGAACAGCTGATCGCGATATTTGCCGCAGAGCCGGAGAGTTATTATGTGCCGGCAGCATTCTGGCAGAAAGAGTTACCGGTTAAAGCAGCGGACATGAAAAAGTATGTGGAGCGTATCCGGCAGGATAAGCAGCGGCGACTGCAGCAGAAAAAGTCGTCACGCTGAGACGGCAGGAGGATAACAGGCTGAACGGAAGAGGTGAGGCGGGTGACAGAGAAAACGGGCTGACAAATGCCTGAGGCCTGAGCGCCATCGTGAATGTGTTCTCTTATTTAACATAATATACATTATGTGCACTTAGATAGCCGCCGATAATCGTGGTACTCTCTGACAAAGTACGTCCGGATATTCAGGTCAGCCACAAGGAAATTCAATGAAGATTCTTTCTGTTCAGTATCTGCGTGGACTTGCCGCGCTGCTGGTTGTTGTTGCGCATAACGCCTTGCTGCTGCCGGATGGTATGACGGCGCATATTCCGGGCGCGCTGGGCGTTGATATCTTTTTTATCATCAGCGGCTTTATCATGACGTTTATCACGGCCCAATCCGCTGAACGGCCGCTGCCTTTTCTGATTAAGCGTTTCTTTCGCATCTGGCCGGTGTTTTTTCTTGTCTGGCTGGCGGCGTGGACGCTGGTGTATAACGAACGCGGATTCCAGCAGATGGGCTGCGTGCTCTACTTTTGCCTGCAGGATTACAGCAGCACCGGACCGGTATTTGGTTATAGCGCGCTGGGACCACCGTGGACGCTGACCTATGAAGTGCTGTTCTATACGCTGTTCACGCTGGCGATGTGTATCAGCTATCGTCAGCGCAGTCTGGTTTGCAGCCTGATGTTTATCGTTGCCTCCGTCGGTTTTCAGCTGGCTTACAATGGCACCGTTACCCTCTCCTCACAGGCGTCTCCGGACCTGGTGGTAAATGCCTGGTGGCAGGCGTGGATCAAACTTATCAGTAATACCATTGTGTTTGAGTTCATTACCGGCATGCTGCTGGCCGAACTGGTTGTCAGCGGCAACATGCCGGCGCTGCGCACCTGCGGACGCCGCGTTGTCTGGCTGATACTCGCTGCCGCTGCAGGTGTCGCGTTGCTGACAGGCCCGCAGCCATTTGGCCTGCATGGTGGCTACTGGCTGGCTGCCATTATCATGACCTGCGTTATTCTGCTCAGCGACGGGCGGCAATCAGCGCCGCAGCCGGTGCTGAATTTCCTCGGTAATATCTCTTATTCCCTTTATCTGGTGCACTATCCGCTGCGCCGCGTGCTGCTCAACCAGCTGCCGGCTGACGCCAGCGCCGGCACAAAGCTGCTGGTTTTTGCGCTGTCGGTAAGCGGCAGTATTGCGCTGGCCGCACTGCTGTTCCGGTATGTCGAGCGTTACGCAATCCGCGCGGGTAAAAAGCTGGCTGATAGCTGTTATAGCTGGTTTTCTGTACAGAAAAGCTAACAGAATAGCCGCAGGGTAACGTGATATGCATGATATTAGTGATATGTGGTATAATTATGAACAGAAAATGTTCTGACATTAACCAGTAACCGGAGAGACTATGAAAATGCGTCGCGCTTCCCGTCAGGATCATCGGCGTTTTACCCTGTTCTCCGTGGATGAGGTAATGAACACCCTGCCCGCTACAGCGATTGCGCTTGAGGATATCCCGTGCGATGAAGCGAGTGAATATCTGGTGGTTCGCCTGCCGCGCAATAGCGTGTTACCTGAACTGCTGATTGCCGTAGAGAGCGCCGTCGCGACGCTGGCCGGTCTGAAAGCGCGTACAGCCCCGGCGTTGCCCGATTCCGCAGCGGACCACACCGCTTTTGCGGCGCGCAATATCGCGCGGCGTGAACAGCTGCGCCAGACCCTTTTTTCCGGCGGAGAATGGCTGACCGCCCGCGAAATCAGCGCCTTACGCAGGGCTAACGCGGCAACGCGCAATCCTGCTGCGCAGGCTAACCGCTGGAAAAAAGCGGGTAAAATCTTTGCGATTACCGAAGCGGGCCGCGACTATTTCCCTGCCTGGGCGCTGGATGCAGGCGGCGAGCCGCTGCCGGTGATGAAAACACTCCTTGAACGCTTTGCCGATACAAAATCGCCGTGGACGCTGGCGTTCTGGTTTCAGGCGCCCAATAGCTGGCTGGATGATAAACGACCGTGCGACCTGCTGGCGTCTCGCCCGGCAGCCGTGCTGAAAGCGGCTGAGGCGGAAACAGAAGGCGCAATAAATGGCTGAGGAGCCCTTCCCGCCTGATGCTATTCCTTTTGCTATCCCTGCGGGCGCGCTGCGTCTGACGTCGTGGCCCGTTGCTCAGCCGCTGGATCGTATTCATGCTGCAGTATTTGGCGCTGCGCAGTTTAATCCCGGCGTGGGTCAGGCCCGCTTTAGTCCGCTGTTTAACGTTGATGGCACTGCCGTGCCGACGCTATATGCAGGAGAGAGTGTTGCCGTTGCGCTGATGGAGACACTGTTACGCGATCTGCCGTTGCGCTGTGCCGGCTATCCGGTTGATTGCACGCGACTGGAACCGCTAATGCATAGCCGTCTGCTGCCGCATACCCCGCTGGCACTTATCGATCTCAATCCGCGCCTGTTAAAACGGCTGGGCACCACACCAGCAGAGTTGCTTCATTGCGGTGCCAGCGCTTATCCGCTGACGCAGCGCTGGGCGGGCCAGCTCTACCACGCCTGCCCGCAGGCACAGGGGATTTGCTGGGCCTCGCGCCAGCACGGTGGCCTGGCTGTCATGCTGTTCGGCGACCGTTTACCCGCAGGCGCGCTGGAGCCCGCAGCACTTTCCTGTCCGGCCTCCCGCTCCGCTGAGCTGATAATGGCGCTGGAGGCGCTGGCAGACGAGATGGCTTTAGTGTTATGTTAAATGAGCCAGCGTTATTCCGGGCTGCCAGCGGTGCGCTTGACCGGGGCGACCACCACGTTAACACCGTTATCCTGCATGCGGCGCAGCAGCGGCAGCGGCGTGCCCTGATTCACGATCACCACGTCAAACTCGCGCAGATCGGCAAAGCGATGCAGCGCGCGCCGGCCAAACTTGGTGTGATCCATCAGCAAAATACGCTTCTGCGCCGATTCAAACATAGCGCGCTTGGTCTCTACCGTCTCTGCCGACTGATGAAACACCGCGTCATCGACAATCGCTGACATGCTGACAAAAAAGATATCCGCGCGCAGTGACGCAATCTCTTCGCGCGTCATGCGTCCCATAAAAGCATTACACCAGGGGTGATATTGCCCGCCCAGCCCCATCAGGGTGATATCCCGTCCGTTACGCAGCTCGTTCATTAAGGTCAGGGAGTTAGTGATCACCGTCAGCGGCGCTTTCGCGTAAAGCTGCCGCACCAGCTGAAATACCGTGGTGGAATCATCCATAAAAAGCGCCTGCCCCGGCTCCAGGTAGCTGGCCGCAACTTCTGCAATCGCCTGTTTCTCTTCCAGCTGACGCGTGGCGCGATAGATGTCGCTTGATTCCACGAGGCTGGTTGACGTAGCTGACACCACCCCGCGCGACTTATGCAGCAGGCCGCGCTCGACCATCTCATCAATATCACGGTGTGCGGTCATCAGGCTGATACCAAACCGCGCGGTCAGGTCTTCGATGCGTACAGCGCCCTCGGCCATGACCGCTTCTGCGATCAGCTGGCGGCGCGCCTGCTGGCGTGCCTGGCGGCTGTCGCCGGGCAGCGTGTCAGCCGTGAAAACACCGGGCAGCGTGTCGTGTGGGTTATGCGCCATATAGATTCCGGAGAGGAGTAAAATGCAGGATTAGTTGTAATTACAGCGCGTTAAACCCGTTAATGCAAATAACTAACGTCGTGTGCCCCGGCCATCTGCTGCTGACCGGGGCGTCTGCGATTACTGTTTAAGCACAAACGGTGAAATAAAGTTACCGGCGTTCTCTTTGGTGATCAGCACACAGTCAAACAGCTGTTTTTCAGCCGGCGCGCCGGTTTTACCGGTTTTCAGGAAGGTATCTGCCTGCTCAATCGCCTTCTGTGCAAACAGCGCTACCGGCTGCATAACGGTATAAGCCAGCGTGCCGGCCTTCACCGCATCGACCGCGTCCGGCGTGCCGTCAAAGCCCCCGACTTTGATCTGACCCAGTTTTCCGGCTTGCTTCAGTGCCGCAATGGCCCCCAGCGCCATCTCATCGTTGCCGCTGATCACGCCTTTGATATCCGGATTAGCCTGCAGCAGCGACTGCATTTTATTAAAGCCCTGGGTGCGATCCCAGTTCGCCACTTCCTGCCCCGCCTTTTTCAGATCGGGATATTGCGACAGTACGGTATCAAACCCGTTGGCGCGGGTTGCCGCATTGTTATCAGAGGGTGGCCCTACCAGCTCAACATAGTTACCGCTGTCACCCACCTGCTTCACCCACTCCATGGCACCGGTGGCGGCGCCCTGCGCATTGTTCGAGACCAGCTGCGCTTTAGCCAGCCCGCTCTGATTCAGCTCTGCGTTGATCACAAACACCGGAATATTGGCAGCAATCGCCTTTTTCACTGAGCCAATTGACCCATCGGCGTTGGCCGGATCGAGAATGATTGCTTTTGACTTATTAGTAATAGCGGTATCAATCAGCTGGCTTTCCGTATTGGTATCGCCTTTGTGGGCGCTGACTTTGGCGCTGTAGCCGAGTTTTTCAGCCGCCTTCTGTGCGACCTGGCCTTCAGTCAGCCAGTAAGGGTTAGAGGGATCATTGACGATGATGGTCATCAGGCCCTTATCGGCCCAGCCTGGTGCAGCGAAGGTGCTGATGGCGACGGTAGCGGCAATAATAAGACGTTTGGTAAACATAGTGACTCCGTTATTATCAGGGTACAGGTTTTTTTACGGATAAACGCGCACCGCAGCGGCGCACGCGATTCAGCGACTGCGTCGCCCGTACTGCAGCGTATTAAGTAATACGGCCAGTACAATTACGGCCCCGGTAAACACCGTCTGCCAGTAAGCAGAAACGCCGATAATCACCAGTCCATCAGAGAGAAAACCGATTACAAATGCTCCCAGCAGCGTACCGCGCACGTTACCGCGTCCGCCGGTCAGGGCCGCTCCCCCAATCACCACGGCTGCAATCGCCGTCAGCTCATAGGTGGTGCCTGCCGTCGGCCCGGCAGAGGTCAGCTGCGAAGAGAGCACCAGCCCCGCCATCGCAGCACAGATGCCTGACAGCACGTACACGCTGATTTTCACGCGTTTGACCGGCACGCCGGAGAGATCGGCCGCCCGTTCATTGCCGCCTGACGCATAAAGCCAGCGGCCAAATGCAGTACGGCTCAGCAGAAAGCCACACGCCAGCGCCACCGCGCCGAGCACCAGCACGCCAACCGGAATGTTGAACAGCCGGTTAAACCCCAGCCAGTCAAAGCCGGTATTGCCCAGGGTTTCACTTCCGGAAAGCTTGTTATACGTCAGACCGTTGGTCATCAGCAGCGCAATGCCGCGCGCCACATACATGGTGCCAAGCGTGGCGACAAAGGCGGGTACGCGGCAGACAGCAATCAGCACACCATTCACCAGACCTACCAGTGCGCCCACTACCAGCGTGAGGAGCGCCACGGCCCACACCGGCAGATAGAGCACCACGCCGAGCGCCTCAAGGCTGATGCCTTGCATCATAAAGCCTGCCATCACGCCGGCCAGCCCCAGCGTAGAGCCTACAGAGAGATCGATGCCGCCATTCAGGATCACCAGCAGCATGCCGATGGCGGGCAGTCCGAAGATCGCAACGTGTGAGGCCATTGTCAGGAAATTCGCCCCGCTGAAATAATTGGGCGACAGAAACGAAAACGTCGCGATAATCACCAGCAGCGCAATAAAGGCGCGTCCTTCCAGCAGCAGACGTGCCAGGTTCAGGTGTTTTGTACTGCGGGCGGCATTCGTCGCGGGCGATGTGGCCAGCGTTTGCGTTTGATCGGTCATACTTTTCACTCCGTTTTTCATGTTATGCCACCAGTGCTTCACCTGACGCCGCCATAATGCGCTCTTTACTCACGCTGGCGTCGAAAATGGCGGAGATACGTCCTTTGCTCATCACCACAATACGGTGAGCAATACTGAGACATTCACCGACCTCGGAGGTGGTATAAACCACCGCCAGCCCCTGCTTCGCACTCTCTGCCAGCAGGCGAAACACTTCTGCTTTGGCACCAATATCGATGCCGCGGCTTGGCTCATCCAGCAGCAGCACGTTGGGCCGCGTTGCCAGCATTTTGCCAATCACCACTTTCTGCTGATTACCGCCAGAGAGCGACCCAATCGCTGCATCACCGCCTGCGGTTTTCACCGTGACGTTGCGGATGGTGTCACTGACCAGCTGCTTCTCGCGGCGGCCTGAGAGCATCAGCCCGCGGACAAACTCACCGATGCTTGCGAGCGACAGGTTCTCCCCTACGCTCATGGTCTGTACCAGTCCGTCACGCTGCCGATCTTCCGGCACCAGCGCCAGCCCGATAGCGATACGCTGCGCCAGAGACAGGCGGCTGACCTCCGTCTCCTGCAGGCGTATTCCGCCGCTGCTCTGCGCGATGCGTCCGGCAACGCACTCCAGCAGTTCCGTGCGCCCTGCTCCCATCAGGCCATAGATACAGACGATTTCGCCTGCCTTTACGGTCAGTGAAAGGTTATCCACCAGACGGATGCCGGTTTTACTCTTCACCGTCAGGTTCTCAACCGTCAGCGCAGGCGGGCCAAAGTCGTAACCCTGCGGCGGAGAGCCGAGATCGAAATGTTCACCCACCATGTTGCGCACAATCCATTCGAGGTCGATATCGCTGCGCTCTGCCCAGGCAGTCATCACGCCGTCACGCAGCACGACAGCGCGGTCGGTGATCTCCAGCGCTTCTTCCAGATGGTGTGAGATATAGACGATGGCAACGCCCTGGCTGGTGAGATCGCGGATCACCTGAAACAGCACGCTGACTTCGGCGGCGCTCAGCGCTGAGGTAGGTTCATCCATGATCAGGATCTGCGAGTTGACCGACAGCGCCCGGGCAATTTCCACAATCTGCTGCTGACCGAGTCGCAGGTTCTCTACCGGCGTCAGCGGATCGATATCCTCTTCCAGCGCGGCCATCAGATGCCGGGTCAGCCGCGCCTCTTCGTCGTAGTCGACGCCGGTAGCACCCATGATTTCGCGGCCCATAAAGATGTTGTCACGGACATTCATGTTGGGCGCGAGGTTCAGCTCCTGATGAATAATCGAGATCCCGCAGCTGCGCGCTTCGGTGGCGGAGTGAAACAGTTTACTTTCGCCGTTAAGCAGAATTTCCCCGGATGTTGGCGTAATCACGCCGGATAAAATTTTCATTAAGGTCGATTTGCCGGCGCCGTTTTCACCAAACAGCGTGGTGACTTCGCCACGGCGTATCTCAAAGTTCACGCCCTTCAGCGCATGCGTGGAGCCATATACCTTGCTGACGTTACGCGCCTGCAGCACCACTTCCCCTTTTAACAGCGCCGGATTAACAGGAAAGGCTTTCATTTAACCTCCAGGCTTACCGGTGTGATCAGCCAGTTACCGGCATTAAGCAGGCGAAACACGCCGGTGACCTGGACGGTCTTACCCGGCAGCGTGTCGCGGTCAAGTTTCTCCAGGACGCTGTTTTTCATGGCGCGGTTCAGCGCCGCACCGGCGTTCTGATACTCAATCTGGTTAGTGAAGTCCCCGAACTGAATGGTGCCGCTGGCGTCGCGCAGATCGGTTCCGCTCAGGGCTGGACCGGTCTGGAGCCGCACTTTCAGGCTCTGCGGCACGCCGGCGATCTGCAGCGGAAAAATACCTTTCTCTCCAGGCAGCACCACGCCCTGCAGCCTGACCGGGATCACCGGCAGCGGCGAACCCACACCATACTGCGCGGCAGCAGCCTGCTGATTTGCCTGCAGCGCTGCTGCCAGCGTTTGTGCATCAACGGCACGACGCTCCACGCTCTGCTTCACCTCAGGAAAGTGCTGCTCAGCCCAGCTGTCTGGTGAAAAGCCCTGCTGCGCGCTCCCGGCAGCATCTGTTCTGACAACGTGGGTATCCAGGGCAATCGCTGCCACGACGGCGCAGCTCAGCACGGCGGTCAGCAGCAGACGACGCCTGCGCTGCCGGTCAAGCTGGTGTGCGAGCACAGAAACATCAGACATAACGACACCTCATCGGGTTAACGGCCCGGAATTAACGCGGGCTGTGTTATATATGTGATAACTAATGTGATGAGAATTGTGCTGTTGTGACTAAAATGTCAACAGCCAGGCGGCGATTTTTTCAGGAGAGCGATCTGGATCGCTGTTTGGATAGCAGCCACTACAAAGGTTTAAAATCCCTTATGTTAGCGGATTTTCAGCCTGCGCGCGGCCTGACGGTTGCGCAGAGACAGGCTGATTTCGTGATCCTGCTCGCTAAGTCGGTTGAAATATTTTACTTAAACTGAAATTTAATACGAAAGATATGTTATCTAAGTGAGAAAAGAAGTATCACTAACAGCAGCATAATAATCACACGCCGTTAACACGGCATACGGCGGGATAGCAGGCAGCCCGCAGCACACACTATGTGGAGGTGTCGGTGGAGAGTGGCGATATCATTGTGGGCCTGGATTCAGGCACCTCGGTGGTCAAGGCTGTGGCCTTTGATTTGACCGGCAAACAGCTGGCATGCGCGTCGGTGCGTAACCGTTATTATCGCGCAGCAGGCGGCGCGGCGCAGCAGTCGATGTCACAAACCTGGCAGGATGCGGCCAGCGCCCTGCGTCAGCTCAGCGATCGTATCGACAATCTGCCAGCCCGCGTGGCGGCGTTAGCGGTAACGGCACAGGGTGACGGCAGCTGGCTGGTGGACGCGGAGGATCGGCCAGTAGGTGACGCCTGGATCTGGCTCGACGCCCGCGCCGCTTCAACTGTGGCAACGCTGAATCAGCATCCGCTGGCGCAGGCACGGTTTAGCGCCACCGGTACCGGACTGAATACCTGCCAGCAGGGCGCGCAGCTGGCACACATGGACAGACACTTTCCTGACCTGCTGGCAAAAGCCGACGTCGCGCTGCACTGCAAAGACTGGCTCTATCTCAACCTGACCGGCGTGCGCGCCACCGACCCGTCTGAAGCGAGTTTTACCTTTGGCAACTTTCGTCACGCCGGCTATGACGACACCGTAATTGACGCGCTGGGGCTGATGCACCGGCGGCATCTGCTGCCGGAGATCGTTGAGGGCACAGAGATCACCCACCCCCTGACGCGCGAGGCGGCAACGCTGACAGGTCTGCGTGCCGGTACGCCGGTAGTGCTGGGCTATGTGGATATGGCGATGACGGCGCTGGGCGCTGGCGTACATACCGGCGAGGCCAATACGGCCTGTTCGATTGTAGGCTCAACCGGCGTCCATCTGCGCAGCGTTGCTGTTGATGATGTCTGGCTCAATCCGGCGCAGACCGGCTACGTGATCCCCCTGCCGTGGCCCGGTTATGTTACGCAGGTTCAGACCAATATGGCCTCCACGCTGAATCTTGACTGGCTGCTGAATGTCGCCAGCGAGCTGTTGCAGAGTTTTGGCTGCGAAACCGACCACGCCCGGCTGGTGGCACAGATTGACGCCTGGCTGACGCGCACCACACCCGGCACGCTGCTGTTTCATCCCTATATTTCACTGGCGGGCGAACGCGGTCCTTTCGTGAACGCCAGCGCGCGTGCCGGTTTTACCGGTCTGCATTATCAGCACACCTTTGCCGACATGGTGCGCGGCGTGGTTGAAGGCATTGGTATGGCGGCGCGCGATTGCTACCAGGCGATGGGACAGGATCGACCCGGTGAAATCCGTCTGACCGGCGGCGCGGTGCGTTCAGCGCCGCTGCGGCAGATCCTCGCGGCGGCTATCGGTGCCCCGGTGCGTATCAGCCAGCGTGAAGAAGCGGGTGCGGCCGGCGCGGCAATGATGGCTGCGGTGGCGGTGGGCGCGTTCTCTTCTATGGCCGCCTGTGCCGAAACCTGGGTCCGCCCGCTGCTTGGCGCACCGGAAACGCCGGATCCCGATCTGATGCAGCGCTATGACGCGCTGTTCCCTCACTATCAGCAGATCCGCAGCGATCTGCCGGCCTGCTGGCAGGCGCTGAATACCTGTAACGGAGTTAATCATGAGTGACACTATGCTGGATCTGTTTGTTATTGGCGGTGGCATTAACGGCGCCGGCATCGCGCGTGACGCCGCGGGCCGGGGCCTGTCGGTGGCGATGTGTGAAAAAGACGATCTGGCGCAGGGCACCTCCTCCCGCTCCGGCAAGCTGGTGCACGGCGGCCTGCGCTACCTGGAGTATTATGAGTTCCGGCTGGTGCGCGAGGCGCTGATCGAGCGTGAAGTGCTGCTGAACGCCGCGCCGCATATTATCTGGCCGATGCGCTTTGTGCTGCCGCACAGCCCCTCCGATCGCCCTGCCTGGCTGGTACGGCTTGGCCTGTTCTTTTATGACCATCTGGGCGGACGGAAGAAGTTGCCCGGTACCCGCACACTGGATCTGATGCGCGATCCCGAGGGCGCTCCGCTGCTCGACAGCTATAAAAAAGGGTTTGAGTACTCCGACTGCTGGGTGGATGACGCCCGGCTGGTGGTGCTGAATGCGCTTGATGCCGCTGAACGCGGCGCAACCATTCTGCCGCGCACGCGCTGCGTTGCCGCACAGCGCCTGGCCGGCAAATGGCAAATCACCCTTGAAGATATCAGCAGCGGTGAGCGCCGAACGCTGTTTGCCCGGGCAATCGTCAACGCGGCGGGACCCTGGGTGCTGGATATTGTCAGCGATGTGACGCAGAGCCACAGCCAGCGCCGGGTGCGGCTGGTAAAAGGTTCACACCTTATTGTGCCAAAATTCTGGGAGGGTCAGCAGGCGTATCTGGTGCAAAACACCGATAAACGTGTGATTTTCATCAATCCGTATGAAGGCGATAAAGCGCTGATTGGCACAACAGATATCCCGTGGGAAGGCAAAGCGGAAGCGGTGACCGCCGATGATAATGAACAGCAGTATCTGCTGGATGTGGTCAACCGCTACTTCAAAGTGAAGCTGCGCCCGGCTGACGTCATTACGCGTTTCTCCGGCGTGCGCCCGCTGTTTGACGACGGCAAAGGCAACCCCTCTGCGGTGACGCGCGACTATGTGTTTGACCTCGATAACCAGCAGGATGCGCCGCTGCTGCACGTCTTCGGCGGGAAAATCACCACGTTCCGCAAGCTGGCAGAGCACGCCCTGCAGAAGCTCGCCCCCTTCTTTCCGCAAATGGGCCCTGACTGGACGCGCGCGGCCACGCTGCCGGGGGGCGATATGGCTGACGCCGACTTTGAAACCTTTCTTGAGCAGTGCAAAGCGCGCTGGCCGTGGCTGCCGCAGCCGCTGCGTAAACACTACGCCCGCCTGTATGGGACGCGCATCGCGCAGCTGCTGGCAGACGCAACGGCGCTGAGCGATTTGGGGCGTCATTTTGGCGGGCTGCTGTATGAGGCCGAAGCACGCTATCTGGCTGACCACGAGTGGGCGCAGCAGGCAGAGGATATTCTGTGGCGGCGCACCAAGCATCAGCTGCACCTTACCCCGGCGCAGCGCGACGCGTTCATCACCTGGTTTGAAGCGGCTTCCGCGCGCGTGATCCCGCTGCGCGCCCGTGCCGGACAGGAGAACTGATATGGCCCTTACCCTTTCGCTTAATACGAATCCGCTGGTCAACCGCTTTGCCGATCCGCACGATTTAATTACCACGGTGGCGGAGCAAATCCGCATTCGTGACCTGCAGCTGACGCATGAGTTTATTAATCCGGGCTGGCCTGCCGCCACGATAACCGCAATGACGCGTCGCATGCAGCAGGCGCTGCGTACCACCGGCGTACGCGTTACCTCCGGTATGACCGGTCCCTACGGACGACTGAACCACTTTGGTCATCCCGATGCCGCGGTGCGCCGCTACTATATTGACTGGTTTAAAACCTTTGCGGATATCACTGCTGAACTTGGCGGTGTTGCCATAGGGTCGCAGTTTGCCATTTTTACGCAGCAGGATTTCCGGGACGCAGAGCGCCGTGAAACGCTTATCGATATCGCCACTGACTGCTGGCAGGAGGTCGCTGAACATGCGCGCGCGGCGGGACTGACATATCTTTTCTGGGAACCGATGAGCGTGGCGCGCGAGTTTGGCGAAACCATCCCTGCCGCGCTGGCCCTGCAGCAACGCCTGAGCCAGCGCGATTTTGCCCTGCCGATGTGGATGATGGCGGATATCGATCACGGTGATGTGACCTCTGCCGACCCGCGTGACTACGATCCTTACGCCTGGGCGGAAGCGGTGCCGCGCTGTTCACCGATCATTCATATCAAACAGAGCATGATGGATAAAGGCGGGCATCGTCCATTTACAATGCAGTACAATAGCGGCGGCCGTATTCAGCCGCAGCCGCTGCTGGACGCGCTGGCGCGTGGCGGCGCACAGGATAATGAAATCTGCCTGGAGCTGAGTTTCAAAGAGCGCGAACCCACCGACAGCCGCGCTGTGGCGGAGATTGCAGAAAGCGTGGCGTTCTGGGCCAGCCATATTGAGACCGGCGTAGCGGACCTGCACCTGGCGACGCACCGTCCTGCCGGACAGCACCGCTAAACGCGCGGGCCGGAACCCGCGTCGTCTTCTACTCTGAATGGAAAAAGACATGAAATCCGCACCTGCTTCTGCCGACCGCGATGACTCTCTGGCGCTGCGTGCGGCCTGGCTGCACTACGTAGGCGGTCTGACTCAGGCTGAGGTCGCCAAACGACTGGGGCTGCCCTCGGTAAAAACGCACCGCCTGATTGCGCGCATGGTGGCGGAAGGCGCCGTAAAAATCACTATTGATGGCGATATTCTCGACTGCGTGGCGCTGGAGGATAAGCTGCGTCAGCACTTTGGTCTGCGGTTTTGTCAGGTCGCGCCTGACCTGGGCGAAACAGGATTGCCGGTGCGGGCGCTGGGAATGGCTGGCGCAAATTATCTGCGCCAGCTTCTGCTTAACGCGCCCTCTATTACGCTCGGGCTGGGGCATGGTCGTACCCTGTCAGCGGCGATCCATCAGCTGGCGCGCCTTGAGGCGCCACAGGCGCGTTTTGTGTCGCTGCTGGGCTGCCTGACGCGTAACTATGCGCTGAACCCGCATGATGTCATGCACCGAATCGCCGCTAAAACCGGCGCGCAGGCTTATATGATGCCGGTGCCGTTTTTTGCGAATACTGAAGAGGATCGCGATGTGCTGCTGGCGCAGCGCGGCGTCAGCGAGATTTTTGATATGGCCGCGCGCAGTGAGGTAAAGCTGGTCGGTATCGGCACGGTAGAGCCGGCGGCCCAGCTGGTTGAAGCGGGTATGCTCGAAGAAGCGGAGATCAACGCCCTCTCTGCAGCCGGTGCCGTGGGCGAGCTGCTGGGCCACTTCTTTGCCGCTGACGGCACGCTGATCCACAATTCGCTGACGGCCCGTACGCTTTCCGTGCCGCTCAGCCAGAATAGCAGTGAAATTGTGGCGCTGACCGGCGGCCTGAGTAAAGTAGCTGCCCTTCGGGCCGTACTGAGCAGCGGCCAGCTCTCCGGGCTGATTACCGATGAGATAACGGCACAGGCACTGCTGACATAAAGGGCGACCGGTCAGCAAAATAGCACTCTGCACTGCCGGACTAAATGCGTGTGACCTCCGTTCCCTGAGCCGCCAGCAGCGCCTGCGCGGCCGGATCAAGTTCGCTGTCGGTTATCAGCTGCCTGAATGGCTGGTGCGGTGCCAGCGCATAAGGGTGGATCTGACCAAATTTAGAGGAGTCGGTCAGTGCAATGGTATGCGTGGGCTTTTCCAGCAGCGCGTGGACGACATCGCAGCGCAGCATGTTGCGTCCGGTAAAGCCGGTAGCGCGATCCCAGCCATCAATGCCGATAAAAACTTTGTGAAAGTTGAGCTGCTGAATGCAGAGACGGGTCAGCGGACCGACCACGGATTCGCTGCTTTTCTGAAACAGGCCACCAAGAATGATCACGTCGCCGCCCTTTTCTCGCAGCAGGCCGGCAATATAGTGACTTACTGTGACAAGCGTGACGTCATGACGCTCGCTCAGCGCCTGTGCCAGCAGCGCATTGGTACTGCCGCCCTCTATAAACACCGTTTCGCCTTCATTCACCAGGGAGGCTGCATAATCAGCCAGCCTTTTTTTTACGGCAAAGCGGGTTTGCATCCGGACGCCCACGTCGTCACCGCCGGCAGCAACGGCGGAGCCATGCACCCGGCGCAGCAGCCCCTCTTTTTCCAGCTGGTTGAGATCCTGGCGCATCGTGACTTCAGAGACGCCGGTGGTCAGCGCCAGTTCGCTGACGCTGACGCTGCCGCGCTCACTGAGCAGCTCAATAATTGACTGATGGCGTGCGTTCATAATGTCCTGCGGTTAATCAGTAAGGCCCGGCATATTGATATGTCCGTGCATCAGTGGGGTAACCAGGTGATATTCTCTTACCCGGTTTCTTCTCCATTATTGCGCATCCAGCTAAGTGCTTCCTGCATATAAAGCGTGTTCCACAGCATTAATGCGTCAGTGCCTGAGCCCGGTGCACCCGGTTAATTTTATTGCCCTTCACGATAGCGCTTTCTGGTCTCACCTCGCTGCCCATAGCAAATTGCTCGCACCACCGTTTATAAAATTATTGAGGACAAAAAGGCAATTCGGCCGTTCTGACACCGACATTAAATTTTGGTTAAGAGCTACCGTCTGATTACTATAGACACTTAACCCACAGGAAAAAGAGGGATTTGACATGGAACAGCAATATATCAACGAACTAACTCCGGAATTAGCCGTCTCACTGGCGCGTTCGCCTGGCACCACCGCCCGGATAGTCACCGGCAGAGGACTGAGTTGATGATCCGAAGAGGCTGTATCATTCACGGTAAAAACGTCGGGCTGCACGGGGACAGGACTTCCACGGGAGCTCACTGTATCGCGGCCCGTTCAGGTATGTCGGTCATGGGGCTGCTGAAGCTCTATATTGGCGACAAAACCACGCCCTGCCCCAAGTGCGGGGAAGTGGGAGTTATTGTGGACGGCGATTACCGGCACTCAAATAGCGCGGCTGTCGCGGTGGATGGCTCGGCGATCCTTTGCAGGTGCCCACAGGGGACCCATTTTCTGATTGCCCCGGGTACGATTCCGCAGCTTTCAGCGGCAAAAGCCGGGATGACCCCGTCATTCGCTCCTGAACCGGAAAAACATGCGCAGACGGGGAAGAAAAAGAAACGGGAGATCACGCTAACGATAGGCGTGTTCTTCGACGGCACTGGCAACAATGCTGTTAATACGCAGAATATGATGAAAGCGTATACCGCAGGACATTACAATCTGGATGACCCGGAAGCTGAGTCCATTCTGGCAAAATGCGCCCGTGACAATTTTGGTGTGTCGGGCAGCGGTGCAACCAGCTATACCGGGTACTACACCAATATACACTGGCTGAGTACGCTCTACAGCCGTCGCTTTGCTGAAGACAATCCCAATATTCAGCGAGCTGTTTATATCGACGGTATCGGCACCGACGCGGGAAAACCTGACAGCACGCTGGGCCAGGGGTTTGGTATCTCTGATACCGGGGTTATTGCCAAAACGAACAAAGCGGTTTCCATGCTGGCTGACAGTATCCAGAAGGCACTGGACGCGGTCAGTAATCAACAGGCTGACAACAAGCTTATCGTCAGGGTCCTGCAGTTCGATATTTTTGGCTTCAGCCGCGGTGCTACAGCGGCCCGCCATTTTGCCAACCGCATCCAGTCTGAAGACCCGGCCATTATCAGCGCCATCCGGCAGGGGGTAGCCGGCACGGACTTCAATGGTTCTCCTGCCGGTAAAACCCGCTTCATCGGTATTTTCGATACCGTTGCCGCCATCGGCACACCGGTTAATGGCCTGAACCCGCACAGCGCGGATACCGGTGACGTGAACCTCCTTCTGCGCCCCGGCGTGGCAGAGAAGGTTTTTCATATCACCGCCGCGAACGAGTGCCGCTTTAACTTTGCGCTGAACAGCGTAAAACCGACCTGGCCGGAACTGGCGCTGCCCGGCGTGCATTCTGATATTGGCGGCGGTTATCTGCCCGTCACAAAGGAACATCTTTTTCTGACGCGGCCGGCAACGGAAACCGTACCCTACAGTCAGCCCGGTGAAAAGACTCAGGCTTACCGGCAGGCAGTGGCCCAGCTGCAAACGCTGGATAAATCGCCCTGTCTGGCTCCACTGCTGCGGACAAATGAAATATCGGCAGAAACCTGGCATGACGACAGGCTTCCTCCGGATCGGTATGGCCAGATGCAGAAGCGCAGCTTTGCGGCACTAACCCTGCGTGAGCGTACCGTCAGAAACGATTGGCCCCGCGTCGCGTTGAGGGTGATGCTTGAGGCTGCGCAGGAAGCCGGGGTGATGTTTGACTCTATTCTGAGTAAAGACAAAGAACTCACTATTCCGGATGAGCTTGCGTCCCTCCGGGATAAAGCGCTGGCGATGGGGAAAGCTGTCCGTAATGGCCAGACGCCATCAACTTTCAGCCAGGATGAGCTGGACGTGATTGCAGAGAAGTATATTCACTGCTCGGCGAACTGGAATGCCATCGTGGTCAATACGGACGGCCTTATTCACGGGGGCGCATCGCCCTCAGAGCTGATTGGCTTTATCAACCGGCCGGATGAGCAGTGGCAACGCACTGTATACAGCATGGACGGGAAAAAGATATGAAGCTGAAAACACTTTTTCCCCTGCTGATGCTGGTCATGGTCAGCGGCTGCCAGACAGGCGAAGCGCAGACGCCGGAAGACACCGGTAAAATGCCTTATGGTGAGGTTGGTTTTGCTTTTATCACCCCGAGGGCATTACCGGCGGTCGTGACCAAAGCGCTGATTATTGATAACGAAAAGGTGATATCCACCTTCCGTACACTGGACAGTACGCAGAGTGATCCCGATGTAGTCGACACCTGGAACAGCAGAATGGATGACGGGGGCATCCAGTTCAACAAGGTCCGGCATCCACCCTCGCTGATGCTGTTCTGCTGGGATTCGATCATTGATAAAAAGACCTACGAGACGCGCCTCACCTTCTCATCTGCCCTGCGGGAAAAAATGTCGATACCAACCGGCAAAGATCGGAGAGGAAATACCGCCTGGTATAAAACCTTGCTGTTTGGGTTGGCGCCAGAGGGTAAAGTCCGTATCTGGCTTCTGAACAGCGCGGGAGGCGACAACCTGCCGGTTGAGCCCGTAAAAATAACCACGTTGTCCGGAGATAAACTGGATGCCTGTAGAGGCGTACCTTCGCGGATTGACTTTAACTACAGCATTCCGGATGGTTATGATCCTGACATAAAAGATTTTATAAAAGGAAAATACTATCCGTACGGCAGCTGGTAGGGTGTTGGCAGCGGTTGAAAGGATCCTGCGTGGATCCTTTTTTTGATTGCATCATCAGGAACCAACAGTTTAAGTTTTTATTTTGCCAGGTTATGGCTATCTAAAAATGACTATTAACAATGAATTAGCTTCTTATCGTACATCTTCATTTCATGAGTCTTCGAACCCCTCTCCCTCTTCCGTGCATAGAGCGCCTCCACATCTCCGATCTGTTGGCGCAACTGCTGCTTCATCTGACGAATGCTTTTTCTGAAATCGTCGGGCTGCTGCGCTGAAGACAATAAAGTGGTCACAGAAATCACCTCTCGCTCTGGTTTCAAATGAAAGTTAACTGCATTTCATTCATAACATGCAGCTGGCGTATAGCAAGTCAGCCGTGGCGGAAATCCGGACGCAATCACAGCTGGCAGAAGGTTTCATTTGAAAGTGTGCAGTAACAGAGCGCTCAGCTCCTGCGGGCTGCCCTGCCCGCTGCTTATATTTTCTGTCAGACAATTTTTTGCAGAGGAGTCTAACCCTTTCTATTATGGAAAAATTTGTCTGTTGTAACTATTATAGTGCTACCAGATAGCGATACTGAATAAATTCCGTTTTTGTTGCCAGCCGATCGTATAGTGCCCGTGCCGTGGTGTTACCCTCCTGCGTGTTCCAGTAAACACGTGAACAGCCGCGCTGCCTGGCCTGCTCATAGACGGCCAGTACCAGTGCCTTACCCGCTCCGCTGCCGCGTGCCGTTTCTGCCACAAACAGATCCTGAAGATAACAGTAGTCACCGCGCGTCCAGGTGGAACGATGCGTGAGAAAATGCACCAGCCCCACCATGATGCCCCCCTGCTCCAGCACCAGACAATACATCGGTTCTGCGCGGGAGAGCATGCGCCGGAACGTTTCACCGGTCGTTGCCTCGTCAATCTCTGTCTGATAAAACTGCTGGTAGCCCTGCCATAACCGTAGCCAGGCAACATAATCCTCAGCCCGCAATGCCCGAATACTCATCGTCTCTCCTTACTCCTCCAGCGCACGGATAATCTGCTCCGCGGCAATAATACGATCGTCATTGGGTATCCACTTGTTGGCCAGCATAATCAGCGCCAGCTTCCGGGAAGGAATAAATACTGCATAGGCTGAAAAGCCGTTGGTTGAACCGGTTTTATTGTACCAGGCACGCAGCGGCACGGGTGCAGAGGGTGAAACCGGCGCAGCGCGCATGCCGTTGAGGATGATTTTACTGCTGTTCCCCGCCACCAGCTGCTGCTGCGTGACCGGCAGCGGGTAGTATTCCCACATCATTGCCTGCGTGAATGCTGCCGTGCGGAAGTAGCCCTGATGGGTGGCAGCCACCGCCTGTCGCCAGGCCGGTACCACGTTAACCTCTCCCATCTGAATGCCGAGCCAGCGGATCAGATCTTCTGATGTTGATTTTAGCCCATACGCTTCCGCATCCAGCGGCCCGGGCGTCACGCGTAGCGGACGGTTCTGTTTATCATATCCCTGTGCATAATCCGGCATGGCGCGCGGCGGCACCTGAAGAAAAGTATGATGCATCCCCATCGCCGGCAGGAGCATCGACTCCATAGCGCGCATAAATGACATATTCAGGCTCTTCGCCGCGATCATGCCCAGCAGGCCGATACCCAGGTTTGAATAGACACGCTGTGTTCCCGGTTCAGCCTCAGGCTGCCACGATTTGTACCACTGCATGAGCTGTGCGTTATCCGTCACCTCCTCCGGCACAAACAGCGGCATGCCGCTGGTGTGCGTTGCCAGGTTCAGCAGCGTCACGCGATCGAGCGCGCTGCCCTGCAGAGCAGGCAGCCACTGACTGGCGCTATCGCGCAGCTGCATTTTGTTTTGCTGTACGGCATAGCTGGCAAGCGTGGCGGTGAAGGTTTTGCTGAGCGAGCCAATCTCAAACAGCGTGCGGGAGGTTACAGGCGCTCCCTGCGGCACTGAAGTGACACCGTAACTGTAAAAGGTGGTCTGCCCTTTATTCAGCACGGCGATCGCCATGCCGGGGATCGCAAAGCGCGCCATCAGCGGTTCGATAATGTCATCCGGCGCCCGGGCAGCAGCGGAGCTGGCGATAAGCAGCAAAAGTAGAGCCATAACGCGGCGTCGCATGAATAATCCTTATTCCTCAGAACCAAAAGCGGTGCGCATAGTATATCTGCCTCCGGCCCACCCCACATCTCCATTGGTGGTGTAAGTGAACAGAGTCACATCCTGAGTAAGCGGGTTTGCCGTTTTGGCTGCACACTCCTATACCTTTGACGGATAAGCCTTCATCGTCAGGGAGCGTGCCATGGCTACTGTATTAACCCGTAATGAGCGTCTCGACAGGCTGCGCCAGCGGCAGATTACACCGGTCCTGATTGCCGGAGGCGGCATTAACGGCATCAGTACGTTTCGCGAACTGGCCCTGCAGGGGATCCCGGCGATTATCGTAGAGCGCGATGACTGGTGTCAGGCGGCAAGTGGTGCGCTGTCGCGTATGATCCATGGCGGCCTGCGCTATCTTGAAACCGGTGAGTTTGGTCTGGTGAAAGAGTCGGTGATCGAACGCGATCGGCTGCTGAAGAACGCGTCGCACTATGTCTTTCCTCTGCGGACCACGGTGCCCGTGGATAATTTCAGCGGTGGCATGATCAACGCCACCCGACGGTTTCTGCGTCTCAGTGATAAACCTGCCCGGCGCGGTGCGCTGCTGATCAAAACCGGCCTCAGCCTGTATGACCTCTATACGCGTCAGTATGGTTCCATGCCTAAACATCAGGTGCGCAGTGAGGCAGCGACCCGCGATCGCTGGCCAGGCTTTGCGCCATGGGTGAAATACAGCGCCAGCTACTATGATGCGTGGATCAGCGCCCCGGAACGGCTGGGGCTTGAGCTGTTGGAGGATGCAGAGCGCGCCTGCAGCGACGCGCTGGCCCTGAATTATATGCAGCTTATCAGCAGCGACGGAGAGACCGTTACGCTGAAAGATACGCTGAGCGGCGAGCAGTTTCGCCTGCAGCCGCATGTGCTGGTGAATGCCGGCGGCGCATGGATTGACCAGCTTAACCAGCACGTCGCGCCCAAAAGCGCCCGGCAGAAACTGATTGGCGGCACCAAAGGGTCGCATCTGATCCTCGACCATCCGGAGCTGCTGCGCATGCTGGATGGTGAAATGGTCTACTTCGAAAATCAGGAGGGACGCGTCTGCATTCTGTTTCCGTGGGCGGGTAAAGTGCTGGCTGGCTCAACGGATATCCGCGTTGACGATCCCGATAACGTCGTCTGCGAGGCTGCAGAGAAAGCGTATATTCTTGAATCGCTGCGCTTTGTCTTCCCTGAGGTCGTGGTGCCTGAATCCGCCGTGGTTTATACCTTCTGCGGCGTGCGTCCCCTGCCCGCCAGCGATGCAAAACTCAGCGGGCAGATATCGCGTAATCATTCACTGGTCATGCTGCCACCCGACCCCACCCGCGCCTGGAGCACGCTATGCCTGGTAGGCGGTAAGTGGACCACGTTCCGCCGCTTTGGTGAAGAAGCGGCCGATCGGGTTCTGCGGCTGCTGGGCGAAAAGCGCCATACCTCAACCACTGAGTTAGCTATCGGCGGCGGACGCGACTTCCCTGCTCCGGCGGCACAGCCCGCCTGGATCGCCCAGCTGGCGCAGCAGTACGCGCTGCCGGCGCCGCGCGTGACGCAGCTGGTAAAACGTTACGGCAGCCGCGCCGTGCCGCTGCTGTCGCTGCTGCGCGATGACGACCGTCCGCTGCATCACCACGCCGATTACAGCGCAACGGAGCTGCGCTATCTGACAGAGCACGAACAGGTGTGCCAGCTGGAAGATTTGCTGGTGCGGCGCACGTCACTGGCGATCGGTGGCGAGCTGACGCCGCCGCTGATCCAGGAGATCTCACTGCTGATGGCGCAGACGCTGAACTGGAGCGAGCACCAGCGGATACAGCAGCTGCAGCGCTGCTGCGCGTCGCTGGCGCGCTTTCACGGCCTGCATGGTCTCTATCCCACCGTGATGCAGCAGGAGGCCCGGCATGTCAGCGAGCAGTAAAGTCCGTATGAAGCGGTTATTCCGCCACGGCCGCTGTCTGGACGTGGCAGTCGATCACGGTATCGCTAACGAACCCGATTTTTTGCAGGGGCTTGAGGATATTGAAGCGGTAATGCAGCGCCTGATCACCGCACAGCCCGACGCGATTCAGGTCAATTATGGACAGGCGGATCTGCTGCAGTGCGCGGAGGGAGTAAAACCGGCTCTGGTGCTGCGTACCGATGTTGGCAATGCGTATAACGCGGTACGGCATCGCGAGATGTGGGCAGTCCTGCATAATCCTGATGAGCCGATTCTGGCAGCGCTGCAGCTGGATGCGGCCGCCGTGGTAGTGAATCTTTATCTGATCCCGGATGAGCCCGCTATTTTTCGCATGTGCATCGAAAATATCGGCCGGCTGCGTCAGGCGTGTGACCGCTACGGCATGCCGCTGATGATTGAGCCGCTGGTAATGGCACCGGCCGGTCAGGGAGCCGCTTACGGTTCACTGGGCGATGCAGAGCAGATCGTGCCGCTGGTGCGACTGGCGCGTGAACTGGGCGCTGATATCATCAAAGCAGACCCGACTGATAATCCGGCTGATTTTCACCGTGTGGTAGAGGCAGCGCGCTGTCCGACGCTGGTGCGCGGCGGCGGCAAAGGTGAGATCGGCGCGGTACTGCACAAGAGTGCGCTGCTGATGGCGCAGGGTGCCAGCGGCATGGTCTATGGCCGCAATGTTTATCAGCATGCCCATCCTGCCCGGGTCGTCGCCGCGCTGATGGCCATTATTCATCAGGGTGCCAGCGGCGCAGATGCGCTGGCCCTTTATCAGCAGACTGACGCCTGACCCGTCGCGCGTTCTGTGCGCGATCTCCTCTGCGGTTTTACGGAGCCGGATATGAAAATCCTGGGTATTGATGCCGGTAACACGATGATCAAGGCGGTGCTGTTTGATCTCAGCGGGACGATACTGGCCGTGGCTGAGCATACCGGCGAGACGCTGCAGCCGCAGGAGGGCTACGCCGAGCGATCGATAGCCGCCATCCGGCACGGTACTGAACAGGCAATCCGTCACTGTCTGCTGCAGGCGGGCACGACCGCACAGGATATCATTGCGGTAGGTGCCGCCGGACACGGCAATGGCCTCTATACGCTGGACCGGGCGCTGCAGCCGCAGCTCGGCATTCAGTCCATCGATCGGCGGGCAGGCGACATCGTCGATGCGCTGGAGCAGGCGGAAAAACAGCACGCCATCTATGCCCTCTCCCGGCAGACGCCGTGGCCAGCCTCCACGCCGGTGCTGCTGAGCTGGGTAAAACAGCATCAGCCGCTGATATGGCAGCAGATCGGTGCGGTACTGAGTGCCAAAGATGTGATCGTGCATTTCCTCAGCGATGCGCTCAGCAGCGACTATTCAGACGCGGCAGGCGCCGGGCTGATTGACTATCGCGTTCGCGATTACAGCGCTGAGCTGCTGGCGCTTTATGATATCGAAGACGCAGCAGCATGGCTGCCGCCGCTGCGGGAATCGAGCGCTGTCAGCGGTTATGTCACCGCGCTGGCAGCGGCGCGTACCGGGTTGCCGGCAGGTATACCGGTCGTGGCTGGCCTGTTTGACGTGGTGGCCAGTGCAGCCGGGTCAGGGGTGGTCAGCTGCGGTGACGCCTCAATCGTAGCCGGTACGTGGAGCATTAATCAGGTTGTTGTGGACAAACCTGACTATCTTCGCCCGGTCTCTATGAGTTCAATGATAGAACGGGATCGCTTTATGGCGATTGAAGCCAGCGCGACTTCTGCGGCCAACCTCAACTGGTTTCTGCGTGAGTTTGACGACCGGCGCGGCGGAAAAGGTGCGGCGCAGAGCAGTGAGTGTGTGGCGCAAATCCGCCAGGATCCGAACCTGCCGTTTTATCATCCCTATCTGTATTCCGGCCGCAAACCGGAACCGGCCCGGGCCGGATTTTACGGTCTGGGCGGCTGGCATACACGCGCAGATATGCTGTTTGCCCTGTTCGAAGGCGTGACCTTTGCTCACCGGGCGCATATTGACCGGCTGCACGCTGCCGGCCTTCCCTTTACCCGCGCAACGCTCTCAGGCGGTGCCGCGCGCAGCATAGTCTGGCCGCAGATGTTTGCCGACGTACTGAACATTCCGGTGCGGGTTGCAGCGTGCACGGAAACCGGCGCGCTGGGCGCCGCGCTGTGTGCCGGCGTTGGCGTAGGCGTATGGCGGGATTTAGCGGACGCGGTGCAGCATGCGGTCCGGCTGCAGCCGGACGCGCGGCAGCCGCGTCCGGAGTGGGTCAGCTTTCATGACGCGCGCTATCGCCAGTTTAAAAAACTGGAGCTGGCGATGCGCGATATCTGGCGTGAAACGCCCTGATACTCAGCGACACTGGCTGGCGCAGTTCTGTACGCAGATTTGTGCCAGCGAGCCACATCCGCCGCCGCTGTCATTTTTACACTGCGATTGCTGTACGTAGCAGTTTTGCTGACAGGCCGACACATCACATTTTGACGCAACCGGCGTAAACACCACAGACGGCGATTTAGGCTGTGGCTGCCAGTGACTCTGCGCCATCACGTTTACGCTGCACGCCATCATTAACGCAATTATCCACTTCATCATTACCCCTCCACGCTGAAGCCTTAAGTATGCGCAAAATCTGGTCAGAATACCGCATGAAACAAAAGATTCATGATCAATTAATTGCACCACTTCAGTGCAAATGCACTGCAACAATCGTTTCATAACCCTGTGCAATCTATTAAATATCAGGTTATTCAATAGATTGCCGATCGTCGCGCATCTGGTACAGAAGTTGCAGTGCTATCTGTCTGAGCACAGGAGACTATGATGAAAATAATTATTATTGGCGCCGGTATCGGCGGGATGAGTGCCGCCATCGCCCTGGAACGGGCAGGCTTTGAAACGGAAGTCTATGAGGCCGTTGCGGAGATGAAACCGGTTGGCGCAGCCATTTCCGTCTGGCCAAACGGGGTAAAGTGTCTTAATTCGCTCGGCCTGAAACAGCCGCTGCGCGCACTCAGCGGTAATATGGCCTGGATGGCTTATCACGATGCGCGCAGCGGTGCGCCGCTGACGCGTTTCAGCCTCGCCCCGCTGGTGCAGCAAACCGGTGAATATCCTGCGCCGGTTTCCCGCGCCGGGCTGCAGGCGATGCTGCTTGATAATTATGGCCGGACGCGCGTTCGCTTTGGCAGACGGGTTACGCATGCTGAACAGACGTCACAGGGCGTTACCGCGTTTTTTGCCGACGGCAGCGAAGCCGCAGGCGACCTGCTGGTTGCGGCAGACGGCACGCACTCGGTGCTGCGCGAGGCGGTTCTGGGTGAGCGCGTGACGCGCCGCTATGCGGGCTATGTAAACTGGAACGGGCTTATTACCGCAGATGAGGCGATTGCTCCCGCCGATCAGTGGACCACCTTTGTCGGCGACGGCAAACGCGTGTCACTAATGCCTATCGCCGGAAATCGCTTCTACTTTTTCTTCGATGTGCCGTTACCTGCCGGTCTTGCTCAGGATCGCACCACGCTGCGCGCCGATCTCAGCGGCTATTTCGCTGGCTGGGCTGAACCGGTGCAGCGGCTGATTGCGCAGCTCGACCCGCTGACCACCAACCGGGTCGAAATCCACGATACCGATCCCTTTACCCGCTTTGTACGCGGACGCATGGCGCTGCTGGGTGATGCAGCCCATAGCACCACGCCCGACATTGGCCAGGGCGGCTGCGCGGCAATGGAAGATGCCGTCGTGCTGGCCCAGACGCTGGCAACACACTCACTGGGCGTGGAAGATGCGCTGCTGCGCTATGAGGCGCGCCGGCTGGATCGTACCCGCGACCTGGTGCTGAAAGCACGCAAGCGCTGCGATATAACGCACGGCAAGGAGCCCGCGCTGACGGCAGCCTGGTATGAGGCGTTAAAAACTGAAAGCGGCGAACGGGTGCTGGCTGGGATGTGCGACACGATTAGCGGTGGCCCGATGGGGTAACGGGCCACCGCCTCTGCCCTACTCTGTACTCAGCCCGCGATGACGCAGCATCGGCTCAATCTCTGGCGCTTTACCGCGCCAGCTCAGCCAGACATGCTGCAGATCGCTGCTGTTTCCGCGTGACAACAACTGCTCGCGGAAGCGCTGCCCGTTTTCCCGCGTCAGGCCGCCATGTTCAGTAAACGCCTGATAGCCATCGTCAGCCAGCATCTGCGTCCAGATATAGGCGTAGTAACCCGCCGCATACCCTCCTCCCCAGATGTGACGAAAATAGCTGGAGCGATAGCGCGGCGGCACCCCTGCGAGCGCGATATTTTCTGCCTGCAGCGCCTGACGTTCAAAATGTTCCACATCCTGCGGCTTATCGTGCGTGGAAAGTGAATGCCACTGCAGATCCAGCAGCGCCGCCGCCAGCAGTTCGGTCATGTCATAACCTTTATTAAAGGTGGCGGCCTGCACCATTTTTTCGCGCAGTTCAGCGGGCATTGGCTCCCCGGTTTCCCAGTGACGCGCATAGCTGGCAAATACCGCCTCGTGACTGGCCCAGTGTTCATTGATCTGCGACGGAAACTCCACGAAGTCGCGGGGCGTGGCCGTACCGGAGAGGCTGGCGTAGCGCTGGTTTGCAAACAGACCATGCAGCGCATGACCAAATTCGTGGAACAGCGTGATAACCTCATCCCAGCTCAGCAGCGCCGGCTGACCAGGCTGCGGTTTAGTATAGTTGCAGACGTTGTAGATCACCGGTTTCTGATCCAGCAGCGCAGACTGGTCCACAAAGTTACCCATCCAGGCCCCGCCGCTTTTGTTATCGCGGGCAAAAAAGTCGGTGTAAAACAGCGCCAGCGGCGTCTCATCGGCATCGAAAATCTCATAGACGCACACATCCGGATGATAAACCGGCAGATCGTGGCGCTGACTGAACCGTAAACCGTAAAGCTGCGTGGCGGCCCAGAATACGCCGCGCTCCAGTACGTTATCCAGCGCGAACCAGGGACGAATGGTATCTTCATCCAGGTCATACTTCGCCTGACGCACCTGCTCTGCGTAGAAATTCCAGTCCCAGGCGCGCAGGTCAAATGA
The DNA here is from genome assembly GCF_046940275.1 of Pantoea sp. SIMBA_079. Classification (NCBI taxonomy): domain Bacteria; kingdom Pseudomonadati; phylum Pseudomonadota; class Gammaproteobacteria; order Enterobacterales; family Erwiniaceae; genus Pantoea; species Pantoea sp. SIMBA_079. The sequence continues at coordinate 736,378 of NZ_JAWRYR010000001.1, read as the reverse complement.
TTGCTGCTGCTCTGCCATCAGCTGTGAGATATCGTCGGCCTCGCGCCCGGCGCGCTGGCGGGCGGCCGGCACAATATTGCGCATAAAGCTCAGCGCAGCATCCGGCGTTTTCGCCATCTGATCCTGCAGGTTCCACGCCGCATAGCTGCTATAGCCCAGCAGCGCTGCCTGCTCCGCGCGCAGCTGCGCCATGCGTGAAACCAGCTGCCGCGTATCATTCTCATCGTTGCGTTCACAGCGGCTCAGCGCCTGCTCAAACAGCGCTTCCCGCGTGGCGCGGATGGTTAACCGGGTCAGCGCCGGCTGCTGCGTCGTGTTTTGCAGCGGGATCAGCCACTGGTTATCAAGACCGCGCGCGGCCGCCGCGGCGCGTGCCTGTTCAAGCGCTGCGTCGCTGAGTCCCGCCAGCGCCTCTGCGCTGCTGACGGTATAGGCCGCCGACTGCGTCGCTGCCAGGAGCCGGTTACCAAAGCGGGTGCTGAGACCCGCCAGCTCCTGATTAATGGCGCGCAGCCACTGTTTGTCGTCATCGCTCAGGCCGGCACCGGCCAGCTGAAATGCCTGTCGCGTGACTTCCGTGAGCCGCACGGCCTCCGCGTCCGGGCAGGCGGTGCCTCGCTGCTGCCAGACAGCATCCAGCCGGGCAAAGAGCGCGCTGTTCAGGTAGATCTCATCGTGCAGCGCCGCCAGTGCCGGCGTAATCATCTCTTCCACCTCCTGCAGCCGCGGCGACGTATTCGCTGCCGTCATGGCTGAAAAGACCTGCCACACCCGGCTCAGTAAGAGGCCGCTGCGCTCCAGCGCTTCAAACGTATTGGCAAAGTCCGGCGGTGCCGGGTTTGCGACAATCGCGGCAACTTCGCGGCGTTTCTCTTCGATGCCCGCTTCCAGCGCGGGCAGAAAATCGTCTTCGCTTATCTGATCAAACGGCGGTGCCTGATACGGCAGCGTGCTGGCGGTAAAAAAGGGATTGGCGGATCGGTTCATTATCGCTCCTGATAATCAGCAACGCCGCAAAAGCCTGCGGCAGAGAGCCTTTATCCTGGCACGCTGGTTTGCGGGCAACAACTCTGCACGCTGTCAGTCATCTCTTTTTGCCACACCGGCCGGCCGTTTACCCAGGTCTGCGCAATGTTGCGATCGTCGCCAAGCGTCATCAGGACAAACAGCTGCTCGAAGATATCTTTACTGTTGCCATGACGCAGCTGCTGCAGCGGTGATACTGCCGGATCCAGCACGACAAAATCGGCCTCTTTACCGGGAGTAAAGTTGCCGATTTTCTCATCGAGATCCAGCGCCTGCGCTCCGCCAAGCGTGGCGCGATACAGCGCTTCACAGGCGGTCAGCTTATAGTGCTGCAGCTGCCCCACTTTATACGCTTCGCCCAGCGTCTGCAGCAGGTTGAACGTGGTGCCTGCGCCGACGTCGGTACCGATCCCCATGCGCACGTTCTCCTGCCAGCAGCGTTTGAGATCAAACAGCCCGCTGCCAAGAAACAGATTTGAAGTAGGACAAAACGCGATGGCTGAACCGGTGTCGTGCAGGCACTGCCACTCATGATCCTGCAGATGCAGGCAGTGGGCAAATACGCTGCGTGCGCCCGTGAGCTGGTAGTGGTGATAGACATCGAGATAGCCGTTGCGCTCGGGAAAAAGCTCTCTGACCCACGCCACCTCCTGCGGATTTTCACTCAGGTGCGTATGCAGCCAGGTATCGGGAAACTCAGTTCGCAGCTGGCGCACCCGTTCCAGCAGCTGTGGCGAAGAGGTCGGCGCAAAGCGTGGCGTCAGCGCATAGCCAAGACGGCCGCGCCGGTGCCAGCGCGCTATCAGCGCCCGCGTCTGCTGATAACTCGTTTCGGGCGTTTCGGTAAGGTAGTCGGGCGCGTTGCGATCCATCATCACTTTACCGGCAATGAGCCGCATGCTGAGCCGCTCTGCCGCGCTGAACAGCGCCTCAACCGACTGCGGATGCACCGTGCCGAACACCAGCGCGGTAGTGGTACCGTTAGCCAGCAGCTGCTGCAGGAAAAAAGCGGACATCTTTGCCGCATGGGTTGCACAGTGATACTGCTGCTCGACCGGAAAGGTATAGGTATTCAGCCAGGTCAGCAGCTGTTCACCGAACGCCCCCATCATTTCCGTCTGCGGATAGTGAATATGCGTATCGATAAACCCCGGCACAATCAGCTTACCGCGCAGATCCGTTACCTGCCTGTGGTCAACCTGATGCGCCGCGCTGCTCCAGCTTTGCAGGCTGACAATTTTTCCTGCACGCAGTGTCAGCACGCCATCAGCAAGATAGCGTGCGGCGTCACTCAGCGCCTCCGGCTGGTACACCGTGCGGGTAAAATCAAAAAAACTGGCGCGCAGCAGCGTCTCATTGTCAGCGTTCATAGCTCATCCTCTCAGTAAGATAAACCGATAGTGCAAAGGCTGTGCCACCTCTGAATTATTCATCCAAATCATGAGGTTAGATAAACATTAAAAGCAAACGAATGCGCAACCGATTACGCCGCTTTGCACCAGGTTCAGATGCCGGGCGCAACGACTTACTCTGTCCCGTTACGCCTCATCACGGTGCAGCCCTGCACCCGGTTAATGCACACCGGCGGCAGACTGCTTTTTTTCAGCAGGCAGGAAGTGATGGTGATATGGTTAACGCGGACTACCTGAAAACAGTTAAGGAACAGTGAGATGATTATTTTTGTTACCGGTGCTACTGCGGGTTTTGGTGAAAGTATCACCCGCCGCTTCATTGCCACAGGCCATAAAGTGATCGCCAGCGGACGGCGCGCTGAACGACTGCAGGCGCTGAAGGATGAGCTGGGTGAAAACCTCTATACCGTTCAGCTTGATGTTCGCGATCGTGCCGCGATCGATGACATTGTGGCTGCGCTTCCGGCTGAATGGCGCGCTATTGATGTACTGGTCAACAACGCGGGCCTGGCGCTGGGCACTGAGCCGGCTCACAAAGCCAGTGTCGATGACTGGGATAATATGATCGATACCAATACAAAAGGCCTGGTATACATGACCCGGGCGCTGCTGCCCGCCATGGTAGAGCGCAACGTCGGACATATCGTGAACATCGGTTCAATTGCCGGCAGCTGGCCCTATGCGGGCGGCAACGTTTATGGCGCAACCAAAGCATTTGTGCGTCAGTTCAGCCTGAATCTGCGGACCGATCTGCACGGCACCGCGCTGCGTGTGACCGATATTGAGCCAGGCCTGGTTGGCGGAACGGAGTTTTCTAACGTGCGCTTCAAAGGCGATGACGATCGCGCCGGCGCCGTGTATGAAGGCACGACAGCACTGACCGCGGAAGATGTTACCGAAGCGGTTTACTGGGTTACTACGCTGCCAGCGCATGTGAACATCAATACGCTGGAGATCATGCCGGTCAGCCAGACCACTGCCGGCCTGAAAGTGCATAAAGCGCACTGATTTTATGTGACAGCGTCACTTATCCCTGCCGGGTGACGCTGTCAGGCTTTTCCCCAGCCTGTCACCATAATCAGCATGCCGCACAGCGCTATCAGCGCGCCAGTCCAGTCCCATGCGCTCAGGCGTACCCCGTCTACCACGCGTAGCCAGATCAGAGCCGTAAACACATAGACGCCTCCGTATGCCGCATATACCCGTCCGCTTGCTGCCGGATGCAGCGTGAGCAGCCAGACAAACAGCGCCAGACTGGCGGCGGCAGGCAGCAGCAGCCATGCGCTCATCCCTTTACGCAGCCAGAGCCAGGGCAGGAAACAGCCAGTGATCTCTGCAACCGCCGTAATGAAAAACAATAGTGTGGTCTGGATCAGCATAACCCTGCTCTCTGTTACCTCAACAAACTGCACACCGCTGGTGAGCAGTAAAAGCGCGATGATATACTAGGGGCTGTTACAGAAACAGCCTCCTATGGCTGACCGGGTCTGACTGAAGGACAACACCATGAAAAATTATGCTTCTGTTCTGTTTACGGCGTTACTGTCGGCCAGTGTGCTGTTGACCGCTCCCCTTGCCACCGCGCGCACCGATCGCCTGATTGTGGAAGATGGCAACAGTGCGGCCAGCAACGAAGCCGCGCGCCAGAGTAAAGAGCAGTGGAACGATACCCGCAATCTGCGCAGCAAAATTAATACCCGGACAGAGAAAGAGTTTGATAAAGCAGACCGCGCGTTTGATACCCGCGACGCCTGCGACAAGAGCTATAACGTTAACGCTTACTGGGAAGAGAATACCCTGCGCTGCCTTGATCGCCGGACCGGTCGCCCGGTCGCGCCGTAACGCAGCTGTGCTGCTATAGTGTTCAGAGAGACAGTCAACAAGGAGTTAGCGATGAAAAAGGGTTCTCTGGTACTGCTGCTGGGTGCTATGACGCTGCCGCTGATGGCTCAGGCCTCCTGCGACAGCGTTCGTGCCGATATCAGCAAAAAAATTGTCAGCAACGGCGTGGCGGAGTCAGATTTTACGCTGGACATCGTGCCAAACGATCAGGCCGATCAGGCGGGTGGTCAGGTGGTCGGCCACTGTGAAAACGATACGCAAAAAATTGTTTATAAAAAGAATATGCGGGATGCAGACGGCAGCGCGCCCGACAGCGCCGGCAGCTCGCAGGATATGTCAGCGCAGTAACCGCAACCGGGGCAGCGTCTGCCCCGGTTTTTCACCTGTTATTCCGTCTCCGGCCGCTGACGCGGCATCAGCCAGGCGATCCACACCGTCAGCAGCGCAATCAGCAAGGCCACGATAAATACCCAGTGCAGCGAGGCTGCAATCTCAGTTGTCCAGAGCTGCAGTTCTGCCACCGGCAGCGCCTCACGACTCTCCGGCGACATGATTTTTTGCATGGGATCGTTCGCCTGCGGCAGCCGCTGCGCCAGGTTGATATTTAAAACCGCCCCCATCAGTGCGGTTCCCAGCGCCGAACCCAGCATCCGGCTGAACATAATGGAAGCAGTGCAGATACCGCGGATCTCATATTGCGCATGGTTTTGTACGGAGACCAGAAAGGTGGTGCTGGTCATGCCCATGCCGGTGCCGATAACAAAGGCCGTGAAGCCCGCCTGCAGTACGGAGCTGTCTGCATGGAGCAACAGCAGCAACGCGCTGCCGGCAATCAGTAACAGTGCGCCGAGCTGAGCGGTAAAGCGGTAAGAGGTTACGAGCATCAGGCGACCGCTCAGCGTACTGGCAATCGGCCAGCCGATTGACATCATCGCCAGCGCACTACCCGCCTGCAGCGGCGTGCCGCCGGTGATCCCCTGGATCCAGGTTGGCAGAAACGCGCTGATACCCATCATGGTCGCGCCAATAATCAGGTTACCGGCATTGCCCGCCACAATCAGGCGGCTGCGCCACAGCGCGAGCGGGAAGAGCGGCGCCGCCGTCTGCTGCTCGTGCCGTTTAAGACGCCAGCCAGCCACGCCTGCCAGCAGCAGGAAGAGCAGCAGCCAGTAGCCGAGCGCTTCCGCCTGCAGCAGCGCCACCAGCAGCGCGGTGACGCTGATCATCAGCCAGCAGCTGCCGGTGATATTCAGCGCACCTGACACAGAGGCCTGGCGTGTGGGAAGGAAGCGCGCCAGCAGCAGCATTGAGATCAGGCCTACCGGTACATTGACCCAGAATATCACCGCCCAGCTGAAATGCTGCACCAGCCACGCGCCGCTAAGCGGCCCGATAATCGCCGCCACGCCCCAGACGCTGGAGAGCCAGCCCTGCACGGTGGCGCGTTCACGCGGGGAATAGATATCCGCCACAATAGTGGTGGTCAGCGGCATGATTGCGCCTGCCCCCAGCCCCTGAAACGCGCGAAACAGAATGAGCCATGTCATGGTATGGGCAAAGCCGCACAGCACTGAGCCGAACAAAAACAGCGACACTCCGACAAAAAAGAGCCGCTTACGTCCCCATATATCGGCTAAACGCCCATAAAGCGGCACGCTGACCGCCTGCGTCAGCAGATAAATAGAAAACACCCAGCCAAACTGCGCAAAGCCGCCAAGATCGGCAATTATCGTGGGCATGGCCGTGGCGACAATAGTGACCTCAATCGCGGCCATAAACATCGCCAGCATACAGGCAAACAGGATCCATGGACGATGGCTGCGCAAAACTTCAGCGTGCTCTGACATAACGCTCCTTATACCGGTTAATCTTTTGGTTCAGCCACACAATGCGCCAGCCAGCGTTTATGTGACAGGGTAACCTTTTTCGATGAATTTTTTTTATTGTCATAGCATCCCATATCCCGCGCGGGCTGCATGCCGTTTTGCCCGCACCCTGCCCGCTGTTTTTTGCGCTAAATGCTGGCTTTGCCGATCAGAGATTGCTATAGATTTTTAGCCGTACGGTTAATTACATGTGAATTTACGCAGCTTTAGCGCGGTCAATCTGCCTTTTAACCATAAAATTTTGCTATCGAACGCGGCCCCTTATCCTGCCGCTCAGCAGAGCAATCATAGCTGATTGTTATATTTATTCAGGGAGAAAACGGTTATGCCTCACGCATCGCTGATCCGGCGCACCGGATTGGCTCTTCTCACACTTTTAGTACTCGTCGCGCTGCTGGTCTGGGGACTCGGTCCGGATACGCTGCGCGCCCGCCAGACCGATCTGATTTATCTCGGTCAGCAGCATCTCTGGCTGGTTTTCTGGTCCATGCTCTGCGCGCTGCTGGTGGGGATCCCTTCCGGGATTGTGCTGAGCCGTCCTTTTGCACGACGCCGGGCTGAATATGTTATGCAGATATTCAACGTCGGTAATACCCTCCCGCCTCTGGCCGTGCTGGCGCTGGCCATGGTGGTTGTGGGCATCGGTGAACAGCCGGCGCTGATTGCCCTGTTCCTCGCCTCGCTGCTGCCCATTGTGCGCAATACCTATGCCGGCCTGTGCGCGGTCCCCCCTGCGCTGATTGAAGCGGCAAAAGGCATTGGCATGACCCGCCTGCAGCGGCTGCGCCAGGTTGAGCTGCCGGACGCGCTGCCGGTGATATTAGCCGGGGTGCGCATCGCCACAGCGATTAACGTCGGCACCGCGCCGCTGGCCTTTTTGATAGGCGCGAGCAGCTACGGCGAACTGATTTTCCCCGGAATTTATCTGAACGATTTCCCGACGCTGATTCTGGGCGCGGCCGCCACCGCGCTGATAGCCCTGATCCTGGATATGCTGCTGGCCGCGCTGGGCCGCATTCTTTCGCCACACGCTGCAACTTAACCCATGGAGCACGTTTTGATGATCCTCACCAGGCCGCTTTCCCGCTGGCTGCGCGATGCTGTGCTGGCGCTGAGCACTGCGCTGCTGCTGACTCAGTCAGCAATGGCTGCTGCGCCCGTTACGCTCTCCACCAAAAGCTTTACTGAACAACATATTTTGTCTGCCCTGACCGTTTTATGGCTGCAGAAAAACGGATTTAAGATCATCCCAAAGACCAATATTGCCACCACCATCAGCCGTAATGCCATGATCAATAAACAGATTGATATGACATGGGAATATACCGGCACCTCGCTCATTATTTTTAACCACATCAGTAAGCCCATGTCCCCTGAGCAGGCGTGGGCGACAGTGAAAAAGCTCGATGCAAAACAGGGGCTGGTCTGGCTTAAACCGGCACCCATGAACAATACCTACGCTTTCGCCATGCAGCGACGTCGCGCAGAGCAGGAGGGTATTACCACCCTGTCGCAGCTGGTCAGCAAAATGGAACAGGTGCGCAGGAACGATCCGGAGCATAACTGGCGGCTGGGGCTGGATCTGGAATTTGCGGGCCGCTCCGATGGCCTGAAGCCGCTGCAAAAAGTTTATCAACTGCCGCTCGATCGCCCGCAAATCCGCCAGATGGATCCCGGACTGGTCTATAACGCGGTGCGTGACGGGTTTGTGGACGCCGGCCTGATCTATACCACCGATGGCCGCGTCAAAGGCTTTGACCTGCTGGTATTAAAAGATGATAAGCACTTCTTCCCCAGTTACAACGTCACGCCAGTGGTGCGTAAAGAGGTGCTCGCTGCACATCCTGGCCTGGAGAAAGCGCTGAATCAGCTGTCAGCATTGATTACTGATGACGCTATTTCAGAAATGAACAAGCGGGTGGATATCGATCATCAGTCACCCGCTCAGGTTGCCCGCGATTTCCTCCAGACCCGTAACATGCTGTAAGGAGACACCATGGATACCCTCTATTACATCACTGACAACTGGCAGATGCTGCTGGGCCTGACGTGGCAGCACACCTGGCTGGTGCTTGTGGCGGTTGGCTTTGCCATCCTCGCTGGCGTGCCGCTGGGCATTTTGATTGTACGCGTTAAATGGCTGGCGACGCCGGTGCTGGGCATTGCCACTATTGTGCTGACTATCCCTACCATCGCGCTGTTCGGGCTAATGATCCCGCTTTTTTCACTGATCGGCCAGGGCATCGGCGCCCTGCCTGCGATTACGGCTGTGTTTCTCTATTCGCTGCTGCCTATTGTGCGTAACACCCATACGGCGCTGGAGAACCTGCCCTCCGGACTGCGCGAAGCGGGACGCGGCATTGGTATGACGTTCTGGCAGCGGCTGCGCTGGGTAGAGATCCCGATGGCGCTGCCGGTGATTTTTGGCGGCATCCGCACGGCGGTGGTGATGAACGTCGGCGTTATGGCGATCGCCGCCGTTATCGGTGCAGGCGGTCTCGGACTGCAGCTGCTGGATGGCATCGGCGGTAGCGATGTACGCATGCTTATTGCCGGCGCGCTGATGATCTGCCTGCTGGCTATCTTTCTTGACTGGCTGCTGCACCGGCTGCAGCTGGCACTGACCCCGAGGGGGATTCGCGAATGATTAAACTGGAAAACCTGACGAAAACTTTTACGCAGAAAAATGGCACGGCCTTTAATGCGGTAGATAACGTCAGCCTGCATGTACCGGCAGGCGAAATGTGCGTGCTGCTCGGCCCTTCCGGCTGCGGCAAAACCACCACGCTGAAGATGATTAACCGGCTGATACCGGCCAGCGGCGGCCGGATTTATATCAACGGAGAGGATACCAGCGGCCAGGATACGGTAACGCTGCGCCGCAATATCGGCTATGTGATCCAGCAGATTGGCCTGTTTCCGAACATGACGATTGAGGAGAATATTACGGTGGTGCCCCGCATGCTGGGCTGGGATAAAAAGCGCTGCCGTGAAAGAGCCACGGAGCTGATGAGCATGGTGGCGCTGGATCCGACTAAGTTTTTACATCGCTACCCGCGTGAAATGTCCGGCGGTCAGCAGCAGCGCATTGGCGTTATCCGGGCACTGGCTGCCGATCCACCGGTGCTGCTGATGGATGAGCCTTTTGGCGCCGTCGACCCGATAAACCGCGAAGCGATCCAGAATGAGTTTCTTGAGATGCAGCGCCAGCTGAAAAAAACGGTCATGCTGGTCAGCCACGATATCGATGAAGCGTTAAAGCTCGGCGATCGCATTGCGGTATTTGGTCAGGGAAAAATCGTGCAGTGCGCCAGCCCGGATGAGCTGCTGGCAAAACCCGCAAACGACTTTGTCGGATCCTTTGTCGGTCAGGATCGCACCCTTAAACGCCTGCTGCTGGTACAGGCAGGCGACGTTACCGACCAGCAGCCTGCCATTACCGTACGCCGCAGCACGCCGCTTATGGAGGCATTTACCACCATGGATGACAACGATATGCGTTCAGTCACCGTGGTCGATGAGGATGACAGGCCGCTTGGCTTTGTGAAGCGTCGCGAGGCGCGCGGTGCTGCCGGCCACTGCGGGGAGAGGCTGCACCACTTTCGCGTCACTGGCAAAGCTGAAGAGAACCTGCGCGTGGTGCTGTCAAAACTGTATGAGCACAACACCGTCTGGATGCCGATTGTCGATGAGAATGGCCGCTACAGCGGCGAAATCTCACAGGATTATATCGCAGACTATCTTAGTTCAGGCCGGACCCGCCGCCGCCTTAATCCCTGACGTGGCGTGCGCCTGAACCGGCGCACGCGCCCTGTTCCGCCCTTCTGCCCGCTGCAAATTTGCCGGCAGAAGCAGACGCAGCAGGGAGAGTCTGCAGAGCTGGATACGCATGTTGTTTTATACGGCGGCGCTGTGTGCGCTGGCTGAGTGCACCGACGGCCCGATTAACGCGCCGGGATTGATATAACGGGTCAGATCGCGCTGTTCAGCGCGCGGGAGATAAGGCAGCTCTCCCAGTAGCGGCGCATTGAGCCGGTCGCTCAGCACGCTGACAATCTCAGCATAATGGGCAAGGCCCGGATTAATACGGTTTGCGACCCAGCCTGCCAGCATCAGCCCGTCATGCACAATCGCCTCCGCCGTCAGCAGCGCATGATTGATGCACCCCGTTTTGATCCCTACGACCAGCACGACCGGCAGCTGCTGTTGCTGTACCCAGCCGGCGAGTGGCTGCCGATCGTTCATCAGGCTGCGCCAGCCGCCTGTGCCCTCAACGATCACATATCCGGCCTGCGCCTGCAGCTCTGCCAGACGCCGGTCAAGCAATGCGTAGTCGACGGGCTGCAGGGTGCCCGCGCCGGCCTCATTTTCCGTCAGTATAACCGGATTAACAGCCGGATAGCTCAGCGTCAGCCCTGACGCCTGCTGCAGCAGTTCTGCATCGCGGTTACGCAATCCTTCCGGCGTGGCGCGCGCCTCTTTTGCCACAGGTTTAAAACCTGCGGCGCAGATGTTTGCCTGCGCCAGCGATTGCAGCAGCGCGCATGCAACGACCGTTTTTCCTGCTCCGGTATCCGTAGCCGTGACAAATAACGTGTTCACCTGTTCCACTCCTTCCAGTAAGCAGCATGGGTAGCCTGCGAAGAAGGCAGTGTAGATAATTGACGCAGCAGGCAGTTTGCGTTAGCGCAAACTTAAGGTGAGCTGCAGTTATCCCTGCAGCAGTTTGATCAGCAGATGACCGTTATAAAGAGCATCTTTGATGAGCGCTGCAGCTCCCAGCGTACCGGGATCGTCCATTAACGCAGGCACCAGCTCAAGATCGCGGCTGTAAGCGGGCAGCGCCTGCTGGCGGATAGTGCTGCTTACGGCAGGAAAAAGGACATCTGCGGCCTGATTGAGTGGTGAACCGATAAGAATTTTTTGCGGGTTGAAAATATTCACCATCATCGCCAGCATGCGTCCGACGTGATGGCCGACGCCGGCAATCGCATCATGTGCCAGCCGGTCTCCCTGCTGCGCAGCACGGCAGAGGTTTTCCAGCGTCAGCGGCTGCTGATGCAGCGGGCTGTCAGACTGCAGAGCGAGTCGCTGCCGGACCAGCTGCAGCAGGCTGGCGGTGCTGGCTACCGTCTCCAGACAGCCGTGGTTGCCGCAGTAGCACTGCTGGCCCCACGGATCGATCTGCGTATGCCCTATCTCTACCAGCGCCCGACCGCTTTTGTGCAGCAGCTGACCGCCGCTGATAACGCCTGCGCCTACGGTCTCATCAATCACAATCTGAATGACATCCTGCGCGCCGCGCGACGCGCCAAACAGCGCCTCTGCCAGCGTCCACGCTGAAATGTCATGCTGCACAAACACCGGCAGGCCGGAGCGCTGCGCCAGCGTTTCACCAAGCGGCATATCCTGTACGTCATAGCCCGGCATGCGATGGACCACGCCGGAAGCCGCATTAATCAGACCAGGGGCCGTGATAGCGATAGCCGTCAGACGCTCCAGCCGCTGCTGATGACGGATAAAGAACGCATCCACCAGCGTCTGCAGCGTCTGCAGCAGCGGCACGTCAGAGACCACGGGCAGCGGCAGACGATCCTCTTCCAGCGCACGGCTGCTTAAATCGCGCAGCGTCAGCGTCACCACGCCGGGCTGAATGCGTATCGCCAGGTAGTGCCACGCCAGCGTATCCAGTACGAGGCCGATCGCCGGGCGGCCGCGACTGCCTGGCTCCTGAAACTCCGTTTCCTGTACCAGATGCGCATCCAGCATTTCACGTACAATTTTGGTGATGCTGGCGGGAGCCAGCTGCGCCCGCTTCGAGAGTTCAATACGTGATATCGGCCCATACTGGTCAATCAGACGATAGACTACGCCTGCATTAGTCTGTTTGATGTGGTCAATATGACCCGGCTGACTCTCCCGATTCACACCCTGCTCCCGGATATTTTCGCGCTTCTAAATAAACATTCGCTATGGTGAGGTACTTTGCCGGAGAGCGTTAACTATTTGGCTGAAAATGTGACTGGTCGCACAGATTGCCATAACCAGTCTGCCGGCATTGCGTCAGATTTCAGCGTTTTCCAGCATCAGCGCCTGCATATTGCGCATCTGCGCGGAGGGTTCCCGCAGCGCCGGCCAGACCAGCCAGACTTCCGAACGCGCATCATGCTCCTCCAGCGGGATCCAGACCAGATCGGCCAGACGGGCCCGGGCAAAAGCGGCGGGCAAGACAGAGATCCCCAGCCCGGTTGCGACCAGGCCCAGAATTGTCATCGCCTCACCGGCCTCCTGCGTAACAACCGGACTGACGTGATAGCGATGCAGCAGCGCCAGAATGTCACCGTAGAGCGCCGTACCGCTTTGCGCGTCAAAGAAAATAAACGGCTCCCCGGCCAGGGCGCGAACGGAGAGACTGCGGTGTTTCGCCAGCGCATGATCGCGGTGCATCACGGCATACAATGGCTCGCGCAGCAGCAGCTGGTAATGCAGATCTGCCGGCAGCGGCGTATTACGCATGACACCGAGATCGAGCTGGCCATCAAGCAGCGGCGTCAGCTGCTGGCGGGTGTTGTACTCCTGCATATGAATATGCACTTCCGGCCAGCGCTGGCGAAAACGAAACAGCGCGTCTGAAACCAGCCCGGTAAAAGGCGCGGATGAGGTAAAACCGATGCGCAGCTCGCCCTGCTGGCCCTGATGGATGCGTGCAGCCCGGTCCGCACTCTGGTTCACCTGCAGCAGAATAGCGCGCGCATCCTGCAGGAAAGCGGCACCGGCGGGCGTCAGCTGTACGCTGCGATTGGTGCGCACCAGCAGACGGGCCTGAATGCTCTGCTCCAGCTGCTGGATCTGCTGGCTGAGCGGTGGCTGAGAAATATTGAGACGTCGTGCCGCGCGGCCAAAATGCAGCTCTTCAGCAACAGCGATAAAATAACGCAGGTGACGCAGCTCAATATTCATATTTTTAACATATCAGTTGAGATGATTAATATATTGTACATCTCATTCACCGCTTCTTACAGTAAGGTATTCTCTCTGAACAAGGACACCCTGTGAGCCGCCTTACCTCGCTGTTCGTGCGTGACAATCCCGATTTCACTGCCGGCGCCGCCACCTCCCGCATCGGGCGTGAATCGCCGCAGTTCCTGCCGGTAACGCTGGCGCTGTTTTCTGCCGGCCTGGCCACCTTTGCGCTGCTCTATTGTGTTCAGCCTATTCTGCCAGTTCTGTCTCAGCAATTCGGCATCACGCCGGCACAAAGCAGTATTTCGCTGTCGCTCTCTACCGGTTTAATGGCGCTGGGTCTGCTGTTTACCGGTCCGCTATCAGACGCTATCGGCCGTAAGCCGGTAATGGTGACGGCGCTGATGCTGGGGGCGTTATGTACGCTGTTATCGGCCATGATGCACAGCTGGCACGCCATTCTGCTGATGCGTGCGCTGATCGGCCTGTCGCTCAGCGGCGTGGCCGCCGTCGGTATGACTTACCTCAGTGAAGAGATGCACCCCCGGGTGGTGGCTTTTTCTATGGGGCTCTATATCAGCGGTAACTCTATTGGCGGCATGAGCGGGCGCCTGCTCACCGGGGTCATCACCGATTTTTTTTCATGGCGTATCGCCATTGGTGTCGTGGGTTGCTGCTCGCTGGCGGCGGCACTGATGTTCTGGAAAATCCTGCCCGCTTCACGTCACTTTCGCCCCGCCTCGCTCCGTCCGCGTCATCTGATGATCAACTTCCGCCTGCACTGGCGCGACGGCGGGCTGCCGCTGCTGTTTGCAGAAGCGTTTCTGCTGATGGGCGCGTTTGTCACCCTGTTTAACTATATTGGCTACAGGCTGCTGGGAGCACCGTGGGCTCTCAGCCAGGCGGTAGTGGGATTACTGTCGCTGGTTTATCTCACCGGCTCCTGGAGTTCCCCCAAAGCAGGGGCCATGACCAGCCGCTTTGGGCGCGGGCCGGTCATGCTGAGCGCTATTGCCATTATGCTGGCCGGGCTGCTGCTGACGCTGGCACCCGCCTTATGGATAATCATTCCTGGTATGATGCTCTTTACCGCCGGTTTTTTTGCCGCACACGCCGTGGCCAGCGGCTGGGTGGGCACGCGCGCCCGGCGCGCCAGAGGCCAGGCCTCTTCGCTTTATCTGTTCAGCTACTATGCGGGATCCAGTCTGGCCGGTACGGCCGGCGGCCTGTTCTGGCACCGTTACGGCTGGCCGGGCGTCACGCTGTTTATTACGCTGCTATTACTTCTGGCGCTGCTCACCGGCTATCTGCTGTTGCGTCGCCGTCTCTGATCCGCTTTTATAGCCGGGCGAAGCGTCCCGGCTCCGTTTTTACCGCCTTTCTCCAGGTCCACCTGAAACAAAACTGCAATTCATCGTTATAATCTTTTCTATTCCAATAATAGTAAGACGTTTTTTTTTACAGCAATGAGGTGGTTAATGGCGCTTTTTTATTATGTCGATAAACATGCCGGTTATAACGACAATCATGTGGTGCACGCAAAAGGCTGCCCGTTCCTGCCAGCCGACCCTGCCCGGCGCTTTCTTGGCACCTTTTATGCCCCGAACGCCGCCATTCAGCAGGCGCGTAAATTTTACCCGGGCGCCATGGGCTGCGAGCAGTGCTGTCCGGTGGGCGTAAAAAAAAACCTGAATCACTGCAATAGCGTGGCCCTGAAACATATGGTGTGACTCTGATAATTCTGGTCTGAAGTGATGCTGCCATGAAAAGAGCGTTATGCCGTCGCTCTGGCAGCCCTGCGCCACACTCGCTTTCCCGCCTGCGGCTGATGCCGGTTATAAACAGAGGAATAAAAAAGCCTTAGCAGGTTTCCATCTGCCGGTTCATCAGCCACAATAGAGTTAATTTGTGACGCAGATCACCTTCGAGGCGTCTCTGCTCCCGTTAACCTGCTGTCTGACTAATTTGAACTTCATGCAAACTTCTACCGTTTCCCGTAAAACAGCCTGGCTACGCGTTGTCCTGCTGGCCATTGCGGCGTTTGTCTTTAACACCACTGAATTTGTCCCGGTGGGCCTGCTTTCCGATATTGCAGCAAGCTTTTCGATGAAAACGGCCGATGTGGGTATCATGCTTACCATTTATGCCTGGGTAGTGGCGCTGCTGTCCCTGCCGCTGATGCTGCTGACGCGTAACGTTGAGCGGCGTCTGCTGCTGGCGGTTCTGTTTATTCTCTTTACCGGCAGCCATGTGCTTTCTGCATTTGCATGGGACTTCCGCTCTCTGGTGGTTTCCCGTATCGGCATTGCGCTGTCGCACGCTGTGTTCTGGTCGATCACCGCCTCGCTTGCCATCCGGGTGGCCCCGGCAGGTAAGAAAACGCAGGCGCTCAGTATGCTTGCGACCGGAACCGCACTGGCAATGGTGCTGGGGGTTCCCATCGGGCGCGTGATCGGACAGTACCTCGGCTGGCGCACAACATTTGGCATGATTGGCCTCTCGGCGCTGGTGCTGATGATCCTGCTGGTGCGCGTATTACCGCGTCTGCCAAGCGAACATACCGGCTCACTCAGCAGCGTGCCAATGCTGTTCCGCCGTCCGGCGCTGGTCACGATGTATCTGCTGGTAACGCTGGTGGTCACGGCACATTACACCGCTTACAGCTATATTGAGCCCTTTATGCAGGTCGTGGCGAACGCAGATGCCAATTTTACCACCCTGCTGCTGCTGCTGTTCGGCTCTGCGGGTATTCTCGGCAGTATTCTGTTCAGTACGCTGGGTAACCGCTTCCCCTCCGCGCTGTTAATCGCTGCCATTGCGCTGATCACGCTGTGTATGGGGCTGCTGATCTTTGCTGCGGTGCGCCCGACCGCCATTATTACCCTCTGTATTATCTGGGGCATGGCGATGATGATGATCGGTCTGGCGATGCAGGTTCGCGTGTTGTCACTGGCCCCGGACGCCACTGATGTCGCGATGTCGCTCTTCTCCGGAATTTATAATATCGGTATCGGAGCCGGTGCGCTGCTCGGCAGCCAGGTCAGCCAGCATCTGCAGCTTTCGGATGTGGGCAACGTCGGAGCGCTGATAGGGCTCTTCTCGCTGTTCTGGTGCGTGGCGATTTTCCGCCGCTATCCGCAGTTACGCTCAAATGGCTAGCTGACTGACCGGCAGCAGCAGGGACGCACGCTGCCGGATCCCGCTTTTATACACATCACGCCTCGCATCCTGTCCGTTTTGCCCTTTATAATCGGGCTGACACTCTTCGCAGGGACTGTTATGAACAGTAAACGATTAACGCTGATTCTGTCGCGCGCCGTCAGCCAGGTCATGCTGGACGATATCCGGGCGATTGTGCCAGCCGCTGCGCTGAGCGTTTTTATCAATACGCTGGATGACACCCGCTATGCAACGGTTGATTGCCTTCAGAACGAAGAGAACTGTGCGCTGCTGGCATCTGCGATTGTGGTCTGGCGTCAGCTCGGGCACATTCAGCACATTGATTACTATAAAGGCGATCGCCTGCGGCAGATCGCGGGTGCCACGCAGTTTGAACTGTTCAGCATAATGAAAACGCATCGCGCGCTGTTCAGGCTCGCTTAATAAGGATTGGCTATGAAGATTGGTTTACTGTTTCCCATTGCTATTATCGTTGCCGGCGTAACGTTTCTGGCCTGGTTTATCGCCAGCGGCGCAGCCATGCCGGGATCGTAAACGACACTGCGGCGCCGCGGGCAAAGCCAGGCAAAAATGTGGCAACGGCGTTAACGTATATGCTTCTGGCTGAAGAGTAAGGCTGCCCCGCTCAGCAGCGACATCGCCATCAGATAATAGCCCGGTGCCAGGCTGGTTCCCGTCCAGCTGATCAGCAAAGTACAGATCAGGGGCGCGAAGCCGCCAAAAACCGTAACGGCAATGTTATAGCTGATCGCCATACCGCTGGCGCGCGTGCCCGCAGGAAAGAGATCGGCCATCACCGAGGGCACCACAGAGAAGTAGACCGACTTCAGCAGCGCCATCCAGCAGACCAGCAGAATCAGCGTGACCGGCGTGGTATGGTTCGCTAACAGCCGGAACGCCGGCCAGATAGTGACCATTAACAGTATCAGCGATCCCCACATCAGCGGCGCCCGGCCAATGCGCTCGGCCCATAGCCCCATCAGCGGTGTCATCAGCGTCAGGATCACCCCGCCCAGCAGCGTAGCGGTGAAGGCCACGGTGCCTGACAGATGCAGATTTTTCGTCGCCCAGGTCGGCACATAGTTCAGCATGTAGTTGACCGCAGTTGAGATCACCATCAGGCCAATGGCCAGCAGCATCAGCTGCTTCTGACGCCCGAACAGGCGTTTCAGCGGTGCGGGCTCCGGCGGGCGGTCCGCAAAGCTTGCGGGTTCATGCACATGGCGTCGGATATAAAGGCCCAGCGGGCCAATCAGCAGCCCAAAGGCAAACGGAATACGCCAGCCCCACGCCTGCATTTCACTTTCGGTCAGCAGCTGCGTCAGACCCAGACCAAACGCCGAGGCCATCAGCGTACTGGCTCCCTGGGTTGCGAACTGCCAGCTGGCGATAAAGGCTTTACGCTCAGGATAGTGCTCAACCAGAAAGGCCGTTGAGCTGCCAAATTCGCCGCCAGCTGAAAACCCCTGAATCAGCCGCGCGGCCAGGATCAGCAGCGGGGCCAGCAACCCGATGTGCGCGTAGCCCGGCATAAAAGTAATGATCGCCCCGCCCAGCATCATCAGATTAATTGAGAGCAGCAGCGCCCGCTTGCGTCCGTGACGATCGGCGTAGTTACCCAGCACGATTGCCCCCAGCGGGCGGATCAGAAAGGAGACGCCAAAACTGCCAAAGGTCAGCAGCAGCGAAACCGCCGGATCGCTGACCGGAAAAAAGGTATGGGCGATATAGCTCGCAAAAAATCCATACACCGCAATATCAAACCACTCCAGTGCATTGCCGATGCAGGTGGCAAACAGCGTTTTATGCAGCGCAGGTTTGCTCTCCGCAAGCGTTACGGCCGGGTTCAGGCTGCTCATTGCGCTTCTCCTGCTCTGGCACGATGCCGGGCGATGAGTGCGTCGCCCCGCTCGCCCAGATCCCACAGCAGCGCGGTCATGATCTGCAACCCTTCACGCGCGACCGGCGTCAGCAGATGCTCATTGACGCCATGCTGTCCGCAGGCCGGATAGGAGTGCGGCACCCAGAGCGTCGGCAAACCCAGAATATCTGCAAACACATCATTGGGCAGCGATCCGCCCAGGTTCGGCAGCAATGCCGGAGGCTGTTCACACAGCGTCGCCATCGTGTCCAGCACCCACTCCACCAGCGGATCGGTCGGATCAAACCGGGTAGCAGGCGATCCGTGCAGCACCTCAACCTCAACGTCGGTAAATCCGGCGGCGGCGAGATGGGCAGTCACGTGCTCCCCCAGCCGCTGCCAGTCGGTACCCACCACGAAGCGCAGCTGGCACACCGCAGTGGCGCTGGCGGGAATGGCATTCATCGGCCGCGCCGGGTTGCCGGTGATAAAGGTCAGCACCTCCATCGTGTTCCAGCCATAGAGGCGCTCGGCAGGCGTCAGCCCCGGTTCCCCCCAGTCGCGCGCCAGCGCCGGATCGCCCGGCATGCCGCCCACGCGGATGCTGCTCAGGATCGCACGCACTTCTGGCGTCAGCGAATCAGGCTTCAGCGCGGCGACCTGCAGTTCGCCTCTGGCGCCGATCAGCGCGGCAATCGCATGGGCCAGTCGGGTGCCAGGGTTACTCAGCAACCCGCCCCAGTTACCGGAGTGGCAGGCGTTTTCGCGTGCGTTAAGGGTGAGGCGAAAGTTCACCGCGCCGCGTGAACCGAGAAACAGCGTCGGACGGGGTGCGCTGACGCGCGGTCCGTCTGACGCGATAAACAGATCGGCTTTCAGCAGCGCAGCCTGTTCCCGGCACAGCTCCGCCAGCCCGGGTGAGCTGATCTCCTCACCCATTTCAAACAGCAGCTTGCAGTTAAAGCCGAGCCGCCCGCCGCGTGCCTGCCATACCTGCTCCAGCGCCGCCAGATTAATGCAGTGCTGGCCTTTATTATCGGCGCTGCCGCGCGCATACCAGCGTTCACCTTCAGCCGTCAGCTGCCACGGCTCCAGACCGGCACGCCAGTTTTCGTCGTCACCAAAGACCACATCACCATGGCCATAGCTCAGCAGCGTGGGCAGCGCTGCATCTTCCATACGTACGGCTACCAGGAACGGCGGCTTGTCTGCCAGCGGATTCGCGATAAAGTGCAGCTCAAAGCCCAGGGCGCTCAGCTGCGGGCCTATCTCCTCGCGCAAATAATGCGCCAGCTGCGGCGCACGATCCGGCCGCTGACTCTCCGTACGCAGCGCCACGCGTCTTGCCAGCAGCTGCTGAAACTCACCGCTGTCGAAATAGCGCAGCGCGGCGGATATCGCCCGATCTCGTGTCATGTTTGCATCTCTGTTTTGTATTATTGTGCTGACATCTTTACGAAATGACTGCTTTGCCACAATGATCAATTTATCGAGTATGCTTTGCTTTCAGAGCAACGCCTGCCTGCCCGTTTCTGAGGCATGCACTATCATGAGGCACGTTGATGTTAAGCACTGAACTCCGCTATTTTCTGATGGTTGCCCGGGAAGGATCGCTCAGCGCCGCCAGCGCGCAGCTCTATGTGGCTGTATCTGCCATCAGCCGGCAGATACAGCGGCTGGAAGCAGAAGTAGGCACGCCACTGTTTCAGCGTCACGCGCGCGGGATGGTACTGACAGAGGCAGGCGAAATTTTTGCGCATCACGTTCGCAAAACGCAGCTCGATATGGAGTATGCCCTGGCAGAAATCAACGGATTACGCGCTATACGTCGCACGCTGATCCGTGTCGCCTGTACCGATGGACTGGCGTTCAGCCTGCTGCCGGCGCTGATCGCCGCCTTTCGTGCCGAGTATCCCGCAACGCTGTTTGAGGTACAGGTGGCAGACGCCCAGGGCGTGGCAGAGCAGCTGCGTCAGGGGGCATGCGATATCGCGCTGCAGTTCAGTCTGCGTGCTGAACAGGGGGTGGAGGTTATCGGCTCCTGGCCTGCGCCGGTATTGCTGCTGATGCAGCAGCAGCACCCGCTGGCTGCAGCACCGGCTATTACGCTGGCGCAGCTCAGCCACTATCCGCTGGCGCTGCCGCAGCAAAACACCACCGTACGCCAGCTGTTTGAACTGGCGAGTCATATGAGCGGCCAGCTGATTGAACCGGTGTTAACCTGCGACAACTTCTCAGCGCTGTTTAACTTTCTGCTGCAGACGCCGCAGGCGGTGACCATCTGCAGCGCGTTTACCGTGCGCGGCCAGACCGGGCGGCATCAGCTGGCCCTGCGGAGTATCAATATCGAGCAGCTCAGCCAGCGTACGCTTCAGCTGCAGGCACAGTCAGGGCGGCCCCGCAGCGCCGCCCTGTCTCTGTTCCTGACTTTTCTTCAGCAGCAGCTGAGCGCAGACGATCCCGCGCTTACTGCTTGATATCGACCGGATAGAAGTTGTGCTTGCCAAACGGATCGACCTGATAGCCGCTGACCGACTTGCGCACCGGTTCAAAAATCGTTGAGTGAGCGATCATTACCGCCGGCATCTGGTCATGCATCATCTGCTGCGCTTCCTGATAGAGCGCCACGCGCCGGTCATGATTCTGCTCTGCCCGCGCGGCGGTAATGATCTTTTCAAACGGCTGATAGCACCACTTTGAGGAGTTGGAGCCGCCGTTTGCTGAAGTGCAGCTGTAAAGCGGGCCAAAGAAGTTGTCCGGATCGCCGGTGGCGGTGGTCCATCCCATTAGCGCCGCCTGATGCTCACCGCCCTTCACCCGTTTGAGATATTCGCCCCACTCATAGCTGACGACGGTGGCTTTAATGCCCACCTGCGCCCAGTCAGCCTGAATCATCTCGGCCATGCGCCGCGCGTTCGGATTATAGGGGCGCTGCACCGGCATCGCCCACAGCGCAATCTCAGTGCCGGGTTTGATGCCCGCCTCCTGCAGCAGCGCTTTAGCCCGTTGCGGATCGTATGCGTAATCTTTCAGCTGCTGATCGGCGCTCCAGACGCCCGGCGGCAGAATATTTTTCGCCACCGTGCCGGTGCCTTTGAAGATGGCGTCAATAATCGCCTGTTTATTAATGGCCATTGCCAGCGCCTGGCGCACTTTCACATTATCCAGCGGCGCTTTCGTCGTGTTAAACGAGAGAAAACCGGTGTTCAGGCCCGATTTCTGCTCCAGCGTCAGGTCGGGGTTGTTGCGCATCTTATCGAGATCGGCCGGATTCGGAAACGGCATGACCTGGCACTCATTCTTCTCCAGCTTCGCCAGACGTACCGAAGCGTCCGGCGTGATCGAGAACACCAGCCGATCCAGTTTCGCTTTGCCCTGCCAGTAAGCCGGGAACGCCTTATACAGAATGCGTGAATCTTTCTGATACTGCACCAGCTCAAACGGGCCGGTGCCGATCGGCTGCATATCCACCTTTTCCGGCGTGCCGGCTTTCAGCATCCTGTCAGCATACTCGGCTGAATGAATGGAGGCGAAATACCAGGCCAGATCGGCGAGAAAAGGCGCTTCCGGATGCGCCAGCGTGATACGCACGGTGTAATCATCTACGCGGTCAATGGCGGTGATCAGTTTTGCCAGCTCCAGGCTCTCAAAGTTGGCGTAATTGCCGCCAGAGACCGTGTGATAGGGATTTTTTGCATCCATCTGCCGCATAAAGGAAAATATTACGTCATCCGCGTTGAAGTCGCGTCCTGGCGTGAAGAGCTTGTTGCTGTGAAACTTCACGCCCTTGCGCAGATGGAAAGTATAAACCCGGCCATCGGGGCTGATCTCCCAGCGCTCTGCCAGCGCAGGCTGCAGATCGGTGGTGCCGGGCCGGAAATCCACCAGCCGGTCAAACAGCGGCACGGCGCTGGCATCCACGCTGGTGCCGGAGGTATACAGCTGCGGGTTAAAGTTTTCCGGCGATCCTTCTGAACAGTAAACCAGCGTCTTCGCTGACACACCGCCCGCTACAGCCACACCCAGCAGGCTCAGCGCCAGTTTGCTCATCATCATTTTCATGCTGTTTCTCGCTTTTTATTGACTTATGTTGGTCTGCATCGCTATTTATTTCATTGATAACATGTTTTCACCGTCAGGCGTATCACCTGCGGTCCGTTACTGATAAGGAATTGTGATGACAGACAAGCTTGCCCGGGAACTGACCCAACGGTTTTATCGTTATCTGGCGGTCTCCAGCCAGAGCGATGCGAAATCCGCTACCCTGCCCAGTACGCCTTCTCAGCATGAGATGGCTGCACTGCTGGCACAGGAGTTGCGCGATATGGGGCTGCAGCAGGTTGAGATTGACCCGCACGCCACCGTAACCGCCGTGAAGCCCGGCAACACGCCAGGCGCGCCACGCATCGGTTTTATTACCCATATCGATACCGTGGATGTGGGCCTCTCGCCCGATATTCACCCGCAGACGCTGACGTTTACCGGCGACGATCTCTGCCTTAATGCTGAGCAGCAAATCTGGCTGCGCGTGGCGGAACACCCGGAGATCCTGCCTTACCGCGGCCAGGAGATTATTTTCAGCGACGGCACCAGCGTGCTGGGCGCAGACAACAAAGCAGCGGTGAGCGTGGTGATGACGCTGATGGCGAATCTGCAGGGCGCGCACGGTGATGTGGTGGTGGCGTTTGTTCCGGACGAAGAGATTGGGCTGCGCGGTGCAAAAGCGCTGGATCTGGAACAGCGCTTTAACGTGGATTTTGCCTGGACCATCGACTGCTGTGAGCTGGGGGAAGTGGTCTATGAGTGCTTCAACGGGGCCAGCGCTGAACTGGTGTTCACCGGCGTGCCGGCGCATCCGATGTCAGGCAAAGGAGTGCTGGTTAATCCGCTGCTGATGGCGCATGACTTTATCAGCTGTTTTGACCGTCAGGCGACCCCGGAACACACTGAGGGACGTGAAGGCTATATCTGGTTTAATGAGATGCAGGCGAACGCCAGTCAGGCGGTACTGAAAGCCTCTATTCGTGATTTCGATCTGCAGGGGTTTGCCGCGAAGAAACAGCAGCTGGCGACGATTGCTGAACAGATCACTGCCCGCTATCCCACCGGCAAAGTTTCGCTGACTATCAGCGATATTTACAGCAATATCAGCAATGCGATTGGCGAAGATCGCCGCGCGATTGATCTGCTGTTTGCCGCGCTGGCGCAGGCTGGCGTCACGCCGAAAGTGATCCCGATGCGCGGTGGCACCGATGGCTCTGCTCTGTCAGCGAAAGGGTTGCTGACGCCTAACTTCTTTACCGGCGCGCATAATTTTCACTCGCGCTTTGAGTTTCTGCCGATCCCTTCGTTTGTAAAATCGTATCAGGTCGCGGAAGCGCTCTGCGCGCTGGCTGCTAAACCGGTCTGACGGGGCGCAGGCATTGCGCCTGCACCCTCTTCATCAGGGCTGTTTACTGGCGGTCACGTCGATGCCGGGGAAGTATTTGGCTGCCAGCCGGGTCACGGTACCGTCTGCCTGCACCGTGCTGATAGCCTCATCCAGCGCCGTTTTCAGCTGGCTGTCGCCTTTGCGCAGCCCATAACCGATGCCGGTGCCCAGGATGGCGTCATCCTCAACCGGTCCGCCGGCAAAGGCAAACCCTTTTCCCTGCGGCTTATCGAGAAAGCCGGACTGCCCGGCAGCGGACATTACCAGCGTGCCGTCCAGACGACCGGCGACCATATCGTTATAAACCTGATTCTGATCCTGATAGGAGGTGACGGTAACCCCCTGAGGTTCCCAGTGCTTTTTCGCATAGGTTTCCTGAATAGAGCCCTGCAGCACGCCGACAGATTTGCCTTTCAGCGCCTCCGCGGTGGGCTGCAGCTTTTCGCCCGCTTTCACAATCAGCATGCTGGGGATGCGGTATATCGGTTTAGTGAAATCGATGCTTTTTGCCCGCGCTTCGGTGATATTCATGGCGGAGTTGATCGCATCAAATTTTTTCGCCTGCAGCGCCGGGATCAGCGCGTCGAAGCTGCTCTCCACCCAGCTGCAGCTGAAATGGCCGGTTTTACAGATGGCGTTACCCAGCTCTATATCAAAGCCTTCCAGCTCACCGTGCGCATTGCGGCTCTCAAACGGCGGGTATTGTGACTCCACGCCATAGCGCAGACTGGTCTGAGCCAGCGTCTGTGCCGATGTGATCATGCCCAGTGCAATAAACAGCGCGTTCAGTTTTTTCATTATATGTCCTCTTTTACCCTGTAACCCGACAGAGCGCAGCCGCGCCCGCCTCAAGTGTGGCGTCATCTTTTGCAAACGAAAGACGAATTAATTGGTTATCGGTGCCATCTGAATAAAACGCTGAGAGCGGAATGGTCGCCACGCCGTAATCAACGATGAGACGTTTTACCATTTCGCTGTCGCTCTCGTCACTGAAATCGCGAAAGCTCGCCAGCATAAAAAAGGATCCGCTGGCAGGCAGCAGCCTGAACGGTGACGCCTGCAGCAGCGTGGCCAGCCGATCGCGCTTTGCCTGATAGAGCGCAGCAAGCTGCAGATAGTGTTCCGGCTGCGAGAGGTAGCGGGCAAATCCCACCTGCATGGGTGTATCTGCCGCATACATCATGAACTGATGGATCTTGACGATTTCTGCCATGATCGCGGCCGGTGCCAGCGCGTAGCCAACCCGCCAGCCGGTGACGTGAAAGGTTTTGCCGAACGACGAGACGATAACGCTGCGCTGCGCCAGCTCCGGATGCGTCGCCATACCGCAATGCTGCCGACCGTCAAACAGAACATGCTCATACACCTCATCTGACAGCACGATGATGCCGGTGTTGCGCGTCAGCTGCGCCAGCGCGCTGAGATCGGCAGGCGTCAGCACCTGACCTGTCGGATTATGCGGTGTGTTGATGATAATCATGCGGGTACGGGAGGAGAGACTGGCGCGCACCGCCTCCCAGTTAATGGCAAAATCGGGCTGCTGCAGCTTTATTCCCACCGGTGTGGCACCCTGCAACCGCACGACCGGCGCATAGCTGTCAAATGCCGGCTCGAAAAAAATCACCTCATCGCCTGCGTGCACCAGGGCTGAAATCGCCATATAGAGCCCCTGGCTGGCGCTGCCGGTGATCAGCACTTCACTGTCAGGGTCATAATGCTGGCCATAAAGCGTCTGCACTTTTTCCGCCAGCGCATTTTTCAGCGCCGGCAGGCCGGTCATCGGCGCGTATTGATTGTGGCCGTCGCGCATCGCCTGCGCCACCTGCTCCACCAGCAGCGGATCGCAGGGAAAATTGGGCGCCCCCTGCGACAGATTAATCGCCTGATGGCGGGCCGAGAGCTGACCAATCACGCTAAAAATCGTGGTGCCCACATCAGGCTGTTTTGAGTGAAGGGAAACTGGCGTGGTGATGCTCATGGCTGCGGCCTCGCTGACTGACAGAGTAAGATGAATAGATCAGATCGTTATTCAACGCACAGCGCCTTGAGGCGACAAGCGAATTGTCGTCATAATAGCCATGAGAAAATTGCATAGCTGAGGATGTTATGGCGTGTTCTGCACCCCCACTGAATGCGATCAACGCGTTTCTGGTTACGGCCCGCTGTCTTAATCTGACGCACGCGGCGCGCGAGCTGTGCCTGACGCAGAGTGCGGTAAGCCGTAAAATCGCTGCGCTGGAAAACTGGCTGGGCTTTGCGCTGTTTCAGCGCCATGCGCGGGGCCTGCGACTGACTGAGCGCGGCGCGGCGCTGCTGCCGGAACTGCAACAGAGCTATCAGCAGCTGCTGACGGTAACGGAACGGGCGCGCCAGCCGTCGCAGACGCTGCGGCTAAAAGCGCCCAGCTGCATTATGCGCTGGCTGCTCCCCCGTCTGATTGCGTTCGAACAGCGCTATCCGGCGACGCATGTTGCGCTGACCACGACCCATGAACATGTTTCTCAGCTGGAGGAGTTTGATGCGGCGATTGTTTACGGGCCGCCGCCGCCTGATGCGCTGCGGCTGTTCGATGAGCGTCTGACGCCGGTGCTGGCTGCCGGAATGACGATCCCGCAGCGACCTGAAGAGATGAGCGCGCTGACGTTTCTGCACCCGACGCCTGACCGGCGTGACTGGCAGCACTGGCTGCAGCAGCAGCGGGTTAACCTGGTGATGCAGCGTAATCAGCATTTTGCCACCATGGATCTCGCTATCAGTGCGGCAATACAGGGGTTTGGTATTACGGTAGCGGATATCACGCTTATCGAAAGCGATCTGCTGGCGCAGCGGCTGGTGACGCCGTTCCCCGGCAGCGTGGCAACCGGGGCAGCGTATAGTTTACTGCAGCGTCAGGATGCGCGCACCCCGCCGCTGCTCACTGAACTGGTGTCGTGGCTCAGCGCGTCCTAAAACGCGACCCACTCCTCACTGGCCGCGGGTTTCCCCGCCGGGGCAGCTCCAGCCAGCGCCGGACGACGCAGCGGAGCAGCGGAAACCGGCGGCGCATGATGAACCGGCGCACCCGCGGAGAGACGGAAACGCGCGACGGAGAGCTGCAGCGCTTCCGTCTGCCGTTCGAGCGCGCTCGCCGCCGCTGAGACCTGCTCAACCAGCGAGGCGTTCTGCTGCGTCACGCTGTCCATCTCCGTAACCGCGGTGCCGACCTGCGAAATCCCTTTGCTCTGCTCTTCGGAGGCCGCGGCGATCTGCTTCATAATTTCGCTGACATCCTGTACGGACGTCAGGATCTGATCCATCGTGGTGCCGGCGCTGCTCACCAGCGCAGACCCTTTGTCCACCCGCTCCACCGAGTCGGCAATCAGGCTGGCAATCTCTTTCGCTGCTCCGGCACTGCGCTGCGCCAGATTACGCACCTCGCTGGCCACCACGGCAAAACCGCGGCCCTGCTCACCGGCACGCGCCGCTTCGACGGCCGCATTAAGCGCCAGGATATTGGTCTGGAAAGCGATGCTGTTGATGACGCTGGTGATTTCAGCAATTTTTTTCGAGCTGCCGGAAATGCCCTGCATCGTGGTAACAACATCGCCCACCAGCTGCCCTCCCTGCCGGGCCGTTCCGGTTGCGGTTTCTGCCAGCGCGCTGGCCTGACGGGCATTATCAGCGTTGAATTTCACCGTAGCGGTAAGTTGCTCCATGCTGGCGGCAGTCTGTTCCAGCGCGGCCGCCTGCTCTTCGGTGCGCGAAGAGAGGTCATTGTTGCCGGCAGAGATTTCCGACGCGCCGCGATAGATATTTTCTGTACCGCTGCGGATGGCGCTGACGGCCTCACGCAGACTCTCCTGCATGGCGCGCAGCAGCGGTATCAGTTTGCCCACGCAGTTGCGGCCTGCATCCTCCATTGGCTGACTGAGATCGCCCTGCGCAATCAGCGTAAAGTGATCGCGGATGCGCTCCAGCGGTTTAACCAGCGTGCTCACCAGATACCGGTCGGTAAAGAGCAGGATCAGCAGACCTGCCACCACCGCAATAACAATAATGACTTTGGTGACGCCGGTCAGCCGGTCTACCGTAACCCGTGTTGCATCCAGTTTACTGCCGGCAGACTGATTGAAGGTTTCGGCAGTGGCACCAAATGCGCGACTCAGCGCCGGCGTCACGCCGGTCGCCTGCGCTTTATACGCCTCCGGCGTACCCTGTTTTGCCAGCGCGACCTGCGGCGCAATCCCCTCATCCAGCAGTTTCTGCCAGCTGTTAATCACATCCTCTGCCGTTGCCGGATCCATCGGACCGGGCGCCATCGCTTTGAACTGTTCCAGCTGCGCTTTCATGCTGCTCAGCGCCTGCTCAACGGGAGCAAAAGCCTCTGCGCTGATCGCCACGTCTGCTGTACGGCTCTCCATGACGCGCGACAGACGCGTTACTACCCGAAAATATTGATCGTTGCCTTTGCTCAGCACCGTCATCTGATTCACCAGCTGGCGATCGACCTCATTGCCTTTCCCCAGCGCATTCAATGCGTAAACGCTGAATAAGCCGACGCCGCACCACAACAGGCAAAACAGCCCGAGCAGCGTCAGCAATACCGCGCGAATCGTAAAATTTTTAAAAATACCCATACCTGTTCCCCTGGATTGATACGCGTTATCGCCCGATAAAATCGGGCATATCGGGGTTATCGGCAGCAGGCAGGGAAAATGTAACCGTTTTGTAAATTAAACCAGCGTCAGCATCCGGGCGAAAACAGCGCACTGACAGGCCAGTTTGAAGGGAGGATCACAAGCGTACGTGGCTGCGCATCATCAGCCGGAACAGGCGCAGACGGCGGCGCATAAAGCGTGTTTTTAACACCGTGACCGCACGGCCCTGCTCGCCAAACGCGAGCGTGACATCTTCACCCTCACGCCAGACGGGCCACTCAGTTGCATTACGACCGCGCAGGCAATAGCTGAATTCAGTAGCATCTCTGGCAAACGCCAGCCAGTACGCGCTCACCTCTGCAGCCAGGGTTTTGTCAGCGGCGGTGTAAGGACGATTGTCGGTCGGGAGCAGCGTCTCCAGCGTGTTAAACACATAGGGAATTTCGTTACCGTGCCAGGCACCGTGCGGATAGAGATCGCGCGCATTTTCAGAAACATAATCGAACCAGTAGCGCCAGACAGGCATGCCCTTACCGGACTGCGACTGCGCCACCAGCAGCGGCATAACCGTAAAGGCCATATCGCGCGCCACCGCGCGTCCCAGTAGCGCATCATCATGAATGTCGTATAACCATTTCAGCAGGCGATAGGTGAAGCGGTTCTTTTTGCGCATCTGCCGCAGCACGCCGCGCGCGTCTACGCCAAAGTAGTCGAGCACGCTGGCTTCATCGCTGTTGCTGCCAATCATCAGCGGCACACGATGCTGCCGGCCGGCGATAAAGGTGTCGAGCATCGGCATTGGCAGCACGGCATCCCCGCTGATCGCAACCGGCCCGGGCGCCAGCGGCTGCGTCAGCGACCAGAATGCATCGCCAGGCAGCGCGCGCAGCTGTTCTGCCGTTGCCTCCGGTGGCAGTCCGAAATGGGCTGCCACCTCTGTTCCCTTTTGCCTCGCCTGCTGCTGCGTCAGGTCAGGCAGGCTGTAGCTGCTCTGAACGATGCCTTTGTGAAACAGCCCTTCTGCCAGCGGTGAGCAGCAGAGAGAGAGCACGCTGCGTGCACCGGATGATTCGCCAAACAGCGTGATATTGTGGCGATTACCGCCAAAAGCAGGAATATTGCGCTGGATCCACTGCAGCGCGGCAATCTGATCAAGCAGCGCAAAGTTGTTAACCGTTGCGCCCGCGGCATACTGCGCATCCAGCGCCGGATGTGAGAAAAAGCCAAGATGGCCCAGCCGGTAGTTAAGGGTGACCACTACTACGCCCTGCGCAGCCAGCGCGCTGCCCTGATAGGGATCCAGGCTGCCAGCGCCGAGCGTAAAACCGCCTCCGTGCAGCCAGACCATCACCGGCAGCGGTGCGCCAGGCGCCGGGTCAGGGGTCCAGATATTAAGATATAAGCAATCTTCACTGAATGTACCCGGATCGCCGCCGCCAACACCCATGCAGTATTCGCGGCTCTGCCAGCTGGCGGCGCCCCATGCGGTGGCGTCGCGCACGTTTTGCCAGGGGGTTACCGGCTGAGGCGGCCGCCACCGTAGCGCGCCTGTTGGCGGTGCAGCATAAGGTATCCCTTTGAAAACATAGATATCATTATCCATCAGGCCGCGAAGTTCGCCTTCTGCTGTCTTGATCCTCAGACGCGGTTCATTTTTCATGTCGGGTTCCCTGATAAAGCATCCCTCATTATTTGCAGCGACCTGATAAATGTCTATGTTCTTAATGCATTTGCAGATTATGCCGAAACATGACCCGGATCACTGAATGAGATCATCAAATATTTTGGCTTACTCTCCGCAGGTTATCTGGTCTATTGTGACAGCTGAATCTGGCAGGTCAGATGAGTTACCTTCTGAACTGGCAGGTTTGATGGAGTACCGTGCTTACATCGGGGAAAAAGCGTAACCATTTTGAAGGGTGTCGCTAAGCAGAAGCGTGTCCGCATATGCGCCTGCAATAATGATAAAAAAAATCGCCGGCTGCTGAAATCATTGCTGATTTCGCTGACCGGCTCTCTGTCAGCCCTCATTAATTCCGCAGCGTGTCAGACTGCGCTGCTGCATCTGCGCATAGAGCGCCATCTCATCCTGCACGGCCGCACCCAGCGCCGCCTCAAACTCTGCCTGACTGGCGTGACCCGCTTCGCGCGTTGTTACCGCATTGCCAAGATTAGACTGGAAGATGCCCGCCGCGCTTACCGGCAGAAAATCTTCATATACGATAGGTTCTGCCTGCAGCCGGCCAGCCTGCAGCAGGGCTGACACGCTTTCGCCGGCACGCGGGGGCTGCTGTTCACCGCGCTCCGTCAGGCGATAGCGGAACCAGGCGAGCTGCTGCTCGCGCAGCGTTTCTTCATCATCGGGGAAATCCCGAAACAGTTCACCAAGACGCTGCTGATGCTGCACATTATCGCTGCCGGAGCCAGCAGCAGCCAGCAGCCGATCATACAGTGCCCGTCCGGCCGGAGTCAGCGCCGCGCCGCGCTGCTCAATCTCGCCAAAACGCGCCGTGTGTGTGCCAGGCGTACCGTCACTGAAATGCACCGCCTCTTCCAGCGCCCTGAAGCTGGTTTGCCGCAGCAGTATCGGCACCCGGCGCAGCGGCGGGCCTTCTATCAGGATTTTTGGCTCAATGCCGCGCGCTGGCATCAGCGCCTGAACGCGATCGATATCCAGCGTACGCGGCGTCAGATGATTAATATGGCAGCCGCGGAAGCAGACAACATCGGCGATCAGCCGGTGCTGCTGGCTCAGAGCATGATAGGTTTTGCTGTCAACCGTGGTATGCGCATGCCAGCGGAACGTTTCCAGCGCCTCGCTGACGAAGGCTGCAGCATCTCTGGCATTCAGGCCACCCTGCTCCTGATGACGCTGAATGAGCCTGCGGCAGCCGGGCGTGAAGATGTCACGCGCCCCGAGTATCGCCATCGCGCGGGCGTGCAGCGCCGGATCGTCAATCAGCTCAGGGCGCAGCAGCGAGGTGAAAACACGAAACGGATTACGCCGCAGCGCCGCCTCACTGACGGGCCGGAAAGCGGTGGAGTGAACCGGTACGCCCGCCTGCGAGAGATCGTAGTAGCCTACCGGCTCCATGCCCATTACCGCAAACATCTGCCGCAGCACGGATAACTCGGCGGCCGTTCCGACCCGGATAGCGCCATGACGCTCAACGCTCAGCCGCGCCAGCTCATCCGCTGCCGCCAGCCGATCCTTCAGCGCGGGATTCGCTTCCAGCGTGCGTTCATTGACCGCGCTGACCAGCTGCGTCAGCACGCCATACTGCGGCACTTCCTGCTGATACATGGCCGACATGGCCTGTGAAAATAGCGTACGGATCGCGTCAGAGCTGAGAAAATTTTCCATAACAGGGGTCCTGAGCCGGAACAGTGCTGTTACTCTAAATCAAGGCACGCAGCGCAGGTAAAATTTTCCCTGAAGTGTGATCGCCCTGTCACTCCGCGCCGGGTTTCGGGTCAGCAACGCGGTATTTGAGCACCAGCATCAGGGTTGTCAGCGCGGCCGGTATCGCCAGCAGCAGGAAAATCTGGCTGAATGCCCAGCCCAGCGCGAGCAACTCTGCGCCGGCAAACGCGCTGAGAATCGCACCAATGCGGCCAACGCCATGCATCCAGCTTGAGCCGGTTGCGCGGGCATGCGTGGGATAGAAGTGTGCAGAGAGCGCGTTCATTCCGGTATTGGCGCCGTTAAAGCAGAAGCCGCTACAGAACGCGATGGCGCTCATTAATCCAACCTGGGCCGGAGAGAAGCCCAGTGCAACAATCGCAATGCCACCGCAGAAGTAGATCGCCGCCAACGCCAGACTGGCGTTCATGCGGTCCATCAGCCAGCCGGCAAACAGCGAGCCCAGCGTGCCGCCAGCCTGATACATGGCGGTGACAATTGCGGCCTCAGTCAACGACATCCCCAGCGTGTTAATCAGCGACGGCAGCCAGCTGCCAATGAGGTAGACCAGAAACAGCCCCATAAAGTAGCCGCCCCAGAGCATCAGGCTGCCAAACAGATAAGAGTCTGATACTACTGTGGCTATCGCGCCACGCCGCACAGTAGCAACCTCACTGGCGTGATAGTGGCTGCCTGGCGCCACCTCTCCGGGCAGCATGCGGTCAACGATCGCGTGTATACGTGCCGCCGGCGCGCGCTGATGAATCAGAAAGCGCACCGATTCCGGCAGGCCGCACATCAGCCAGGGCAGCACCAGCAGCGGCAGAACACCGCCCATCAGTAATACCGCGTGCCAGCTATAACGCGGCAGCAGCCAGGACGCCGCGAATCCTCCCGCCGCTGCGCCAAAGGTGAAACCGCAAAATACCACAGTAATGATAAACGATCGGCGACGTTCGGGTGCATATTCCGCCACCAGCGTCCCGACGTTAGGCATGGCGGCACCAAGTCCCAGTCCGGTGAGGAAGCGGAACAGCATCATCTGCTCTGCGTTCTGCGCCAGCGCGGTGGCCAGTGTCCAGAGTCCAAAAAAGAGCACGCTTAGCAGGATCATAATGCGGCGCCCGTAGCGATCGGCCAGCGGCCCGGCCACCATCGCTCCCAGTGCCAGACCAATCAACGCAGCGCTGATCACCATGCCCAGCTGATGGTTCGTTACGCCCCAGCTGGCTTTTAGCGCTGGCGCAATGAATCCCATCAGCGCAATATCCATACCGTCCAGCGCAACAATGACAAAACAGAGCGCGATAAGCCGTTTCTGCCAGCGGCTCAGCGCATGACGGTTGATTAACTGGCGGACATCTACGGCTTCGGCGCTGGTCACGGTTCAACTCCTGCTGTTCAGCAAAAAGGTCATCAGTTTTGGTAAAAAAAATGGCGAATATGATAGCCCATCGTTAACCCTGCTTCGCACAATTTTTTTACATCTAACAAGATCCGTCCAGAGGCAGAACAATTTAACCCTCTGATAAGAAATGCTTTTGCAGAGGGCGATCTCTATTCTGAGGGTGGCAGAGCGTAAAAACAACAGCTCAGGACAGGGCACCGATGAAAAGACTTTTGTTAAATTCATTTTGCAATTAAGTTAACAGAACGCATTTTTGCTGGTTGCTCTCGCCAGCCCTTACGGATTACGTTGACCACATGGATAAAAATATGGTTTTCAGCCAGCGCATTCGTCTGCGCCATCTGCACGCTTTTGTGGCTGTCGCGCAACAGGGCACGCTGGGGCGCGCTGCAGAGACGCTCAGCCTGAGCCAGCCGGCACTCTCCAAAACGCTGAATGAGCTTGAGGAACTGGCAGGTACGCGCCTGCTGGATCGCGGACGTTCAGGTGCGCAGCTGACCACGGCGGGCGAACAGTTTCTGGTTTATGCAGTTAAAGTGCTGGATGCGCTGAACCATGCTGCACAGAGCTTTAATGCACCGGCACCGGGACGGCCGGTTATTATCCGGCTGGGCGCGCTTACCACGGCGGCAATGGGCATGCTACCGCAGATTCTGGACCGCTTTCATGAGCAGCAGCCAAACACCACTGTGCAGGTGGCTACGCTGCACAACAACGTGCTGCTGGCCGGGCTGCGCGCCGGTGAATTTGATGTCGGCATTGGCCGCATGGCAAGCAGTGAGATGATGGCGGGTTTAAGCTATGAGCTGCTGTTTCTGGAGTCGCTGAAGCTGGTGGTCAGGCCGGAGCACCCGCTGTTAAGTGACAACGTCACCCTATCCCGCGCCATGCAGTGGCCGGTGGTTATCTCGCCGGAAGGCACGGCACCACGGCGTATCGCCCAGCACATGCTGGATGAGCAGAGCTGCAGTTTACCTCCGGACTGCGTTGAAACCTCTTCGACCTCCCTTGCCCGCCAGCTGGCCCTGCGCTACGACTATGTCTGGTTTGTCCCTTCTGGTGCGGTAAAGGAAGATCTTGAACATCACGCCCTGCAGGCACTGCCGCTTGTCTCACCCGGCCCCGGTGAACCGGTGGGTATTATCACCCGCAGTGGCTATCCGCTCAGCCTCAGTGCCGAGGTGCTGATTGCCACTATCCGCAAATTTCACCATTAACGGCTGCGCTTGGCGTGCCGCTCGCGGTTGTCGAGTCGCGCCTGCTCCGTTTTGCGCAAACTGACGTAAAGTGCGCCCGCACCGCCGTGCTGCGGCTGTGCGGTACAGAAGCTCAGCACGTCGTCAAACTGCTGCAGCCAGCGCGCCAGATAGCTGCGCACAATGTTGGCATGCGACTCATCATTACGTCCTTTACCATGAATAATCAGCAGATTACGTAATCCCTGTCTGTGTGCTTCCTGCATAAAACTAAACAGTGACTGGCGGCAGGTCTCCACCGGCTGACGCAGCAGGTTCAGGCTGGCCTCCAGCGGATATTTGCCCAGGCGCACTTTATCCAGTACACCCTGCTGAATACCTTCTGCCCGGTATTCCAGCGGCGATGTGAGCGGAACGATCTCCAGAAAACCGCGCGTGAGAAAGTTATCTGCACTTTCCGGCGGCACAGCCCGTGGCGCTTTCGTTGAAGGTGCGCGCAGCCATTGCGTATTGGCACAATCTTTCAGGGGCGTGACATCACCCATGGCATCGCGGAACAGGTCTTCATCATCAAGGTTCATCATGTTTTCCCATACCCGATTAAGCATATGCGCGCGGCATACTGATTAAACTGAAGAATAGCAAAGGTTGCCGTGCAGGGTAAAAGGTCTGAACAGCAGACATCAGGTGCAATTGCGTCGCGCGGGTAAAATCAGGCAGGCGAATACCCAGTTTTTGTAAGGTTTTTGTGCCAGATCCAGCCTGCGCGCATTCACAGCAGGAAGAAAAATGGTAAAATTGATGACAGTCAATAATCATCGAGCGTACAGATATGATCCAGGATAAACGCAGCATTCGACGTATTCAGTCTGGCGGATGTGCGATCCACTGTCAGGATTGCAGCATCAGCCAGTTGTGTATTCCTTTCACACTGAATGAGCATGAGCTTGATCAGCTGGATAACATCATCGAACGTAAAAAGCCGATTCAGAAAGGCCAGATGTTATTCAAGGCGGGCGACGAGCTGAAGTCGCTGTATGCCATACGCTCCGGCACTATCAAGAGTTATACCATTACGGAACAGGGTGACGAGCAGATCACCGGCTTTCATCTGGCGGGTGACCTGGTGGGGTTTGATGCCATCGTCAGCGCCCGTCATCCGGGCTTTGCGCAGGCGCTGGAAACCGCCATGGTCTGTGAAATCCCTTTTGAGACGCTGGACGATCTGTCAGGTAAAATGCCGGCCCTGCGTCAGCAAATGATGCGCCTGATGAGCGGTGAGATCAAAGGTGACCAGGATATGATCATGCTCCTCTCCAGGAAAAATGCTGAAGAGCGTCTGGCCGCCTTTATCTGGAATCTCTCGCGGCGCTTTGGACAGCGTGGCTTTTCACAGCGCGAGTTCCGGCTGACCATGACGCGTGGTGATATTGGTAACTATCTGGGACTGACGGTTGAAACCATCAGTCGTCTGCTGGGTCGTTTTCAAAAAAGCGGCATGCTGGCCGTTAAAGGCAAATATATCACTATTGAGGATCACGCCCTGCTCTCTGAGCTGGCGGGTCAGGCCGCTCAACCCGCCTGAGGCATTGCCGGGTCAGTAATTGTTATTTTATTGATCCGGCTACACCTTTTCCACTTCTGCGCGCCCGGAACTTAGGCTATCTTTATTCCAAATGGCTTTGGTTTAAGGAGAGTGCGCTATGTCCCGTTACCAACATGTTCTGGTCGCGATCGATCCCCAGCAGGATGATCAGCCGGCGCTGCGGCGTGCGGTTTATCTGAATCAACGCATCGGCGGAAAAATCAAAGCTTTTCTGCCTATCTATGATTTCTCCTATGAAATGACCACCCTGCTTTCGCCCGATGAGCGCACAAATATGCGTAAAGGGGTAATCAGCCAGCGCACCGAATGGATCCGTGAGCAGGCTCAGGCCTATCTGGATGCGGGTGTGGATATTGAAATTAAAGTGGTCTGGCATAACCGTCCTTTTGAAGCAATTATTCAGGAAGTACTGGCGCACAATCACGATCTGGTGCTGAAAATGGCCCATCAGCATGATCGGCTGGAGTCGGTTATTTTTACCCCCACTGACTGGCATTTGCTGCGTAAATGTCCCTGCCCGGTATGGATGGTAAAAGATCAGCCGTGGCCGGAAGGCGCTAAAGCGGTAGTCGCGGTAAACCTCGCCAGCGAAGAGCCGCATCACGATGAGCTGAATCAGAAACTGATCCGCGAAACAGTGCGTCTGGCGGAGATGGTGAATCATACCGAAGTTCATCTTGTTGGTGCCTACCCGGTTACGCCAATTAATATCGCGATTGAGCTGCCCGACTTTGATCCCAGCGTCTATAACGACGCTATCCGCGGTCAGCATCTGGTGGCGATGAAGGCGCTGCGACAGAAGTTCTCCATCGGGGAAGAGTTCACTCACGTCGCTAAGGGCCTGCCGGAAGAGGTGATCCCCGATATCGCTTCACAGCTGGATGCCGGTATTGTCGTGCTCGGTACGATTGGCCGAACCGGCCTCTCGGCGGCCTTTCTTGGCAATACGGCTGAGCAGGTTATCGACCATCTGCGCTGTGATTTGCTGGCGATCAAGCCGGATGATTTCAGATCGCCGGTCGACCGCGATGATGAGGAAGATGAAGAGGATTAACAGTAACGGGCGCTGCGGCGCCCCTGCGCCCTGCTACACCAACATTCTAAACAGACCAGCGCGTAGCCTGAGCGGGACACGCGCTAAACTGCATCACAGACGCGTCCGCGATTTTCATCAAAAATATTGCCGGTAAAAGAGACATGCATCCATACGGCATTCACGCTAAATTGGCTGAGACAGGCTGATTATTACATGCAATAATCAGCGGCTAATCTGTTATACATCAAGAGTCCAGCACGTTTTCGTACTCATTTTGCGTAAGGCGAAGGATCATTTTTATGAAGCTGAAGAACACCATTCTGGCGTCTACTCTGTTATCGCTGCTGGCAGCTAACGCGTTTGCTGCCAAAGAGCTGACGCCGGAACAAGCGGCCGGCCTGAAACCATTCGAACGTATTAATATCAACGGCCGTTTCAACGCAATCGGTGACGCCACCAGCGCAGTCTCGAAAGCGGCAGATGAGAAAGGCGCTGACTCGTTTTACGTTCAGGGCATCAATGACACCAACGGTAACGGCGGCAACTGGCGCGTCACCGCTGATTTATACAAAGCTGACGCCGTTAAAGCGTCGACTGAAACGCAGTATCGCGTGATCA
Organism: Pantoea sp. SIMBA_079; assembly: GCF_046940275.1. NCBI lineage: Bacteria > Pseudomonadati > Pseudomonadota > Gammaproteobacteria > Enterobacterales > Erwiniaceae > Pantoea > Pantoea sp. SIMBA_079. The sequence goes on along the minus strand of NZ_JAWRYR010000001.1, from coordinate 698,873 downwards.
ATGGCGTTAAAGAGCTGCCAAAAGCGGAAGCCTACCGTCTTGAACCGTTCGACACCGTTTCAGTCAGTGGTTTCTTCTCCAGCCAGCCGGCGGTCAATGATGCTATCTCCAGAGCCGCACAGAAAAAAGGCGCTGCCTCATTCTTTATTGTGCGTCAGGTCGATGCCAATAACGGCGGTAATCAGTACGTAACGGCTTATGTCTACAAAGCCGATGCCAAAGCGCGCATTGTGCAGGATACGTCAAACTCCATTCCGGCCGATTCCGAAGCCGGAAAAGCCGCGCTGGCTGCGGGTGGCGCCGCCGCGTCGCGCGTCGCGCTGCCGGGCGTTGCCTCATCTGATACGCCGAGTACGAACGTGGGTCGCTTCTTTGAAACGCAGAGCTCAACCGGCAAGCGCTATACGGTGAAGCAGTCTGACGGCCGCAGCGTGCAGGAAGTCAATGCGATTACCGCTGCGCAGATGCAGCCGTTTGATACCATCACCTTCTCCGATCACTTCGGCACGCCTGTTGAGATTTCAGAGGCCGTAGGCAAGCGCGCTATCGCGAAAGGCGCGAAGTACTACCACATTACGCGCCAGTGGCAGAACCAGAGCGGTGGCAATCTTACCGTTACCGCCGATCTGTTTAAATAATGTCGCAGCAGGGCAGCCTGGCTGCCCTGCTGTTTGCATAGTTCCTGCGCAAATCTGCATACTCTTGCATTGCCATCCCCCGCTGCTCCTCGTAAAATCGGCCGCCTGTTTTCAGGGGATTCCGTTTTAATTGGCACATAATAGTGCACTACACTTCTACGGAACGTTCACGACCCAGCATACTCTGCTGTTCAGGAATGGCATTTTGGATAAAAAATTAGGTCTTAGCGCGCTGACGGCTCTGGTGCTCAGTTCCATGCTTGGCGCAGGCGTATTCAGCCTGCCGCAGAATATGGCGGCGGTCGCGGGTCCGGCGGCGCTGCTTATTGGCTGGCTCATCACCGGTGTGGGTATTATTTTTCTCTCGCTGGCGATGCTGCTGCTGACGCGACTCAGACCGGATCTCGACGGCGGTATCTTTACCTATGCCCGCGCCGGATTTGGTGAGCTGACGGGATTCTGTTCGGCGTGGGGCTACTGGCTCTGCGCGGTGATCGCCAACGTCTCCTATCTGGTGATTGTGTTCTCCGCCCTGAGCTTTTTCACCGACACGCCGCAGCACGTGGTGTTTGGCGACGGTAACACCTGGCAGGCGATGCTGGGCGCTTCGGTGCTGCTCTGGCTGGTGCACTGGCTGGTGCTGCGCGGCGTGCAGACCGCCGCGAGCATTAATATGCTGGCGACGCTCGGCAAGCTGGTGCCGCTGCTGCTGTTTGTGGTGCTGGCGCTGCTGGCCTTTAACTATGACCGGTTCAGGTTTGATTTCAGCGGTGCTGAACTGGGTCAGCCGCTGTGGCAGCAGATTAAACAGACCATGCTTATCACGCTTTGGGTATTTATCGGCGTTGAGGGTGCCGTTGTGGTATCGGCGCGCGCGCGCAATAAACAGGATGTGGGACGCGCTACGCTGCTGGCAGTGCTGGCTGCGCTGCTGGTGTATCTGCTGGTCACGCTGCTCTCGCTGGGCGTGATCCCGCGCGCTGAACTGGCGCAGCTGCGCAACCCGTCGATGGCCGGTCTGATGACGCATCTGCTGGGAAACTGGGGGGATGCGGTGATAGCCGCCGGTCTGATCGTCTCGGTCTGCGGCGCCTATCTCAGCTGGACGATCATGGCGGCCGAAGTGCCGTTTATCGCCGCTCAGCAGGGGGCCTTCCCGCGCAGTCTTGCCCGGCAGAACCGCCACAATTCACCGGCAGCGTCGCTGTGGCTGACTAACGGCAGCGTGCAGGTTTGTCTTATCGCCATCGCATTTACCGGTGCCGATTACAACACCCTGCTGACTATCGCCTCAGAGATGATTCTGGTGCCTTATCTGCTGGTAGGACTCTACCTGATGAAGGTGGTGCGGGGTCAGCAGAAGCCGCTGGCGATGAGCATCGGGCTGGGTGCCACACTGTATGGCCTCTGGCTGCTGTATGCCTCAGGCCCGCTGCATCTGCTGCTCTCAGTGGTGCTTTACGCACCGGGGCTGCTGCTGTTTCTCTACGCCCGACGGGGCGGACGCGGTGATAAACCGCTGCTGCAGCTGGAACGCATTGCTATTGTGCTGTTGATGGCGGCATCGCTGCCCGCGCTGTGGCAGCTCACGCAGTAATTAATGCGCGAGTGCCGGAATGGAGACGCACAGCAGATCGTTCTGCTGTGTAAGATTTAACGGTTTGCTGTATTCATGGTGAATACCATCAAGCTGTTCAGCAGAGAGCGGATAAGGCAGCTGGATATCAAACCGGCTGATATGCTGCTGTTCCGCCAGCGTGATGAGTCGGGCAATGTTGATCTCATCGCTGACCTGCGTTGAAATGATTTGCAACGCTAATTCTTTCAGGTGATCGTCGCTGGCCTGTAAACTGTGCGCTGACTTACGGGTCACCATGCCAAAGATAGGCATGACACCGTAAATGGCGTCAACAAAGCTCCAGCGTTTTTTGCAGGAAGCGGAGAGAAAATCACTGTAATTGAAGCAGATGCGATCACTGTATCCGGCTGAAGCCAGCTCTTTATCAGACACCCTCACACTCCTCCTGTTTTTCAATGCGGTTCCGAACCTTGCGCCTTAACGCGCCGCTAATAATGGCACATTTCACGGTGTATATACCAGTAAGACAGGGATATTTCGTGCGGTAGCGTAGTGCTCAGGACCAGGAAAAGCTATGCTGCTGCCATTCTTTTTCAGCACACTTACCTATGAACAAAATTGTCTATGTTGAAGATGAGCCGGAAGTCGGCGAGCTGATCGCTGCCTATCTGGGTCGCCATGATATTGACGTGGTTGTCGAAACGCGTGGCGATCGCGCTGAGGCAACGATTCTTGACGTCCAGCCGGATTTGGTCCTGCTGGATATCATGCTGCCGGGTAAAGATGGCATGACGCTCTGTCGCGATCTGCGGGCGCACTGGAGCGGGCCCGTTGTCCTGCTGACCTCGCTCGACAGCGATATGAACCACATTCTCGCGCTTGAGATGGGCGCGAATGACTATATTCTCAAAACCACGCCCCCTGCCGTGCTGCTGGCGCGTCTGCGTCTGCATCTGCGGCAGGCGGTGGTCAACAAGCCGGAAAGCACGCCGGCACAGCAGCAGTCGCAGAAGGTACTGCGGTTTGGGTCGCTGACCATCGATGCGCTGAACCGTCAGGTGCTGCTGTTTGATGAGAATATTACGCTTTCAACCGCAGATTTCGATCTGCTGTGGCAGCTGGCCAGCCACGCCGGGGAGATCCTCGATCGCGACGCGCTGCTGATGACGCTGCGCGGCGTCAGCTATGACGGCATGGATCGCAGTATTGATGTGGCTATCTCACGGCTGCGTAAAAAGCTGCATGACAGCGCGACCGAGCCGTTTCGTATCAAAACCATTCGCAATAAAGGCTATCTGTTTGCGCCTCAGGCCTGGGATACCCGCAGCTGATGAGAAAGCTCTTTATCCAGTTTTACCTGCTGCTGTTTGTCTGCTTTCTGGTGATGACCCTGCTGGTAGGCCTGGTGTATAAGTTTACCGCCGAGCGGGCTGGCCGGCAGTCGATGAACGACCTGATGGCCAGCTCGCTGTTTCTGATGCGCAGCGAGCTGCGCGAGATCCCGCCGCGCGACTGGAACAAAACGATCCGCAGTCTCGATCTCGATCTCTCCTTTGATCTGAATATCGAGCCTATGAGTAAGTATCAGCTTGATGAGCGCGATATGAAGCGGCTCCGCGCCGGAGAAATTGTCGCGCTCGACGACCAATACACCTTTCTGCAGCATATTCCCCGCAGCCATTACGTGCTCTCCGTCGGGCCGATCCCTTACCTGTTTTATCTGCATCAGATGCGGCTGCTGGATATTGCGCTGGTGGCGTTTATCGGGATGTCGCTGGCGCTGCCGGTATTTATCTGGTTACGCCCGCACTGGCAGGAGATGCAGCGGCTGGAGAAAGCCGCAGAGCGCTTTGGTCGCGGCGAGCTGGATGTGCGCACGCATTTTGAAAGCACCTCCAGCCTTCACAGTCTCGGCGTCGCGTTTAACCAGATGGCAGAGAACATTAATACGCTGGTGGCCAGTAAAAAACAGCTGATTGATGGCATTGCCCACGAGCTGCGCACGCCGCTGGTACGCCTGCGCTACCGGCTGGAGATGAGCGAAAATCTGACAGACGCGGAGTCCGCTGCGCTGAATCGCGACGTGGGTCAGCTGGAAAGCCTGATCGAAGAGCTGCTGACCTATGCCCGGCTTGACCGCCCGCGGGTCGATCTGCATCTGCAGTCGTTTGACCTGGCGCAGTGGCTGCGGCTCTATATTGCTGATGTGCAGAGTATGCAACCGCACACGCAGATCGCGCTGGATATTCCGCAGCTGCAGAATACCGGCAGCGCCGACATGCGGCTGATGGAGCGGGTGCTGGATAATCTGGTCAATAATGCGTTGCGCTACGCCAGCGAGCGGCTGCGCGTCAGCCTCTGGTTCGACGGCACGACCGGCATTCTGCAGGTAGAGGATGATGGTCCCGGCATTCCGGCCGACGAGCGCCAGCGGGTGTTTGAGCCGTTTGTCCGTCTCGATCCCAGCCGCGACCGCGCCACCGGCGGCTGTGGCCTCGGACTGGCTATCGTTCACTCCATCGCCCAGGCGCTGCAGGGGCAGGTGGTGATTGAGAGCTCGCCGCTGGGCGGCGCCAGCGTTCGCTTTTGCTGGCCGGTTGATTTACCCTTGCGGGAGACACCCCCCCGCTTACCCGCTTAAGGAGATCTGGCTGTGACATCAGCTTATCAGGAACTTACCCGCACGTTTCAGCGCCTTTCCCGTTTTGGTCATCTCGGTGCGATCGCCGGGGTTGATATGCAGACCACCATGCCGCCCGGCGGCAGTCAGGCGCGCGGCGAAGCGCTGGCTGAACTCAGCGTCTTTATGCATGAGCTGCTGACCGCGCCGGCGCTGGAAGGACTTTTCTCAGCGGCTGAGCAGGAGTCACTCAACGACGTTGAGCAGGCGAACGTGGCTGAGATGCAGCGTGCATGGCGTCAGGCCACGCTGCTTCCCGCCGCGCTGGTCGAAGCAAAATCGCTGGCAGGCTCCCGCTGCGAACATGCGTGGCGATCGCAGCGTCCCGCGAATGACTGGCAGGGCTTCAGTACTAATCTTAAAGAGGTTGTCCGTCTGAGCCGGGAAGAGGCGCAGCTGCGCGCTGCAGCGGCTGGTACGTCGCGCTATGACGCGCTGCTGGATCTGTATGAACCAGGCATGACCAGCGCCCGGCTTGACGCCACGTTTGGCGCACTGAAAAGCTGGCTGCCGGATTTACTGCAGCGGGCGGTAGCGAAGCAGGCGCAGCCGCCGCTTCAGCCGCTGGGGCCGTTTGCCGTTGAGTCGCAGAAGCAGCTGGGCCTGAGTGTTATGAAGCTGCTCGGCTTCGATTTCAATCATGGCCGGCTGGATGTCAGCGCTCACCCTTTCTGCGGCGGCGTGCCTGACGACGTACGTATCACCACGCGCTACAACGAAAGCGAGTTTCTCAGCGCCATGATGGGCGTGATCCATGAAACCGGGCACGCGCGCTACGAGCAGAATCTGCCGCAGCAGTGGCGCGGTCAGCCGGTCGCCCTGGCGCGCTCCACCGCCATTCATGAGTCACAGAGTCTGTTTATGGAGATGCAGCTGGGCCGCAGCCGCGCCTTTCTGCAGCATATCCAGCCGCAGGTGATCGCCCTGATGGGAGAGCAGCCTGCGCTGGAGACGCATAACTTTATTCGCCTGGCGCAACGCGTCAAACCCGGCTTTATCCGCGTCGATGCCGATGAACTGAGCTATCCGGCGCACGTTATTCTGCGTTACGAGATTGAACGGGCACTGATTGAGGGTGAGATTGAGGTCGAGGATATTCCGGCGCTGTGGGATGAAAAAATGCAGCAGTCGCTGGGTATTGATACCCGTGGTAACTATCGCGATGGCTGTATGCAGGATATCCACTGGACAGACGGCGCGTTCGGCTATTTCCCGACTTACACGCTGGGCGCGATGTATGCGGCACAGCTTTATCAGGCAGTGAAGCGTGCAATTCCGCAGCTGGAGACGCTGATCCTGAACGGCGAACTGCAGCCGGTATTTGACTGGCTGCAACAGAATATCTGGCAGCACGGCAGTCGCTTCCCGACGGAACAGCTGCTGCGCAATGCCACCGGTGAAGCGCTGAATCCGGACTATTTCCGTCAGCACCTGGAGCAGCGTTACCTCGCCGATTAACCCGCAGGCGGCCTTACACCGGCCGCCGTTTTCCCGCACTGTACAATCCGTTACACGCCGATACCAATCCCTCACGGAAAGCGAAATCGCTTTTTCATATAGTGTTTTCACCGGCCCCGCAGTGGGCTACATATGAAAAATAGTCCGAGGATTAAGCGATGAAAAAATTATGTGCACTGGTAATCGCCGCTGCTATGGGTCTCTCTTCTGCTGCTTTTGCTGCTGAGACAACCGCTGCTCCGGCGGCAACTGCCACCACCAGCTCCGCTACCGCTGCGCCAGCTAAACATAAAATGGTGCATCACAAACATAAAGCTGCTGCGCAGAAAGCCCAGGCTGCGAAAAAGCATCATAAAAAAGCAATCAAGCCTGCTGAACAGAAAGCGCAGGCCGCTAAAAAGCACCACAAGAAATCAACTCAGCCCGCTGCACAGAAAGCGCAGGCGGCCAAAAAGCACCACGTAAAATCCGCTAAACCTGCTGCACAGAAAGCGCAGGCGGCTAAAAAGCACCACATGAAGTCAGCTAAACCTGCTGCGCAGAAAGCGCAGGCGGCTAAAAAGCATCATAAAATGAAAAAATCAGCGAAATAAGTTCGCGCCAACACCACGTTGTTTAAAACACCCGGTTATGCCGGGTGTTTATTTACTGGAGTAGCGAAAAATGGTGCGTCGCTATCGCTTCGAAATTATTCTCTTTGTGATGATTCTCTGTGGCATTGTCGCAGCCAGTTTTTTTATTTAATGGCTGTAGCGCGCTGATTACTCCAATATTTCTCCCTTTTTCACCACTCACCGACTATAGTTATCGCCTAAGCGTGATAACAAAAACTCCCTTTTATTCTCCCTGTCGAGAGAACTATGCGCCTGGCCATTCTGTTATTTATTGGTATTTTCAGCTTTACCCTTACGGCACACGCTGATGATGAAGACGGGCTGAGTCCCGAAGAGATCAAGACGCTGTTTTTTGGTAAAGACCACCGCCAGGCCATCAGCGACGTGGTCGCTGCCCCGTGGGATGCCATTGGTCAGCTGGAGACAGAAAGCGGCAACCTCTGCACCGCCACGCTGATCTCTGCCCATCTGGCGCTGACCGCCGGCCACTGCCTGCTGACACCGCCAGGCCGGTTCGACAAACCGGTTGCGCTGCGCTTTATGGCGGGTGAAAAAGGCTGGCGTTACGAGATCCACGATATTGATGCCCGGGTTGAGCCGTCGCTGGCGCGTCGCCTGCAGGCTGATGGTGAGGGCTGGATTGTTCCGTCTGCTGCCGCGCCTTACGATTATGGTCTGGTGATCCTGCACAACCCCCCTTCAGGGATTGTGCCGATCCCGCTGTTTGATGGCTCACGCAGCGATCTTACCGCTGCGCTCAAAGAGAGCGGCCGCAAAGTCACCCAGGCGGGCTATCCGGCCGATCATCTCGACTCGCTCTATTCCCACAGCGACTGTGCCGTCACCGGCTGGGCGCAGCGCGCGGTGCTGTCGCACCAGTGTGATACGCTGCCTGGCGACAGCGGCTCACCGCTGCTGCTGAAAAAAGATGACGGCTGGCAGCTGATCGCCGTGCAGAGTTCGGCGCCGGCGCCGGCCGATCGCTATCGCGCTGATAACCGGGCTATTGCCGTGACCTCATTTAAAGATAAGCTTGAAGAGCTGGCCGAGTAAGCAGGCGCGCAGCAATGCGCCCCTGCTGACCGCCTGATTAACTAGCTTAGCTGCTCCATTGCCTGCAGCACCCGCTTATCCGAAACCGGATACGGGGTACCCAGCTGCTGGGCAAAGTAGCTGATGCGCAGCTCTTCAATCATCCAGCGGATCGCCACTACATCAGCATCATCCCGGCGCTGCGGCGGCAGCTTGCTGCGCCAGACGTGCCACGCCTGTTCCACCGCCTGTACTTTCAGCATGCGGGCGCGATCGCTGTGCGGATCGGCGGGCAGCTTCTCCAGACGGCGCTCAATTCCCTGCAGGTAACGCAACGTATCACCCAGCCGATCGTAGCCATTGCCGGTAACAAATCCGCGATAGACCAGACCGCTCATCTGCTGTTTGATATCTGCGAGCGCCAGCGCCAGCGTCATATCCACGCGGCCTTTCAGAAACTTGTTAATATTGAACACGCAGGTCAGGATCTGCTCAACCTGCTGCGCAATCGTCACCACGGTGTCGTTCAGCTCTGCCCGCACTTTATCGCGCAGCTGCTCAAAATTCTGCTGCTGCCAGGCGGGACCACCCGCCTCCGCCATGAGTTTATCTACCCCGCAGGCGATACAGTCGTCTATCAGCTCCAGCACTTTGCCGTAAGGATTAAAATAGAGCCCGAGCTTGGCTTTGTTAGGCAGTTTTTCATGCAGATATTTAACCGGTGACGGAATGTTCAGCAGCAGCAGGCGACGCTGGCCGCGCCACATCATCTTCTGCTGCTCCTCTTCACTGTCAAACAGGCGGATCGCCACGCTCTCTTTTTCATCCACCAGCGCCGGCCAGGCTTTAACCTGATAACTGCCGCGCTTCTGCTCATAACTCTGCGGCAGATCGCCAAAACTCCAGATGTGCAGGCCGCTCTGCTCCAGACCATCATCAGCAACCTTCGACAGCGTCTCCTGCACTTTGCCTTTGAGCGCCTGTTTCAGCTGATGCAGATCTTTCCCTTCCTGCAGCTTGCGGTTGTGCTCATCCACAATGCGGAACGTCATTTTAAGGTGATCGGGCACCTGATCCCACTGCCAGGCATCGCGCTCTATCGTCACGCCTGACATGCGCCGGAACTCACGCTCCAGCGCGTCCAGCAGCGGCTGCGCCAGTGGCTGGACGCGACCGAGAAATGCTTCGGCGTAATTGGGCGCCGGCACAAAATTACGGCGCAGCGGTTTAGGCAGCGATTTAATCAGCGCGATGATCAGTTCACGCCGCACGCCGGGGATCTGCCACTCAAATCCCGCTTCCTCCACCTGATTCAGCAGCGGCAGCGGGATATGCACAGTCACGCCATCCGCATCGGTACCGGGCTCAAACTGATAGGTGAGCCGCAGCTTCAGGTTGCCCTGCTGCCAGACATTGGGGTAGTCGAGCTGGCTGACTTTATCTGCCCCCTCTTTGATCAGCATCTGCTTGTCAAAGTTAAGCAGGTCCGGATTCTCTTTACTGGCCTGCTTCCACCAGCTGTCAAAGTGACGGGCTGAGACCACCTCTTTGCCCAGACGGCGATCGTAAAACGCAAACAGCGTTTCGTCATCAACCAGAATGTCACGGCGCCGTGATTTATGCTCCAGGTCTTCCACTTCACTGCGCAGCTTCAGGTTGGTGCGGAAAAAGGCGTGGCGCGTCTGCCAGTCGCCCTCAACCAGCGCATGGCGAATAAACAGCTCGCGGCTCAGCTGCGGATCGATACGGCTGTAATTCACTTTACGCGCCTGAACAATCGGCAGCCCGTAGAGCGTCACCTTTTCCGTAGCCATCACCGCGCCCTGCGCTTTCTCCCAGTGCGGTTCGCTGTAGCTCCGCTTAATAAGATGCTGAGCGAGCGGCTCAATCCACTCCGGATCGATGCGTGCCGCTACCCGGCCCCACAGGCGACTGGTTTCCACCAGTTCCGCTACCACGGTCCATTTCGGCGGCTTTTTAAACAGGCCGGAGCCAGGGAAAATGGCAAAGCGGGCGTTGCGCGCGCCGGTAAACTCCTGCTTCTCTGCATCTTTCTGTCCGATATGCGACAGCAGACCGGTGAGCAGCGCACAGTGCACTTCACGATAAGGTGCCGGCTCGCTGTTAACGGGCATACCCTGTTCACGCACGACCTGACGCAGCTGAGTGTAGATATCCTGCCATTCGCGCACGCGCAGATAGTTGAGATAGTCGCTCTTACACTGACGACGGAACTGGTTGCCCGACAGCGCTTTCTGCTGCTCCTGGATGTAATTCCAGAGGTTTACAAAGGCGAGGAAGTCAGACTCTTTATCTGCAAAGCGGCGATGCTTCTCATCAGACGCCTGCTGTTTCTCAACCGGACGCTCACGCGGATCCTGAATGGAGAGCGCCGCTGCGATAATCATCACCTCGCGCACGCAGCCAAATCGCTGCGCCTCCAGCACCATCCGTGCCAGACGCGGATCTACCGGCAGCTGCGCCAGCGTGCGTCCGGAAGGCGTCAGCCTGTAGTGCTCATTTTCATCGAGGGTGATAGCGCCCAGCTCTTCCAGCAGCCGCACGCCGTCCTGAATGTTCCGCTTATCAGGCGCTTCCACAAACGGGAACGCCGCAATATCGCCCAGTCCCAGGGCGGTCATCTGCAGGATCACCGACGCGAGATTGGTGCGCAGGATCTCCGGATCGGTAAAGGCGGGCCGGCTGAGGAAATCATCCTCGGAATAGAGCCGGATACAGATCCCTTCCGACACGCGGCCGCAGCGCCCTTTACGCTGGTTTGCCGAAGCCTGCGAAACCGGCTCAATCGGCAGGCGCTGTACCTTGGTGCGATAGCTGTAGCGGCTGATTCGCGCGGTACCGGGATCGATGACATATTTAATGCCCGGCACGGTGAGCGAGGTCTCTGCTACGTTGGTCGCCAGGACAATGCGCCGTCCGCTGTGGGACTGAAACACGCGATTCTGTTCCGCATTGGAGAGACGTGCATAGAGCGGCAGGATCTCAGTATGCGGTAAATCGCGTTTCATCAGCGCATCGGCCGTGTCGCGGATCTCACGCTCACCGCTCATGAAGATCAATATATCGCCGCGGCTCTCCTGCCCCAGCTCATCCACGGCGTCAAAAATAGCCTGCAGCTGATCGCGATCGCTCTCATCTGCCTCTTCCGCGATGGGCCGATAGCGCACCTCCACCGGGTAAGTTCGCCCTGAGACTTCGATGACCGGCGCGTTGTTAAAGTGACGCGAAAAGCGCTGCGGATCGATGGTGGCAGACGTGATGATCACTTTGAGATCGGGGCGACGCGGCAGCAGCTCGCGCAGATAGCCCAGCAGAAAATCGATGTTGAGGCTGCGCTCATGCGCCTCATCAATAATGATGGTGTCGTACTGCAGCAGCAGCCGATCCTGCTGGATCTCCGCCAGCAGAATACCGTCGGTCATCAGTTTGACCTGCGTGCTGTCGCTGACCTGATCGGTAAAACGGACTTTATAGCCGATGGTGCTTCCCGGCGAGGTCTCCAGCTCTTCCGCGATGCGATTCGCCACGGTGCGCGCCGCCAGACGACGCGGCTGCGTATGCCCGATAAGGCCTTTTACGCCGCGTCCCAGCGCCAGGCAGATTTTCGGCAGCTGTGTGGTTTTGCCCGATCCGGTTTCACCGGCAACAATCACGACCTGGTGATCGCGGATAGCGTCTGAAATTGCCTGCTGCTTCTGGCTGACCGGCAGATTCTCAGGAAAGGTAATGCGCGGTGTGCCGGCCACGCGCCGGGCGATGCGCTGTTCAGCCGCGCTGAATTCGTCCGCCAGCTCAGCGGCAATGGCCTGCTGTGCGGCGCTGTTTTTCACCTTTGCCGCCCCCTGCAGACGTCGCTGCAGGCGCTGGCGATCGCGCAGCGTCAGCGCATCAAGCCGGGCCCAGAGTGGAGCTAAAGGTGATTCAATGGAAGATGACATAAAGATGGATTACCTGTTAGTGCAGCACGGCGCAAACACGCGCGGCGCCGGGAGGCTTTCCCGGCAGATTCAATCAATTACCGGACGCCATAATAGCATATTCTCAGCCTGCTGGCTGAGCCGCCCCGGCAGGCTTATTCAATTAATTCGAACATCGGCCTCGAATTATTACGCTTTTACGCTGCCGGTGAACGCCGTAGAGTATGACGCATTGAGCGGGAAGCCCGCCGCATAACCCACAGGAACCTATTATGAGCCACGTATTAATTCTGAAATCCAGTATTCTTGCCGGTTATTCACAGTCAGGCCAGCTGGCTGATTTTTACGCTGAAGAAGCGCGCGCTAACGGCGACAACGTCACTGTACGCGATCTGGCTGCCGACCCGGTACCGGTACTGGATGGTGAACTGGTGGGTGCCCTGCGTCCTTCAGATGCGCCGCTTTCTCCCCGTCAGCAGGAGGCGCTGGCGCTCTCTGATGCGCTGATCGCTGAGCTGCAGGCACATGACACCATCGTTATTGCGGCACCGATGTACAATTTCAATATCCCGACGCAGCTGAAAAATTACTTTGACCTGATTGCCCGTGCGGGCGTGACCTTCCGCTACACCGAAGCGGGTCCGGAAGGCCTGGTTAAAGGCAAACGTGCGGTGATCCTGAGCAGCCGTGGCGGTATCCACAAAGATACCCCAACCGATCTGCTGACCCCGTACGTGAAGCTGTTCCTCGGCTTTATTGGCATCACTGACGTTGAGTTTGTTTTCGCGGAAGGTATTGCCTACGGTCCTGAAGTGGCAACCAAAGCCACCGCTGATGCGAAAGATGCGATTAAACAGCGCGTCTCTGCCTGATTAATAAAATAATAATTTTCTGCTTTGTTTTTTACCGGGCCTGAGTGCCCGGTTTTTTATTTTAACGTCAATATATCTATGCTTCCTGGCGGCTTCCCGCTTTTTTAATTTACACTGCAGCCTCGCTCTCTCCCTCAGCTTTACGCTTTTGATCCTGTCATTGACAATTCGTCTGAATTTATTAACACGCCCGCTTGCCATGCGCAATTTCAATAAAATCGAAATACAAAAGTTTTCCCGTGAGGAACGTGGCAGGATTAATCCGGCGTTAACTCCAGCGGTGCAAGTCAGAATTAGTTACAAAACTTACCTTAAAAAATAAAAACACCACTCCACCAGGAGATTAATATGACTTTACTATTGAGCTATATACACGTAAGCAGTTCTCCATCTAACGGATTTGATATTGTAATCCCTGCTCATAGCGTGAAAGACAAAGCTATGAAGTATGAAACCCTCATCAAAGAAATAAGTAATTTCGGGCCGGAATTGAAAAAAGATGTCCGAATTATGCGTGAAATATCTGCAGTTAAAGATGAGAAAAAAGTTTCTCAGCAGCTGTCAGTGAATAATGAACTCAAGGGTACAGGTAATTACTCTCCGGCCGCTGCTGCTTCCCGCCATGAACCTGTTCCGTTAAGCCCAATAGCTGTAGCTATGCCAAAGGCTGCGGCTCGGCAATCTGTAGCCGCGCCAAAGGCTGCGCTACAGGAGCGGCCGCTGAGCACAATATCCTTAGCCTCGTCAAAGGCTGATGCACAGGATAAGCCTGTAACTCATCCAGCTTCATCAGTTTTGACCTCTTCGCCAGCGCGTTCTCAGGCAGAGGTAAAGCCTGAACCTGCAGCTATTCATAATAAAAAAAGCTCCGCACCTGAGAATCAGCCTTCGCTGCTGAGCCGGATCAAGAGTCAATTTACGCAGATCTGGACATCGTTAAAAAGTTATATTTCATCCCTGACAGAGCACTCCCGACAGCATCAAAGCGGAAGAGCAGCACACTATGAAAATATTTCCAGAACCAAATCAGAAGGCTGCGGAGCCATGAGTGAAATAATGGAGGCATACAGAAATAGCCCTGCCAACGCTCTATATTTATACAATTCAGCAAAACAAGATATAATGTTCAGCGAAATTAAATATATTATAGATGCGGCCAGACTGGAAAATAAAGAAATTAATATGAATAAACTTTGCGAAGAAGCCAACCGATATGCAATTAATTCAGGCGTTAGCGCCAGGCTTTTTACACTAACGAAAAACAACACTATTGAGCGCAATGTAGAATATGGTGTATCAACTATGCAGCAGCGCATTGAAAAAATAGAAGGCGAAATCAGAAGTAATAATGAAAACTCCACAACATTACGCCGTAACTCACAGAGATTAAGTGGACGTCAGCGTGCTAACTCCGTGCAGACAACCGCGCAGAGAATGATTAGCGACGCCTATTCAAAACTGTTTAATGATATACAAAATGACAAAGATAAGATTTTTGGTACACGCCATAGCTTCGACCGAAACGAAATGCGTGCCGCGCTGCTTGAAGGACAGCCAGAGCTGGCAGGTTTACGCCGCAGTGCGATATAGCGCTTACAGCAGCACGCCTTTCTGAATCCCTGCGCGGTGACGGGAGAGCCGTTACGCTCCCCGTCACCGGTTATTTCTGCAGCCACTGGCCGTTGATGCCGCGCACAAATTCCCCCGCACTGGCGCGGCTCACCAGCTTCTCTCCGGCGATCCGCGCGACGTCACTGGTGGTCAGCTGATTTTGCCCGGCAATGTGCTGATACGCTTTCCGGCGTCCCTCATTGATACGACTGACCAGCGCCAGCGTCACCTCATCCTGCTGCCGTGCAGCAAGATAGCCACTCAGCGTTTCCCCCGCCCGCCCCTGCTGACGAGCCTCATCCAGCGTCAGCGCGTGAGCGGGTCCGGCGAGCAGCGTCAGCAGCAGCGCAACAGCGCGGATTTTCAGGTTGCGGACCATCAGAACAGCCCGCTCTGGTTCTGCAGCAGCGCCTCAACATCTTTATCCACCTTGATGTGGATCTCATGTTCAATTTTCACGTTCATATTAATCGTAATCGGCGCATCAGGGGCGGCCACTTCAATACGCGGTACGCATCCTGCCAGCACAACGCTGCCTGCCAGCAGCGCACCTCTTAACCTCATCATCAGGGATCCTTCTTTGATGGCAGGGTGGCATTCTGCTCCACCCAGGATTGTAAGTTATCGCCAAAGCGCAGGCTGCGCCATAGCTGGAACAGATTCTCCTGATGACGATAGTTAAGATTGATTGTCTGGCGCCGGTTACTGAACTGGCTGACGCCGGTGACCTGCGACTGCATCACCAGATTACCGGTATTATCCAGATCGAGTGTGGCCCAGGAGCGCGAAATCTCCAGATAGCGCAGCCAGCTAAGCGCCGCGCCGGCGGCGACATTGTCTTTTACAATCGCGTCTGCCGTATCTTTATCCAGCCGAAACGTAAGCGGCCCGCTGTTAGCAATCCAGCCATTCCTGATTAGCCACTGCGGATTACTGAGCCATAGCGGCAGCTCACCGTTGACCTTACCCGACATGGCAAACTGTTTGGGCTTCAGTGCTGTCACCAGCCGGCTGAGATCGATCTGGCGCAGCGCGATTATGGCGGCCTCCCGCTGCGGCATACGTAGCACCGGCATACTGACGTGCCCGCCGAGTAAATCGAGCGTCACATTACTCAGGGTGAGCGGCGTTTTCTCCTGCCACGGATAGTAGCCCTGCAGATCGGCCGTGATATTTTGCAGCGCAAACTGGTTGTTAACCTCACGGATACGCAGTGAAACCGGTCCGCGTCGTCCCAGCTGCCACTGCTGAGCGCGATAACGAAACGGCAGCGCAAAATCGATGCCGTTGATGTCACTGTCCGGCAGCTGCAGGCTGCCCTGCTGAACAGCAAAAAAGCCGCCCGCCTGAAACGTCTGTCCCGCCCCGGCTGAAAACGCCATCTGCGCCCGCAGCTCACCGCGCTTAATACGCATCTTCAGATCGCTGCTGAGCAGCGGCTGAAACACACGCAGCGATTGGGCCGGCCACCAGGCTTCTCCGCGTAACCGCTCCCCATCCCAGCGCCCGTGTACGCGCAGCGGACCGATATCTTCAGCGCGCAGTTCACCGCGCCATAAAAACTGCCCCGGATGGCGGCCTTTCACATCAAACGTCAGCCCTGCGGGTGGCAGCCAGCCGCCGTAGCTGAAGTGAGTTTGTCCCGCATCAAGGCGAAAACTGCCCGTCAATCCGGGCTGCGTGTTATCCCGCTGCCAGCGCAGCGGCGCAGTGAGCTGCAGACGCGGCTGGTCAACCTGTACCGCTTCCCAGGCCAGCTGATCCAGGCCGGTATTCAGCGTATCCAGCGTGATGCGTTTATCCAGCCAGCTGCCGGTTCCCTTCACATCCCAGTTTGCATTAAGCGGCTGCAGTTTGCCGCCGCCCCAGTAGCGCCAGCGCCAGCTGCCGCGATCTGGCCAGAAGGCTGCCGCCTGGCCATCCAGGTGCAGCGTAAAGTGACCGTAGCGATGATTATGGGCTGTCAGGATCGCCTGCAGCCGGCCATCGATACCCTGTGACGAGAGCGAGACGCCCGCCAGCGGCCAGCGCGCCTCATCAACCTCAAGTATATCCAGTAGCTGGCCGCGCAGACGCAGCAGTGCGCCTGGCCGGAACGTCACGCGGGGCGTGCTGAGTGCGCCACGCAGCTCGCCAGGCAGGCTGCCATAGAGCTGCAGATCAGCAAACTTGCTCTCACCGGTAATACGCAGCGGCAGCGCATTATCCGTTAAGTGAAGCGGACCCGGCCCCACGCTCAGCACCACGTTGCCTTTACCGCCGCGTCCCTGCGTCAGCAGATTCAGTCGTCCTTCCACGCGCAGGTTATCAATTCCCTGTTGCCAGCCCTTCAGCGCCAGCGACACACCGCCTGACAGCGTCTGGCTGGCAAGAGGCCAGCGCCAGCGTCCGGCAGTGATACGAAACGTATCGCGGTCGCTCTGCCAGGGAAGCTGCAGCAGCGGCGTTTCATCGCCCTGCTCCTTAACAATCAGCGTGCCCTGCTGCTGCTGCCATTGCAGATTCAGCGTCAGAGGTTCAGGCCACTGCGCCACGCGCAGCTCACTCTGCAGAGCGCCGGTGTCTGGTAAGCCATCAGCAAACGCGGGCAATATGAGGCTGCCATGCAGCGTCAGTGGCTGTGATAGCAATGCATGTTGTAACTTTAATGAGTCTACCGTTAGCGTCTGGCCCTGCAATTGTGCACTCAGGCTGAGGTTATCGCCCCGATAGCGCAGCCGCTGCTGTTCAGGTGAGAGCGTAAGATCAAGTTCACCCGCGTAGTGTTGCCACGGCAGCACGGCCAGTCTGCCGATATGCACATCAGCACCCGGTAAACGCTGCTGCCATTCCGCCAGCGAGCGCGGAACGGCTGAAGCCGGCTGCGGCGGCAGCGCCTGCCAGCAGGTGCTGCTGAGCGTGACGCGCTGCGCACTCAGCTGCCAGCGCTGCTGTGAGCGTCCCAGCGCCACCTGCTCAATCTCAGCCAGTGGACAATTGCCCGTGAGATAACGCAGCTGCGGCAACGTCACTGCGCCCTGATGCCAGCCAGGTCTGCCGGTAATTTCGATGCGCGTTCCATCCGGCAGCCAGATGCCGGCCAGCCGCGGCAGCCACTGCGTCAGCGTCAGCAGCAGGCCCAGCAGTAGCAGAATCAGCGCCAGCAAGGCGGCAAGTAGTCGGCGGAGGCCACGCGTCATGGCGGGTAACTATCCTGTTGTTGGCATATTCCTGCAGAAATGATGGCACGTAATCATCCGCAAATGAAGGTGTTAGCCTGGCCTGCTGCGTGAAGAAAAGCAAAGTCGCGCAGAAACCGTTATCCTTTGATGATACCGACATGGCATTTTTCAGGAGCGAAACAATGAAAGTTGCGGTTTACAGCACCAAACACTATGACCAGAAATACTTTGAGCAGGTCAATGCCCGTTATGGATTTGAGCTGGTGTTCTTTGACTTTTTACTCAGCGAAGATACGGCAAAAAATGCTGCCGGATGTGACGCGGTCTGTATTTTTGTGAATGACGATGGCAGCAGAGCGGTGCTGGAAGAGCTGGCGGCGTCCGGCGTGAAGTACATTGCGCTGCGCTGTGCCGGATTTAACAATGTTGATCTTCAGGCTGCTGAAGAGCTGGGGCTGCAGGTGGTGCGCGTTCCCGCCTACTCCCCGGAAGCGGTGGCGGAACATACGATTGGCATGATGATGAGCCTGAACCGCCGTATTCACCGCGCTTATCAGCGCACCCGTGACGCAAATTTTTCGCTTGATGGCCTGACCGGTTTCAACATGCACAATAAAACCGCAGGCGTAGTCGGTACCGGGAAAATTGGTGTGGCCACGCTGCGCATCCTCAAAGGGTTTGGCATGAAATTGCTGGCCTATGATCCCTACCCGAGCGACGCTGCGCTTGAACTGGGTGCAGAATACGTTGATTTGCACACGCTGTTTTCCCGCTCGGATGTTATTACGCTGCACTGCCCGATGACGGCGGAAAATCATCACATGCTTAACGCGCAGGCGTTCAGCGAAATGAAGGATGGCGTGATGATCATTAACACCAGCCGCGGTGGCCTGATCGATTCTCAGGCGGCCATTGAAGCACTGAAACAGCAGAAAATAGGATCGCTGGGCATGGACGTGTATGAAAATGAACGCGACCTGTTTTTTGAAGACAAATCAAATGACGTTATTCAGGACGACATTTTTCGCCGCCTCTCGGCCTGCCACAACGTGCTGTTTACCGGACATCAGGCATTTCTGACCGCAGAGGCCCTGACCGCCATTTCAGAAACCACACTGGGTAATCTGCAGCAGCTCGATAAAGGCGAAGCGTGCCCGAACCGGGTTAATCCCTGAAACGTGGCGCCCGCATCAGCGGGCGCATGCCCCACCCATCAGCGCCTGTTCATCGCAGCGGCGACCGTTTGCCAGCTGACACATGCCAACGCGTGAACCATCCAGCTGCCGGGAAAATGCCAGCGTGCCTCCGGCACCGCTGCAGCTGCTTTCTGCCATCGCGGACATGACCACATGCGGCTGAACGTGGGCTGCAGTCGCCTGTTGCGGCGGTTCGTTATCACTGGGACTGCTGCAGGCAGACAGCAATAGTGCTGCACCAGCCAGCAGTAAAGAGGCAGCTTTCATTAGTCGGGCTCCGGAAACAGGGGATGAAAAGTGTTCACAGCATATGACAGCCTCTGCTGTGAATCGAGAGCGGACATAGCTTTTTACAAAATTTCAGACCTTTCATTGCAAGCAGAATTATCCTGAAGAGACGATTTTTTCCGGTTATCTTCTAAAATAATGCGTTATTTCAATTGCTCAGAGGACATTATGTTAACCGATATGCTGTTACGCATCGCGCTGGCCGGCATCCTTGGCGGGCTTATCGGGCTTGAGCGTCAGATGCGGGCAAAAGAGGCCGGTCTGCGTACCCATATTCTGGTGGGGATCGGCAGCGCCCTGTTTATGCTGGTCTCGAAATATGGCTTTGCCGATATGCTTAACAGCGACCATGTTGGTCTTGATCCCAGCCGCATCGCGGCGCAGGTGGTCAGCGGCATGGGCTTTCTCGGGGCCGGGACCATCATTATTCAGAAGCAGATTGTGAAAGGCCTTACGACCGCAGCAGGTTTGTGGGTCACTGCCGCTATCGGTCTGGTTATCGGCAGTGGCATGTATGAGATTGGCATTTATGGCACGCTGCTGGCGCTGGTGGTGCTGGAGGTTTTTCGTCGTCTCAGTCACTGGCTGATTGGCCGTCACCACACGCTGATTGTGCATCTGAAGGCCAAAAGCGTCCCGCTGGTTTTGCTGGTGCTGCAACGCGAAGGGATCCGCTACGGGCATATTGCGGTGGTTAATCGTGATGAAGAGAGCGGCCTGTGTGAACTCAGCGTGGAAGTCACGCTCTCCCGCCGGTCACCGCGCCACAGCCTGTATGAGAAAGTCATGGATATTAAAGGCGTCCAGTCACTGGAGATGGTGTAGAGGCGCCGATTCAGGACGATAAATTAGCCACGGATGCGGCAACCGAAGAAAAGCGATCACGCGAGGCTGGTATTCGCGCGCGCAATCCGTACCATACGCACCCATAACTACAGGTTTATGACCGCCGATGCGGGTTTCAGCCGCCTGTTCTGTTCGCCGGCACTCTCAAGCGTGAAAATAATGTCAGAAAATCAAGACGTAACCAAAAAAGAGCAATACAACTTTAATAAACTGCAGAAGCGCCTGCGCCGCAATGTCGGCGAAGCGATCGCTGACTTCAACATGATTGAGGAAGGCGACCGCATCATGGTGTGTCTTTCAGGCGGTAAAGACAGCTATACCATGCTGGAGATCCTGCGCAGTCTGCAGCAGAGTGCGCCAGTGAATTTTTCGCTGGTGGCGGTCAATCTCGATCAGAAGCAGCCCGGCTTTCCGGCGCATATTCTGCCCGCTTACCTTGAGACGCTGGGCGTTGAGTATAAAATTGTCACCGAAGATACTTACTCTATTGTTAAAGAGAAGATCCCGGAAGGCAAAACCACCTGCTCACTCTGCTCACGCCTGCGCCGCGGTATTCTCTATCGTACCGCCAGCGAACTGGGCTGTACTAAAATAGCGCTCGGGCATCATCGCGACGATATTTTGCAGACGCTGTTTCTCAATATGTTCTACGGCGGCAAAATGAAAGGCATGCCGCCCAAGCTGATGAGCGATGATGGCAAGCATATTGTGATTCGCCCTCTCGCCTACTGTCGCGAAAAAGACATTACTCGCTTTGCTGAAGCGCGCCAGTACCCGATCATCCCCTGCAACCTGTGCGGCTCTCAGCCCAACCTGCAGCGTCAGGTGGTGGCTGATATGCTGCGCGACTGGGACAAACGGTTTCCGGGTCGTATTGAAACCATGTTCAGCGCGATGCAGAACATTGTGCCGTCGCATATGGCAGATATCAGCCTGTTCGATTTCAAAGGCATCCGCCATGGTGATGAGGTGGTTGATGGTGGCGATATCGGCTTTGATCGCGAGACGCTGCCGGTGCAGCCGGCAGGCTGGCAGCCGGAAGAGGATGCAGCAGCCCCTGCGGAACTGCGACTGGATGTATTAGAGATTAAGTAGTTCTGCTAAAAAATAAAAAGGCGCGTCCCCGGGAGGACGCGCCTTTTTTTATTGATGCGGCGGCGGATCGCTGATGGGGGGAACGTCAGGATCGTGCGGCGGCTCCGGCTCCGGAATGGGCTGCGGTTGCGGAACAGGCTCCGGAATCGGTACCGGGTCGGTTGGGATCGGTTCACTGGCGTGGATAGCTTGCATCGCTTTCTCCTGTAGCGGAACGTACTGTAAGCGTAGGAAAGCTTTGCTGAACAAGCCAGTATAAAAAAAACCGGCCCGAAGGCCGGTGTCAGAGGAATTAACTGTGCTATGCAGTTATTCACAAACAGGAAGTAAGACAATATGGAGTACAACGCCCATCGCCTGACGTTGCATTCACCTGCGAAAGAGAGTGTGCCGCGATTTTCTGTGAGGTGAATTGATGTCGATCAGCTTTTTCCCGCTTTTGCTACAGCCAGTTGCGTTTTTTCAGCCATACCGCCACGCCACCCACCATCAGCAGCAGGATCAGACAAAACAGCAGAAAACCGTGCTGCCAGTTGCCGCCCGGAATCCCCCCCAGGTTGACGCCAAACAGCCCGGTAAGAAAGGTCGCTGGCAGAAAAATCATCGCCATCAGCGACATGGTATAAGTCCGGCGGTTCATTGACTCCGCCAGCAGCGAAGCCACCTCATCTGCCAGAATGCCGGTGCGCGCGACGCCTGCGTTGAGATCGTCCAGCCCGCGCCCCAGACGGTCCGCCACATCCTGCATGCGACGCCGGTCGTCATCGCTCATCCACGGAAGTTTCTCACTTGCCAGTCGCGCATAGACGTCGCGCTGCGGTGCCATATAGCGTCGCATGACGATCAGCTGCTTGCGCAGCAGCGCCAGTTCGCCCCGGGCCGGTACCTGCTGATCCATCAACGCATCTTCCAGCTCAATGATTTTGTCATGCATATCTTCAATAAATTCGCTGGCGTGATCGGTCAGCGCGTCGCAGACATCCACCAGCCAGCTGCCGCCATCTACCGGACCATTGCCATGCTGCAGCTCATTGAGCACCTCATCTATCGCGTTGACTTTACGACGGCGCGTAGAGACGATCAGTTTGTCATTAATGAATACGCGCATCGCCACCAGCTGATCGGGACGCGAATCGGCGTTGTGGTTAACGCTGCGCAGCACAATCATAAACCCGTCGCCAAGCCGTGTAACGCGTGGCCGCATGCTGTCACCTGCCAGCGCATCGCGCACGGCGTCCGGGATCAGCGGCGTGTTCTGCAGCCACTCTGCGCTCTGACGCTGCGCGTAATTAAGATGCAGCCAGCAGTGGCGCTCGCAATGAATAATATCGTTATCTTCAATAGCGATAACGCCACCTTTGCCATCAAACTGACAGGCAATAATGGCATCTGATACCTGTAATGCTTTCCCTTCGATGACGTTCACGTCCCCACTCCACGTCCTGAATCAGTACGCTACAGTCTAGCGCGACGCCTTTCAGTTGCAATCGCGCCGGTGTATGCAAACGTGACGCAAACTACTCAGTGTTTTTCAATCCACAGTTCGCGGCTGTAAGCCACATCTTCCGGATTTGTAATGGGATATCCTTTCACCCAGGGTTTGATCAGGCGACCGTTTGTATATTGATAGAGCGGGGCAATGGGTGCCTGGTCGGCAATGATCTGCTCCGCTTTATTGTAATCTGCGTTGCGCGCCTGCACGCTGGTATCGGTACGCGCTTTCGCCAGCACCGCGTCATACTCCGCATTGTTGAAACGCGCAATATTCCCGCTGTGGCTGGCCGTCAGCAGACTGAGGAAAGTAGAAGGTTCGTTGTAATCCCCGATCCATGAGGCGCGGATCACATCAAAATTCCCGCTATTGCGGCTGTCGATGTAAGTTTTCCACTCCTGGTTCTGCAGCGTGACGTCTGCCCCCAGATTCTTTTTCCACATGGAGGCGACAGCGATAGCAATTTTCTGGTGGCTCTCTGAGGTGTTATAGAGCAGCGTCAGATGCAGCGGCTTAGCCGGACCATAGCCCGCTGACGCGAGCAGCGCTTTTGCCTGCGCATTCAGCTCCTGCTGGCTATGCTGCTGCAGATAGCTCTGCTGCGGCGTAAACCCGGCCGTCACATCGGGCGTAAAATGCCATGCCGGCTTTTCGCCGGTGCCCAGCACCTTCTCTGCAATAATGCGGCGATCGATACTCCACGATAGCGCTTTACGCACGCGCACATCAGCCGTGGGGCCTTTCTGCGTATTGAAGGCGTAGTAGTAGGTCCCCAGCTGGTCAGGCGTATAAACCTCGCCCGGCAGGCTCTTTTTCAGCAGCGAATACATGTTTTTCGGGAACGATTCGGTGATATCGATATCCCCGGCGCGGTAGCGCTTGGTGGCGCTGGACTCTTCGTTGATGGGCAGAAACGTCACCTGCGTCAGAACCGAATGTTTGTCATCCCAGTAGTGTTTATTGCGCACCAGCACGATTTTTTCGTTTACGACCCGCGACTGTAACTGATAGGCACCGTTTCCCACCAGCTTGCCCGGGGCGGTCCAGGTTTCACCTTCGGCCTTGATAACGTTTTGTGGTACGGGAAACAGCGCGGCGTTGGCCATCATAGCTGGCAGCCACGGCACCGGCCGTGACAGCGTCACTTTAAGATGCGTGGCATCGGTGGCCGTTACGCCCAGCTTATCCGGACTCATGCTGCCTTTGGTAATCGCTTCTGCATTCTCAATACCACTCAGCGCAGCAAACCAGGCAAAGGGTGAGCTGTTTTTCGGATCAACCAGGCGCTGCCAGCTGTAGACAAAATCCTGTGCGGTAACCGGACTGCCATCTGACCAGCGTGCGTCTTTACGCAAGGTAAATAGCCAGATTTTATTGTCGGTACTGCTCCAGCTCTCTGCCACGCCGGGCACAATCTGGCCTTTGGCATCCTGACTGGTGAGGCCTTCAAACAGATCGCGCATGACCTGAATCTCCGGCAGCCCTACGGCTTTCATCGGATCAAGCGAGGCGGGTTCATCTTTAATGTGACGAACAATCGTCTGCTGGCTGGCGAGCTGCGCGCCCGCCGGTACGTCGGCAGCGACAGCCGGAAAAAATGTGCTGCTGACGACCAGCGCCAGCGCTGAAAGGCAAAACAGAGACTTCATCATCACTCCTTAACAGAAAAAGGGCGACCTGAAGTGCGTAATGTCGCCAGCAACTCCGGCAACTGTAACGCAAATTACTGATGGGTATGTAGCTATTTCCCGGTTTGCTGTTTACCGTTAGTGTAGTGCCCGATACACCCGCGCCCCGCTCGTTTGCAGAGCCGCTCACAGGAGAGCCTGATATGTCATTTCATCACCCGCGTCCGCAGCGCGGTCAGCTTGATGCGGTCTGGCAGCAGTATGGCCGTTCGGTGCTCGGCGCCCCGCTGCTCTGGTTTCCGGCGCAGGCCGCTGACCAGGAGAGCGGACTGATTATTGCCGGTACTCACGGCGATGAGAACGCGGCGATCGCCACGCTTTCCGCCGCGCTGCGGACGCTGCCCGCCTCCCTGTGCCGCCATCATGTGATTCTTGCCGCGAATCCGGATGGCTGTCAGCTCGGGCTGCGCGCCAATGCGCGCGGCGTCGATCTCAACCGCAACTTTCCCGCCGCTAACTGGCAGCGGGGCGAGACACACTACCGCTGGAACAGTGCGGCTGACGCACGCGATGTGGTGCTCTCTACCGGTGAGAAGCCCGCTTCCGAACCCGAAACCAGCGCACTGTGTCAGTTGATCCATCAACTGCAGCCGCGCTGGGTGGTATCATGGCATGAACCGCTGGCGTGTATTGACGATCCCCATCACAGCGCGCTGGCGCGCTGGCTGGGTGAGCAAACCGCTTTGCCGGTGGTGAGCAGCGTGGGGTATGCCACGCCGGGTTCATTTGGCAGCTGGTGCGCCGATCTCGGGCTACTCTGCATCACGGCTGAAATGCCGCCTGTTTCGGTGGATGAGGCCACCGAACGCTATCTTGAGGCGATGATCAATCTGCTGCGCTGGCAGGCGCCGGATTAAGGCTGCCGTAGCTGAATGAGAGTGCGGGATCGACATCCGCTGCCAGCCAGGTCGGGCCATCCAGATCGGCAAAGGCAGCCTGAGAAACCAGTGGCAGCGCGGCCCGGATAGCGCGTGAGGTGCAGAGCATACAGCCCAGCATCAGCGTGAAACCCTGTTCACGTGCTGCGGCTGCCAGCGCCAGCGCCTCGGTCAGCCCGCCGGTTTTATCCAGCTTGATATTGATCATCTCATAACGCCCGGCCAGTCCGGCCAGGCTGTCGCGCGTATGACAACTTTCATCTGCGCAAATTGGCAGCGGATGGACAAAGTTTGCCAGCGCAGCATCCTGCCCGGCTGGCAGTGGCTGCTCCAGCATTGCAATATTGAGATCCGCCAGCAGCTGACAGCGTGCCGCCAGCCCTTCGGCTTCCCAGGACTCATTGGCGTCGATAATCAGGGTTGCGTCGGGAACCGCGCTGCGGATCGCCACCAGCCGCTCACTGATCAGATGGTTATCCATTTTCACTTTAAGCAGTTTTGCACCGTGCTGCCACAGCGCCAGCGCGCTGCTGGCCATCGCCTCTGGCGTATCGATACCGATAGTGCGCGCCGTGGCAACCTGTCCGGCCAGCGGTTGATCGCACAGCGCGGCCAGCGTCTGATGCTGCTGCTGACGTTCGAGATCCCACAGCGCGCAATCAATAGCATTCCGCGCTGCGCCAGCCGGCATCGACTGCTGCAGCGCGCTCCGGGTCATGCCCTGCTGCAGCGCGGGCAGCTGAGCGGCAATCTGCGCCAGCACGGAGGCCTCGCTCTCACCATAACGGGCATAGGGGGTCGCCTCTCCGGTGCCTTTGATACCGTTTTCTTCAATTTCCACCACCACAACCTGCGCTTCAGTACGACTGCCGCGTGAGATAACGAACGGCGAATGCAGTGGCCAGGCTTCAGGATAACTCTTCACTGTTCTCATTATTACACCTTAAAATTGTGCGCCTGATGTGAAGCTGAGCGATTATTGCAAGAAAGGTAATCGTAAACCCCTAAAAATTATGGCATAAACTTTAGCGGTTTTCGTGAAGTCGCGCGCTGCGCTGACTTTTCATTCAAAAAGGAGATTGTATGTCACAGAACGTTCACTTTCAGGGTAATCCTGTCCCGGTCGCCGGTCATTTTCCACAGGCAGGTGAACAGGCGCAGCCTTTTACCCTGGTCACTAAAGATCTGGCGGATGTTTCGCTGGCGGACTATGCCGGAAAGCGTAAGGTGCTGAACATCTTCCCGAGTATTGATACCGGCGTCTGTGCCGCCTCGGTTCGCAAGTTCAACGAGCGCTCCGGTGATACCAGCAACACCGTTGTGCTCTGCATCTCAGCTGACCTGCCGTTTGCTCAGTCTCGCTTCTGCGGCGCAGAGAATGTATCCAATGTGGTAACGCTTTCTGCCATGCGCGGTTCAGAGTTCAAAGAAAATTATGGCGTTGCGATCTCTGATGGTCCGTTAAAAGGCCTGACCGCCCGCGCAGTAGTGGTGCTGGATGAGAATGATAACGTGCTTTACAGCCAGCTGGTCAATGAGATCACTGAAGAGCCGGATTACGATGCAGCGCTGGCCGCGCTGAAGTAAGCAGTCTGTAAAAAAACCGTCCTGTCAGGGACGGTTTTTACGGTTCAGGACCCGCTATGCCAGCTACTCACTCTCTCCACGCTTCTGCCCTAACCCATATTCGCGCAGTTTGTTGGCGATTGCCGTGTGTGACACGCCCAGACGTCTGGCCAGCTTACGCGTGCTGGGATAAGAGAGATAGAGCCGGGTCAGTACCGAGCGCTCAAAGCGGCTGGTAATATCATCCAGCGATCCTTCCAGTGCTTCCTCACCCAGCGACACATCCAGCGCCTGCTCCGGCAGCACGATATCCTGTGGACGCAGCTCGTAACCTTCCAGCTGAGTCATAGCCCGATACAGCGTGTTTTTCAGCTGCCGGACATTGCCCGGCCAGCTATAGCGCGTCAGGTACGGAAGTAACTGCGGAGAAAGACGCGGGCGCGGCACTCCCTGCTCATCGGCAAAACGCGCCACAAACATTTCTGTCAGCGGCAGGATATCAAGCGGGCGTTCACGCAGCGGCGGCAGATTCAGCGTCAGCACATTGAGCCGGTAAAACAGGTCTTCGCGGAACTCCCCGCGCTGTACCATCTCAATCAGGTTCTTCTGCGTGGCGCAGATCACCCGCACATCAACATGCACTTCATGATCTTCACCTACGCGGCGAAAGGTACCGTCATTGAGAAAACGCAGCAGCTTGGTCTGCATACGCGGCGACATCTCACCGATTTCGTCCAGCAGCACCGAGCCGCCGCTGGCCTGCTCAAAAAAGCCCTTTTTCCCTTCCAGCGCATTCGGATAGGCGCCGGCGGCGTGGCCGAACAGCTCGCTCTCCGCCACGTCGTCCGGAATCGAGCCGCAGTTCAGCGCAAGAAACGGTTTTTTACCGCGCGCGCTGCGCAGGTGGCAGGCGCGCGCCAGCATATCCTTGCCGGTGCCGGTATCGCCCACAATGAGCAGCGGCGCATCATGCATTGCCAGCTTGCGCGCCTGTTCAACCACCTGGCGCATTTTGGGCGTCACCGCCACGATGTGATCAAACTCAGACTCATCGGTGACACTGAGGTTCTGCAGCTGACGTCCCATGCGCGCCGTTGACTTCAGCGTGATCATTGCGCCCACCGGGTTATCGCCCTGCTCATCACTGTCTGCGAGGTAAATAGGCCGCGCCTCCATCAGAAAATCACGCCCCTGAATGACGACATGCTGGGTCTGTGCCTCCACCCGTTCGCTCTCCAGCCAGCGCTGAAAGTTAACGCCGCCAATCAGTGACGCCACGCTGTGATTGCGGATTTTCTGTTCATCCAGCGCAAACAGATGCTGTGCCGCCGGGTTAGCCAGCTCAATCTTACCTTTAAGATCGATAGAGAATACCGGCTCAGGCATGGCCACCAGCAGCGCGCTGAGTGCACGATGCTCACGTTCAGAGGGCAAATATGCCGCGGTGCGGACATCGGTGACGCCAGGCGTGCGCCGGATTTCTGCCATCAGGCTGCTGAAAGCGTCAAACTCCAGTGCAGAAAAGCTGAGGTAGATACGGCCCTGCGGGGCAATTTCGATGCCGCGTAAATCAATATTGCGGGCGACCAGCAGGTCGAGCAATTCACGCGCCAGACCGATTCGGTCATGACAAAAAACTTCCAAACGCATGGCAGTCAGCCTTAGTCAGGTTTTGATTTCAGAGATAATACGCTAACTTGCAGCCCCTCAGAAGGCCCGTGTCATGAAAAGTTGACAGCCAGACACAGTTTTGCGATTGCACAGCGCAAAAAAAAGCCACTTATGCCGCCATAAAAGGAAAAAGGCAACGTAAACGTTGCCTTTTAGCGTCACAGCAGAATGAAAGTGGCCAGGCCGGTGATTATTTGGCACTCTGCTCTGATGCGGCAGCACCTTTTGCCAGCGAGGTTTTAAGCTGGCTGACGAGGTCGCGGCGGAAGTCGCCAAGGCGTGGTTTATCCTCTTCAAGCCATGGCAGCGGACGACACAGCTCCATCGCTTTAATGCCCAGCCGCGCGGTCAGCAAGCCGGCACCAATGCCCTGTGCGGCGCGGGCTGAAAGGCGCGCCGCGATATCCTGCGACATCCAGTCCATCCCCACTTCACGCACCAGTTCAGATGCGCCGGCAAAAGCCATATTCAGCAAAACCAGACGAAACAGGCGAATACGGCTGAAATAGCCAAGCTCAATGCCATAGATTGCAGCGATGCGGTTCACCAGCCGCAGGTTGCGCCAGGCGATAAATGCCATATCCACCAGCGCCAGCGGACTGACAGCGATCATCAGGGTCGATTCAGCCGCATGGCGGCTGATCTCACTGCGCGCCTGGCGATCGAGCACCGGCTGCACCAGCTGTGCGTAAAGCGTGACAATTTCGCGATCGTTATGCGTCTCATGCAGCGCGGCATACCAGCGCTGCAGCGCCGGATGCGCCTGATCGAGCCGCGCCTGCTGCGCCAGCGTTTCGCAAAAAGCGCGTGCCTTGCCTATGCCATGACTCTGCAGCAAATCGCGCGCCACGTCGCGCTCTTCCGCCCGCTGACGCAGTCGCCACAGGCGCCGCCACTCCGCGATCAGGGCGCCGGCACCGGCTGTGACTATCAGCCCGCCTGCCGCGCCGCTACCCAGCGCAAACCAGTCGCGCGCCAGCCAGGCATCGTGCAGGAACTGTACGCCCTGAGCCAGCACGCTCACGGTGAACACCGCCACGCCCGCACCAGCCAGTTTGCGCCACAGGCTGCGCTTCGGCCGCAGCGCTGCTTCCACCATCTTTTCACCTGCGCCTTCAGGCAGCGGCTCTGTCCCGGCCGCCGCGACAAAATCGGCTGTTTTCACATCAAACGTTTGCGCAGCACGCAGCGGTGGCTGTGTGTCGCTGCTGAGCGGCCGGGCAAAATCGATGCGCGCTTTTAACGGCGTTTCATCACTCATCGCAATTTATCTCCCAGTAAAAATTCCAGCGCGGCATCCATGCGAATATGCGGCAGAGGCCGATCAACATCCAGCGATTGCGGCCTGAATTGCTCAAACTGAAACCCCTGCTGTTGCCAGAAGCTGTTACCCGGCAAGCGGGGTGGCACCTCGCCCGGATAAACGGTAAGGGGCTCACCATCTGCCAGACGTTCACCGCGCAGTGCCGGCAGTTTCTCACCCCGGTGATCCACCAGACCGCTTTCAGTGGCCTGTATGGCCGCCAGTCCGAGGCAATCCATGCTGATCCCTTCAAACGCGGCGTTCTGCCACGCATCCTGCACCAGCTGCTGCAACAGCGACACCATATTGGCGTGCTGATCGGCGGTGATGTGATCGGCTTTCGTCGCCGCAAACAGCAATTTGTCTATCACCGGCGAAAAGAGGCGCCGGAACAGGGTTCGCTGGCCGTAATGAAAACTCTGCATGAGCTGGGTCAGCGCCAGGCGCATGTCATTAAACGCCTGTGGTCCGCTGTTCAGCGGCTGAAGGCAATCAACCAGCACGATCTGCCGGTCAAACCGCAGGAAGTAATTTTTATAGAAACCCTTCACCACGTGCGAACAGTAGTAGTTGAAACGCTGCTGCAGCACGGCAAAATTGCTGCCGGTCGGCGCCTGGGCCAGTTTACTTAGCGCCTGCTCATCCGCATCGGGCCACGGGAAAAACTGCAGCGCCGGCGCGCCCGCCATCTCCCCCGGCAGCACAAAGCGTCCCGGCTGAATAAAGTGCAGCCCCTGGCTTTTGCAGCGGTGCAGGTAGTCTGTCCAGGCGGCGGCAATCTCTGCCAGCTGGTTTTCATTAGCGGGTGCCAGCGGATCGAGATTGTGGCAGAGCTCACGCCAGCGGGCTGACCATTTCTCTCTGTCGCCCTGCAGCAGTCCACGCATCTGCCGCGACCAGCTGACATAATCCTGTGCCAGCATGGGCAGATCGAGCAGCCATTCGCCGGGATAGTCAACTATTTCGAGATAGAGCGTGGCGGTATCTTTGAAGTGGCGCAGCAGTGAATTGTCAGGCCGGTAGCGCAGCGCAAGGCACATTTCGCTGACGCCGCGCGTCGGGGTGGGCCACGCAGGCGGTGCGCCGTAGAGCTGCGCAAGACCTTCATCGTAGGTAAAGCGCGGCGTGCCAAGCTCGCGCTGCGGCACGCGCTTTACGCCAAGCAGGCGCTCTTCACGTACCACTGAGAACAGCGGCAGGCGCGCGCCGTGATGGACGTTCAGCAGCTGGTTTACCAGCGAGGTGATAAACGCTGTTTTGCCGCTGCGGCTCAGACCCGTAACCGCCAGGCGCAGATGACGATCCACGCCGCGGTTCATCAACGCAACAAGTTCATTTTGCAGTTTTTTCATCGTTTTCCCTGATGAAACGTGCTGACAGACGGCGAAACGCCCTGCTCAGCAACGGTTCCAGGGCGGCCGCCAGCAACAGGCGCAGCGGACGGCGCGCCACCGATTTAACAGCCCAGCCGGCGAGCCCGCCGGGACCATAGGTTACTGCACTGATAAT
Source organism: Pantoea sp. SIMBA_079 (assembly GCF_046940275.1). Lineage (NCBI taxonomy): Bacteria > Pseudomonadati > Pseudomonadota > Gammaproteobacteria > Enterobacterales > Erwiniaceae > Pantoea > Pantoea sp. SIMBA_079. The sequence continues at coordinate 667,758 of NZ_JAWRYR010000001.1, read as the reverse complement.
GATGAATTTTCCGGCCGACTTCAACGCAGGCGTTGCGCGACGGCGCAGAGCAGTCATTCGCTGAGTGTGCATAAAGCCCCTTATGAGTTGAGAGGCGGACCCGCCAGGGTCCGGGGATCAGAGCTGACGAAAGCGGCTGCGTACGCTAAAGGTTTCAGAAGTCACATAACGCTCTACATCGCGTACGCTACGCTCATCCTGGCTCAGCGCCAGCGCCAGTTCATCCAGCTGTTCACGGGCCGTGGGCTGTTTCTGATCTGGCAGCGTGGCCGGTTTTTCATCCAGCACATAGCCGAGAATAAAATAGGCGGTCACAGTGATCATAAACAGACCAAAGAACAGCGACAGCACGACAATGACGCGCAGCAGACGTACCGGTATATCAAGATATTCCGCCACGCCGGCGCAGACGCCCCGTACTTTGCCCTGCTGCGGAATACGCCAGAGTTTGCGATCGCCTGTCATGGCTGCCTCCAGTTTGGATGCTCCGCATCAAGAATCGCTTCCAGCGCCTGAACGCGCTCACGCATACGTTGCGCCTCCTGCGTCAGCTGCTGCAGCCGCTGCATATCGTTATTCGACAATTCACCTGCACTGCGCCGGTTACTGTAATGCAGCCATAACCAGATGGGCGCGACAAACAGCACGAAAATTGTCAGGGGTATGGCAAGAAAAAGTGCGCTCATTGACTCTCCTTAATCATCTACACCGTTTCAGCTGGGCCCGAAACCGGGCCCGGACGCGATCACTCGCTGCGGTTCATTCTGGCTTTCAGCGCGGCCAGCTGCTGACTGATTTCATCGTCTGCTTTCAGCTCGGCAAACTGCTGATCCAGCGTTTTTGATTTACCAAAGCGCTGACTTTCCGCTTCAGCTTCCATATGATCGATACGGCGTTCAAAGGACTCAAAGCGCGCCATCGCATCATCGATTTTGCCGCTGTCAAGCTGACGGCGTACATCGCGTGATGAGGAAGCTGCCTGATGGCGCAGCGTCAGCGCCTGCTGGCGGGCGCGGGTTTCACCGAGTTTATTTTCCAGCTCGCCGATCTCCCCTTTCATACGCTCCAGCGTCTCATCCACCTGCGTGGACTCCTGCTGCAGCAGACTAATCAGATCGGTGAGTTTCTGTTTTTCGATCAGCGCAGAGCGTGCCAGATCTTCTTTCTCTTTGCTGATAGCCAGCTCTGCTTTCTCCTGCCACTCAGACTGCTGAACTTCAGCCTGCTCAATGCGACGCAGCAGCTGTTTTTTCTCAGCCAGCGCGCGTGCTGAAGTGGAGCGTACTTCTACCAGCGTGTCTTCCATCTCCTGAATCATCAGGCGTACCAGTTTCTGCGGATCTTCTGCGCGCTCAAGCAGCGAATTAATATTAGCGTTTACGATGTCAGCGAAACGAGAAAAAATACCCATAATGATGTTCCTTAATATTGTCGTGTATAGGGTCGGACGCTTTTACTGCTTACAAGATGCGTGCCAACTTTTAACTGGTTGATTTTATTAATATACGCAGGTTTACTTTCTGGCGGCAGGAAGCCAGGATAAGTAAATTACACAACTATTGGTGAAATTCATCATGGCTAACGGCAACGATAACCTGCTGGGCGAATCGAATAATTTTCTTGAAATGCTGGAGCAGGTTTCTCAGCTGGCACCGCTGGAAAAACCGGTGCTGGTGGTGGGTGAGCGCGGTACCGGTAAGGAGCTGATCGCCAGCCGCCTGCACTATTTGTCTGAACGCTGGCAGGGTCCTTTTATCTCGCTTAACTGCGCAGCGCTTAATGAGAGCCTGCTCGACTCTGAGCTGTTCGGACATGAGGCGGGCGCCTTTACCGGTGCGCAGAAGCGTCATCTTGGTCGTTTTGAGCGCGCCGACGGCGGCACGCTGTTCCTTGATGAGCTGGCGACAGCGCCGATGCTGGTTCAGGAGAAACTGCTGCGCGTGATTGAATATGGTCAGCTGGAGCGTGTTGGCGGTAATCACGCTCTGCAGGTGAATGTACGCCTGGTCTGCGCCACTAATGAAGATTTACCCGCGCTCGCCGCTGCCGGAAAATTCCGGGCTGACCTGCTGGATCGCCTCGCCTTTGATGTGGTGCAGCTGCCGCCGCTGCGCCAGCGACGCAGCGATATTCTGCTCATGGCGGAGCATTTTGCTATCCAGATGTGTCGCGAGCTGCGTCTGCCGCTGTTTCCCGGCTTCAGCGAACGCGCGCAACGAGAACTGCTGGAGTACAGCTGGCCCGGTAATGTGCGCGAGTTAAAGAATGTTGTGGAACGCTCTGTATACCGGCATCGCAGCACTGAGGAGCTGCTGGACAACATCATCATTAATCCGTTTGCTTTAAAGAGTGACGTACCGGCAGAGCCACCGCGCCCTGCCGGATCGGCTGCACTGCCTGCCCTGCCGCTTGATTTGCGCCAGTGGCAGCATCAGCAGGAGCGCGCGCTGGTGGAAATGAGCCTGCAGAATGCAAAGTTTAACCAGCGACGCGCGGCCGATCTGCTGGGTGTGACCTATCATCAGCTGCGCGCAATGATGAAAAAGCACGGTATTCAGGTCCGTGACGAGAGTTGATAGCGACGAGAGTGGATAGCGAAGCGGATGCCGGGAGCATACATCAGTATGTGACCGGTTCTGCTGAGCGCAGCCAGTGCTGCTGCTGCAGACCAAACAGCCTCTTTTTTCAAACTGACTGATGTGGCAGCAAGGAGGCAAGCGAAGCGGAGACCGGGAGCATACATCAGTATGTGACCGGTTCTGCTGAGCGCAGCCAGTGCTGCTGCCGCAGACCAAACAGCCTCTTTTTTCAAACTGACTGATGTGGCAGCAAGGCGGCAAGCGAAGCGGAGACCGGGAGCATACATCAGTATGTGACCGGTTCTGCTGAGCGCAGCCAGTGCTGCTGCTGCAGACCAAACAGCCTCTTTTTTCAAACTGACTGATGTGGCAGCAAGGAGGCAAGCGAAGCGGAGACCGGGAGCATACATCAGTATGTGACCGGTTCTGCTGAGCGCAGCCAACGCTGCTGCCGCATCAGTCAGGAAGAAAAAAAAAGCCCGCACGAGGCGGGCAACATAATACTGGAAGCAATGTGAGCAATGTCGTGCCCTTCTCCGGCAGAGCCACCGGTGAAGCGCAGGTGAATAATAATCATTCCTATTATCATCTGTAAAGCTTTATTGAGAACTTTTCTCATTCCCACACTCTTATTGCGCCTGTTTTTTATGCAATGTGCAGGTAATTGCTGCAGGCGCATGGGGAGTTTGGGAAGTCACGCTGGTTTGCGATACACTCTGCTTATTGCCTCAGAATCGTTGAGTTCTATGCTAAAAATTCTCTTCTCGCTGCTGCTGAGTTTCAGCGCTTTGAGCGCGTCTGCTGCGCCTGCGGAATCGATCCGTCAGACCGGCTTTGTCTATTGTGTCAACGGCAGCGTCAACACGTTTAACCCGCAGATGGTCAGCAGCGGACTGGTGGTTGATACTCTGGCCGCACAGCTCTATGACAGACTGCTGGATGTTGATCCTTACACCTATCGCCTGATACCCGATCTGGCGCAGAGCTGGGAAGTCCGTGATAACGGCGCGACCTATCGTTTTCATCTGCGCCGGAATGTCTCTTTCCAGCATACCGCCAGCTTTACGCCCCGGCGCACGCTGAACGCCGATGATGTGGTATTCAGCTTCGCGCGGATGTTTGACCGGCACCACCCGTGGCATAACGTCAATGGCGGCAGCTATCCCTATTTTGACAGTCTGCAGTTTGCCGACTCGGTGCAGAGCGTTAAAAAGCTGGATCGCTATACCGTGGAGATCCGTCTGAACGCGCCTGATGCCTCTTTTTTATGGCATATCGCCACCCATTATGCGCCGGTGCTGTCGCAGGAGTATGCTGCGCAGCTGGATGCCCGTGGGCAGCAGGAGAAGCTGGATCGGGAGCCGGTGGGTACCGGTCCGTATCAGCTGAGTGAATACCGTACCGGGCAGTATCTGCGCCTGGCGCGCAATCCCTGGTACTGGAAAGGCGTACCGCGTCTGCAGCAGGTAGTGATTGACCTCGGCGTCGGTGGCACCGGACGTCTGTCAAAACTGCTGACCGGCGAGTGCGATGTGCTGGCCTATCCGGCGGCGAGCCAGCTGTCGATTCTGCGTGACGACCCGCGTTTGCGCATGACGCTGCGCCCCGGCATGAATATCGCTTATCTGGCGTTTAACACCCGTAAAGCGCCGCTGGATCGCCCCGAAGTGCGGCACGCGCTGGCGCTGGCAATCAATAATGAACGCCTGATGGAGTCTATTTATTACGGCACAGCGGAAACCGCTGCCTCTATCCTGCCGCGCGCGTCCTGGGCCTACGACAGCGACGCCCGCGTAACGGAATATAATCCGGACAAATCGCGTGCGGCGCTGAAAGCACTCGGCATCGAAGATCTGACGCTGCGTCTGGTGGTGCCAACGGCCTCGATGTCCTGGAACCCCAGCCCGCTTAAAACCGCTGAACTGCTGCAGGCAGATCTGGCGCAGGTTGGCGTTAACGTCATTATTACCCCGGTAGAGGGCCGTTTTCAGGAAGCGCAGCTGATGGCGATGAACCACGATTTAACCCTGAGCGGCTGGGCTACTGACAGCAACGATCCCGACAGCTTCTTTCGTCCGCTGCTCAGCTGTGCGGCGATCCGCTCGCAGACCAACTATGCTCACTGGTGTTCTCCGGCGTTCGATGAGTCACTGCAGCGCGCCCTGCTCTCACAGCAGCTCTCCGCGCGAATTGAAAACTATGACCGTGCGCAGCAGCTGCTCGCTCAGGAGCTGCCGGTACTGCCGCTCGCGTCTTCACTGCGCGTGCAGGCGTACCGGCACGATGTTCAGGGGCTGGTGCTGAGTCCGTTTGGCAATGCTTCCTTCGCCGGCGTACATCGCGATGAGCAGAGCGGAGAGTAACCGATGATTATCTATTTGCTGCGCCGCATACTGCTGCTGGTGATCACCCTGTTTCTGCTGTCGCTGGTCAGCTTCAGCCTGAGCTATTTTACGCCAAACGCGCCGCTGGAAGGTGCCTCGCTACTGGATGCCTGGTGGTTCTGGACGCAGGGCTTACTGCAGTTTGATTTTGGTGTTTCCAGCATTAATGGCCTGCCGGTAAATCTGCAGCTGCGCGAAGTGTTTCCCGCCACGCTGGAACTGTGCGTGCTCGCATTTATGCTGGCGTTGCTGGCCGGGATCCCCCTCGGTATCTGCGCCGGCGTCATGCGAAAAAAATGGCCGGATAAAGTGATTAGCGCGCTGGCACTGCTGGGATTTTCAATGCCGGTATTCTGGCTGGCGCTGCTGTTTACCCTGTTCTTTTCACTGACGCTGGGCTGGCTGCCGGTATCGGGCCGATTCGACCTGCTTTATCCGGTGCAGAATGTCACCGGGTTTGCGCTTATCGACGCCTGGCTGAGTCCCTCCCGCTGGCGCCATGAGATGCTGCTGAGCGCGCTGTCACACATGGTGCTGCCGGTGATCGTGCTCGCGGTAGCGCCCACCACGGAAGTGATCCGGCTGCTGCGCATCAGCACCAGTGAAGTTATGGATAAAAACTATGTCAAAGCGGCGGCGACCCGTGGCCTGTCACGCTTTACTGTTATCCGCCGTCACGTGTTACACAATGCCCTGCCGCCGGTTATCCCGCGTCTGGGACTGCAGTTCTCTACTATGCTGACGCTGGCGATGATCACGGAAGTTGTTTTCAACTGGCCGGGCCTGGGGCGCTGGCTCATTAATGCTGTCCGCCAGCAGGATTATGCGGCCATTTCCGCCGGTGTAATGGTTGCTGGCGGGCTGGTCATTATTGTCAGCGTCCTCTCTGATATTCTTGGCGCCGCCCTGAATCCGCTGAAGCACAAGGAGTGGTATGCCCTCAGATAACGTTTATGCCGAGAAGCGGCTGCCGAGCACGCTGCGCCTGAGCTGGCACCACTTCTATCGCGACACGGGCGCCATGATCGGCCTGTATGGCTTTGGTACACTGCTGCTGCTCTGCCTGTTTGGCCGGGTGATCGCGCCTTACGGCATCGATCAGCAGTTTCTGGGCTATCAGCTGCTGCCGCCTTCATGGTCACGCTACGGCGACGTCTCTTTTTTCCTCGGCACTGACGACCTGGGCCGCGATGTGCTGAGCCGCCTGCTGAGTGGCGTGGCCCCGACGGTGGGGTCGGCACTGATTGTCACGTTGCTGGCCGCGCTGGCGGCACTGCTCCTGGGCATTCTGGCGGGCATGACGCGCGGCGTACGTTCTGCCGTCATGAATCACATTCTGGATACGCTGTTGTCGATTCCGTCACTGCTGCTGGCGATTATTGTGGTTGCGTTTCTTGGACCACAGCTGGCGCACGCCATGCTGGCGGTGCTGCTGGCGCTGATCCCGCGGCTGGTAAGGGAGATATACACTGCCGTGCACGATGAGCTGGAGAAAGAGTATGTCGTGGCACTGCGGCTGGATGGCGCACGCAATCTCAGCATTCTGTGGAATGCAGTGCTGCCCAATATTCTGCCGCTGCTGATTAGCGAATTTACCCGCTCACTCTCAATGGCGATCCTGGATATCGCCGCGCTGGGCTTTCTTGATTTAGGCGCGCAGCTGCCCTCGCCGGAATGGGGCGCGATGCTGGGAGATGCGCTGGAGCTAATCTATGTTGCCCCGTGGACGGTGATGCTGCCGGGTGCGGCGCTGATGACAAGCGTCCTGATTGTTAACCTGCTGGGCGACGGTATCCGTCGCGCGGTTGAGGCGGGAGCTGAATAATGCCGCTACTTGATATCCGCAATCTGACAATTGAGTTTATGACGCCGGAAGGCCCGGTGAAGGCAGTGGACCGCATTAACCTGACGCTGAGTGAGGGAGAGATCCGCGGACTAGTGGGTGAATCGGGTTCCGGAAAGAGCCTGGTGGCGAAAGCGATCTGTGGCGTAACCAAAGATAACTGGCGCGTCACCGCCGATCGCATGGTGTTTGACGACATCGATCTGCAGCGTCTTTCGCCGCGCGAACGGCGTAAAATCATGGGGCACAATGTCTCAATGATTTTTCAGGAGCCGCAATCCTGCCTCGATCCCTCTGAGAGCGTTGGCCGCCAGCTGATGCAGGCTATCCCGCGCTGGACGCATAAAGGTCGCTGGTATCAGCGCCTGTGGTTCTGGCGCAAAGCACGCGCCATTGAATTGCTGCACCGGGTGGGCATCCGCGATCACAACGATATTCTGCGCAGCTTTCCCTACGAACTCACCGAGGGCGAGTGTCAGAAAGTGATGATAGCGATTGCGCTGGCAAATCAGCCGCGCCTGCTGATTGCCGATGAGCCGACCAACGCTATGGAACCCACTACCCAGGCGCAGATATTTCGCCTGCTCAGCCGTCTGAACCAGAATAACAACACCACGATTCTGCTGATCAGCCACGATCTGCGCGCCATGAGCAAATGGGCTGACCGTATTAACGTGATGTATTGCGGCCAGACGGTGGAAACCGCGCAGAGCGAGGAGCTGATGAGCACGCCGCACCACCCCTATACGCAGGCACTGATCCGTGCAATGCCCGATTTCGGCAGCGCGCTGCCGCATAAAAGTCGTCTGAATACGCTTTCCGGCGCCATTCCTTCGCTGGAGCATCTGCCAATTGGCTGCCGGCTTGGTCCGCGCTGTCCTTATGCGCAGCGCAAATGCGTTGAAACGCCGCGCCTGACCGGCAGCAAATCGCATCTGTTTGCCTGTCACTTTCCGCTTAATCGGGAGCGTCAGTAATGGAAACGCTGCTGGAAGTACGCAACCTGAGCAAAACCTATCGTTATCGCACCGGGCTGTTTCGCCGCCAGCACGTTGAGGCGGTCAAAAATGTCAGTTTTACGCTGCGCGAGAAGCAGACGCTGGCAATCATTGGCGAAAACGGCTCCGGCAAATCAACGCTGGCCAAGATGCTGAGCGGCATGGTCGCCCCCAGCGCCGGTGAAATGCTGATTGACGATCACCCACTGAGCTACGGCGATTACGGCTATCGCAGCCAGCGCATCCGGATGATTTTTCAGGACCCGTCGACCTCGCTGAATCCGCGCCAGCGTGTCAGTCAGATCCTCGACCTGCCGCTGCGCCTGAACACAGAACTGGATGATGAGGCGCGCGAGCAGCGTATCATCAGCACGCTACGCCAGGTCGGTCTGCTGCGCGACCATGCTGGATACTATCCGCATATGCTGGCACCGGGCCAGAAGCAGCGCCTGGCGCTGGCGCGGGCACTGATCCTGCAGCCCAAAGTGATCGTGGCCGATGAAGCACTCGCCTCGCTGGATATGACCATGCGCTCTCAGCTGGTGAACCTGATGCTGGAGCTGCAGGAGAAACACGGCATCGCCTATATCTACGTGACGCAGCATCTGGGCATGATGAAACATATCAGCGATCAGGTGCTGGTGATGCATCAGGGTGAGGTCGTGGAGCGCGGCGGCACCGCAGATGTTTTAGCCTCGCCGCTGCATGAGCTGACCAAAAGACTGATTGCCAGCCACTTTGGTGAAGCGCTGACCGCTGAAGCCTGGCGGCGCGTGCTCTGAATGCCGCCCGTCTCGCGGAAAACGCGGTGCGGTTTACCGTATTTGATACAGACGTGCTAGAATCCGCACGTCGATTAACGTCGGTCGTATACTTTTTAATCATCGCGACCGCCAACAACAATGACCATAAGGATTACAGCTATGGGTTTTCTTTCCGGTAAGCGCATTCTGATTACTGGCGTTGCCAGTAAACTCTCCATCGCCTACGGTATTGCGCAGGCGATGCATAAGCAGGGCGCAGAACTGGCTTTCACCTACCAGAACGACAAACTGAAAGGTCGTGTGGAAGAGTTCGCTAAAGAATTGGGTTCAGACATTGTTCTGCCTTGCGATGTGGCAGAAGATGAGAGCATCACTGCCCTGTTCACTGAGCTGGCAAAAACCTGGCCAAAATTTGACGGTTTCGTGCACTCTATCGGCTTTGCCCCGGGCGATCAGCTGGATGGTGACTACGTAAACGCCGTAACGCGCGAAGGTTTCAAAATCGCGCACGATATCAGCGCTTACAGCTTCGTGGCGATGGCCAAAGAGTGCCGCGCGATGCTGAACCCGAATGCTGCCCTGCTGACCCTCTCTTACCTGGGCGCAGAGCGTGCTATTCCAAATTATAACGTTATGGGTCTGGCGAAAGCGTCGCTGGAAGCTAACGTACGCTACATGGCTAACGCGATGGGTCCGGAAGGCGTGCGCGTCAACGCCGTGTCTGCAGGTCCAATCCGTACTCTGGCGGCATCCGGCATCAAAGATTTCCGTAAGATGCTTTCCCACTGTGAAGCGGTTACCCCGATTCGCCGTACAGTAACTATTGAAGACGTAGGTAACTCTGCGGCCTTCCTGTGTTCTGACCTGGCGGGTGGTATCACCGGTGAAGTCGTACACGTTGATGGCGGCTTCAGCATTGCCGCTATGAACGAGCTGGAACTGAAATAAGTTCTGCAGGGGCGAGCCTGACTCGCCCCACTCCCTCTCTGACCTCACTATATACCCATTCGATATTAATTATTCCCCTTCATTCTTTTGCCTGCGCCTGACCTTCAGCGACGATAAGCCTGCCCCCGAGCGGCGACACGCTTTTCAGACTTTCCCGTCGTACGCTCAGCCCGAATTTAGCGAAAGGATGGATTATGGAACAACGCCGTTTTACCGGCCATAACCTCTGGCTGTATGAAAGCCAGGCTCGCCCATACACCTCCACTACCGCCCCGCTGGTCCCTGAGGCCGCTCTGGTTAACGATCGTTTCATGCTCGGCTTGCAGCAGGAGGCAACGGCTTTACAGCCGCTGTTTCGCCGTTTTCAGCCGGCATTGCTGGCGGCTCGCGATGTAAGCCAGCTGTTGTTTCCCGACAGTCTGACGGCATCGCAAACGCATACGCTGACACTCTATGACCGGCTAAGCGCCGCTCTGACGGTTGCGCAGGTGGCGGGCGTTCAGCGCCTGTGCAATCACTATTCAGCACGCCTTAATCCGCTCCCCGGCCCCGACTCTTCGCGCGAGAGCAACAATCGCCTGACGCAGATGACGCAGTATGTCCGTCAGCTGGCAATGCAGCCCGCGCTGATTAACGCACACAGTATCGGCGCACTGGAGGCGGTAGGACTGACAGAGCCCGATATCATCACGCTGAACCAGATTGCAGGGTTCACAGGCTTTCAGGCGCGGATGGTGGCTGGCGTCCAGGCGCTGCTGGCACAGCCGGTGCGCTGGATCCCCGGCGTGTCAGTGCCGCCCGACGCCTGCGCCACGCTGTTTGCTGAAGACATGCCCTACTCACCGGCGCTGAAATCGCTGGAGCGACGCTATGCCAGCCCGCAACAGCTGAGCGCGCAGGCGGACTGCCTGAAAGATAGCGATCTTGCGCCGCTGAGCGGGCTCCTGATGTATGATGCGCCGGTTCTGAGCGGCCTGCAGCGCCTGAAACAGCAGCTGGCTTCAGTTCATCCGGAGGCGGAAGCGCTGGCGCTGGCGGTCAGCGCGCGTATTCTCGGTTGCCGCCAGCGTTTTGCCCGCTACGCCGGAGGCTGGCGTGAGGCGTTACTGGCTGACGCTGCGCATCATCGCGACGCCGTTGCTGCGCTGAGCGGACAGCTGACGCGTCAGCCCGATCGGTTCAGTGCTGCGCATCTGCAGCCGCTGATTAACAGTGGCTGGGATCAGGAGGCGTTGTTTGCGCTGTTGCAAAAGGTGGCGCTGGCCAGCTGGGAAGATCGGCTCTCTATGGCGCTGGCAGAGACGCGTCAGTCATGAAGATGGCGGCGCGCCTCGTCAAAAAAGTGCTGCGCCAGCGGTGAAGCACGTCCCGGCTCTGCGATCACCAGCGCAGCCTGCCGCCCCATGGGTGCCATATCGATCGGGCGCCGCGCCAGGTTCTGCAACAGTTCGGGCAGCAGATGTCCGCACGGTGATACCATTACGCCGAGGCCAACCTGTGCGCTCTGCAGCAGTTGCATAATGGAGGCGCTCTCAACGATCACACGCGGCAGCACACCGGTTTCGCGCAGCTGGCCATCAAGATAACGCCGGAAATAGCGCGTGGGTTCAGCCAGACAGAGTGGCTGCGCCGCCAGGGTCTGCAGTGAAAGCCGCTGCTGCTGCTGCAGCGCCGGAAAGTGCTGTGGATTAAAAATCGCTTCCACTCCGCCATCGTTCAGCAGCGCGGTCTGAAAGTGCAGCTCGCGCAGGGACGTCAGTTCAAAAAAACCGATGCCGCCGTCAACAGTATGGCTGTTCAGCGCTTCCAGCAGCTGATCGGCGCTCATCGCTGCGACGCGATAGTCCAGCTGAGGATAGCGCTCTTCAACCGCTTTGAGCAGCGCGGGCAGCGCCACGCTGCACTGCGGCATAACGCCCAGCCGCAGCGTACCGTTTACGCCGTGCTTGAGGGATTCAACCTCCAGCTTCAGCCCCTGATAAACAGAGACAATCTCCCGCGCCCAGGTCAGCACGCGTTCACCTTCCGGGGTAAAGCCGTCAAAGTTATTACTGCGATTAATCAGCGATAACCCCAGCTCACGCTCGAGGTTTTTAAGCCGCATTGAGAGCGTGGGCTGGCTGACAAAACTCGCTTCTGCCGCCCGGCCAAAATGGCGCTCCCGCTCAAGGTTGCAGAGGTAAATGAGTTGCTTTATGTCTATTTTGATTACCTATCAATAACTTATGAATTTAAAAACCATCCGTTAAGGCTATTATGTACTACCTGTGTACTAAATAAAAATGCTCAGATACAGAGTCCGGATAAGCAGATAGCTCAGTAAGAATGTCAAAATGAAACATCTATATGCCGCACCCCGCGCGTCATCTTCCCCGGCACAATGACATTATTCAGCGGCTCACCTTCCATAACCTCGCCCTCTTCCGTCACCAGGCTATAGCGGTACATCTTGCCCGGCCCTGAGTAGCCGTTGCACTGATACACAATTATGCTGCCGGGCTTTACCGCTGCAGCTGAGTCGACCAGCAGGAAGCCGTCCGGGATATCCACGCGGAATGTTATGGCCGGATTGGGGGTGAATACTGAGTTAAGGCTACGCCTCGGCTATGCAGTCCTGCACCGGAGAAGGGGATCCCGTCAGAGGCCGCCGTCATCCTTCAGGATGTCGGGCACGTCCATTTCGTCAATTTCAACGAGGCGGCGCAGCACATAGTCCGCATTTACCTCTACCCTTTCGTTGCGCTCTGATTTAAGGTCAATAATGCGTTGCGCAATAGCAGGTTTTAACAGGTTTTCAGATCCGGCACGGTTTGCAGTCTTATCGCTATACCCCGCCCGAATGGCCGCTTGCGTGGCGTTCAAATTGATGAGGTACTCGCGGCAGACTATTTCTTACTTGTCGGTGAGTGTTATTTTTTAAAGCGACATCCTGAATTAGAGGTGGGAAACACAATGAGTTGGTTTACATATGCTATAGCCCCTATTGACTGGAATTGGGATTTCATGGATACAGTCGAACAAACAGTTGCAAAAATGGCTGAAAAATCTGCTCTGGATTTTCCTCATGGAGATGAACACAGGCTTAGCGAAGTAAAACAATTTATCAATGATTGGGAGCAGGCACGGAATTTAGCATATGCTGGAATGTGGGAGGGAGACTATCGCGAACCACCTAAAGTATTTTGGATTCCCGACGACCACTCCTTCACTTATGCCTTTGTGTGGAAGCAAGATAACAATGGTACAACTTTTATTGTTAGTCCTGTGCCTTTGCCACATCTTGAAAAATATTCCATGTAAAAATTGTCGACATCTATTTGGCCTGTTAAAAGCAGGTCAATAAGCATGCATGCTTAAAATTTCAAGTGATTTATCAGGCACACTCACAAATGTGACTTCTGGATATGGCTTTATCACTTATGATTTGAAGCCACGCTTACGATGAGCTTTTCGCCATGCTTTAATCGCGGACACAATTCTCTTAGGTGTTGCATTATCATCGTCATAATAGTAAATCAGGTCAGACCCTTCAGGGTACTCAGTTACTGCAATAAAACTTTCAAGTAATTCATCTTGCCGGGCTTCACCGCCTTTAGCGCTGCAAATCTCATTCACCCACTGAATGAATTCTTCTTCCGTATAATCCTCAAATCCGGGTTTCAACTTCATCGGCGACCTCCTCCTTTGTGATGAAGGCCATCTCACTCCTTTTGATCTGGCACGTACTCCATCTTCAGCACGCTACCAGGCGCCAGATAGACCCAGCCACTATCTTCACGCGCAATACCGATAAAGCCGTTAACCACTTCTGGCTGAGACAGATTCATCAGGCCTTCGTGTGTTTCACCTGACTTTGTTTTTACAGTGATGCAGTAGGTGGCGGTCATATTGGCTCCAATAAAAAACCGCCCGAAGGCGGTTAGAAACGCATATTTGAACGCTCTTCGTTGGATAATCCAAAAGTAATGATTTTATTTTTATCCAGGTCATCATCCTGACCAAGCAAGAACTTCCTTACCTGAATAATGTAATCGCGTACATCAAGTGCTGCATCATCATGTGAAAGTATCATTGACAATTCTTTAGCTAAAGGCTCTGGGAGCCAGAGGAAAGCTTCAAAAGTTAACTGCCGAAGCTTTTTTCTGTCCTGGGAAAGCGATGTCCATTCAGCAAAAAGCTCTGCAATCAGAGCGGATTTCAACCTTATTTCTCTTGACTGCTTTTCCATCTCCAGGGGTCTAACATTTGCTGATTTGATGGTTTCCAGCAACTCCTCGTACTCAAAACCAATGCTTCTTTTGACTCGCTCTGAAACTACAATGGGTACAATGAACGCTATGCCAGTAAAGATCAGGTAAGTTATTATTTTCTCCAGTGAAAAAATAGTATCCATACATTTCCTCCAAATTAATGACTCTTTATTAATTCGGCTACCAAATCTAAATCTTTAGTATTCACTTCAGTACTGCTCTTTGATGTACTGCTGCAATATAGTTATCTATTCTCGTCAATCCTGCGGATAGCAGCTCTTAGCTTTCCGTTGCACTCGTGAAGCGAATCCAGCAGCCGGAAGTTGCGCAGAACCCCTGCTGCTTCATCTCTGCGGCCGCCCGGTGATTTGTCTCAGGGGGGATAATTTCGTTTTGCTCATCGACGTACGCCGCCAGCGTTTTAATGGTGCCGGCAAGGTCAGTGTTTTTGGACATCAGCTCTGTGTTCTGCAGTCGCAGGCGCTCGTTCCTCTGCGTGAGGATTTGATTGTCATAGCCGAGCTTTGCAATGAAGCCGATGATGACCACGAAGATGACAGGGCTCAGGATGCAGGTAACGTTCATGTTCTGCATAGCACCTCCAGTGCGCAGGTTGTACGCTGGCGTCGGTCGTTGATACCGTTCAGGCCGCCGCTGAACGTGCTGCGAGTGCCCTGCCTGATAACAGTTCCGGCGCAGCAATGAGGTCAGCACGTAGCTGGGCATTCAGGGTCGAATAGTTTTTCTTCCCGGTAATCAGAATCAACCCGCGCACGCGATACCGGTAGCCGTCACCGGACTCAATGCTGCCGTTTCCGTTGCGGTTTGAGTAAATGATGCTGGCTATCATGCACTGGTCAGCAGGGTGAGCGCTGCTTCTGCCATAAGCTTTGGCCTGTGAGGGGGTAATGCACTTACCGAACATAACGTTCAGAGCGCTCTCACTGTAATTCAGCCCCTCTTCGGTTTTGGTGAACCCGGCAGCCTCATGCCCCACCTGCACCAGAAAATGAGCATGGCGCTTTGCGGTGTCGATACCGAATTCCCGCATCACTGTTGCAACATGAGGAAACCACATATTGCCCAGAGCCTGGCTGATGCCGGTCGCTCGCCGGAACTGGTTGAAAGTAATCATTTAGCAGCTCCTGCACCGCCTGCAGCTTTCTGCAGGAAACGTTTTTCCAGTGCCTTGATGAGAGGTGAGCCAGACCGGCCGGCCATGCCACAGATTGCACCAGCTACCTCCTGCGGCCATTGCCAGTAGACGGCCAGCAGCATCATCAGTAAACCGGCAAAGATGGAGACAATCATCTGCAGGCACAGGGTGCGCCAGCTGAAGCTCTCTCCGCTTAAAACCAGGCAGGCATAAGCAGCCACTGAACCCAGCACGGTCATACCGAGTGCCAGCAGCGCTGGCTATAAAGCCCGGATCTGATTTGTATGGCATTTTTTGCATATCCCAACCCCGGAGATGGGGAGTCGCTTTTAGGGTTTAATGAGATTGTGAATAAAGCGCTCCCGGTTAATATTTCCAGTGTCGCCCGGAAATATTCCCGCATTACTCATCTGCCTTAGTTTGAAAGAAGCGCCCCGGGAAGCCATAGGTTAATCCTTTGGTCGCTAAAATGAAAAAGGCCTGCCTAAGTAGTCCTTATAATTTTAAACGTCTAAAAAACGGCCAGCACCAGCATCTTTCTGATTATGTCTAAAAGACCGTTCGATCTTTGGTTACCTAATGCGTATCAAAGGTGGTTTTTAAATTTTGCTAATCGATAGCATCTGTCTCAGCGCTTCAAATTTTAGGAATATAAAGTTATGGTCACTGATGAACCTCAAACTATAAGGAGTAATAATGCATTTACCTAAGCTTAAAGAGCTGTACAAGGACATGATGTTCAAAAAGGTAACAAGCGCTCGATTTCAATATCAACACAATAAGACTGTATTTGATATCCTCTTCCTGATAGACAGGAAACCATTTCAACTTTTGTTTGGCGCAATTGGGCACAAGTGCGCTTTCATTGTGAATGTTCAACCCGGATTTGAAATTGGCACAGCCATCCGGCCAGAATCAGCTTACAAAGATCTTTTGGATGCCTTGGGGATCACGCCAGATCCTGCCAATCGATTCAAAACGTCGGCTTTTTTCTCAAGCTTTTCAGACAGCATTCCTGAATTTATCCCATCAAAACAGCCTGCCAGACAGACAGCTATACGAGCTGCTCTTGATGATGGCCAAGAAAAGCTGTTTTTTAGTCACTGGAGAAATAACGGTGAAAAAGGAGGTCATGTGACCAATGATAACATTGAAAAAACACGCACTGCCTTCGGTACAGAGATAGCTAATGCATGCAAAGAAAGGAATATAAGCAGCTGCTGGACGGCAGTTAGTAGAGCAGAAAGTTAGTATCAAAGCCTTATTAAGCAAAAAGCCCCGCCGGTTAGATAGGGGCTTCTTATTAATCTGGTAGCGACATGCAAATCCCATCGTTAGATATAAATAAACACAACTCAGAAAAATTCAATAGCCCGCGATGAAAACTCAGTCAATTTCTCAATGAGCCATACGGTTATTTTTGACAGACTGGAACTTGGTCGCGGATTTGAAGTGCATATTCAGTTAACAGGGATACAATTCGGGCAGCGTCATTCTCATTCACTCCCACTTTGCCCATAAAAGCGCTGTAACCCCGCGGAACACGACTCTGCGTCATTCCCACTGCAGCATATAGTCGATGCCAGTGAGCGTGTCAGTCAGCGTCTGCGGCGCTATTCAGCTGAAGTTCTGCCATTATTGAAATGGTACTTTACTGTCACTTCTAAGCTCATGCTGTCTCTCTATACTTAACAAGTTTGCGTATTTTCTGCGAGCAATAAGCCCGCAGCTGATAAACAGTTATCCGGCGTCGCGGGTGCGGATATATATTAAAATGTCTGGGCCTGCCTGTGAAAGTAACGAAAGGGTTCCAGGGTAACCTGCGCATTTTAGTGTGGCGCTTTTCCTGTTGGGCTTTTGCTTGCGTCGTCGCTCTGTTCTCTGTATAGCTTTCTGCCAGTCTTTCTCCTTTTTACCTGGGCTAATCTGCGCTACACCATGTTTGATTCTGAAAGTCGGGATGGAACTATCCGCAGCGCCTGATATGTCTCATCGCCCCTTCCTGTGATGTTTCGATCCAAATCGATATGCGACCACATATCGGCGCATCTGTGCGTTATCAAGATCGTCTGTACGCCAGAGTTGACAGGTAGTGGACTTTTCGCCCGTGATGAAAGTGGTGTAGGTGATGGCCTCACAGCCAGGATACGTGCGCTTGAGGTTGTGCTTTACCCATTCAGGCGTTGCGTCGCAAAGTTCACTAAGCCGTTCGAGGGTGGAAAAGCAACAGCCCAGTACACTATCTAAGCCCATTACCAGAGGTTTACTATGACAGTAGCCATCTTGGTTTCCAAATAAAGCAAGGAACCGCCTCAGAGCATACTGTGCGCCACAGCAGGAACAATATCCAGCCGTGCCCGTCCGGCGAGAAAGACAGGCACAGCAAATGTTGGAGGCAAATTAAACGTAGCCTGTGCTATGCATCAGTGCCGAGTCTGCGTGAAAAGCATAAGAGCATAACAGTATGCTTACTATAAGTAGCTATCTACCATTCTGGATACCGAAAGCTGGTTCCAGAAACAGCACGCTAACATTAGGGTATGATTACCGTTTCAGTGCGTATTACAAAGCTTATAAAAAGAGCCATAAATTACCTCTATTCAATTAATTCATCTCTTAAGTTTGTGTTAAAAATTCAAAAGTTAAAAACAGTGACTTAAAGGATTTGAAAATGAACCATAAAAAAAATGGCATAGCTGTCATTGTCTCATCCGTGATTCTGGGCTCATCCATATTTGGAGCATCAATGGTAAGCGAGGGATTAATCTTACAAAAAGAGCTAATCCAACCCAAAGAAAACATTCTTACCACAACTGTTGGCCACGTCAACTTAGGCAAGGTATACAGTGAAAGTCGGGGAATGGACATTATCCTTAGTGATGAATCAGATAAATCACCAGCTGCTATAAATATAATCAACGTCGACCCAAATGATTTTTCCGATAAACTTCACAGCGCCTTAGCTAAAATAGCTAAGGAAATTAATGAAAGCCAAAACCTCAGCGGTGAAAAAGTAATTAAACCTGAAAACCTCTCAGGAAAAATCCCATTTAATTTAAACATTAAAACTTACATAAATTATAGATCTGAGAATATGCCGATGTACACTCTAATGATCAAAGATGAAAGAGTCACAATTAATAAAAATGAAAAATTTGAAACCAGAATAACCAACGAAGCTGAAAGAATAGCAAAAAGCAGCACCCTTGCATTTTCTCTAAACAGTTTCATAAGCGAACCAGAAAAAATAAAATATTAAAATAAATTGCTGCAAAGGCTGCCCACCCCGTGGCGCTTTTCATTCACAGTATCTACGCAGCAGATAGCTCGCTACAGAACGATTTTTCTTGGTATGCGCGTAATGCCTTCCTGCGAGGGCATGTCGGTTGTACTCACAACCATCCGTTAGCTCCGGCAGAAATATGGGGGGGTATTCTAATTATTACACTTCAAATTAATTACAAGTTACCTATTTAATTTGTAAATGCTGGGGCTACCCACATGAGTAGCTCTCAAACCGCCACGCCCGCAATAAACCAATTCGCATTTCATTTATTAGGCTCAGACGTACTGCACTGGCGCCCTAAAAGCCGCCTGCAGCAGCTATAGGAGCGTCTGGTTTAAGTTATCTCGCAAGAGCTACGCCCGTGAGAAAGCCTGCCTAGGCAGATAAACACCGCAAACACCAGGATGACTTTAAGCGTCAGCGCACACAGTAGCTGGAAAATTCGAACGGCCTCACCTTAATCAATCTGTTCCTACAACGTCTGATCAGGGGAGACCGCAAATGAAATTTCGCCTGTACAAAAAAGACGGAAAATAGGTTCAGTAGATAGCTGACAGACTGCAGGATGAGAAACCGCAAATTATCGCGGCCCGCGTTGACGGAATCATGACTCAATGTTTTTATCAGCCCACTTGCTGCGCCACTTCGATCACGAAGCCATAGGCATGTTTGAAATGGATAATGACCCGAAATGGCTGCTGACGCATTCATGCGGGGCATGATGATCACCGCAGCTAAGCTCGAGAGGATAATTGATATCTGGAAACACAAGCACAGCTATAACGAAGTAGCGTGATGCAGCATGGCATCTATTACGACATAAGCAATGAGACCTATCACTCGGGCGCCATCATAAGCAAGTCGCAGCTGGATGATATTGCTATAAACCTGGCCATCTTTCAGTGGCGCAAAAGCACGCCGGAGGATGAAGAGAAAAAGGCCGCGCAGAATACACGGCTCTGCACTGCCTGCTTATGGAGCCAGAGCAGTTTGATAACCGCTTTATCATAGCGTCAGAGTTTAACCGCCGGGCCAATGAAGGCAAGCCGAACGAGAACGTCTTTTAAAGGATGCGAAAACATGAGCATGGCGGTTATGGATGCCGAACAAGGGCGCAAACTGAAGCTGATGCACGCCAGGGCCCTCGTCCATCCCGCAGTGGGAGAAGTTCAGGCCGGGCGCTGCAAACGAGAATAATGAGCGTAGCCTATCCGTGCACATCGATGCGGTGCTACGGGGTGAGACCGAAATGACCTAAGGCGAGCCGCTTTATATGGAATTCGTGACCACCCGTAATGCCCCACTATGGAAGACAGCACCAAAGCAGCAGCTGGCTTATCTGGCAGTTAAATACTGGGCGCGGTTGTACTGCCCTGATGTGATCCCTGGCGTGTATAAGCCTGACGAATTTGAACCGACTCAGCGCGCAAGACGCAATGTTACCCCGGCGCGCAGCCGTGCTAAGCTGAATAGCCTGATTAACAGCAAGTCAGAGCCTCAGCAGAAATCACTGCCAGAGCGTAAGGTTAGCCCTGCAGCCACCAGCGCTCAGACGCGTAACCCGCATCGGCTGCTTGCCGACTCCACAAAAGCAGCCAGCGGTGCTGAGTCGCTAACGAGTCTGGATAAATTCTACAAATATGTTGCCAAGGTACTGGCCGGCACGCTTGCAGAGCTGGATAAGGCAACAGACGACTATCTGCTTCGCAAAGCGGAGATTGAAGAAGCCATAGCATAATTATGCTAAAGCTACCGTTCTCCGAGAGCATTTTAAGTACAAACAGCCGCTTTACTGAAAGCTGGATTAAAAGAGGTCATATTCAAAATGCTTGCACTGGATATTTGGTTAATATCGAACGCATGCAAAAATTAGATTATCTTATGACCAAACCCATGAAAAAGGGTTTGAAATCCTAGCCAATCAACCACATGGCTATATCAATCGCTGTATTTGCTTGTTTTTAAATTAGAATAACATCTAAAAAAAACTAAGTGCAAAACAAAAAATATAAATAAAACTTGACATTTAGAGTGTTTTCTTGAAAAGCTTTGAAGCCATAATGTCGGATATTACTCAGAGCAAATCATGAAACAAAACCCCTTTTCGTTCTATGACTTTCTGGGATACCTAATCCCCGGTGCTTTTTTGTTATACACTTTATTTTTTCTCGGCTCTCATTATAATTGGAGTATTGCATTTGAGTTAAACAAGCAACTTCCAAAAAATAATTCTCTCGGCGACATATTAAACCTCTTTCCTTTGGTTATTTCCTCTTACATTACCGGACACCTTTTATCTTTATCGTCCTCCTCCGTTATAGAAATGTACTCTAAATATAAAAATGGTTACCCTTCAACCTATCTTATTTCTGGATCCAAAAAGAAGTGCTACTTCTCTTTCAGTAAAAAAATTGAGCTAGCTGCGAAAATACTTATATTTATACTAACCTTCCCGATTTCGGCGTTTGATGCGATTTTCTTTTTCTTTCGTCAAGATGAGGAAATGAGCTTCAAATTAAAAGCTCCGGTATTTGAAGCATGCAAGAAAATACTTAACGATAGATTCCTTGTAGACACAGCCAGCATGAATGAAACCACTGGCCTTGATGGAGACTCATTTAGACTAATATACCACTTCTCCTTTGAGAACTCGGAGCAGCACGCAAATAAGCTTCAAAACTATGTCGCTTTATATGGTTTCACAAGAAATATTTCTATGGCTGCATTAGTTCTTTTTTGGTTGCTACTTTATTTGAAGTTGGTTTTGAATTTCGCCATTGGCGCCCCTCTAATTATAACCTCAGCAGCAACAGCTATAGTATTCTACAAAGGATTCGTAAAGTTCTACAGAAGATATAGTTTAGAAGCCATGATGGCCGCCTGCATCATTCAGGCCAAAGAAGAAAAGAACACCTCCACTTAACTCCAGCCCGGAAAATTAATCACAACCAAACTTGATTAATTGCTTTTTATTAGATCAATTTTTTAATCCTCTATGGATTAAATATATTTAAACCTCGTCTCGGCGGGGTTTTTTATTGCCTATTATCTGGAAAATCATTATGTACGACATTGCAGATGATGCGTCAGATTTTGAAATGCTCAATGTTGAAATTGCGCTGGCTAACCGCCCAAAGACAGCGATCGAATTTACCGGAAAATGCCACTACTGCGAGGAGCCTATAAGTAAAGCAAGCTTCTCCAAAAAGAGTATGGTGAAGATTATTAGGAGAGGTAAGGCGGGCTAAGCAGTTTAAGGGAGCGACATGAGCAAGATATACGCTAACTGGAGTATCAATCTCTATATCGATTGCCCAGAATACAAGGAATATTTTGATTTAAATGAACAGGATGACGACTTTCGGGTTAATGGGAGAAGGGCTGAGATTTTTTAAGCACGATACGTCTCGAACCACTGATGTTGAAGTTGAGTACCCCGCCTGCGAACACAAATTTAAAGTCGATTTCTGTCACTAATACCCTAACTACCCTATTCACTACCGCGCTCTGCGTGAGGAGCTGTTATGTCCGAAGTGTTGTATCCCATTGCCGGTTATCATGACAGCCACACCCCGATCGACATCTGCGATTTGTGGCAGATACCACCAGAAATCTTCGTCGCCCTTAATCATGAGTTCCGATTTGTAGCAGACGTTGCAGCCAGCCAGCTCAACTACTTGCTGCCAACTTACCTCACTGAACAGTGACGATGCGCTTAAACAAGACTGAGCGGCACAATTTCCGATCGGAATCACCTAGTGCAACCCGCCATACAGCGACATTACACCGTAGATTTTAGAAGCGAGCGAAGAAGCAAATAAACCGGCAAATACTTCCGTCAGATGGTTCAGCATGGCTCGGTCTTTATTCACAGAGGTAAGGTCCATCACAAATGGAAGGTTGTCTTTCATCCGCGCCGATACTGGCAAGGCAGTAAATGGAAGTAACAAACGTTCGATACTACTGATCTGGAATCCTTTCCTGTCAGACTTTGGCCTTACCGGGTACGTAAGCCGTGATGCGCTAATGTCGACCGGAGCCAGGCTCCTGCTAACAGCTGCAAATGTCAGCGCCGCATGATCACCCCACTCCCTCTAATCATCACCATCACAGCAATCATCGCAATCATCGCAATCATCGCAATCATCGCAATCAAAACTATATTTATTTATCTTTGACTGCAAAAGGAGTAGATATGGAATCGCCCTATATGATGGTTGAAGAGACAGCGGCATTATTCCGACGCTCAGTAAAAACTATCCGCAAGTGGAACAGTAGCGATCGGTGTACCGGTAAAAAACGCATGTGCGGATTTCCCGATCCTGCACATCACGGCATGTTTCTGAAAAGCGATATCGAGAAGTTTGGCAAGCTATATAATGACGATCGATAGAGGTTTCCGGCGGAAACATAAAAGCGCGGCTGATGCAGAGCTTTGATTATTGAAAAGTCAGGCTGGACCGCCGTCGGGGATTTTAACCCCGCTCTCTGCCCTAAGTAGCCAGCGCTCTGTCCAATGAGCTAACGGCGGATAACTGCGTTATCAGACACTTTCTGATGTGCTCAGAACAGAGCCTGTTGCGTGCTGACGCTGCCCGTCAATACATTTTAATGCATTACCTGATTATAACATATTCGCAACCCGCTGATGCAGAGAGGCAGTGGCATACCGCAGTAAAAGCGCGGGCCGGCAGACTGTCTGCTTTTCCCGCCTGGTATGACTAAATCAGCACGCGCTATGAGCGATATAGCCACCAGCCAATGCATAAGCAAAGATGATAAATAAACATTTACTTATAGGATTATTCTGATACATTGTGTGTGCAAAGATTGCACACAGCAAAAGGACAATAAAAATGAAAAAAGTCGCCACGCTTCTGGTTTTAACGGCAGCATTTGTATTTTCAACGGCAGCGGTTGCCTGTCCTAAAGGGACCCACCCTCACGGCGGTACAGGCTCACACCATGCTGGCGGGACGTGTTACTGATTCATTCCGGATACCTGTAAATGCGTTTTACGGCATAAACAGCCGGCGTTGTTTTCAGTCAGCCCACCGGGAGGTGGGTTTTTTATGCGCTTTGCGCTGAGTGACCGGTTAGCGGTGCGCACAAAAAAGCTGCCCGCAGGCAGCTTCAGGATAATGCCCTATCCGGCGCTTATCTCCGGCACTCGCAATGGCTTAGCTCTTGAAAGGGCAACGCCACTATCGCAAATATCAGCCCGGCGCGTTTAACAATGATTGCGATATTCACTATTAGCAGGCTTATAAGTCAGCTTACGCCCAGCGCCTGCTTGACCTCATTAGCAATCTTTTCAACCTGCGGGCCATAGATCACCTGAACGTCATGTTCAGTGACGCGGTTAACACCGTTAGCCCCGGTGGAAAGCAGCGTCTGATCAACCACCTCATTCATTGCTTTGACGCGAACCCGCAGGCGGGTAAAGCAGCAATCGACCTCCTCTATATTCGCTTCGCCGCCCAGCCCGCTGATAATGACTCTGGTACGCTCGTCTGCCGTTACCTGCAGCGGTTTCTGATCTTCTTCACTCTCACGTCCCGGCGTCTCTACCCGCATACGCGTGATGACCAGGCGGAACAGGTAGTAGTAAAGCGGTGCGTAGCAGGCACCCAGTACCAGTGTCCACCACCAGTGAGTTTTACTGCCGCCCAGAATGCCAAATACCACCAGATCGATCGCACCGCCCTGCACGTTGCCAATCATCAGGTGCAGCATCGACATCAGCATAAAAGAGAGACCGGTCAGCAGCGCATGCAGAATATAAAGTACCGGTGAGACAAAAATAAAACAGAACTCCAGCGGCTCAGTAATACCGGTGGTAAATGAGGTCAGCGCCCCCGCCAGCACCAGCGCTTTTACCCGCTGCTTATGTTCAGGCCGGGCGGTGTGATAGATCGCCAGCGCGGCGGCCGGCAATCCAAACATCATGACCGGAATTTTTCCCTGCGCCAGAAATTGCGTGGCACTGCGTACGGTGTCATCCGGAATCGCCCCCGGATGCGTCAGCGAACTGTTAAAGATATTGAGCGCGCCGACGACGCTCTGTCCCTCGACGGTGGCCATCCCGCCAATCGGAGTAAAGCGCACCGTCTCGTTCAGAATATGGTGCAGGCCGGTCGGGATCAGCAGCCGTTCGCACGCTCCCAGCAGAAAGGCGCCATATTGCCCGCTTTTACCAATCATCTCTCCGACCCAGGCAATACCGGCTCCGATAGTTGGCCAGATGAGCGCCAGCAGCACGCCCGCCAGCGGCAGCACAACCACGGTAATAATCGGCACAAAGCGGCGTCCGCCAAAAAAGCTGATCGCCACCGGAAGCTGCTGAGTATAAAAGCGGTTGTGCAGTACTACCGTAAGCAGCCCGGCAATCACCCCGCCCAGTACGCTCATGTTGTAGGTAAAAATGCCCAGCATCTGGATATATTCTGCCGACAGCATCATCGCGCTGGTTTGATCCATCCCCGCCTGCTGCAGCGCCTGCGGCGTGGTGGTTGCGGCGGTCAGCCCTTTGGCTGCCAGGGTGGCGCTGATGCCGGTGTTCATCATCAGATAACCAATGACGGCGGCAAAAGCGGCCGTGGGTTTCTCCGCTTTCGCCAGCCCGATTGCGCTGGCAACGGCAAAGAACAGCGGCAGGTTGGCAAAAAGTGCACCGGCAACCTTGCGGATAAAGCCGATGATCAGCTGTGGCACCTGCATCTGTGCAAAGGCTTCACCGGTGATCGCCGGGTTCTGGAGCGCGGCGGCCAGGCCAAGAAAGATGCCAGCGGCGGCGATCACGGAGATGGGCATCATCAGCGCTTTACCAAACGCGTGGATCTGGCTGGTGAGTTGTTTCATGACGCACTCCTTCACAGGGTGAAAGAGCAATTATTAGCCACTATTACGCCGCTTACGCAGCAGCGTGTCTCTCAGGGCGATGTTAATTTGAAGCAGATCACAGTTTATCGCTGATGCGATAAACGCCGCCTATCGCTCAATTAAGTCAATCAATTAGACAACTTCTGTCCTCAGTCGCACACTTCTTTTCAACAGAAGACATATTCTGATAACAACTCATAAACAATAAGCCTGCGACTACCATGAAATTTAAACGTAAAATTCAGCCTTACCGCGCTGCTGCCGGCGGCTGGGGTTCACTGGAAGCCACCACCCGCTTCGTATTTGACAGCAAAGCCGCCCTGAAAAACATGCGTAATCTGATGCGCATGAACAAAGCGCGCGGCTTCGACTGCCCCGGCTGCGCCTGGGGTGATGATAACAAAAGCACCTTTAGCTTCTGTGAAAACGGCGCCAAAGCGGTTACCTGGGAAGCGACACGTCGCGTGGTTGAGCCTGAATTTTTTGCTCAGCACAGCGTCAGCACGCTCTATCAGCAGAGCGACTATTTTCTTGAGTATCAGGGGCGTCTGACGCACCCGATGCGCTATAACAGCGCTACCGACCACTACGAACCCATCAGCTGGGATGCGGCGTTTGCGCTGATTGCGCAGCACCTGAACGCGATGGACCACCCCGATCAGCTGGAACTCTATACGTCAGGGCGCGCCAGTAACGAAGCCTCCTGGCTCTATCAGCTGTTTGGCCGCGTCATGGGCACCAATAACTTCCCTGACTGCTCCAACATGTGCCATGAAGCCAGCGGCAGCGGTCTGAAACGCAGTATCGGTGTCGGAAAAGGGACCATTCGTCTTGACGACTTTGATCACGCAAACGCTATCTTTGTGCTGGGACAGAACCCGGGCACCAACCACCCGCGTATGCTGCATAGCCTGCGTCATGCAGCCGATCACGGCGCAAAAATTGTCACCTTTAACACCCTGCGCGAACGTGGACTGGAGCGCTTTGCCGATCCGCAGAAGCCGCTGGAAGTTGTGACATCCAAAGCGGGCACCATCAGCTCGGCCTACTACCAGCCTAACCTCGGAGGCGATATGGCCGCCCTGCGCGGCATGGTAAAAGCGCTGCTGGAAGTGGAGCGCGCGCGTCTTGCTGCCGGTGAGCCGGGTATCTTCGACCAGACGTTTATCGCGGCAAATACTCAGGGCGTTGAGGCCTATCTGGACGCGGTTGATAACACCCCGTGGCAGCAGATTGTGCAGCAGTCAGGCCTGAGCGAAGCGCAAATTCGCGAAGCCGCAGCGATTTATCAGAGTGCGGAACGGGTCATTATCACCTGGGCGATGGGGATCACACAGCACAAGCACTCCGTCGACACCGTGCGCGAAATCGTCAACCTGCAGCTGCTGTTTGGTCAGCTGGGTAAAAAAGGTGCCGGCCTTTGCCCGGTACGTGGCCACAGCAACGTGCAGGGCAACCGCACCATGGGTATCGATGAAAAGCCTTCTAAGCCTTTCCTTGATGCCATGGGCGCCCATTTTGGTTTTGAACCCCCGCGTAATGCCGGTCACAATACCGTTGAAGCGCTGGGCGCCATGCTGCGTGATGAAGTGAAAGTGCTGATTGCTCTCGGTGGCAATCTGGCGGCGGCAGCGCCCGACTCTCCGGTTACGGAAGCCGCGCTGCAGCACTGTGGTCTGACGGTGCATATCAGCACCAAGCTCAACCGCAGTCATCTGGTGCCGGGTCATGAAGGGCTGATTCTGCCTACGCTGGGCCGCACCGAGCGCGATCGTCAGGCTGGTGGTAATCAGTTCATTACCGTTGAGGACTCATTCAGTATGGTTCACGCTTCAGAAGGCGTGGGCATCCCGCTGGCGGAGACGCAGCGTTCAGAAACCGCCATTGTGGCAGGTATCGCCCACGCGACGCTGGGCAGCGATCATATCGACTGGCTCGGCATGGCGGCGGACTACAATATTATCCGCGATCATATCGCCGCAACGATCCCGGGCTTTGCTGATTTCAATACAAAGTGCGACCAGCCTGGCGGTTTTTATCTCGGTAACGCGGCGGCAGATCTGCGCTTTAACACGCCATCGCAGCGTGCTGAATTCAGCGCGTCCGCCCTGCCCGACTCGCTGTTTCCTCAGCTGGGCAGCGACGTTACTGTGCCGTTTACGCTGCAGACGCTGCGTTCGCACGATCAGTACAACACCACGATTTACGGCCTCGACGATCGCTATCGTGGTGTCTATGGTCAGCGCGAAGTGGTGTTTATTCATCCGGACGATATGACGGCACTGGGCTTTACCGAAGGCCAGCAGGTGGATATCGAAACACTCTGGAATGATGGCCTGACCCGTCGCGTCAGCGGCTTTAAACTGGTGCCGTACAATATTCCGCGCGGGAATCTCGCAGCCTACTATCCGGAAACCAACCCGCTGGTACCGCTCTCAAGCTACGGCGATATCAGCGGAACGCCGACCTCTAAATCGGTGCCGGTGAAGCTCACGCTTAGCGCCGCCCTGCCCACGCAGCGTATCGCCTGATTACGCGTTATTCTCTGAAACAAAAGCCGCGCTCTGCGGCTTTTTAACCCGTTTTAACCTTGCCGCGCGCCCCTGATTCGCGTAAAACTGTCCACCGCTCTTAGGCCACGAAACTGACTAAATTATGTTCCAGGATAACCCGCTGCTCGCGCAGCTGAAAGAGAAGCTTCACGCGCAGACTCCGCGCGCCGAAGGCGTTGTGAAAGGCACAGAAAAAGGCTTTGGCTTCCTTGAAGTTGATGCTCAGAAAAGCTACTTCATTCCGCCACCGCAAATGAAGAAAGTGATGCACGGCGATCGTATCACCGCGGTGATCCACACGGATAAAGATCGTGAAAGTGCTGAGCCGGATGCCCTGATTGAGCCGTTTCTGACGCGCTTCGTCGGCCGGGTGCAGAAAAAAGACGATCGTCTTTCAATCGTACCGGACCATCCGCTGCTGAAAGATGCGATTCAGTGTCGCGCCGTGCGCGGTCTGACGCACGATTTCCAGAATGGCGACTGGGCTGTGGCTGAGATGCGTCGCCACCCGCTAAAAGGCGATCGCGGCTTTTATGCTGAGCTGACTGAATTTATCGTTACCGCGGACGATCCTCTGGCACCGTGGTGGGTTACGCTGTCGCGTCATAATCTGGAGCGCGAGGCACCAGAGAGTGAATGCGGCGGGATGCTGGATGAGCAGCTGACGCGTGAAGACCTGACCGCGCTGAACTTTGTCACGATCGACAGCGCCAGCACCCAGGATATGGACGATGCGCTCTATGCTGAAGCGCAGGCGGATGGCAGCCTGCTGCTGACCATCGCTATCGCCGATCCCACGGCTTACGTAGCAGAAGGCAGCGAGCTTGATAAACTGGCTGCACAGCGCGCGTTTACCAACTATCTCCCCGGCTTTAACATTCCGATGCTGCCGCGCGAGCTCTCCGACAATGTCTGCTCGCTGCGTCCGCATGAAAAACGCCCGGTGCTCGCCTGCCGGGTCACCGTCCAGCCGGATGGTGCGCTCGCCGATGACGTGCAGTTCTTTGCTGCCTGGATTGAATCGAAAGCCAAACTGGTTTACGACAACGTCTCAGACTGGCTGGAAAACAGCGGCAGCTGGCAGCCGGAAAATGACGCGATTGCTGAGCAGATCCGTCTGCTGCATCGTCTCTGCCTGGCGCGCAGCGAATGGCGTCAGACGCATGCACTGGTATTCAAAGATCGCCCTGATTTCCGCTTCCTGCTGGGAGAGAAAGGTGAAGTACTGGATATTATCGCTGAACATCGTCGTATCGCTAACCGCATGGTTGAAGAAGCGATGATTCTGGCTAACATCTGCGCGGCGACCGTGCTGCAGAAGAAACTGGGCTTTGGCATCTATAACCTGCATACCGGTTTTGACCTGGCCAACGCTGAACAGGTTGCAGGCGTGCTGGCTGGCCACGGTATTACCGTTGATCCGCAGGTCATCACTACGCTGGAAGGGTTCCGCCAGATGCGTCGCGAACTGGACGCGCAGCCGACTCAGTATCTCGACAGCCGTATTCGCCGTTTCCAGAGCTTTGCTGAAATTGGTACCGAACCTGGCCCGCACTTTGGCCTGGGTCTGGATGCCTACGCGACGTGGACCTCACCGATCCGTAAGTTTGGCGATATGATCAATCATCGCCTGCTGAAAGCCATCGTGCGCGGCGAGAGTATTGCCCGTCCGCAAAGTGACGTCACGGTTACCATGGGTGAGCGTCGTCGCCTTAACCGGATGGCTGAGCGCGACGTGGGCGACTGGCTCTATGCGCGTTTCCTGACGCCGTTCGCCGGCAGCGAGCGCAAATTCAGCGCCGAGATCATTGATGTCTCGCGCGGCGGTATGCGCGTACGCCTGCAGGAAAATGGTGCGGTAGCCTTTATTCCGGCACCGTTCATTCATGCGGTACGCGATGAGCTGGTCTGCTCGCAGGAGAGCGGCACGGTGCAGATCAAAGGTGAAGTGGTTTATCGCGTTACGGACATCATTGACGTCACCATCGCTGAAGTGCGCATGGAGACCCGCAGCGTGGTTGCCCGCCCGGCAGTCTGACTGTAATAATAACGCGGGATAACGGCTGTTATCCCGCGTCGCCTTTTTCTCTCTGCTTCTTCTCTGCTTCTTCTCTGCTTAAATTTGTATCGCGCTTCACACTTCTGCTTTTACCACCTTTCGTTAACATTTTTTTACCTTACTTTTAACTCGTTGTATTTCGCTTGCCTGTTTTTCCGGCCTCTACAAGGAGTTAACTCATGAACAACGTCAAAACCGGCCTCGTCTGGTTAGCCGTGGCGTTTATAGGTGCTGGCGCATTTGCCATGCTCGCGCTCAGCCGCGGCGAACATGTGAATGCGGTCTGGCTGGTTATCGCCTCGGTAGCCTGTTACAGCATCGCCTACCGTTTCTATAGCCTGTTTATCGCCCGCCGCATCTTTGAACTTGACGATCGCCGCCGCACGCCGGCAGAGCGACTCAGCGATGGCCTGGATTATGTTCCGACCAATAAATGGGTGCTGTTTGGTCATCACTTTGCAGCCATTGCCGGAGCCGGACCGCTGGTCGGACCGATTCTGGCCGCGCAGATGGGATTTCTGCCGGGCACGATCTGGATTCTGGTAGGCGTTATGTTTGCCGGCGCGGTACAGGATTTCCTGATTCTGTTTATCTCTACCCGCCGTGACGGACGCTCGCTGGGAGAAATGGCGCGCCAGGAGCTGGGGTCTTTTGCCGGCGTGGTGACGATGCTCGGTGCGCTGGGCGTGATGATCATCATTCTCTCCGCGCTGGCGCTGGTGGTGGTCAAAGCACTCGCTAACAGCCCGTGGGGGCTTTTCACTATTGCAGCGACGATTCCTATTGCGCTGTTTATGGGCGTATATATGCGCTTTCTGCGCCCGGGAAAAATTGCTGAGGTTTCCCTCATCGGTTTTGTCCTGATGATGGCAGCGATTATCTATGGGGGAGACGTCGCCGCCGATCCTTACTGGGGTCCCTTCTTTACCCTGAAAGGCACAGAGCTGACCTGGGTGCTGGTGATCTACGGTTTTGTCGCGTCTTCGCTGCCGGTCTGGCTGCTGCTGGCCCCGCGCGACTACCTCTCTACCTTCCTGAAAATTGGCGTCATTGTCGGGCTGGCGATTGGCATTCTATTTGCCATGCCGGAGCTGAAGATGCCGGCAGTAACAAAATTTATTGATGGCACTGGTCCGGTCTTCTCCGGCGCACTCTTTCCGTTCCTGTTTATCACCATTGCCTGCGGGGCTATTTCCGGGTTTCATGCGCTGGTTTCCAGCGGCACCACGCCAAAACTGGTAGAGCGCGAAAGCCATATCCGGTTTATCGGTTACGGCGCCATGCTGATGGAATCGTTCGTGGCAATCATGGCGCTGATCTGCGCTTCGGTGCTGGACCCGGGCGTCTACTTCGCGATGAACTCACCGGCCGCGCTGATTGGAACCACCGTAGAGAACGCCTCTCAGGTCATTAACGGCTGGGGCTTTGTTGTCACGCCGGAGATGCTGAGCAGCATTGCGCGTGACGTGGGCGAAAGCACGGTGCTCTCACGCGCCGGAGGTGCCCCCACTTTCGCCGTGGGCATGGCACACATCATCACCGAGGTATTCAACAGTCGCGCGATGATGGCGTTCTGGTATCACTTTGCCATTCTGTTTGAGGCCCTGTTCATTCTGACCGCCGTGGATGCCGGTACCCGCGCCTGCCGCTTTATGGTACAGGACTTAGTGGGTACCGTGGTCCCGGCAATGGGCAGCAACCGCTCCTGGCTGGGCAATATGGCCGGTACCACCGTCGCCGTCGCGGGCTGGGGCTTTTTTGTCTATCAGGGCGTGGTGGATCCGCTGGGCGGAATTAATACGCTGTGGCCACTGTTTGGCATTGGTAACCAGATGCTCGCCTCTATGGCACTGATCCTCGGCACTGTCGTGCTGTTCAAAATGAAAAAACAGCGTTACGCCTGGGTTACTATTCTGCCCACCGCATGGTTGTTTATTACCTCAATGACCGCAGGCTGGCAGAAGATTTTCCATGAAAAACCGGCCATTGGCTTTCTGGCACAGGCGCGCAAATTTCAGCAGGGTATCGATAACGGCATGGTGATTGCCCCGGCTAAAAGCGTAGCGGACATGCAGACCATTGTGTTCAGCAATCAAATCAATGCGGCGCTGTGCGGATTCTTTATGCTGGTCGCAGTGGTCATGCTGATTGCCGCCTTTTTTGTCATTCGTCGTGCGCTCCGCAGTACCACGCCTACCGTGCGCGAATCCGAGGTTTCACTGCGTAAGGAGGTACGTCATGTCTGAGGCCATTTATCGCTGGACGCATCCCGGCGCAGGCTGGCAGATTCAGCGCTGCTTACCGATAGCGTGCGCTACTGATGCACCGCCGCTCTCCCGCTGGCAGCAGATCTGGCGAGGGTTGCAGCAAAGCTTTCGTTTAATGGTTGGCGTACACGACTATCAAACTTATCTGAAGCATATGCGCTGCCACCACCCTGAAACGCCGCCCATGGATGAACGTACCTTTCACCGGCACTGTCTTGATGCACGCTTTCCGAGCCAGGCCGGAAACCCTGGCAGATGTCCCTGCTGATCACCATAAGCCCCGTTTTCGGGGCTTTTTCGTGCCATTCTTTAATAAAAACAAAAATATATTCGGTTTGCATCTTGTGCTTATGCAGGAGGTTGAATACTGTTGCTAAAATAATGAGATAGAGTCTTAGAGACATGGCCGGAGGACGTTTACATGACCGATGAACAGGGGCAAACTTTGCTGTATGCCTTGTTTGGCACCACCAGCCCCCATTGGCGGTTAACCTCTGACAGTGACGCACTGCATTTTGCCGAAGATGAGAATGCCAATACCAACCTGGCCGTTTCGCTTACCCCGGCACAGGCCAGTCTGTTACGGGCGATGACGGTGATTACCTCCAGCATCAATCTTACTCTGCCGCTGCACGGAACCCCGGTGCCAATGCACTTTGTCGGACGCAAGGTGAACCAGTCTACCTGGGCCGGCACCGCATCTGCATGGGGTGATACGTCATCAGTGGCACGCGATCTGACTCAGGGACTCTCTTTCGCCGAACAGGTGGTATCCGAAGCCAACTCGGTTATTGTTATCCTCGATCAGCGCGGTAACATTCAGCGCTTTAATCGGTTGAGTGAAGAGTATACCGGTCTGAAAGAGCAGGAAGTTATCGGCCGCAATGTATTTCAGCTCTTTATGACCCGGCAGGAAGCGCAGGCTTCGCGCCGTAATATCACCGGTTTTTTCCGCGACGGAAATTCGTATGAAGTCGAGCGCTGGGTTAAGACCAAAAAGGGTCAGCGACTGTTTCTCTTCCGTAATAAGTTCGTTCACAGTGGCAGCGGGAAAAATGAAATTTTCCTCATCTGTTCCGGGACAGACATTACCGAAGAGCGACGGGCGCAGGAGCGGCTCCGGGTGCTGGCAAATACCGATACGGTCACCGGTTTGCCTAATCGTAACGCTATTCATCAGCAAATTAGCCTGGCACTGGAGCTGGCGAACGGTTCCCAGACCGGTGTGGTCTACCTCGATCTCGACAATTTCAAGAAGGTAAATGACGCGTACGGTCATATGTTCGGCGATCAGCTGCTGCAGGCGGTATCGCTGGCTATTCTCAGCTGTCTGGGTAAAGACCAGACGCTGGCGCGTCTTGGCGGCGATGAATTTGTGGTACTGGCTGAACATACCAGTCAGGCGGCGCTGGAGGCGATGTCGTCGCGCATCCTTGAGCGGCTGCGGCAGCCCTTCCGCATCGGGCTGATTGAAGTTTACAGCGGCTGCTCAATCGGGATTTCGCTGGCCCCTCTGCATGGCGAGGATCGCGAAAGCCTGATCCGCAATGCTGACACGGCAATGTATCACGCTAAAGAAAACGGGCGCGGTAAGTTCTGCATCTTTACCAGTGAAATGAACAAGCGGGTCTTTGAATACCTCTGGCTCGATACTAACCTGCGTAAAGCGCTGGAGCAGGATCACCTGGTGGTCTATTACCAGCCTAAGGTTGATCGCGACGGCGAGGTGCGCAGCGCTGAAGCTCTGGTACGCTGGAACTCTCCGGAACGCGGTATGGTCTCGCCTGGCGACTTTATCCCCTATGCTGAAGAGTCCGGCCTGATTGTTCCACTGGGCCGCTGGGTCATGCTTAATGTGCTGCAACAGATTATAAAATGGCGCAGTGAAGGTATTTTTCTGCGCGTTGCCGTCAATGTTTCCGCGAAGCAGCTTATCGATCAGAGCATTTACAGCGATCTGAAAAATGCACTGAGCGAAGCCGGCCTGACGGAATCCCCGATTGATATTGAATTAACCGAAAGCTGCCTGATTGAGAATGAAGCCGGGGCGCTTAAGCTCATGAAACAGTTTCAGGAGCTTGGGGCGCAGGTACATCTCGATGATTTCGGCACCGGCTACTCCTCTCTTTCCCAGCTGGCACGGGTACCCATTGATGCCATTAAGCTGGATCAGAGTTTTGTCCGGGATATCAATAAACAACCGGTTTCGCAATCTTTAGTGCGCGCGATTGTGGCGGTTGCCAAAGCCCTTGAGCTGCAGGTGATTGCAGAGGGTATTGAAACCAAAGCGGAAGAAAAATTTGTTCTCACTAACGGTGTGGATGGGCGCCAGGGCTATTATTACGCCAAACCAATGCCCGCAGAACAGCTCGGGCATTGGCTGAAGCATCCTGCCCGTGTTTAACGCTGCGCGGACGTGTTATCCGGCTTTACGTAATGAAGCACTGTGGCGGTTTTGTAACTGCACCAGGCGCTCCATGTAGGCGATATCCTTGGGTTCAAGCGTAAAGGCATAATCTACCCAGTCCTCCGTAATATCCATCAGTTCAGCACGTGACAGCTGCAGCACGCGCTGACGCGCTTTCAGCATGGCACGCACACCATTTAACTTAGGCCGTAAGGTGTCGATAAAGGTGCGCGTGGCGCGATACGCTTCACCCGGCTGGAATACCTTATCGACCAGGCCGCGTGTTTCATACCACTCCGCACTGTGCGACTCTCCTTCACAAAT
Organism: Pantoea sp. SIMBA_079; assembly: GCF_046940275.1. Classification (NCBI taxonomy): domain Bacteria; kingdom Pseudomonadati; phylum Pseudomonadota; class Gammaproteobacteria; order Enterobacterales; family Erwiniaceae; genus Pantoea; species Pantoea sp. SIMBA_079. Next base: position 633,059 of record NZ_JAWRYR010000001.1, on the reverse strand, counting down.
CAGCTCTTCTGCCAGCTTCATGCCGGAGCGACGCGCGACCAGCGAATAGCCCCCCATTCCCGGGAACAGATTGAACGCAATCTCCGGAAAACCCATCCGCGCGCTGTTCTGTGCCAGAATAAAATGGTGCGCCAGCGCAGCCTCAAAGCCTCCGCCAAGGGCACTGCCTTCGATCATCGCCAGCGTTACCGCGCCGGTATCAAACCCGCGCGCCGCCGAGTGAATGCAGTCAACGCAGGCCCGGGCATAAGCCCGCAGCGCCTCACGACGGTTGTTGCGAATGCACTCAACAAAAAAGCGCAGATCGCCACCGGCGTTAAACATCTGTGGAACTAAAGAGCCGGTTACCCAGAAATCGATCGGCAGTCCGGAACGCTGAGCCGTATAGCTCAGGTTCATGATCTCCTCGATTAATTCATGGTTGAAGCTTGGGCGTGGCTGAGCCCGCAACATCATCCACATGGTGCGACGCCCTTCTTCGTAGTAGGCAACAAGTTGGGTAGTCTGTCCCGCTTCGGTAAACAGGCGGCAGGTTGGTTGGTTAATAACGGTCATAGTCTCATCCTCTAATATTTATGTGATGCGTTTAACGCCACATCAGCGTAATGCAGAGTGAGGCCAGACCAAATGAGAGATTGATTTATAAAGTAAAATCCAGAAGTATCCCTTAACAGGGGGGTGAATAATCATTAGCGCCATTTCAGGGTATAGTCGAGCGGGAGCCAGACTACATGAGATCGCCTAACGCGTTGTGAATAAAGATGATTTAGCGCGGGGTGTGCGAATAAAACCGATATTTCTGACCAGGAATTTACTGACGCAGTAATAAAAAAAGCGCCCGCAGGCGCCTGGCTTACTGAGAACAGCCTTATTGTCCATACCACGCATTTTTGCCGTGCTTGCGCAGATAGTGCAGATCCAGCAGATTTTGTGAGATGGGGGGTAATTCAGCGCGCAGCTGTTCGGTATGCAGCGCCATATAGGCGACTTCTTCCAGGACCACCGCACTGTGTACTGCCGCGGCTGCATCGCTGCCCCATGCAAAAGGGCCGTGAGAGTTAACCAGCGCCGCAGGAACAGCAGCCGGCTGGATATTTCGATGGGCAAAGGTTTCGATAATGACCTGTCCGGTATTCCACTCATACTCCTGATCGATCTCCATGCGCAGCATGGCGCGGGTGCAGGGGATCGTGCCGTAGAAATCATCAGCATGTGTCGTGCCCCAGGCGGGTATATCGCGTCCTGCCTGCGCCCAGATTGTGGCATGCCGGGAGTGCGTATGAACAATGCCGCCAATATCTGGCCAGGCCTGATAGAGCGCACGATGCGTTGCCGTGTCAGATGACGGGCGCAGTGCACCTTCAATCACCGCACCGCTCTGCAGATCAACGACTACCATGTCATCCCGCTGCATCTTTTCATATCTCACTCCGGAAGGCTTGATCACCAAAACCCCCTGCTCTCTGTCAATGGCGCTGACGTTGCCCCAGGTAAACGTCACCAGGTTATAGCGGGGTAAATCGAGATTCGCTTCCAGGACCTGCTGCTTTAGCGTTTCCAGCATCATTGTTCTCCACCAGTCTGTGATAGAGAGATTGTGCTCAGAGAAGAGACCGGATGTTATGGAAAGAATGGCTGAATGCTTTGTGGAAAGTCGCTGTATCCTGATAAGTGCGGCGCAGATCCGGCGGTTTCTGTCTGACGATACTCTGCAACGATGAAAAGTAAACAGGGCCACCCGGTTTCAGGGTTTTTACTGTGCGCAGGCAGCATAAACCGCGCGGCTTTGTCCAACTTTTCCATCCGGGAATGACGAACTTTGCCGTCTGGCATCTATACTTATTGCTGTTGCCTCTGAGCCAATCATCAAGGAGATAGTTATGACTACAACAGTGAAACGTGTATCCGTTGCCGTGCTGGCAGCAACATTAGTTGTTGCGCTGAGCGGCTGTTCAAACTGGTCTAAGCGCGATCGTAATACGGCAATAGGTGCCGGTGCCGGTGCCATTGGTGGTTCAGTACTGACCAACGGCAGTGGTCTGGGCACCGTTGGTGGCGCGGCGGTGGGCGGCATCATCGGCCATCAAATCGACCGTTAATTTTTGCAGGCTACACAGCAGATATAATTTTGTACGGGCCACCCAGCGTGGCCCGCTTTCATTAACCGCCCGCCAGTTTAACTTTCATCCCTTTAGCTTCGAGCAGGGTTTTGAGCAGGTCGCGTTTATCACCCTGAATCTCAATCACGCCCTCTTTGACCGAACCACCGCAGCCGCACTTTTTCTTGAGTTCAGCGGCCAGGGTAGCCAGCGCGTTATCGTCCAGATCGATACCGGTGATGAGACAAACGCCCTTGCCTTTACGTCCGCTGGTCTGACGCTGAATGCGTACAATACCGTCGCCGCGCGGTCGCTGTGGCTTCTCTTCTGCCGGCGCAATACGCCCGCTGTCAGTGGAGTAAACCAGTGGATTGTCCTGGGCCATTACGCCTCCTCTAACGATGTAATGATCTGCTGCAGCGTGGCAGCCGGATCGGCTGACTGCGTAACCGGACGACCGATCACCATATAGTCAACCCCGGCCTGCTTCGCCTGCAGGGGCGTCATAATACGGCGCTGATCGCCAGCTTCGCTGCCTGCCGGACGAATACCGGGTGTGACCAGGGCAAATTCACTGCCAAATGCCTGTTTAAAGGCTACCGCTTCATGAGCTGAGCAGACAACGCCGTCCAGCCCACACTGACGGGTAAGACGCGCCAGACGTTCTGCCTGTTGTGCCGGCGTCAAAGTAATGCCCAGCCCGCGTAAATCCTCTTCATCCATGCTGGTCAGTACGGTTACAGCAATGATCAGCGGTGCATCTTTTCCAAAAGGTACCAGCGCCTCGCGGGCGGCCTGCATCATACGTGCTCCCCCGCTCGCGTGCACATTGACCATCCAGACGCCCAGTTCTGCGGCGGCAGCTACGGCATGCGCGGTGGTATTGGGGATATCATGAAATTTCAGATCAAGAAATATATCAAATCCGCGTGCCTGTAATGTCCGGACCACTGACGGACCAAACAGCGTGAACATCTCCTTGCCTACTTTAAGGCGACACTGAGCAGGGTCAATACGATCGACAAAGCGCAGTGCGTCATCCAGATTACTGTAGTCGAGCGCCACCAGAATGGGTGAAGGGGTTACAGACATAACGTTTCCTCATAAACAGGCACAGGGCAACAAACGGCCTGCATTCTACCTGCCATGCTGCGGCAGAACAATCTTATGGGCCGCCAATGCAACCTGTTAAGCTTTCCGCCGCTCTTTGGCTGACCAGAATAGAATTGCATGAAAGGCATGTTGTAACTAGTTGGCTTGTTTTTTTTAAAAATTACGGTTACTGCCCGTCAAGTCCCCTGATCGGTTTTATTGAAGACCACGCCCGGCAGGATGGACAGTGCCAGTAGAGCGCGTAGGCGGTAAAGCCGCATTTATGGCAGCGATAGCGTGGTTTGGTACGGATCTGCTCACCGACCATATCGCGCAGAACCATCAGACTCTCTTTTGCACGACCATCTTCCGCTTCATGCAGGTGAAAGTCCATCAGCCGGTGGAAAACACGCATAGTAGGATGACGCTGCAGCTGGCGATTAATATAGAGCTGCGCCGCTTCCGGACCCTGTTGCTGTTCAAGAATATCTGACAGATAGAGCTCGGCGGCGGCACCGGTATTCTCCTCGGTGCAGCGCTGCAGATAACCAGCCCAGACTTCTGGCTGTGCCAGCCGCTGATAACAGGTTTCCAGCATAGGCAGCGTTTCACTGACCAGCTCTTTATCTTGATCCAGCACCCGCTGCAGGCGCTGTGCTGCTTTCGCATACTCCCCCTGCTCCATCAGAATGCGCCCCATCATAATGGAAACGCGCGCGCTCTGATTATCGGCCGCTTCGCCTTTTTTCAGCAGCGACATGGCGCGATCGAGATCGTCACTGCTCATTGCCTGCAGCGCCAGCTCACAATAGAAGTGCGCAATTTCGCCCTTCTGCTTCTCTTTTCCCAGCTTTACCAGCTTCTCCGCAACATCAATCGCTTTCTGCCAGTCGCTGGTCGCCTGATGGATCAGTAAAAGCTGCTGGAGGGCGGCAATGCGAAAATCGGTTTCATCCGTTAGCTGACTGAACATATCCTCTGCGCGATCGTAAAGGCCTGCGGCCATATAGTCGCGGCCAAGCTGCTGAATCGCAAGAAGTCGCTGGTCGTAGGTTAATGAAGCGCTTTCCATCAGCGACTGATGGATACGTATAGCGCGGTCAACCTCACCACGTGAACGAAACAGATTGCCAAGCGTCAGATGCGCCTCAACCGTTCCGCTGTCTTCTTTCAGCATATCGAGAAACAGATCGACGGCTTTGTCCTGCTGGTTTGAAAGCAGGAAATTCACCCCGGCCACATATTCTCGTGACAGGCGGTTCGCTTCCTGTTGCTTATTCTGGTAAGCGCTGCGTCGTCCCATATACCAGCCGTAAGCCGCTGCGACCGGGAGAAGCAGAAACAACAATTCATGCATTGAACATTAATCCCGACGACCTGTGGTCGATACGGTAGTGGCTGCTGAAGCATGTTCGTTTTGCGCCTGCATACGCTTCAGTTTACGCTGAGCATGTGCCAGTGAAACGCGGATACGTAACCAGAATAGCCCGCAGATTGCCCAGCCCAGTAAAAAACCGGCGCCAAACAGCACTGCAAGCAGCGTGGAAACACGAAATTCACCCTGCGCCAGCAGATAGTTGAAGGTCACCACCTGATCATTGTGAGCACCCAGCGTCACTGAAATGATGAAAATGACCAGTACCACCAGAAAAATCAGCAAATATTTCACAATGCGTCCTGTCGTAGAGTTTCCAATAGAGTATGCCAAAAAAGCGCGTACCGTGCTGCTTTCACGTTATCAGTTAGCTGGCTTTGCGCAAGCGTAATCAGCTATATGGGGGCAGTTCAGCTGATTACAATCCATCGTCCCGCGCTTTGACTTCGCGCTGCTCGTCAGGCGGAAGCGTAAGCGGGCCGCAAAAGCGCTGTGCCAGCCAGGTAGCGACGGTCACCAGCAGCCAGGAAATAAGCGTTGCGACAATCAAATCACGCGGCCAGTGCATACCCAGCAACAGCCGGCTGCCCATAACCATAACGGCCCAGCTAAACAGCACAACCAGCGTAACCACCCGGCGCCGCGGCCAGAGCAGTCCCATTGCCAGTAGTGCCCAGCTGGCAGCAAACATAGTATGACCGGAAGGAAAAGCAAATCCCGTCTCAAATGCCCAGTGCTGCTTTAACCAGCGGGGAATTTGCGTATCACTGGCCAGCAGCGTATTAACCATCTCACCCCGCTGTTTTCGTTTCAGCTGATAAAACGCGTCGTTGCTGATGCCATGCTGCTGCTCGAGCCAGACAACATAGGGTCGCGGCTCCTGCACCTGCTCTTTGATCCATGACTTCGTGTACTGCCCGGCCAGAATGGCACCATTCATGATAATCAGCAGCAGAATAGCAGGCTTAAGGCGGAAGCGCAGACACCACAGCATCCAGGCACTCAGCACGCTACTGGTGATGATCCCCCACGGGCTGGTGACCGTTTCCGTCATCCAGAACAAAAAACGCAGCACGCCTCCGCTTTCGCCCGGCTGCCATTGCCAGCCCGAAAGCCAGACGCAGAGTGGCATCGCGATTAATAAGAAGGCACCCAGCGTCGTGCGCTGCACTATTTTCAACATACTTTGGCTTTTCCTGCGGGTTATAATGCGTTTGCTGAATAACTTTAGCTGAAAAAAGAATAACATACCTAAAGCGGCTTGGATAATCGTGCTTTATCACTACAATCTTTCTGACTGATTAGCGGGCCTGCTTGTGGATATGGCACAATAGACACAATTTTCGGGTCAGTCGGCCCGTGCGTTATCAAGATGATAGCGCATCCTCTGAAGGTTCTGGAGAATCACATGCAGCTTAAACGGGTAGCAGAAGCTAAACTGCCCACGCCATGGGGAGATTTCCTGATGGTAGGTTTTGAAGAACTGGCAACCGGCCACGATCATGTAGCGCTGGTTTACGGTGATATCAGCGATCACACGCCGGTGCTGGCGCGTGTTCACTCTGAGTGTCTGACCGGCGATGCGCTGTTCAGTCTGCGCTGCGACTGCGGCTTTCAGCTGGAAGCGGCCTTAACAGCGATTGCTGAAGAGGGTCGCGGTGTACTGCTCTATCATCGTCAGGAAGGCCGTAATATCGGTTTGCTGAATAAGATCCGCGCCTATGCGCTGCAGGATAAAGGCTACGACACCGTAGAAGCGAACCATCAGCTGGGTTTTGCCGCCGATGAGCGTGATTTCACCCTGTGTGCTGATATGTTTAAATTGCTGGGGATTGATGAAGTGCGCCTGCTGACCAATAATCCGCGCAAAGTTGAGATCCTCAGCGAAGCGGGGATCAATATTGTCGAGCGCGTGCCGCTGATCGTCGGGCGTAATCCAAAAAATGCCCATTATCTCGATACTAAAGCGGAAAAAATGGGGCATCTGCTGCCAAAATCCTGAAAGAGAAAAGCCGGGCAAGCCCGGCTTTTTTTTAGTTCAGCATATTACGGATAACATAGTGCAGTATGCCGTCATTACGGTAGTAAGTCAGTTCGGTGGCGGTATCAATACGACAACGTGCGGCAACCTGCTCCTGACGGCCGTCTGCGCGTGTCAGGGTCACATTGACCGTACAGCCAGGCGTCAGCTGCGACAGATCGGCGATATCTATCCGCTCCTCACCGGTTAACTGCAGCGTTTTACGGGTGACGTCAGTCGGAAACTCCAGCGGCAGGATCCCCATACCAATCAGGTTGGAACGATGGATACGCTCAAAGGATTCAGCGATCACTACGCGCACGCCCTGCAGGCGTGGTCCCTTAGCGGCCCAGTCGCGGCTGGAGCCTGAACCATACTCTTTCCCGGCCACCACGGCGAGCGGCACGCCCTCCTCTTTATATTTCATTGCGGCATCATAGATAGCCAGCGTCTCATTACCTGGATAGTGCCGGGTGTAGCCGCCTTCCGTACCGGGCACCATTTCATTGCGGATACGAATATTGGCAAAGGTGCCGCGCATCATCACTTCATGGTTACCGCGGCGCGAACCGTAGGAGTTGAAGTCGTTACGCTCTATGCCTTTCGCCAGCAGATAGCGTCCCGCCGGGCTCTCGGCTTTGATACTTCCTGCAGGCGAAATATGGTCAGTGGTGACTGAGTCGCCCAGCATCGCCAGAATACGGGCACCGCGGATGTCCTCAACCGGTTTTGGCGTTTTCTCCATATCATCAAAGAAAGGAGAAAGGCGGATATAGGTCGACCCTTCATCCCAGTCATAGGTTGCCGCTTCGCTGACGGAGATTTGCTGCCAGTCTGGTGTCCCGTCAAAGACTTCCGCATACTCTTTGCGGAACATACTGCTATTAACCAGCTGCACCGAGGCGGCGATCTCCTCCGGCGATGGCCAGATATCTTTGAGATACACATCTTTCCCGGTCTGATCCTGACCAATAGGGTCGCTCTGCAGGTTGATGTTCATATTGCCGGCCAGCGCATAGGCTACCACCAGCGGTGGCGAAGCCAGCCAGTTGGTTTTGATCAGCGGATGAATACGTCCTTCAAAATTACGGTTGCCGGACAGCACGGCGCCAACAGTAAGATCGCCCTCTTTAATGACGCTTTCAATCTCATCCGGCAACGGCCCCGAGTTACCGATACAGGTAGTGCAGCCATACCCTACCAGGTTGAAGCCGAGTTTATCCAGATAAGGCGTCAGGCGTGCCGTTGCCAGATAATCAGACACCACTTTTGATCCTGGTGCCAGCGAGGCTTTTACCCACGGCTGGCGCTTCAGTCCGCGCTCAACCGCTTTTTTTGCCAGCAGGCCGGCAGCCATCAGCACGCTGGGGTTTGACGTATTGGTACAGGAGGTAATTGCGGCAATCACAACCGCACCATCATCAAGCTGATGTGACTGGCGGGTTTCACTGTCGCAGTAGCTGACCGCTTTATGCGGTTTTTGCGCGTGGTTAATTTCCAGTTCATTACTGGCGGCAAACGCAGCGGGCACATCGCCCAGCGCCACCCGATCCTGCGGACGCTTGGGTCCTGCAATACTGGACTCGACGTCAGCCATATCCAGCGACAGCGTGCTGGTAAAGACGGGCTCATCGCCAGCATTACGCCATAGCCCCTGCTGTTTCGCATACGCTTCTGTCAGTTCAACCTGCTGCTCATCACGCCCGGTCAGCGTCATATAACTCAGGGTGACTTCATCAATCGGGAAGAAACCGCAGGTGGCACCATACTCAGGGGCCATATTGGCAATCGTTGCACGATCGGCCAGCGGCAGATCTGCCAGCCCGTCTCCATAGAATTCGACAAATTTGCCGACAACACCGTGCTTACGCAGCATCTGGGTCACTGTCAGCACCAGGTCAGTTGCAGTAATGCCCGGACGCAGTTTGCCGGTCAGCTTAAAGCCGACCACATCAGGGATCAGCATTGAAACTGGCTGGCCGAGCATGGCCGCTTCCGCCTCAATACCGCCGACGCCCCAGCCCAGTACGCCCAGCGCATTGATCATTGTGGTATGCGAGTCGGTACCAACCAGCGTATCGGGCCAGGCAACATGTTTGCCCTCCAGCTCTTCATGCCAGACGGCTTTGCCAAGGTACTCCAGGTTAACCTGATGACAGATGCCGGTACCGGGTGGCACAACGCGAAACCGGTTAAACGCTTTTTGTCCCCAGCGCAGGAAAACATAGCGTTCATGGTTGCGTTCCATCTCCAGCCTGACGTTTTCACCAAAGGCGTCATCGTTGCCGAAGCGATCAACAGTCACGGAGTGGTCAATAACCAGATCAACCGGGGACAAGGGATTAACTTTTGCCACATCTCCGCCAAGGCGTTCTACTGCTTCGCGCATCGCTGCCAGGTCAACCACGGCAGGTACGCCGGTAAAGTCCTGCATCAGCACACGTGCCGGACGATAGGCAATCTCCCGATCAGCATGCGCGTTGTGCTGCCAGTCTGCCAGCGCCTGAATATCGTCAAGGGTAACGGAATCACCATCCTGCCAGCGCAGCAGATTTTCCAGCAGTACCTTCATCGATTTTGGTAAGCGATCAATGTTGCCGGTATGCTGTGCGGCTTTGGCAAGACTGTAATAATGATAGGTGTGTGTCCCGACCGCCAGCGTATCCTGACTTTGCTCGCGTAATGTTAACGACATGTCTCCTCCTTTAATTCCTTTAGGCTAAACCTCAGAGAGTGCAAGGTTTAGCTTAAAGATAGACTACATTTTCCTTAACGTTTTGATAACAACACAATAGGGCACAGGGTGCCACAAACAAAAATGCCCCGACCTGAGTCGGGGCATTTCTATGAATTCGGTAATAAAGAGCGTCGGTTACATAAGAGCCCAGGCTGCCGCTGCCCAAAAGGCAAATGAGAAAGCATAAACGCTAAGCCATGAAAAAGTGGTTGTATTCATTCGTCACTCCTTCCCGGTTCTCGGGCTAAATTTTCTTTAGTCTTCAGTTATCTACTGTCGACGCTTTTTTTGCAGTGTAAAGTCAGGGGCTTTTTGCTGGCCCGCCGGAATAACCGGAAAAATCAAAGCAATATCAGATGCTAAACGTTCGTACAGCAACACTTATTTGAGTTTTGGATCCATAAAGGATTCGATAAAGCTGCGCTGCTTGTCACTCAGATCCCAGGAAGCAGGAATCGCTACAGACTGCTCAGCAGCAGGAGCTTCTTTTGCTTTGCACGCAGGTGTATTTGGCTGCCGTGCAGTTACCGGATATTTACGACTGAGTGAGTTTGCCCACATGGCTTAGCCCCATAAACGCCAAATCGTTAATGCCACCACTACCCAGAACAGTGCTGAAGCAGCGAAGACAGCCAACCAGGCCTTGCGACGGGTGTTACCGGTACGCTGAACCTTGGTGCTCTTTGCCCGGAAGTCGGGTTGTACAGTTATTCTCGTAGCCATAGTTTTTGATAATCACTCTCAACAAAACGATTGATAACAACGATTAAGATTTAGGATGAATCCTAAACTTCTTAAGTCCAAAAATCCAGTTATTTTTATTGAGCACAACGATTAACGCTATTAATCAAAGCTGCGAAAACTGATTAGCCTTATTGAAACACAGACCGCATAACTAATAAAAAAGAGCAAAAACAATTTGGGTTAAACAACAATTAGTACCAGTTTAAATTTGAGTTAAATAAAAGAACTCAGTAGCAAAGCCCTTCTTCATCAGGTGTTAACTGGAGTATGGGAATAATCCTGGCAGTGTGCAAAGTAGCGAGCCAAAAAATGTGTACTGTTTCTCAATTAATTAATAACAATGAAAAAACCTGTGATGCATGTTTTATTTACAGAAAAATGTCAGCTTTTGTTGAACTACTGATGGCGCTAAGCGGGGAGGAAACCTGAAGGTGCCCACTGGACACCCCGGTAAATTCATGATTTAGCAAATTATTTGAAAGGGAGTTTGATATCGCGAAACATCGCTTCGATGTCATCGTTGGAACGCAGAGCAACGGCGGTGTCTACCACATCACGTGTAAGGTGTGGCGCAAAACGCTGAATAAAATCATACATATAGCTGCGGAGGAAGGTACTGCGGCGGAAGCCAATTTTCGTTGTACTATTGGTGAAAATCTCTGAAGCTTCTATGCGAACCAGATCCGGATCGGCTACAGGGTCAACCGCCATACTGGCGATCACACCCACGCCTAAGCCAAGCCGCACATAAGTTTTAATAACGTCTGCATCGGTTGCGGTGAACACGATCCGCGGTGTAAGCCCTGCACGATTAAATGCAGTATCAAGCTCAGAACGTCCGGTAAATCCGAAGGTATAGGTCACCAGCGGAAAGTCGGCCAGTTCCTCTATCGTCACATTGTCTTTGCCTGCCAGCGGGTGATCGGGTGTGACTACAATCGCGCGATTCCAGTGGTAACAGGGCAGCATGATTAAATCGTCATAGAGATGCAGGGCTTCAGTCGCAATCGCAAAATCAGCATTGCCCTTCGACACTGCCTCAGCAATCTGTGTAGGCGAGCCCTGATGCATATGCAGCGACACGCGGGGATAGCGCTCTATAAACCCCTTGATTACACCCGGCAACGCATAGCGTGCCTGCGTGTGCGTGGTCGCGACATAAAGAGATCCCTTATCAGGCCAGGTATGTTCACCCGCTACGGATTTAATCGCGTCGACTTTTGATAATACTTCACGTGCTATACGGATAATCTCTTCGCCAGCCGGTGTGACCTGAGTCAGATGCTTGCCGCTGCGGGCAAATATCTGCACCCCCAGCTCATCTTCAAGCATACGGACCTGCTTACTGATACCAGGCTGTGAGGTATAGAGTCCTTCAGCGGTCGATGAGACGTTGAGATTGTGATTGACCACTTCCACGATATAGCGCAACTGCTGCAGTTTCATAGTTATATCTTCCCGTTAGCGACTAACGTGCTTTACGGCAGCCGCCCTTGATGCAGATGTGAGGAACAGAGCGAATGGAGAATAGAAAAACTATAACAACTATATCAGTTTCTAAGGAAATAAAGAACGTTAGGTTATAAGGCGGGGAAAGTAAACGGGGCTGACAGATGCCAGCCCCGGAGAGTTATTTTTTCGCTTCCTGCCATTTGCCGTCAATATAGAACATCGACCAGCCAGTCGCTTTACCCTCTTTTTCAGACGAAACGTACTGCTGTTTTGTCTTACGGCTAAAACGTACCAGGGTTTTATTTCCTTCCGGATCGGCTGCTGGCGCCTCGGCCAGATATTTAAGCTTTTCCGGCAGACGGTCAGCAAAGCGCTTCAGCTCTTCCACCAGCGGTGCCCGGGTCTCACGCGATTTCGGGAAGGTGTTGGCCGCAAGGAATACGCCAGCCGCGCCGTCACGCAGCACAAAATAGGCATCTGATTTTTCACAGGGAAGCTCAGGCAGCGGCACCGGATCCTCTTTCGGCGGCGCAACTTCGCCGTTGCGCAGGATCTTACGGGTGTTTTTACACTCTTCGTTGGTGCACGCCATGTATTTACCAAAGCGTCCCATCTTCAGGTGCATCTCCGACCCGCACTTCTCGCACTCTACGATAGGGCCGTCATACCCCTTAATGCGGAACTCGCCCTGCTCAATTTCATAACCATCGCACTCTGGATTATTACCACAGACGTGAAGCTTGCGGCTGTTATCAATCAGATAGCTATCCATTGCAGTGCCGCACTTAACGCAGCGGCGGCGGGCACGTAACGCGTTGGTTTCAGCGTCGTCACCCTCCAGTACGTTCAGTACTTCATTTTCCGGGATCAGATTGATAGTTTGCTTGCAGCGCTCTTTTGGCGGCAGGGCGTATCCCGAACAGCCGAGGAATACGCCAGTGCTGGCCGTACGAATGCCCATCTTACGACCACAGGTCGGGCAGTCGATTGATGTCAGCACCATCTGATTCGGCTGCATGCCGCCCTCTTCCGGATCTTTTTCAGCCTGCTCAAGCTGCTGGCTGAAATCACTGAAGAAGGAGTCGAGTACGCCTTTCCACTGCGCCTGATTGTTAGCCACCTGATCGAGGCTATTTTCCATATGCGCGGTAAAGTCGTAATTCATCAGCTCGCGGAAATTCTCTTCCAGCCGATCGGTGACGATTTCGCCCATCTTCTCAGCGTAGAAACGGCGGTTTTCAACGCGCACATAGCCACGATCCTGAATAGTGGAAATAATAGACGCGTAGGTTGACGGACGACCAATACCGCGTTTCTCCAGCTCACGCACCAGCGAAGCTTCGCTGAATCGCGCCGGAGGCTTGGTGAAGTGCTGGCTCGGCTGCAGTGCGGTTAAATCAAGAATTTCCCCTACCGCTACGGGTGGCAGCGTTCTGTCTTCATCGTTTTTACGCAGCGCCGGCATAACGCGCGTCCAGCCATCAAAACGCAGCGTGCGGCCTTTTGCCTTGAGCCTGAATTCAGCTGCCCCTACGGTAAGCGTGGTGGAGTCATATTTAGCCGGAACCATCTGGCACGCCACAAACTGGCGCCAGATGAGCTGATAAAGCTTTTGCGCGTCCGCTTCCATATCTTTCAGCTGCTCAGCGCTGACGTTGACATCTGACGGACGGATCGCTTCGTGCGCTTCCTGCGAATTATCTTTGCTGGTGTAAGTCACCGGCGCATCCGGCAGGTATTTTTTGCCGAACTCACTGGCGACATAGTCGCGCGCCATTGCCACCGCATCCTGACTCAGATTCGTGGAGTCAGTACGCATGTAGGTAATGTGACCCGCTTCATACAGCCGCTGCGCCATCATCATGGTTTTCTTCACACCAAATCCAAGGCGTGTGCTCGCAGCCTGCTGCAGCGTTGAGGTAATAAATGGTGCAGAAGGTTTACTGCTGGTCGGTTTGTCTTCGCGATCCAGCACTTCATAACGCGCTTTTTCCAGTATCGCGACCGCTGCGTGCGTCTGCTCGCGGTTAACCGGACGAAACGCTTTGTCACTATGATGCGTCACCTGCATCGCCAGCGCATCACCTTTTGGCGTAGCAAAATCGGCGTTGATCTCCCAGTACTCTTCCGGCACAAACGCTTTAATTTCGCGCTCGCGCTCAACAACCAGGCGAACCGCTACTGACTGAACGCGTCCGGCAGAGAGACCACGGGCGATCTTTTTCCACAGCAGAGGCGACACCATATACCCCACAACGCGATCCATAAAACGACGCGCCTGCTGGGCATTGACCCGCTCAATATTCAGTTCGCCCGGCTTTTCAAACGCCTGGCGAATCGCATTTTTGGTGATTTCATTAAACACCACCCGGCTGAAACGCTTGTCGTCGCCGCCAATGACTTCACGCAGATGCCAGGCGATGGCTTCCCCTTCGCGGTCAAGGTCGGTTGCGAGATAGATATGATCGGCATCAGCGGCCAGGCTTTTGAGCTCAGAGACAACTTTCTCTTTGCCCGGCAGGATTTGATAATCAGCTTCCCAGCCGTGCCACGGATCAACACCCATTCGGTTGACCAGCGCCGCCTTTTCATCTTTTTTTACTTTTTTACCGGTTTTTGCCTTCTCACCGTCAGTACTTTTACGGGTCGTTGAACCACTGGTCGGCAAATCGCGGATATGACCGACACTGGATTTCACCACGTAGTCATTACCGAGGTATTTATTGATTGTTTTGGCCTTTGCCGGGGACTCAACGATAACGAGTGCTTTACCCATATGTACCTTTACCTGATTAAAACGTCCTGATAAACGGGAGAGGATTAATGCCCCAAAACCCAGTGGGTTTAATATTGCTGCCAGCTCTCTATTTTTCAAGCTGGCGGGGACTGACCACTATTCAGTTTAAAACGGTGTGCGCAACCTCATGATTAACTACACTTTTTCCGTCTGACATCATCACACATCCTGGTGTGAACTCCCTGAAAGCTGAATCGCCCACACTCTACCTGATAAAATCTGATACGCAACTTAAATAGCACTCTGTTTAATTTTGCGCCAGTTGCAGCAGGGCGCGCGGATAAGCAGCGGCAGAATGGGAGGTAATATAGAAGGAGAAAATGCACTGTCAAAAAAAGTTGGATAAATCTCAACAAAAATGGAATTCATTTCACAACCGGCTGAGATAAATGTTGCGTCACTCTCTCAGCAAGTTGCGCCGTGACTTTTATCACGCAGCGTAACCGGATACGGCGGCTTTTGTCCGGACAGATCCGGCGCGCCTGTCAGGCCCTGCAAGCGCTAAGCATAAAAAAACCCGGCCGAAGCCGGGTAGCTGTTACAGCAGAGGCTTTTCGCCGCGCTGCCAGAGTTTCAGCAATAGCCGTTCCGCCGCCAGGCTGGCGCTGCCGGTAAAACGATCCATCATCTTTTTCTTGCGAGCATACTGTACGCCCAGTACGGTGAAGCGCTCCATATGCCGGATGATCAACGCGTCGCTGGTGCCGATTTCATCAATCAGGCCCAGCTCAAGCGCCTGCTGTCCATACCAGTGTTCGCCGGTCGCCACCTGGTTCATATCCAGTGACGGACGCATCTGCTGCACAAAGCCTTTAAACAGCTGATGTGTTTCATCAAGATCGTGCTGAAACTTCTCCCGTCCCTCTTCGGTGTTTTCACCAAACAGCGTCAGGGTGCGTTTATACTGGCCTGCAGTGTGCAGTTCCACATCAATATCATTGCGCTTCAGCAGCCGGTTAAAATTGGGGATCTGCGCCACAACGCCGATTGAACCGATAATGGAAAACGGTGCAGCGACAATGCGATCTGCCACACAGGCCATCATATATCCGCCACTGGCGGCCACTTTATCTACTGCGGCGGTCAGGCGCAGACCCGCGTCGCGCAGGCGCTGCAGCTGCGACGCTGCCAGACCGTAACCATGCACAACCCCGCCCGGGCTTTCAAGCCGCAGCAGCACTTCATCGCCCGGCTGCGCTACGGCCAGCACAGCTGACACTTCTTCACGCAGCGAGGCAACTTCACCCGCGTCCATGCTGCCTTTAAAGCCAAGCACATACAGTACCGGCTTTGCGGTTTCCGTGACGCCGTTTTTCGCGTTGCGCTTCTCTGTCTTCGCTTTCAGCTTCTCTTCTTTTTTATGCTGTTTCAGCCAGACTTTTTGTACCTGTGGCTTCATTTTAGCGAGCTGCAGATCCTCTTTCATCTGACGATACTCATCATCCAGATGCGTTACCTGCAGCTGTCCTGCATGATGACGTTTGCGCAGCGCAGCATTCAGTATGATAAACACTACGGCCGCAATGGCGATCACTACCGTGACAGCCTTGGCCAGAAATAGCCCATAGCTGGAGAAAAAATCCATTCTGCCGCCTTATTAAACAGTGAATTACAATTAACAGCTGAGTGTAACTGCTTTAAGCCGGTTCGTCGCCTGAAAAGCCCGCAGGCGGCACAGAATGCTCCTCCGGAGCATTGCACCGGCAGGCGAATTCAGGCATAAAGCCAGAAACCCTGCTACTGATAAAAGGAGATTGCTGTGCACTATCAGCCTAAAAGCGATCTACTCGAAAACCACATTATTCTGGTCACCGGCGCATCAGACGGGATTGGCCGTGAAGCGGCGCTGACTTATGCGCGCTATGGTGCCCGCGTTATTCTGCTTGGACGTAACGCCGTTACTCTGCAGCAGACAGAAGCAGCGATTAACCAGCTTAACAAGCAGCCCGCCAGCTCACTGCTGCTGGATCTCGCTACCGCCACGCCTGAATCATGCCTGCAGCTGGCCGCGCAGATTGCTGAAAACGTACCGCGCCTGGATGGCGTACTGCATAACGCCGGGATTCTGGGTGACATCGTCCCGCTGGCCGGGCTTGATCCGGCAATCTGGCGCGATGTGATGCAGATTAACCTTGATGCCACCTTTTATCTGACGCAGGCTCTCTTACCGCTGCTGCTGAAATCAGAGGCGGGATCGCTGGTATTCACCACGTCCAGCGTAGGCCGTACCGGGCGCGCCGGCTGGGGTGCCTATGCCGTCTCTAAATTTGCCACTGAAGGCATGATGCAGGTGCTCGCCGATGAGTATAAAAATCATACTCTGCGCGTAAACTGCATCAATCCTGGCGGTACGCGTACAAAAATGCGTGCCAGCGCGTTTCCGGAGGAGGATGCAAATCTGCTGAAAACCCCTGCCGATCTAATGCCGCTTTATCTCTACCTGATGGGTGATGATAGCCGGCGTAAAACAGGTATGAGCTTCGATGCCCAGCCCGGACGCAAAGCGGGCCCGGCCAGCGCATGAGCGATCGTCATCAGCAACGTCAGCAGCGTCTGAAAGAACAGGTGGATGCACGCATTGCCGCTGCGACTGAAAATCGCGGTATTGTTATGGTGTTTACCGGTAACGGTAAGGGAAAAACCACGGCGGCGTTTGGTACGGCGCTGCGCGCCTGCGGCCACGGTAAAAAAGTGGCGGTGGTACAGTTTATCAAAGGCGAGTGGCCCAACGGCGAGCGTAATTTACTGGAACAGCACGGCGTGGAATTTCAGGTCATGGCCACCGGATTTACCTGGGAGACACAGAGCCGCAGCACGGATACGATCGCCTGTCAGCAGGTCTGGCAGCAGGCACAACGCATGCTGGCTGATAGCCATATCGACCTGGTGATCCTCGATGAAATAACCTATATGGTGAGCATGGATTATCTGGAGCTGGAGGCGCTGGCTACCGCTCTGCAACAGCGCCCACGTTCGCAAAGCGTGATTATTACCGGACGCGGCTGTCACCGGCGCTTGCTGGAGCTGGCAGATACCGTTACTGAGATGCGCCCGGTGAAACATGCCTTTGATGCCGGCATCCAGGCGCAACAGGGAATTGACTGGTAGCCGCTGCCAGAGCAGCGGCACACAGACATCAGGCGCCGCGTTTGCTGCTGCTGCGGCGCTGATTGGTGTTGCCGGCGCTGCTGTGACGCTTCACTGCGCGGCGGATCTGGTTCGCTTTTGTGCGACGACGATCTTTCTCAACGGCAACTTTAGTGACGGTCTCTTCCGGCATTCCCACCAGCTTACGCAGATAGTTTACCGCAGGCAGCTCCATCTCCATCCAGCCGCCGCGTGGCAGGCCTTTTGGCAGCTGAATGTCGCCATAACGTACGCGCATCAGGCGGCTAACCTGAACGCCGACCGCTTCCCACAAACGACGCACTTCGCGATTGCGTCCTTCTGTAAGGGTAACGTTGTACCACTGGTTGATCCCTTCACCACCAGCAAACTTAATGGTTTTAAAGGCCGCCGGACCATCTTCCAGCTGCACGCCTTTGCTCAGCAGACGCACTTTATCGTCACCTACTTCGCCAAAAACGCGCACCGCATATTCACGTTCAACTTCGCGACTTGGATGCATCAGACGGTTAGCCAGTTCACCATCCGTTGTGAACAGCAGCAGACCGCAGGTGTTAACATCCAGGCGACCGACTGCCACCCAGCGCGATCCGCGCAGGCGCGGCAGACGGTCAAACACGGTCGGGCGCCCTTCCGGATCGTTACGGGTGCAGAGCTCCCCTTCCGGCTTGTAATAGGCCAGCACGCGGCACACTTCCGTAGTGGACTCGGCAATAGAGACCAGGTGACCATCAATACGGATTTTCAGGCTTTTGTCATTTTCAATGCGATCGCCCAGCGTGGCCAGTTTGCCATCTACGCTGACGCGTCCGGCGGAAATCATCGTTTCGATTTCGCGGCGCGAGCCGTGACCGGCACGCGCTAATACTTTCTGTAATTTTTCGCTCATGGAGCTGCCTCGTTGTCGCCTTCCCAGGCGTCGTGGTAAGAATGGGTATGACAGCGGGATTACCACGTCCTCTGTCAGAAACTGTTAACGTTGCGCATCAATCAGACCGGATGCAAACGGCCTGCGATTTTACACCAGCTAAGGTTTTGTTAACACCTTTAACTTTGCTGCCGATAATAGCTGGCTGGCGATCGGCCGGTGTTCTCTGACTCTGCCTCTTTTGCATGCACGCCATTACGCGTGTTTATCCCTGACAACATCCTATTTGCAACCAGGTCAATGACCTGGCTGTGACAAAACGTTCATCATATTTATGCCCGCCCCCCTGATTTGCGCATTTTTTTTTAACCGCGGGATAAAACAGATCGGTTCAGACCCCAACACTCCGGTAAAATTCTGCCTTCTATTATCAGAAAGCTACAATTGCCCGCCCATTTGACTTAAAACGAGATTTCGCCTCCACCTGTCTGGGTTGCGCGCATAATTCGCGCTACAGGTTGGTTTAAGGCTCTATATTCTGTTTTATTACCATTTATTAGCGCACTGAATTTGTACATAAATAAAAGCGGTGTAGAATAAATCAGCAGGTTAAATTTACGTTCACCAAAAATTATTAATTAAGCCTGAACTAATTTATAACAAAATATTAACGTAAGTCTTCATAATGGGTGTTTGAATGGACAATGCTCCATTTTATATGCCCGTATATGCTGACATCATAAAGTCATTAGCGTGTCTGCTCTCCTCACCAGGGATGTTTATGACACGCATTAAAGAAGATCGTAACAATGAAAATAACCGTACTGTGTCCGGCGCTGCTCGCGCTGGCGTTGACCGGTTGTTCCGTTGGACAGACTGAATACAGCAAAGCGGCGCTTGAGCATGTTGATATGAGCGTGACAGGAGTGCCGACAGTGCTGGGTTTAGGTGTTCTCGGTACAACCATTCCCCTTACACCCGAGTACAGCCTGACAGCGGCGCACGTTGCTAAAACTTCTGTGCAGCGCGTTAAGGCCTATCATCCTTATTGCGACGTCGCGATTATTTATCACAAAAATAATCCTGATACGCTGGCCAGGTTTCGCACCAGCGCGCCCGGAGAAGCGATTAAAATGTATGGCTATAGTTTTATTTCTGCCATGCCGGTTGAATCGAGCGGCGTTAATTTAGCACGCACGGCTATCATTAATCGATGGAATAAAAAACCCTGCATGGCAATGGCCTCGAATGCAGGAGTGACGCAGGGAATGTCAGGCGGTGCGGTATATAATAATGATGAAACTATTGCCGGCGTGATCGTGGGGTACAGCCATGAAATTGCTAACAGACGCAGTAAAAAAGTCATTCTTAAAGATGTGTCGCTCTATATACCCTATGGCGACTTTAAGCGCTGGCTGGATCGTAATCTCAGCCAGGCGCCGATCACGTAACGGCGCCTGGCACAGCCTGCCCGTTAACTAAACGGCCGCGTATCTCCGGCACCTGCGCGAACCACTACCGGCGTGTCGTCCGTCAGATCAACAACCGTAGTAGGTTGCTGTCCCAGTGTGCCGCCATCAAGGATGAGATCCACCAGTTTGCCGATGCTGTGCTGGATCTCTTCCGGATCGGATTCCGTAAAGTCATTACCGGGCAACATCAGTGAGGTAGACATCATCGGCTCATTCAGTCGCTCAAGCAGCGCCAGCGCAACCGGATTAGACGGCACGCGCAGCCCGATGGTTTTCCGTTTGTCATTCATCAGGCGCCGCGGCACTTCTTTTGTCGCCTTGAGAATAAAAGTGTAATTACCCGGCGTGTTGTTTTTCAGAATACGAAAAGCTGTGTTGTCGACCTGAGAGTAAACCGAAAGCTCTGAGAGGTCGCGACACATCAGCGTAAAGTTGTGATTGCCATCCAGTTGCCGGATCCGGCAGATACGTTCCATCGCGTTTTTCTCTTCCAGCCGGCACCCCAGCGCATAGCCGGAGTCGGTGGGATAGACAATGACGCTGCCTTTATTGAGATAATCCACCGCCTGATTGATCAGGCGCGGCTGCGGGTTATCAGGATGAATGTGAAAACGTTGACTCATAAAAACCTCTTGTCATCTGTCTCAGGCAGTTAAAGCAGGGGCCAGAGCAGGAAAGCGCTCCCACACTGGTTCAACGCCACCCGGCAGCCAGAGTTTACGCCCCAGCTCGATCCAGGGACAGGGTTGGTGAAAATCGGAACCCTGTGATGCAGCCAGTTGATTATCGCGCGCATAGCCTGCCAGCTGGGTGCGCTCGTTCGGCGGCTGCTGACACTGTGCCACCTCAATTGCGTCGCCCCCCGCTTGTGCGAAAAAGGCAATCAGCCGCTTCAGCCATTTTGCCGACAGGCCGTAGCGACCCGGATGCGCCAGCACCGCTACGCCGCCGGAATGATGAATGGCTTCAATAGCTTGTTCAATTGTACACCATTGTGGCGGCACGTAGCCGGTTTTGCCACGCGCCAGATAGTGTTTGAATACCTGCGCCATATTCTCAGCTTTACCCTGTTCAATCAGATAACGGGCGAAGTGACCGCGCGTAATGACGCCCCCCTGTGCCAGCCGCTGTGCGCCTGCCAGTGCGTCGGGGATCCGCGCCCGCTCCAGCCGTTCAGCAATCTGCAGCGCACGCGCGTAACGGCACTGATGCTGCTCTATCAGAAAGGCCTGCAGTGCCGGGTGATCGCAATCGATGTTCAGGCCCACGATATGAATCTCGTGATTTTCCCACAGGGTGGACGCTTCCAGCCCGGCCAGCACTTTTATCGGCAGTTTCTGCTCCTGTGCAAACGCCTGCGCCTCAGCAACGCCTGCGACCGTATCGTGATCGGTAATGGCCAGCACGCCAATTTGCTTTTCAGCCGCGCGCTGGACCAGGGCTGCTGGCGTCAGCAATCCATCGGAGGCGCGGGTATGACTGTGGAGATCGTAAAGAGAAAAACGGCTGATATCAGACAAGGTAACTCCGGAGTACGACTAAAAATCAGCGGGCATGATAGCGATTTTGTTGTTAACTGAGAAAGGGTATTGACATTTTTCGCCCGAACCAGTTAACTAGTACACAAGTTCACACACAACAGGTATCTGTCATGAGTCAGGCAATAGTGCGGTTAACAGACAGCTGGCGTACGTCTTCCTGTAACGGGTGGCGTTATTGTGCACAAGCCTGATCGCTGTGCAGATACCTGAGCCCGCCACCATGCGGGCTTTTTTTTGAGCGAATTTCAGAGAAATTATCATGGCAAATGCGAAACCTACATTGAAGTTGATTACCGGAAACGCACCTTATCGCGAAGATCCGGCCGCGGTGTTTCATCAACTGTGCGGCGCACGCCCGGCGACTCTGCTACTGGAGTCTGCGGACATTGACAGCAAAAAAAATCTGAAAAGTCTGCTGATTGTTGACAGCGCACTTCGCATCAGCGCCCTGGGCCATACCGTGACCCTGCAGGCGCTCTCTGAAAATGGTCGCGCCCTGCTGCCGCTGCTGGATGCCGCTCTGCCTGAGAGCGTAAACATTGAGGTTCGTCCGGATGGACGTGAGCTGCATTTTGCCACCGCGAATGATATACAGGATGAAGACTCGCGGCTGAAAGCCTTTTCAGTGTTTGATGCGCTGCGTCTGATTCCGCAACTGGTCAACACACCCGCTGATGAACGTGAAGCGATGCTGCTGGGTGGGCTGTTTGCTTACGACCTGGTCGCCGGCTTTGAAGACCTGCCGGCGCTGCGTAATGAGCAGCGCTGTCCCGATTACTGCTTCTATCTGGCTGAAACGCTGCTGATTATTGATCATCAGCAGAGGTCAGCCCGCCTGCAGGCGAGCCTGTTTGCGCCTTCAACCAGTGAGTTTCAGCGTCTGCAGAGTCGTATTGAGCAGCTGCACGGGCAGATGACACAGCCAGCGCCCGCCCTGCCGGTGCAGCGCGTTGAACAGATGACGCTCAGTACCAGCCAGAGCGATGACGCTTACTGTGACGTGGTGGCCTCGCTGCAGCAGGCCATTCGCATTGGCGAAATTTTCCAGGTCGTGCCGTCGCGCCGCTTCTCACTGCCCTGCCCGTCACCGCTCGCGGCTTATGAGACGCTGAAGAACAGCAATCCCAGCCCCTATATGTTCTTTATGCAGGATCGGGATTTTGCCCTGTTCGGTGCCTCACCAGAAAGTTCGCTGAAGTATGATGCGCAGTCGCGCCAGATTGAGATCTACCCGATTGCCGGCACCCGTCCGCGCGGCCGCCATGCCGACGGCTCGCTGGATCGCGATCTCGATAGCCGTATTGAGCTGGAGATGCGCACCGATCACAAAGAGCTGGCCGAACATCTGATGCTGGTGGATCTGGCGCGTAACGATCTCGCCCGTATCTGTAAGCCAGGTAGCCGTTATGTTGCCGACCTGACCAAAGTTGACCGCTACTCTTTTGTCATGCATCTGGTCTCCCGCGTGGTGGGCACGCTGCGTGACGATCTGGATGTCCTGCATGCCTACCGCGCCTGTATGAATATGGGCACGCTGAGCGGCGCACCCAAAGTACGCGCCATGCAGCTGATTGCTGAAAAAGAGGGCACGCGGCGCGGCAGCTACGGCGGGGCCGTGGGCTACTTCACCGCGACCGGCGATCTCGATACCTGCATCGTGATCCGTTCCGCCTGGGTTGAAGAAGGTATTGCTACCGTGCAGGCGGGTGCCGGCGTGGTGCTGGATTCCATCCCGCAGGCTGAAGCGGATGAAAGCCGCAATAAAGCACGCGCCGTCCTGCGCGCTATCGCAACTGCGCACCACTGCAAGGAGATGTTCTGATGGCTGATATCCTGCTGCTCGATAATATCGACTCGTTTACTTATAACCTGGTGGATCAGCTGCGCAGTTTTGGTCACAACGTGGTGATCTACCGCAACAACGTGCCGGCAGAAACGCTGATTGCGCGGCTGCAGCAGATGGAAAATCCGGTACTGATGCTGTCGCCAGGCCCTGGCGCCCCTGCTGATGCGGGCTGCATGCCTGCCCTGCTGCAGGCGCTGCGCGGCCAGCTGCCGATTATCGGTATCTGCCTGGGTCATCAGGCTATCGTCGAAGCGTACGGTGGCCACGTAGGCCAGGCGGGTGAAATTCTGCATGGTAAAGCGTCTGCGGTTGAGCATGACGGTTGCGCAATGTTCAGCGGCCTGAGTAATCCGCTGCCGGTGGCACGCTATCACTCGCTGGTGGGGAGTAATACACCCGCTGAGCTGACGGTTAATGCCAGCTACAACGGCATGGTCATGGCCGTGCGGCATGATGCCGATCGCGTCTGCGGCTTTCAGTTCCATCCTGAATCGATCCTCACTACCCAGGGCGCCCGGCTGCTTGAACAGACGCTGGCCTGGGCGCTGGCGCAGTAACAGGGAGATAAAGATGCAAACTATTCTGGAAAAACTGTATCAGGCGCAAACGCTGAGTCAGGCGGAGAGCCACCAGCTGTTCAGCGCCATTATCACCGGTCAGCTGGAGCCCACTCAGCTCGCCGCGGCGCTGATTGCCATGAAAGTGCGCGGCGAGCAGCCACAGGAGATAGCCGGTGCCGCGTCGGCGCTGCTGGCTGATGCTAAACCGTTTCCGCGCCCGGACTACGCGTTTGCTGATATTGTCGGCACCGGTGGCGACGGCAGTAACAGCATTAATATATCAACCGCCAGCGCGTTTGTTGCCGCGACCTGCGGTCTTAAAGTTGCCAAGCATGGGAACCGCAGCGTCTCCAGTAAATCTGGCTCCTCCGATTTGCTGGCCGCGTTTGGTATCAATCTGGATATGCCGGCGCAGCAGGCGCGTCAGGCGCTGGATGACCTTAATGTCTGCTTCCTGTTTGCACCGCAGTATCATACCGGCTTCCGTCACGCGATGCCGGTGCGTCAGCAGCTGAAATCACGCACGCTGTTCAACGTGCTCGGCCCGCTGATTAACCCGGCGCGGCCGCCGCTGGCGGTGATTGGGGTATACAGCCCGGAACTGGTGCTGCCCATCGCGCAAACGCTGAAAGTGCTCGGCTATCAGCGGGCCGCCGTGGTCCATGGCGGCGGTATGGATGAGGTCGCGCTGCACAGCGCTACACAGGTGGCAGAGCTGCGTGACGGAGAAATTACCTGCTATCAGCTGACGCCGGATGACTTTGGTTTTGGCATTCATGACAAAGAAGCGCTGGCGGGCGGCACGCCGGAAGAAAACCGTGACATTCTGACCCGTTTACTTCAGGGTAAAGGAGAGCCCGCGCATGAGCAGGCGGTCGCCGTCAACGTGGCGATGCTGCTGAAAGTGTTTGGTCATGAAGACCTGCGCGACAACGCGGAGCGGGCTATCGCCGCGATTCGCAGCGGGCAGGCTTATGAGCGCGTGGTTGCACTGGCAGCGAGAGGATGAGATGAGTATTAAAGGCACCGTATTAGAAAAAATTGTGCAGGATAAGGCGCTCTGGATAGCAGAACGCCAGCAGCAGCAGCCGCTGGAGACATTCCACCCGGCACTGCAGCCGGCGACGCGCTCTTTTTATGATGCCCTGCGTGGCACCCGCACCGTTTTTATCCTTGAGTGCAAAAAAGCGTCGCCGTCAAAAGGGGTGATCCGGGCGGATTTCGATCCTGCCGCTATCGCCGCCGTCTATCGTCACCACGCCTCTGCCATTTCGGTTCTGACGGATGAAAAATATTTTCAGGGTGACTTTGCCTTTCTGCCCATTGTCAGCGCGGCGGTTACTCAGCCAGTGCTGTGCAAAGATTTTATCATCGACCCCTATCAGATCTATCTGGCGCGTCACTACCAGGCGGACGCCATCCTGCTGATGCTCTCCGTACTGGATGATAAACAGTACCGGCAGCTCGCCGCAGTGGCTCACAGCCTGAACATGGGCATTCTGACTGAAGTCAGTAATGAAGCGGAGCTGGAGCGGGCGATTGCCCTGAACGCACAGGTGGTAGGGATTAACAACCGCGACCTGCGCGATCTCTCTATCGATCTCAACCGTACCCGCGAGCTGGCACCGCGCCTGAGCCACGGTGTTACCGTCATCAGCGAATCCGGTATTCATAATTATGCGCAGGTGCGTGAGTTAAGCCGCTTTGCTAACGGTTTCCTCATTGGTTCGGCGCTGATGGAAGAGGCTGACCTGCCAGCGGCGGTACGCCGCGTGCTGCTGGGTGATAATAAAGTGTGCGGCCTGACGCAGCCGGAAGCGGCCCGCGCCGCCAGTGAAGCGGGAGCCCTGTATGGCGGCCTGATTTTTGCTGACGGCTCACCGCGCAAAATCGACAGCGCCCAGGCACACCGCGTGATGGCCGCTGCGCCGTTGCGCTATGTGGGCGTATTTCGCAATGCGCCTGCTGGTGACGTTGTCACGCTGGCGGTGGAACTGAATCTGGCAGCCGTACAGCTGCATGGCGATGAAAATCGCGACTACGTTGCCAGACTGCGTCAGGCACTGCCGCCACAGACGCAAATCTGGAAAGCGCTGAGCGTCAAAGAGCGCCTGCCCGCGCGCGACTGGCCACACGTAGATCGCTACGTATTTGACAATGGTCAGGGCGGCAGCGGGCAGCAGTTTGACTGGTCGCTGCTGCAGGGGGAGTCGCTGGACAATGTACTGCTGGCAGGCGGTCTCGCCGCCGATAACTGCGTGACGGCTGCGCAGCTTGGCTGTGCCGGTCTTGATTTCAACTCCGGCGTGGAATCCGCTCCTGGCATTAAAGATGCCGGCAAAATCGCCGCGGTATTTACCACATTACGCGCTTACTAATGTTGCCGGCCCGCCCTGGCGGGCCGTTGAGGAAAGATCAATTATGTCGACGTTATTGAATCCCTATTTTGGTGAATTTGGCGGCCAGTACGTTCCGCAAATCCTGATGCCGGCCCTGCGCCAGCTGGAAGCTGCTTTTGTTGAGGCGCAGCGCGATCCTGAATTTCAGCAGGAGTTTACCGATCTGCTGAAAAATTACGCCGGTCGTCCGACGGCGCTGACCCTGTGCCGCAATCTGACTCAGGGAACAAAGACCCGCCTCTACCTGAAGCGCGAAGATCTGCTGCATGGCGGCGCGCACAAAACTAATCAGGTACTCGGTCAGGCGCTGCTGGCAAAGCGAATGGGAAAAAATGAGATCATTGCGGAAACCGGCGCCGGCCAGCATGGTGTCGCCTCCGCGCTCGCCTGCGCACTGCTCGGCATGAAGTGCCGCATCTATATGGGCGCGAAAGACGTTGAGCGTCAGTCACCCAACGTTTTCCGCATGCGACTGATGGGCGCGGAAGTGATCCCGGTCCATAGCGGCTCAGCTACGCTGAAAGACGCCTGTAATGAGGCGCTGCGCGACTGGTCAGGCAGCTATGAAACCGCACACTATATGCTGGGAACCGCCGCCGGTCCGCACCCCTTCCCGACCATCGTGCGCGAATTCCAGCGTATGATCGGCGAAGAGACCAAAGCGCAGATCCTCGAGGCGGAAGGCCGTCTGCCCGATGCCGTGCTGGCGTGCGTAGGCGGTGGTTCCAACGCGATCGGCATGTTTGCCGATTTCATTGAAGAGAGCAGCGTGGGCCTGATTGGCATTGAGCCCGCTGGTCACGGCATCGAAAGCGGTGAGCACGGCGCGCCGCTGAAGCATGGCCGCGTGGGCATCTACTTCGGTATGAAGGCGCCGATGATGCAGACCGAAGAGGGCCAGATTGAAGAGTCTTATTCAATTTCGGCCGGCCTCGATTTTCCGTCCGTGGGTCCGCAGCATGCACATCTCAACAGCATCGGGCGCGCTGAGTATGTCTCTATTACGGATGACGAAGCGCTCGATGCATTCAAAGCGCTGTGCCGGGCAGAAGGTATTATTCCGGCACTGGAATCGTCTCACGCGCTGGCGCATGCGCTGAAAATGATGCGTGAAAATCCGGAAAAAGAGCAGCTGCTGGTCGTCAACCTTTCCGGTCGCGGTGATAAAGATATTTTCACGGTTCATGACCTGCTTAAAGCGAAGGGAGAGATATGATGGAGCGTTATAATCAGCTGTTTTCACGCCTGTCAGCGCGTCAGGAAGGCGCCTTTGTGCCTTTTGTTACGCTGGGCGATCCTACGCCTGAGCTGTCACTGCAGATTATCGATACGCTGGTTGAAGGCGGCGCTGATGCGCTTGAGCTGGGGATCCCCTTTTCCGATCCACTGGCAGATGGCCCGACCATTCAGAGCGCCACGCTGCGGGCGTTTGCAGCCGGCACAACGGTTGCGCAGTGCTTTGAGATGCTGCAGGTGGTGCGGCAAAAATACCCCGATCTGCCCATTGGTTTGCTGATGTACGCTAACCTGGTATTCAGCCGCGGCATTGATACATTTTATGCGCAGTGTGCCGCCGCGGGCGTCGACTCGGTGCTGGTCGCTGATGTGCCGATTGAAGAGTCTGCCCCCTTCCGCCAGGCTGCACTGCGTCACAACATCGCGCCGATTTTTATCTGCCCGCCTAATGCCAGCGATGACCTGCTGCGTGAACTGGCTCAGCATGGCCGCGGTTACACGTACCTGCTGTCGCGCGCGGGGGTAACCGGTGCTGAAAATCGCGCCAGTCAGCCGCTGCATCACCTGATTGATAAACTGCGTGAGTTTCAGGCGCCGCCTGCGCTGCAGGGATTCGGCATCTCTGAGCCGGACCAGGTGCGTGAAGCCATTGCAGCAGGCGCAGCGGGGGCAATCTCCGGTTCCGCTATTGTACGTATTATTGAGAAAAATCAGCGCGATCCGGCAACGCTGCTGCGTGAGCTGAAAGCCTTTGTCAGCGGGCTGAAAGCGGCCACCCGCTAAACGTTCTGGCTCCGTCTTCCTGACGGAGCCGCATCCTTTACTCTTTCTCTTCCCCCTCGTTCTTTCACGCACAGCGCCGGCTTTTTTCACTTTTTCTCTGCCGGCGGGTTGCCGATTATTCAGGGCCGACCCACACTTACATGCGCCGTTGCGTTACGGTGTGAATCCATCTATGACAGGGAGATAACCAAATGAAATTGTTCAAGGTCGTTGCGGGAATTTTTATGGCTGCATTTGTGGCACTGACACTGAGCGCCTGTGCGCCAACGCCAACTAAAGAAGGCACCGGTGGCTATATCGATGACACCGTCGTCACCACTAAAGTCAAAGCACAGCTGCTGAATGATGAGGCGCTGAAATCCACTGAAATCAACGTTGAGACATTTAAAGGTAAGGTTCAGCTGAGCGGGTTTGTCAGCTCACCACAGATGGCTAACCGTGCCGTATCCGTTACACGCGGCGTGGCAGGCGTGAAGTCTGTTGTTAACAACATGCAGATCAAGTAATACCGAAAGGGCGGCCCGCAGGTCGCCCTTTTTCTGCTTCAGAAGCGATAGCCCGCCCCAAAGAAAAAGACAAACGGATCGATACGCGTATTAATGTTTTGCTGTACGCCCTGATGTCTGAATTTCACTTCCGTATCAATGTCCATATACCACAGCGAAGCGTTCAGCATCCAGTCACGGTTAATCTGATAATCCAGCCCCACCTGGCCGGCAATGCCCCAGGAGTCTTTCACGCTCAGATCGCTGAGCTGCGCATCTCTGGCGGTCTGATTCAGCTTTGCATCAAAGAAAGTGGTGTAGTTGATACCGACACCGGCATAAGGGCGCACCGCGCTGTTGCTGTCGAGGAAGTAGTATTGCGCCATCAGCGTCGGCGGCAACTGACGTACCGTGGCCAGGTTACCGGTCGGACCGAGGCCCACTTTATGGCGAAACGGCGTGGCCGCCAGCAGCTCAATCCCGATATGGTCTGTCGCCATCCAGGTCAGTGTCAGCCCCAGCTGCGTATCATTATCAACGCTGAACTCACCCATGTTCAGCACATTATCAGACCCCTCAGTCGGACGGACCGTCGCCGTACCGGCGCGCATAAAAAAGTCACCCGCCTGATGAGCAAGTGCCAGCTGTGGCACAGCCATTGCCAGGAACAGCGCGCATGTTGCCAGTTTCATCATCACTCCTTTGCCTGAATTAAATTTTTCGCGGCACAGATGTAACGGTTTTCAGCGCAGATTTCATTAACTGGCTGGCAGAATAAATGCTTAGTTAACAATGAATTGATACAGATCAAATTTGCCGGCGCGAAAAAAGATAAAAAACAGGTTGCTGAAGTTTCGCGACGTGATTACTTTGTTGATCCCGAGTGATTTTGGTTCGATGCCTCAGGAGTGGCGGGCGATCAGATGAGCGATATAACCAACCCTTGTATGACCTGTGGCGCCTGCTGCGCCTATTTCCGTGTTTCCTTTTACTGGGCTGAAGCCGATGATGCCGGTGGCGTAGTGCCAGTCGATCTCACTGAGCCACTGAGCCTGCTGATGCGTAATATGCGCGGCACAAACGATCGCACGCCGCGCTGCGTTGCGCTGCAGGGCGAGCCTGGCAGCTGTGTCTCCTGCGGTATCTATGAGCAGCGCCCCTCTCCCTGCCGTGAATTTGCGATGTCAGGAGAGGATGGTGTAGTGAATGAGGCCTGCGACCGTGCCCGCGCCCGTCATGGATTACCAGCCCTGTTTCACCCTTCTTTACCTGACATGACAGAAAGTTATGGTATTCCAGGTGCCAGCCTGCCCGCTTAGCATGTACAATCGCCGGGTTAATTAACCCGGTTTTTTTCAAGGAGTGTACATGTCTATCACGGCAAGCTCGTTATACCGTGACACAGGAAATTTTCTGCGCCATCAGCTGGTCACTATAGTGCTGATGGCGCTGCTGACCTCATTCATTACCGTGATTATCGGGCATGCATTAACGCCTGATGAGGAGCAGCTGTCGCTGCTGAGTCAGAGTGACAGCAGCGCTTCCTCCCTGTTTGAACTGGTACAGAATATGTCGCCCGATCAGCAGCGTATACTGCTGCGCGCCTCGGCAGCGGGTACGCTGGCGGCCCTGATTGGTAACACACTGCTGCTCGGCGGAATGCTCTGCCTGATCCCGCTGGTCTCCGGTGGTCAGCGCGTCAGTGCCCTGCGTGCTATCGGCACCGCTGCACCGCTGCTGCCTAAACTGCTGTTGCAGACCTTTCTGATCACGCTGCTGGTGCAGCTTGGCTTTATGGTGCTGATGGTTCCTGGCATCATGCTCGCTATTTTACTGTCGCTGGCGCCGGTGATGCTGGTCAGTGAAAAAATGGGCGTGATGGGTGCCATGCGCGCCAGCATGCGTCTGGCGTGGCAAAATCTCCGCCTGATTGCACCCGCTATTCTGCTGTGGCTGCTGGCAAAAATTATTCTGATGTTCTTTTTCTCTTCGCTGACGGTTCTGCCCGCCAATATTGCCTCCGTGGTGCTTAACGCGCTGGGTAATCTGGTCTCTGCCGTTTTGATTATTTATTTGTATCGGCTCTATATGCTGTTACGTTAAGGGTTACGGCGCTTCGCTGAGCGCCATAACTGTAGGCTACTGTCCGGACTGGAAACGCTATGAAGCAGTTACTCGACTTTCTCCCCCTGGTCGTTTTCTTTGTTTTTTACAAACTCTACGACATCTACGTTGCATCGGGCGCGCTGGTAGTGGCTACCGGCCTGGCGCTGGTAGTGAGCTGGGTGCTCTATCGCAAGCTGGAAAAGATGACCCTGTTTACCTTTGTGCTGGTGGCCGTGTTCGGTACCCTGACACTGGTGTTTCATAATGATGAGTTCATCAAGTGGAAGGTCACCGTGATCTATTCGCTGTTTGCGCTCGCGCTGCTTTACAGCCAGTGGTTTATGCAGCAGCCCCTGATCCAGACCATGCTGGGCAAAGAGCTGCAGCTGCCCGCTACGGTCTGGCGCCGGCTCAATATTGCCTGGGCGCTGTTCTTTCTGCTGTGCGGCCTTGCCAACATCTACGTTGCGTTCTGGTTACCACAGCCAGTCTGGGTTAATTTTAAAGTGTTTGGCCTGACAGGACTGACGCTGCTGTTTACCCTGCTGAGCGGGCTCTATATCTGGCGGCAGATGCCTCAGCAGGAATCAAAATAGTTTTTCCATTGCCCGGTCAGCCGGGCTTTTTTTCACCTGCAGAAGAACTGAGCAATGAACGATAAACATAAGCAGCCACTCGGCGAGATGGTTTTGCGTACGCTGGCTATGCCAGCTGACACCAATGCTAATGGTGATATTTTTGGCGGCTGGTTAATGTCACAGATGGACATGGGCGGTGCGATTCTGGCAAAAGAGATCGCTGAAGGTCGCGTGGTCACGGTTCGTGTCGACGGCATGAGTTTTCTTAAGCCGGTCGCGGTAGGTGATGTGGTCAGCTGCCATGCGCACTGCCTGCGCACCGGCAACAGTTCTATGACCATCAACGTTGAGGTCTGGATCAAAAAGGTTTCATCAGAACCGATAGGTCAGACTTACTGCGCCACTGAAGCAGTGTTTGTTTACGTGGCGGTCGACAGCAGCGGCAAGTCGCGTCCGCTGCCGGCAGATCGCGCCAACCGCAGTCACTGAGCCATAAACACCAGAGCGACTTTCCCGGCCGCTCTGGTGTCCGTACTACTCGATCTTCGCGCCGCCGTTAATGCGAAAGACAATATTCATGGTAATGCCCTGGCCTGGCTGGCCTGGCTGATAACGCCACTTTTTAACCTGATCTTTCACGCTGCGCTCGAACATATTGCGCGGCTGTGCCGAAAGAATGGTGACGTTGCCGACCCGGCCGTCACTGTCGACATCAAATTTTACCCGTACGTTGCCCTCAATACGCAGCGCGGCCGCCCGCGCCGGATAAGCAGGTTTGCTGATGCTGAGCGCTTTAGGTCCGGTAGCGTTAACCGGCGCCGTGGCCGTGGCCGCTTTTGGTGCAGTGGCGGGCCGGGGCTGAGTCGCTGCGCGCTCCTGCTTAAACGGATCGGCCCGGTCGGGAGCCGGCTTACGGGGTGCCGGATCCGGTTTTTTCTCTATTTTCGGTTTTGGTTTCGGCCTGGGTTTTGGCTTTGGCTCCGGTTTTGCAATCGGCACCGGTTCCGCTTTTGGCGGCTCGGGCACGGCCTGCGGTTCGGGTTCTGGCTCCGGCTGGGGTGCCGGCGCTACCACAGCAGGCGCAGGTTCCGGCTGCACCTCAGGTGCGACCATGGTGATGGCGATGGGCTGAGGCGCGGCAGGCAATTCACGTGACTGATGCAACGAGGCATAGAGGATGCCGGCAATAACGGACCCGTGCAGCACAACGGAGAGGATCAGTGAAACAGGCGTACGGGCCGGAAAAGGCGTAGTCAATGTCGTCATAGCAGCTGTGGTCATTGAGTGAGAAGATGAGTTTAAATGCAAATAGCAATCAGTTTCAATAAGCAGCGTAAAAGTGCCCTGTTTCCCCGTTTTTTTTAACCCCGCTTGCGCTGGCGCCGATTGCCCTGAGGTTTCGTTTGCACTCTGCCGGGGGATGCCTTAACGTGTCTCGCAATTTCGGCCAGTCTAACGGGAGTATCCCAACGTGCTTTACCTCATCTACGCGGAAGATACCGCAGATTCACTGGAAAAACGCAACAGCGTGCGCCCTGCGCACCTTGCTCGTCTGCAGCTGCTGCAGGATGAGGGACGACTGATTGTTGCAGGGCCGCTACCGGTGGTCGACAGCAATGATCCAGGCCCCGCCGGCTTTAGCGGCTCGGCCATTGTCGCGGAGTTTGATTCGCTGGAGGCGGCGCAATCCTGGGCTCAGGACGATCCATATATCGCCGCCGGCGTTTACGAGAAAGTCACCGTTAAGCCTTTTAAGCGGGTGTTTTAATCAGTGATGTTGTCACTGCTGCTGCTGCTGGTTGCGCTGCTGCTTACCGGCCGCGCGCTCTGGATCTGGCGCCAGCAGGGCTGGCTTCAGGCGCGCCAGCAGATTGTCATGCTGATAGTACTGGCAGCAGCGGCCCAGCTCGTTAACATCACGTTAGTGCTGCGCGGCCATTAATATACGTAGCCGCGTCAGCTTTACAGATTCTGTGTAATAAACAGAATTGAACGACGCTGCTGCTGCGCGACCTGGTGACGAATAGCATGAATGCGCTTATAGCGACGCGACTGCCCCTCCAGCCAGCGTGCACGGCGGCGATGCACCTGACGCAACATTCTCCAGCGGGCCACTTCATTTCTGCTTCGTCTCATGACACTCTCTCAGTCCGGCATATTTCGGCACGCATTATAGTGATCTGCACAGAAATGCCAATTCGAAACCTTTATCGATAACCCCCGGAACAGATTAATGTTTCGCTGCAGCGCATCAACACGTAAACTTTGCCTATAAATGCGCGAACAGGATGTCCACTCAATGACCACCTTTTATACCCTGATCAGTTGGTTACTGCTGTTTGGCTACTGGCTGCTGATTGCGGGTGTAACGCTGCGTATTCTGATGAAACGTCGCGCAGTGACCTCAGCAATGGCCTGGCTGCTTATCATCTATATCCTGCCGCTGGTCGGTATTATCGCCTATCTCTCGTTTGGCGAGCTGCATCTTGGCAAGCGCCGGGCTGAGCGCGCCCGTACCATGTGGCCCTCCACGGCTAAATGGCTCACCGACCTGAGACAGTGCCGGCATATCTTTGCCACAGAACACAGCGACGTTGCACGTTCGCTGTTTGACCTCTGCCGTCATCGTCAGGGGATCGCTGGCGTCAAAGGCAATCAGCTGCAGCTGCTGACCAGCAGCGATGAAGTGATGCAGGCGCTGATCCGTGATATTCAGCTGGCGCGGCATAATATCGAAATGGTGTTCTACATCTGGCAGCCGGGCGGCCTGGCTGACGATGTGGCGGAGTCGCTGATGGCGGCCTCTCGCCGGGGTGTACACTGTCGTCTGATGCTCGATTCAGCCGGCAGCGTCGCTTTTTTCCGCAGTCCGTGGGCAAATATGATGCGCAACGCCGGGATCGATGTCGTTGAGGCGCTGCAGGTCAGCCTGCTGCGTGTCTTTCTGCGGCGTATGGATCTGCGTCAGCATCGTAAAGTCGTGCTCATCGACAATTACATTGCTTATACCGGCAGCATGAACCTTGTCGATCCGCGTTTCTTTAAACAGGATGCCGGTGTCGGGCAGTGGATCGATCTGATGGCGCGTATGGAAGGCCCGGTTGCTACTACAATGGGGATCGTTTACGCCTGCGACTGGGAAATTGAGACCGGCAAGCGTATTCTGCCACCGGCCCCGGACGGTAATATCATGCCGTTTGAGCAGGAGAGCGGCCACACTATTCAGGTTATCGCTTCCGGACCGGGTTTTCCCGAAGATATGATCCACCAGGCGCTGCTGACCGCGGTCTATTCCGCGCGTGAGCAGCTGATCATGACCACGCCCTATTTTGTTCCCAGCGACGATCTGCTGCACGCTATCTGCACGGCTGCGCTGCGTGGCGTTGAGGTCAGCATTATCGTGCCGCGTCACAACGATTCGCTGCTGGTTGGCTGGGCCAGCCGCGCGTTCTTTACGGAACTGCTGGAAGCAGGCGTCAAAATCTATCAGTTTGAAGATGGTCTGCTGCATACCAAAAGCGTGCTGGTTGATGGACAGCTCAGCCTGGTGGGCACGGTGAACCTGGATATGCGCAGCCTCTGGCTCAACTTTGAGATCACCCTGGTGGTGGATGATGACGGCTTTGGCAGCGATCTCGCTACCGTGCAGGATGACTATATTGCGCGATCGCGCCTGCTGGATAATGCGCGCTGGGCGAAACGTGCCTGGTGGCAGCGCATCGTTGAACGACTGTTTTACTTCTTTAGTCCATTACTGTAAAACGAGCGGAAAGATTACCGCCGCAGGATAAGCACATGACCATGGATTTAGACAACCGCCTGACCGATGATGAAACGCTGGAGCAGGCCTACGATATTTTTCTTGAGCTGGCAGGCGATAACCTCGATCCGGCTGATATTATTCTGTTTAACCTGCAGTTTGAAGAGCGTGGCGGCGCAGAGCTGTTTGATCCCTCTGAAGACTGGCAGGAACACGTTGATTTTGATTTAAACCCCGACTTTTTCTCTGAAGTTGTGATTGGTCTGGGTGAAGCTGACGGCGAGCCTGTCACGGATGTATTTGCACGTGTGCTGCTGTGCCGTGAGA
Source organism: Pantoea sp. SIMBA_079 (assembly GCF_046940275.1). Classification (NCBI taxonomy): domain Bacteria; kingdom Pseudomonadati; phylum Pseudomonadota; class Gammaproteobacteria; order Enterobacterales; family Erwiniaceae; genus Pantoea; species Pantoea sp. SIMBA_079. The sequence goes on along the minus strand of NZ_JAWRYR010000001.1, from coordinate 597,656 downwards.
AAGATCATAAACTCTGCCATATTCTCTGGCGCGAATAAGTCAGACATAAAAACGCCGGGCTTTTGCCCGGCGTTTTGCTGTTTACCGCCTGCTCACTTGTCTCAAAGCGGATCCACTTTCAGGCAGGATACCGCATGGCGGAAACTGCCCTCCAGCAGCGGTCGGGTTTTGGCACATTCCGGTCCGGCAATCGGACAGCGGGTACGAAACACGCAGCCTGAAGGCGGATTAATCGGCGAAGGCAACTCCCCGTCCAGTAGCTGGATCTGCTTATTTTTCTCCAGATCCGGATCGGGAATCGGTACCGCTGACATCAGCGCCCGGGTATAGGGATGCTGCGGATTGTTGTACACCGCATCATAGGTGCCCAGCTCAACGGCGTGGCCCAGGTACATCACCAGCACGCGATCGGAGATATGTTTCACCACCGCCAGATCGTGCGCAATGAAGATCAGCGACAGCCCCATCTCGCGCTGCAGTTTCTGCAGCAGATTCACCACCTGCGCCTGGATAGAGACATCCAGCGCCGAGACCGGCTCATCACAGATAATCAGCTTCGGCTCCAGGATCAGTGCGCGCGCGATGCCGATACGCTGACACTGGCCACCTGAAAACTCATGCGGATAGCGGTTGATAAGATTCGGCAGAAGGCCGACTTTCATCATCATCGCTTTGACTTTATCTTTGACTTCCTGACGCGGCATCTTTGGATAATAGGTGCGCAGCGGTTCAGCAATGATATCGCCGATAGTCATACGCGGGTTCAGTGACGCCAGCGGGTCCTGGAAAATCATCTGAATATCACTGCGCGCCTGACGCCACTCTTCCGCGCTCTGCCCCAGCAGATCGCGTCCCAGCCAGGCGACGCGCCCTTCGGTGGCTTTTACCAGCCCGATAATAGCGCGCGCCAGCGTCGATTTACCGCAGCCTGACTCGCCTACTACGCCCAGCGTTTCGCCCTCATAGAGCCGCAGGCTGACGCCATCTACCGCTTTCAGCGTTTTAGGCGGCTGCCAGAACCACTGTTTGCCATCTTTAATTTCAAAATGCACTTTGAGATCGGCTATCTCCAGCAGCACTTTTTTCTCTTCCACAACGGTGCTCATACCAGCTCCTCCACCGGTTTGAAGCAGGCACGCAGGCGTCCGTCGGCAAAAGGCTCCAGCGGCGGTGGCGCGGCGCATACCTCCATTGCCCAGGCGCAGCGTGGCTGGAACGGACAGCCCTGCGGCAACCGCAGCAGGTTCGGCGGATTACCGGGAATGGTCGTCAGTGACTCGCCCTCTGCATCGAGCCGCGGTACCGCATTCAGCAGGCCGATAGAGTATGGATGTGCCGGCTGATAAAACACATCGCGGGCGCGGCCATACTCCATGGTCCGTCCGGCATACATCACCAGCACTTTGTCGCAGATCCCGGCCACCACGCCAAGATCGTGCGTGATCATAATGATAGCGGTGTTGAATTCGCGCTTCAGTTCATTAAGCAGCGTCATGATCTGCGCCTGGACCGTCACATCCAGCGCGGTGGTGGGCTCATCGGCAATCAGCAGCTTCGGACGACACATCAGCGCCATGGCGATCATCACACGCTGGCGCATACCGCCTGAAAATTCGTGCGGATACATCTTCATGCGCTTTCGTGCTTCCGGCATCTTCACCGCATCAAGCATACGTACCGACTCTTCAAACGCCTGCGCCTTGTTCATGCCCTTATGCAGCTGGAGAACTTCCATCAGCTGCTCCCCTACCCGCATATAGGGATTCAGAGAGGTCATGGGGTCCTGAAAGATCATGGCAATCTGCTCCGCGCGCAGCTTATTCAGCTTGCCCTCGGGCAGATTCAGGATCTCCTGTCCGTTAAACCGCGCCGATCCGCCAATGCGGCCATTCTTTGCCAGCAGACCCATCAGGGCAAACGCCGTCTGCGATTTGCCGGAGCCTGACTCGCCTACAATGCCAAGGGTTTCCCCGGCACGCAGAGAGAAGTTGAGATCGTTTACGGCGGTAACGTCGCCGTCATGCGTTGTGAAGGTTACGCGCAGATCCTGCACATTCAGCAGCAGTTCCGGGCTTCCCGCCGGCACAGCACGCGCTGGCGTTGTGGTTTCAAAACTCATCGGGAAACTCCTTAGCGATCTTTCGGATCGAGGGCATCACGCAGGCCATCGCCGATAAAATTAAAACAGAACAGCGTGACGACCAGAAAGCCGGCCGGGAACATCAGCAGCCACGGAGAGACTTCCATAGAGTTTGCTCCGTCACTCAGCAGCGCGCCCCAGCTACTGAGCGGCTCCTGCGTACCCAGTCCCAGGAAACTCAGGAAGGATTCAAACAGAATCATGCTGGGTACCAGCAGTGAGGCATAGACCACCACCACACCCAGCACGTTGGGCACAATGTGGCGCAGCACAATACTGGCCGTGGAGACGCCCCCTACCTGAGCCGCCTCGATAAACTCTTTGCGTTTTAGCCCCAGCGTCTGACCCCGCACAATACGCGCCATGTCGAGCCAGGAGACCATACCGATAGCCACGAAAATCAGCAGAATATTGCGGCCGAAAAAGGTCACCAGCAGGATCACAAAAAACATAAACGGAAAGGAGTTGAGGATTTCCAGAATACGCATCATCACTGAGTCGATCCTGCCGCCGAGATAGCCCGCCAGAGAGCCATAGAGCGTGCCCACCAGCACCGCTATCAGTGCGGACGCGATACCCACCATCAGCGAAATACGACCGCCAATCGCCACCCGCACCAGCAGATCGCGCCCGGAGGAGTCGGTACCAAACCAGTGACCTGAGACACTATCCGGCGGCGACGACATCATTGCCCAGTCGGTATCATCATAGTTAAACTGCGCCAGCATCGGTGCAAACACTACAAACAGGGCAATCAGCAACAATACCAGCAGGCTGATCAGCGCCGCGCGGTTGTGAATAAAGCGTCGGCGTGCATCCTGCCACAGACTGCGCCCCTCCACCTCCAGCTTTTCACTGAAGGCATCCACCACGTCACTGTTTTTTTTGCTTAACATCATGAGCGTGCTCCACCCTTAATAGCGAATCTTTGGATCAATAACGGCGTAGAGCACATCAACGATCGCATTGAACAGAATAGTCAGCACGCCAACCAGAATCGTCAGGCTCATCACCAGTGAGTAGTCACGGTTTAGCGCTCCGTTAACAAACAGCTGACCGATACCGGGCAGGCCGTAAATAGACTCAATTACCATTGAACCGGTGATGATGCCGACAAAGGCTGGCCCCATATAGGAGAGCACCGGCAGTAGCGCAGGCTTCAGCGCATGACGCAGTACGATACGGCGCAGCGGCAACCCTTTTGCCCGCGCCGTACGGATGAAGTTTGAGTGCATGACTTCAATCATTGAACCGCGCGTGATACGGGCGATACTGGCGATATAAGCCAGCGAAAGCGCCACCATCGGCAGCAGCATGTAATTCCACTGCCCGCCGTTCCAGCCACCGCCCGGTAGCCAGCGCAGCGTAATGGCAAAGATCAGAACCAGCAGCGGCGCCACGACAAAGCTCGGGATAACAATGCCGGTCATCGCCACCCCCATGACGGCATAGTCCCACAAACTGTTCTGCTTTAGCGCCGCGATCACGCCGGCGGTTACCCCCAGAATCACTGCAAGGAAAAAGGCTGCCAGCCCCAGCTTCGCGGAGACCGGAAAGGCATGCCCTACCAGATAGTTAACTGAATAGTCCTTATATTTGAATGAGGGCCCGAAATCGCCGTGCGCCAGCTGGACCAGATAGCTGAGGTACTGTTTGCCGATGGGATCGTTGAGGTGATATTTGGCTTCAATGTTAGCCATCACCTCAGGTGACAGCGTGCGCTCACCGGTAAACGGACTACCCGGTGCTAAACGCATCATAAAGAACGAAATGGTGATCAGAATAAAGAGCGTCGGAATCGCTTCCAGAAGCCGACGCAGAATAAATTTTAACATTGCCATACCTGCCAGGCTGTTGCTTCACAAAGTCAAAAAAGCGGCGCCGCAGCACCGCCACTGTCGATAGCCTGTGTGCTATTAGTGCTTGATGATGTACAGGTTCTTATCCAGCGTTTTATCCAGCGGATCGTTACCGGTATAGCCGCCTACATAAGGCTTAACCAGACGGGCGTTAACATAGTAATAGACCGGCACAATGGCGCTGTCTTTATCCAGAATCTGCTCTGCCTGCTGGTAATCAGCCACGCGTGCTTTTTCATCGGCAGCTTTGACGGCGTCATGGATCACTTTGTCAAAATCAGCGCTCTTATAGTGCGCGGTATTACTGCTGCTGTCTGACAGCATGGTGTTCAGGAAGGAAGTCGGTTCGTTATAGTCTGCACACCAGGCCGCACGTGAAACGTCGTAGTTGCCCTGATGACGGGTATCGAGGAAGGTTTTCCACTCCTGATTCTCCAGCTTAATATTAACGCCGAGATTCTTTTTCCAGATTGAAGAAGCCGCGATCGCCAGCTTTTTATGCAGGTCTGAGGTGTTGTACAGCAGATTAAACGTCAGCGGCTTATCTGCGGTGTAGCCTGCTTCTGCCAGCAGTTTTTTAGCTTCTTCATTACGCTTGTTCTGATCCCATTTAAACCAGTCCGGCGGCAGCAGTTCCATGCCATCGGTTGCCGGCGGTGTATAGCTATAGGCGGGCAGCTGGCCCTGTGCCAGTACCTTATTCACCATGATGTCGCGATCCAGACCCAGCTTCAGCGCGGTACGTACGCGGGCATCGGTAAAAGGTGCTTTCTGGTTATTGATTTCATAGTAATAGGTGCAGAGATAGGGTTTTACCATCAGCTCTTTGCCGTTATCGCGCTGCAGTTTTTTGAACAGCTCAATCGGCATGTTGTTATAGGTGATATCGCTGCCATTTTCAGAAAAATAGCGGTTCACATCGCTGACTTCCGAGTTGATTGGCAGGAAAGTGACTTTGTTGAGTACGGTATGTTCGTTATCCCAGTATTGCGGATTACGTACCAGCGTGACGCGCTCGTTGATAACGTGCGCCTCCAGTTTAAATGCGCCGTTACCCACCCAGTTCTGCGGCTGTGTCCACTGATCGCCCGACTTCTCAATGGCAGGCTTATAGACCGGTGACATTACAGCATTAATCAGCAGTTTATAAAAATAAGGCACCGGCTGGCTCAGTGTAACTTCCAGCGTATGATCATCCAGCGCTTTTACGCCCAGTTCAGAGGTCGGTTTTTTACCGGCAATAATCTCATCAACGTTAGCTATGTGGCCATACTGCGGATAGCTGGCGTAAGGTGATGCCGTTTTCGGATCCACCAGGCGCTGCCAGCTATAGACGAAATCCTGTGCAGTGACCGGCTCACCGTTAGACCATTTAGCATTTTTACGCAGGTGGAAAGTCCAGACTTTAAAATCTTTGTTTTCCCAGCTCTCCGCCACGCCCGGAACCGGTTTGCCGCTGGCATCGCTGACGATGAGGCCTTCATAGAGATCGCGGGCAATATTGTCTTCCGGAACACCCTCAATTTTATGCGGATCGAGCGACTGCACTTCGTCACCGTTACCGCGTACCAGCTCCTGTTTAGCGGCAAGCTCAACGCCAGCCGGTACCGTTGCAGCCAGCGCGGTATTCCCTGCCAGAGAGGAAATTGCCGCCAGAACGCCGGCAGCAATCAGGTTTTTTTTCGTGATGTTGTTCATTGTTATGCTCCAGTTTTATTATTGTCGTCAGTGCGCTATATCGCCTGACGTATCCCGTTAACCGGGCGATCGTCGTCTCTGTCGGACGCAGACCCCTGCACCCTTCCGGGTTACCTCGATAAGCCGCCAGCGGGCGCAGATGTCTGCTGGCGACTCACACAATATTTTTGATAGTGAATAAGTACAGCGCCCGGCTCCTGAAATTTTCTACCGGTATAACTGCGGCCCGCGGCTTCACCAGCGTGTTAATAAGCAAAAAGCGTACACATCTGCTGAAAGAGCGATAAAAATCCAGAGAGTGCCAGAAATTATCAGAAGCTATCCCATTGCGCCAAAGCCAATGCAGAAAAATGTTAACCATTTCTCTTTTATCACGTCCGGGATAACGTTGAAAGCGTTAATTTTTACCGCTAAATATTAGTTAAGAAACTGAAAAATAAGAAAATCAGTGCATTTCTGGCGATTATGCACTCACTTATTAAATATCAACACGCTTCTAAGCAAATATAGGGTGTTTTTACTTCAGGACGGAATATTCAGCGACTCTCTGCCAGATCAGGCACAGCTAATCACATTAAAAAACCATTTAGCAGCAGGTAAATCTGTGACAATTATCACAATAAAAAGCGGACATTACGCGGAAGCAGGCAGGGAAGTAGCGAAAGTGATAAAAAATACCGTAAAAGTAGAATGGCAAATAATTTCACCAAAAGAGTGCACCCGCACCGCGTGATGCACCCTTTTGGTTCATAAAGATCTTTTTTTGGGTAAAATCAAGTCTGAATTAATTTAGTAAACCCGGAAAAATAGCTTTAATACCGGTAACGACAAATTCAATACCCAATGCCATCAATAATAAGCCCATAATACGGGTAATAACGTTAATGCCGGTCTGACCTAATACCCGCACCATTAATGGCGCCGCTCTGAACAACAGCCAGCAGCAAAAGGCGAATACTGCAATAGCCACCGTAAAACCCAGCAAATTAAGCCAGCTATGATAGCGTGAGCTCCAGACTATCGTGGAACTGATCGCGCCCGGTCCTGCCATAAGCGGCAGCGCCAGCGGCACTACACCAATACTTTCACGAATAGCCGTTTCTGATTTTTCCTGCTTATTTTGCTTATCTTCGCCCAGCTTGCCGCTGATCATAGACATGGCAATAGTAACAACCAGTATGCCGCCTGCAATACGGAATGAGTCGATTGAAATACCAAAAAGATGCAGGATGCCATCCCCAAGAAACAGTGACGTCCAGAGAATAATAGCGACTGCAAGGTTAGCTGTAAGGTTGGTTTTATTGCGTTCAGCCGCCGCCTGATAGCTGGTCATGCTGATGAAAACCGGAATAATGCCTACCGGATTCACCAGCGCAAACAGGCCAACAAAAAATTTTATATAGCCGGAGAGATCGAGTAGCACGGGGGTCACAACAGGCTCCTGAAAAAGTCAAAAAAACGCGCTTAATGTAGTGCATATGTCTGCTGAAAAACAGCCGTAATGGCAGAAATATCTGCTATATGTCCGCTACAGCTATGGCATAAAAATCTGTCTGTGTCTGATTAGGCCTGCAGAACAGCAGCGTCTAAAAAACGCTACCTTTAGTGGTAAACGATCTAGCTGGCCGCTATTCCCCTGCAGCATCCCTTGATCTGCATCATGATTATGCCCTGCCTGCAGCGCTACGCTGGGGGCAGTAAATTATTCACGTCAGACCTTTTTACTAAACAGCCAGGCCAGCCACAGTCAAACCTTAGCTGATTTCTTTCTCTGCGCTGGCCTGTTTACTAAAAAAGTTTAACTTCCTCAGGAGAGTATTATGGCCGTAACCAATGTTGCCGAACTCAATGCACTGGTTGAACGCGTAAAACGCGCGCAGCGTGAATTTGCCAGTTTTAATCAGGAACAGGTTGATGCAATCTTTCGCGCCGCGGCGCTGGCGGCGGCAGATGCCCGCATTCCGCTAGCCAAAATGGCGGTAGCGGAATCGGGCATGGGTATCGTTGAAGATAAAGTGATCAAAAATCATTTTGCTTCAGAATATATCTACAACGCTTACAAAGATGAGAAAACCTGTGGCGTGCTGGCAAGCGATGACACCTTTGGCACCATTACCATTGCCGAACCCATTGGCCTTATCTGCGGTATTGTCCCTACTACCAACCCAACCTCCACCGCTATTTTCAAGGCGCTTATCAGTCTGAAAACCCGTAACGGCATTATCTTTTCTCCGCATCCGCGCGCAAAAGATGCCACCAATAAAGCCGCCGATATTGTGCTGCAGGCGGCTGTCGCGGCAGGTGCCCCCCGGGATATTATCGGCTGGATCGACGCGCCTTCGGTCGAGCTTTCTAACCAGCTGATGCATCATCCGGATATTAACCTGATTCTGGCGACAGGCGGCCCGGGGATGGTTAAAGCGGCTTACAGCTCGGGTAAACCGGCTATTGGCGTTGGCGCTGGCAATACGCCGGTGGTCATTGACGAAACGGCCGATATTAAACGGGCGGTCGCCTCAATTTTGATGTCGAAAACGTTTGATAACGGCGTTATTTGTGCCTCTGAACAGTCGGTCATTATTGTTGATGCGGTCTATGACGCGGTCCGTGAACGCTTTGCCAGCCACGGCGGCTATCTGCTGCAGGGTCATGAACTGAGTGCAGTACAGAGCATCCTGCTGAAAAATGGCGCGCTGAACGCGGCAATTGTGGGACAGCCCGCCTGCAACATTGCTGCGCTTGCCGGCATCAGCGTCCCGCAGAGTACCAAAATTTTAATCGGTGAGGTTTCAGCCGTTGATGAATCGGAACCTTTTGCGCATGAAAAACTCTCGCCAACGCTGGCGATGTATCGTGCAAAAGATTTTACGGATGCGGTAGAAAAAGCTGAGAAACTGGTCGCTATGGGCGGCATTGGCCATACCTCCTGCCTCTACACCGATCAGGATAATGAGTCCGGGCGGATCCACTATTTTGGCGACAAGATGAAGACCGCCCGCATTCTGATCAACACCCCGGCCTCGCAGGGCGGCATCGGCGACCTGTATAACTTTAAACTGGCGCCTTCTCTGACGCTGGGCTGCGGCTCCTGGGGAGGCAACTCTATCTCTGAAAACGTCGGCCCCAAACATCTGATCAATAAAAAAACTGTGGCTAAGCGAGCAGAAAATATGTTGTGGCATAAGTTACCGAAGTCTATCTACTTTCGCCGCGGCTCCCTTCCGATTGCGCTGGAAGAGGTGGCGGCTGAGGGTGCTAAACGTGCGTTTATCGTTACCGATCGCTTTTTGTTTAATAACGGCTATGCCGATCAGGTTACACGGGTGCTGAAGTCACAGGGTATCGAAACTGAAATATTCTTTGAGGTGGAAGCTGACCCGACCCTGAGCATTGTCCGCAAGGGCGCCGAGCAGATGCACAGTTTCCGGCCCGACGTGATTATTGCGCTGGGCGGCGGCTCGCCGATGGATGCGGCAAAAATCATGTGGGTGATGTATGAGCATCCGGAAACACATTTTGAAGAGCTGGCGCTGCGTTTCATGGATATCCGCAAGCGTATTTATACCTTCCCGAAAATGGGCGTGAAAGCCCGCATGGTCGCCATTACCACAACGTCAGGCACGGGTTCAGAAGTTACACCTTTTGCCGTTGTCACCGATGACGCCACCGGGCAAAAATATCCGCTGGCAGATTACGCATTAACGCCGGATATGGCCATTGTGGATGCCAACCTGGTGATGGATATGCCGCGCTCGCTCTGCGCCTTTGGCGGCCTTGATGCAGTGACGCATGCGCTGGAGGCCTATGTCTCAGTGCTTGCCAATGAGTATTCCGATGGACAGGCGCTGCAGGCACTGAAACTGCTCAAAGAGAACCTGCCCGCCAGCTATCGCGATGGTGCTAAAAACCCGGTCGCACGTGAACGGGTTCATAACGCAGCCACTATCGCCGGCATCGCTTTTGCCAACGCTTTCCTTGGGGTATGTCACTCTATGGCCCATAAGCTTGGCTCAGAGTTCCATATCCCGCACGGGCTGGCAAACGCCCTGCTTATTGGTAACGTCATTCGCTATAACGCCAATGATAACCCGACGAAACAGACAGCCTTTAGTCAGTATGACAGGCCGCAGGCGCGGCGCCGCTATGGGGAGATAGCTGACCACCTCGGCCTGACTCAGCCCGGTGACCGTACGGCGCAAAAAATTGAAAAACTGCTGGCATGGCTGGATGAAATGAAAGTGCAACTCGGTATTCCTGCCTCTATTCGCGAAGCGGGTGTGCAGGAAGCAGACTTTCTGGCGAAGGTTGATAAGCTGGCTGAAGATGCTTTTGACGATCAGTGCACCGGTGCCAACCCACGCTATCCATTAATTGCTGAGCTAAAACAGATTATGCTGGATACGTTCTACGGACGTGATTATTCAGAAACGGACGTGCCTTCTGCAGAAATCTGTGAACTCCAGCCTGCCGCGCGGGAAAAAAAAGTAAAGAAAGCGTAACCTGCTGAAAATAAAAAACCCGCTGCGGCGGGTTTTTTTATGGCTGACCAATTAAAGCGGCGGCGGATTAGCACCATATATGGCGTCGCGCGTGCCCAGATTAATCGCCTGCTTGTAATGTTTCCGGCATACAGATATATAACGCTCGTTACCACCAATTACGACCTGCTCCCCTTCGCTAAACGGTCTGCCCTCCCCGTCAAGGCGCAGCACCATACTGGCTTTACGGCCGCAGTGGCAAATTGTTTTAAGCTCCACCAGTTTATCGGCCCAGGCAAGAAGGTACTGGCTGCCGGTGAACAGCTCACCGCGGAAGTCAGTGCGCAGGCCGTAGCAGAGAACCGGAATATCAAGATTGTCTGCGACATCAGAGAGCGCATAAACCTGCTCACGCGTCAGGAACTGGCTTTCATCCACCAGCACGCAGTGTACGGGCTGGCGCGCATGTTCTTCTGCTATCGCCTCCGCCAGTTCTGTTTTGTCATTATACAGACAGGCGGGCGAAGAGAGCCCGATTCGTGAGCTGACCACGCCGGCACCAAATCTATCGTCTATCTCTGCGGTATAGACCAGGGTACGCATGCCGCGCTCCTGATAGTTATAAGAAGATTGCAGCAGTGCGGTAGATTTTCCCGCATTCATCGCCGAGTAATAGAAATAGAGTTGAGCCACTTACCAGTCTCTCCAGGGATACTAAATTCAGGGTGCAGCAGTTTAACACAAATGTATTGTCGCAGAGCACCTCACAACGTGCAGGGTTTACCGCAGCAGAAAGCCAGGCTGCTGCCTGCTGAAAATCAATGCCGGCGCGCTGCGCTTAAAACACTAATAGCGGTTAAATTAATTCAGTTAAATGGAATAGCTATCACGCAGCGTGACATATCGTGGATAATTTATGCAGCTCAGCCTGAATAATTAACTCTGCTGAAATAACCAAACAATAAATAAATGTCATCACTCAGGCTTCTCTATTGCAGTTATATATTCCCGACACTATTATGGAACGGCTTAACCACTCCTTTTTTATATTCTGAGATAAGAACAATGAGCGAAGCACTTAAAATCCTTAATAATATCCGTACATTGCGTGCTCAGGCTCGCGAATGCTCTCTGGAAACACTGGAAGAGATGCTGGAAAAACTTGACGTAGTGGTTAATGAGCGTCGTGAAGAAGAGAGTCATGCTCAGGCTGAGAATGCGGAACGCAGCCGCAAACTGGAACAGTATCGTGAAATGTTGCTGGCTGACGGTATCGATCCTAATGAACTGCTGAACGCGTTATCAGAAAATAAAACGGTAACCAAAGCACGTCGTGCTGCTCGTCCCGCTAAGTACAGCTATGTGGATGAAAATGGTGAAAACCGCACATGGACCGGTCAGGGACGCACGCCTGCTGTCATTAAAAAAGCGATTGAAGAGGGTAAACAGCTGGACGATTTCCTGCTGTAAATCCGGTGTGCTTCGTTTTTACTGCCTGCACTTTTACTGCAGTATCCGTTTCGCCAGGTAAAAAAAAAGGAAGCCCGCGGCTTCCTTTTTTACGGGCTTATTTCTGATAAAAATCGCGATACCAGTCGACAAACTGCTGGACGCCCTGCTCCACGCTGGTCTGAGGCCGGAAATTAATAGCGTCATAGAGAGGCTGCGTATCTGCGCTGGTGCCCAGAACATCGCCAGGCTGCATTGGCAGCATGTTTTTCTGCGCCTCAATGCCCAGCGCTTTTTCAAGCGACTCAATATAGGTCATCAGGCGCGTGGGCTGACTGTTGCCAATATTATATACCCGATAAGGCGCAGAGCTGCTGGCGGGTGAACCTTGCTCTACGCTCCATGCGCTGTCAGGCTGCGGCACAACCGCCTGCAGGCGAACAATGGCCTCTGCGATATCGTCTATATAGGTAAAGTCGCGCGTCATCTCACCGCGGTTGTAAACGTCGATCGCCTCACCTGCCAGCATGGCACGGGTGAATTTAAACAGCGCCATATCGGGCCGGCCCCATGGACCATAAACCGTAAAGAAACGCAGTCCGGTCGTCGGCAGCTGATAAAGGTGCGAGTAAGTATGCGACATCAGTTCGTTGGCTTTTTTAGTGGCCGCATAGAGAGAAACCGGATGATCAACGGTGTCATCGGTGGAGAACGGCATTTTGCGATTCAGCCCGTAAACAGAGCTTGAAGATGCATACAGAAGGTGGCCAATCTTATGATGACGGCAGCCTTCCAGAATATTCAGATGACCGATAAGGTTAGCATCTGCATAAGCGTGCGGGTTATCAATAGAGTAACGCACACCCGCCTGCGCGGCCAGATGGATAACACGCTCAAACGCGTGCTGTTCAAACAGAGAAGAAATGGCCTGGCGATCGGCCAGGTCCATTTCAATAAAAGTAAATGCGGGATGCGGTAAAATCTGATCGAGGCGAGCCTGTTTCAGGCTGACATCATAATAGTCATTCAGGTTATCGATACCGACAACCTGGTGACCGGCAGCGAGCAAACGCTGGCTTACGTGAAAACCGATAAATCCTGCTGCGCCGGTAACCAGAAAATTCATACATCCCTCATTTATTACGCAATTTGAATAGACGCTCCGCGGCCGATTGCATAATAAACGAAACCGCGTTTGCTGATACGCTCTGGATCATACAGGTTACGGCCATCAAAAATCACGGGTTGTTTTAGCGCATTTTTAATTACGTCAAAATCAGGTGCCCGGAAGTTCTGCCACTCGGTACAGATAACCAGACCATCAGCGCCCTGCAGCGCCGCTTCTTTAGTCCCGGTGAGTTTCAGATCGTCACGATGACCATAAATGCGCTGCGCTTCTTCCATCGCTTCCGGATCGTAAGCCTGAACCGACGCGCCCGCTTCCCATAACGCTTCCATCAGCACACGGCTGGAGGCTTCACGCATATCGTCGGTGTTTGGCTTAAACGCCAGACCCCACAGTGCAAACGTTTTACCACGCAGATCGTTACCAAAATGGCGCTTGATAAAGGCAGGCAGCTTGTTTTTCTGCGCGTCATTGACCTCTTCCACCGCCTGCAGCAGGCGCGGCTGGTAGCCAATAGACTCTGCTGTACGGATCAGCGCCTGCACATCTTTCGGGAAGCAGGAACCGCCGTAGCCGCAGCCAGGATAGATAAAGTGATAGCCGATACGGGAATCAGAACCGATACCCTGACGGACTTTCTCCACGTCGGCACCCAGCAGCTCAGCAAGATTAGAAATCTCGTTCATAAAGCTGATTTTGGTCGCCAGCATGCAGTTTGCCGCATATTTTGTCAGCTCTGCACTGCGGATATCCATCAGGATCATACGATCGTGGTTACGGTTGAACGGCTCATAGAGCTCGCGCAGCAGTTCCACGACATCATCATTATCAGTACCGACGACAATACGCTCTGGTCGCATGCAGTCATTAACTGCCGCACCCTCTTTGAGGAATTCCGGATTGGAAACCACATCAAAAGCAACGCTGGCACCACGCTGTTTCAGCGTATCCTGCATCACACTGCGTACGCGATCGGCCGTGCCAACCGGCACCGTTGATTTATCGATAACGACTTTGTGATCGTTCATGTGTTCTGCAATGGTACGCGCTACCGCGGTCACATATTTCAGATCGGCAGAACCATCTTCGTCAGGCGGTGTACCAACAGCAATAAATTGCATCACACCGTGATTGACGCCCTCTTTGGCGTCAGTACTGAATTTCAGGCGGCCCGATTCATAATTGGACATCACCAGCGGTGTCAGACCCGGTTCGAAAATCGGGATCACACCTTTTTTCAGGTTTTCGACTTTGTTTGCGTCGACATCAATGCAGAGAACGTCATGTCCGACTTCGGCCAACACCGCAGCCTGAACCAGACCGACATAGCCGATACCAAATACAGTGACTTTCATTAAATTATCCTGTGCTTAATGAATTACTTTTTATTGCCTACCGCGTTGTCCAGCCACTGTGCAAAATCTTTGCCCAGCACCGGGTGACGTACGCCGTACTCAACAAAAGCCTGCATGTAACCCAGCTTGTTACCACAGTCATGGCTCACGCCAGTCAGGTGATAGGCTTCTACAGTCTCTTTTTCCATCAGCATAGCGATAGAGTCGGTCAGCTGAACTTCGCCGCCTGCGCCCGGAGGGGTTTTTGCCAGCAGAGGCCAGATGTCAGCAGAAAGAACATAACGACCCACTACCGCGAGGTTAGAAGGCGCTTCATTCGCTTTTGGCTTCTCAACCACACCCACCATCGGTGCACTCTGGCCCGCGCTCAGCTCGGCACCTTTGCAGTCAACCACACCGTATGCCGTCACGTCTGCAACTGGCTCAACCATGATCTGGCTGTGACCGGTTTCTTCAAAACGCGCCAGCATCTCTGCCAGGTTGTCTTTGGTCGGGTTTGACTCATATTCGTCGATGATAACGTCTGGCAGAATGACCGCTACCGGCTCATCGCCTACCAGCGGATGTGCACACATCACCGCATGGCCCAGGCCTTTAGCAATACCCTGACGCACCTGCATAATGGTAACGTGTGGCGGGCAGATAGACTGGATTTCATCCAGCAGCTGACGCTTGACACGCTTCTCCAGCATGGCTTCCAGTTCAAAACTGGTATCAAAGTGGTTTTCGATTGAGTTTTTAGAAGAGTGCGTAACCAGCACAATTTCATTAATGCCCGCGGCAATACACTCATTTACGACATACTGGATCAACGGCTTATCGACCAGCGGTAACATCTCTTTTGGAATAGCTTTGGTCGCTGGCAGCATACGCGTACCTAAACCTGCAACCGGGATTACCGCTTTTTTTACTTTTGACTTATAGGCAGACATCAAATACCTCTCTTAATAGGCCGCTCAAGTTAATACTTGATATGTCGGTTTAAAAAACGAAATGAGTATATCAGTTAGTATCAGGCGGAATTATCCTGGATAAACTTAATCCATGGAATTTAAGACTTTTACCCAAATGTAAAGGATAGGTCTGGCGCTGTTGCTTAACTGATTTAACCCGCTGTTTAACTGCTTATTCTTCGCTCGATAACATCAGACGAAGCCTGCCTCCGGCGCCCCAGACATGGCATTGCCAGGCATCAGTATGCTGTGAAATTTGATTGAGATGGGTGCCCCCCATCGTTCCCAGCGGCACACCGCTGTTTAACTGCAGCTGGTTGTTTTCCAGATGCAGCGTTGCATTAAGACCTGCTGATACCAGAATCAATTTACGCAATTCGCGATGGTAATACCCCACTAAAAGCGGAAATTGCCCGGTCAGGTTTGCCTGACGCAGCAGCATATTCACCTGACGCAGCAGGCCGTTGAGTTCCGGCAACCGATGATGCTGTCCGGATAGCTGCTCCTGCAGCAAACCGTTAAACAGAGCCCGCAGCAGCAGAGCAGCCAGTACGCCGTTATCGCCTGCCCGGGTTACATCAAGGCAGTAAAAAGCGAGATCTTTATCAGAAAGCGCAGCGATATCCAGCACCAGTCCTGGCTGTTCCGCCATGGTCAACTGTCGGTAATTGATGCGGCAGTGCGCAATAGTTTGCTGAACCGGCGGTTGCAGCTGTTTCAGCAATTTTGCCGCGGCGATTGGATCGCGTGCCAGCGCATCCCAGTCCTGAAACAGCTGCTCATCCTCCTCCACTTTGGAGGTGAACATTGAGGGATAAAGACACTCAAAAACGGCTTCACGGAAGCGTTCGATATTTTTCAGCGGTTTTAATAACACGTCCTGCACGCCAAGCCGCAAAACATGCGCGATATCCGCCATGTTCTGGGTGGCTGATATCACCAGAACAGGCACCGTATTACCGTGACTGCGCAGATGCTCAACAAAAGGAATGCCGCCCATCCGGGGCATTTCCAGATCGCAAATCACCAGATCGGCGTGGTGCGCCGACAGAATGTCGAGGCCTTCCAGCCCATCACCTGCCTCCAGGGCTGTTGCCCCCAGGCTGATTAATACATTTTCCAGCAATGAACGGAAAACGACCTCATCTTCGACAATGAGTATCTTTTTGCCGAGTAGTGGTTTTTCCATTCTCTCCCCCTGCGTACCAGATATTGCAATAGTGGTTCATAAAATGCAGTTGCGCCTTTAATTATTGTCATCAGCGACAACCCCCCTGAATGAACAACTGACTATCTGCTACGGACCAGCGGTAATAGTTCATCCATTTTTTTCTCTACGGCCGCCTTACCGGCAGCCATAGCCTCTTCAGCACGATGAAAATCCAGCGTTGAAATCTGCGGACAAAACGGCTGAATCAGCACATCCGGCGGATCGCCCGCCATGCGGTTACGTTTAAGCCGGTTTTCCAGCACCTGAATTGACGTCGACATGATCTCCATTGCGCCGGGCGTCTGTGCCGCGCGATGGCGTGTAAACCCCATCAGACGCTGACGCAATTTTTTGCCCCACGAAAGCGCCTCTGCCACATCGTCACCGTTTTCCGGCGTCACTGACAGCAGATCCTGCTGCATCAGATGCGCATCATGCTGAAGATCGACTGCAATAACAATGTCTGCGCCGAGCGCCCGGGTCAGAGAGATGGGTACCGGATTCACCACAGCACCATCTACCAGCCAGTATCCATTGTAGCCAACGGGTGGTAATAAGCCTGGCATACTACAGGAAGCGCGCACGGCCTGATGCAGATCGCCTTCAGTCAGCCAGAGTTCACGTCCGGTGCTCAGGTTTGTGGCAACCACGCCAAAAGGTTTCAAACCGCCTTCAATCTGGTCATGTGGAATAAGCTGACGAATGTGGCTGAAAACGCGATCGCCGCGTAACAATCCTCCGCGCTGCCAGGAAAGATCCATCAGGCGGATCACGTCCCAGTAGCGAAACGCGCTGACCCACTTTTCCATTTTTGCCAGGTGACCATTGGTGTAGGCCGCTCCCACCAGCGCACCTACCGAACAGCCGGCTACTACATCAATTTCAATACCGGCGTGCTCCAGTGCATTGATGACGCCAATATGCGCCCAGCCTTTTGCTGCGCCCGATCCCAGAGCCAGTCCAATTTTGACCTTTCTCATCTTACCTCTGATGCTGCTGGTACGTAGCATCATGCCACGCAGTCGGCTACCATAGCGCACGCTTATGATAACGTTAACCACTCTCAGGAGATGATGTGTCCGAAAAGTGCCCCTGCTGCAGCGGAAAGCAGTATAGCTTATGTTGTCAGCCCTTTTTAAACGGCGATGCCATTCCACTCAGTGCTGAACAGCTGATGCGCTCCCGCTATACCGCCTACGCCACAGGTAATGCAGTTTATCTGACAGATACCTGGCACGCCAGCCAGCGCAGTGCCGATCTGACGGCGCGTTTATCTGAAAGTTTTGCCGGTACCACCTGGCTCGGACTAAATGTAACCTGTTGTAATCATGGCATCCATGAGAACGAAGCCTTTGTGACCTTTTTTGCGCGCTACCGCGAAAAAGCGCACGAGTCAGCGATCAGCGAGCGTTCACGCTTTCTTCGGGAGGAGGGTCGCTGGTACTATGTCGATGGAACAGTGCCGGCAATCGGGCGTAACGATCGCTGCCCCTGCGGCTCTGGCAAAAAATACAAAAAATGTTGTGGCTGATACCCGCTCCGCCGCAATGGTAATACCCTTATCGCTTTGACAGGACCTTGATTGAGATGCAAGCGCAAACACTGCAACGAAAAGTTTTACGGACCATTTGCCCTGATGCCAAAGGTCTGATCGCCAAGATCACCAACATTTGCTACAAGCATGAACTCAACATTGTGCAAAACAATGAGTTTGTTGATCACCGTACCGGCCGCTTTTTCATGCGTACCGAGCTGGAAGGCATTTTTAACGACAATACGCTGCTGGCCGATCTGGATAGCGCCCTGCCTGCCGGGTCCGTACGTGAGCTGCACACTGCCGGTCGCCGCCGCGTTGTTATTCTGGTCACAAAAGAGGCGCACTGCCTGGGTGACCTGCTGATGAAAAGCGCGTTTGGCGGTCTGGATATGGAGATTGCGGCGGTGATCGGAAATCACGATACGCTGCGCTCGCTGGTAGAACGCTTTGATATTCCTTTTGTGCTGGTCAGCCACGAAGGCAAGACGCGCGAAGAGCACGACAACCGCATGGCGGAAGAGATCGATCGCTATCAGCCTGATTACGTCGTGCTGGCAAAATATATGCGCGTGCTGACGCCCGCCTTTGTCCAGCGCTACCCTAACCAGATCATCAATATTCATCACTCGTTCCTGCCCGCTTTTATCGGCGCACGTCCGTATCATCAGGCGTATGAACGCGGCGTTAAAATTATTGGCGCAACGGCGCACTATGTGAATGACAACCTGGATGAAGGCCCGATCATCATGCAGGATGTCATCAACGTGGATCACAGCTATACCGCAGAAGAGATGATGCGCGCCGGACGCGATGTGGAAAAAAATGTGCTGAGTCGCGCGCTCTATAAAGTGCTCGGCCAGCGCGTGTTTGTTTATGGAAACCGCACGATCATTCTTTAAGCGCGACGTTTGCATGCCAGCGCGCTGAATTGTCTAACTCTTCAGCGCTGCGCATAAAAAACGGGCAAACAGGTTTTATTTTTACATCCAGTGCTTTACAGGCGGAACGCATTTGATATGATGCGCCCCGCCTTCAGGCACAAAGATTCAGGCAAGTGGCGGGATTCCCGAGCGGCCAAAGGGAGCAGACTGTAAATCTGCCGTCATCGACTTCGAAGGTTCGAATCCTTCTCCCGCCACCATCTGAATCACTCTGCAGTGCCTGAATCTGAGCTTTATATCCCAGGCGGGATTCCCGAGCGGTCAAAGGGAGCAGACTGTAAATCTGCCGTCATCGACTTCGAAGGTTCGAATCCTTCTCCCGCCACCATCCTCTGTTCTGTACGCTCTTCCCCTGACAGCCTTACCCTGCCCTTTTCTGTTACTCCACTGCCAGCTTTCGTTCGGGCATGACTTTTTGCCTGAAAATCGTTACCATCGCGCCGCATACAGGTTATTAAAATGGCAGCGATATGAAATTTGTTTCATTTAACATCAACGGGTTGCGTGCACGCCCTCATCAGCTGGCCGCGCTGGTGGAACAGCATCAGCCTGACGTAATCGGCCTGCAGGAAACCAAGGTTCACGATGAGATGTTCCCGCTTGAAGCGGTCAGCCAGCTCGGCTATCACGTCAACTATCATGGACAAAAAGGGCACTACGGCGTAGCGCTACTGACCAAAACCGCGCCGGTACGGGTCATGCGCGGTTTTCCGGGCGATGACGATGACGCCCAGCGGCGGCTGATTATGGCCGAGGTGCCGGGTCCGTCAGGTAACATCACGGTTATCAACGGCTATTTTCCGCAGGGCGAAAGCCGTGACCATCCGCTTAAATTCCCGGCCAAAGAGAAGTTTTACCGCGATCTGCAGAACTATCTGGTGCAGCACACCGCCGCTGACAAGCCGGTGCTGATCATGGGTGACATGAATATCAGCGCCACCGACCTGGATATCGGGATCGGTGAAGAGAGCCGCAAACGCTGGTTGCGTACCGGAAAATGCTCGTTTCTGCCGGAAGAACGTGAGTGGATGGATCGGCTGCTGCAGTGGGGACTGGTGGATACCTGGCGCGCCAGAAATCCGACAACCCACGATCGGTTTTCCTGGTTTGACTACCGCTCGCGCGGATTTGATGATAACCGCGGGCTGCGCATCGATCTGCTGCTGGCCAGCCAGCCGCTGGCTGCACGCTGCGTCGATGCCGGTATCGATTATGCCATCCGCGGCATGGAGAAGCCGTCTGACCATGCGCCCGTCTGGGCAACGTTCGAACTGTAAACGCTGAGCGTGGCGCCCGGGCGCCACGCTTACCTATTTAATGATTTTCCAGAGCAGCGGATTGGTGCCCAGTACCTTTTCATCTCGTGAGCACTGCAGCAGTACCCCTTCGGCCTTGACCACTGCGCCTTCTGAATAGCTGCGATTTTCATAAATGCAGCACTGAAGGCAGCTGTTCTGCTGACGATTCTGGCCCTGCGTCCAGACCTCTGCCGGCATATCCACCACCACATCAGTATTACCCGTACGTGCCGGCTCCGGCATCCGGTTTGCCAGCGCTGCACTGCTGCAAACCAGCAGCGCCAGCGCCGTTACCGTTGTATACCTGCTCATTGCGTCTCCTTTGGTTTTCGCCGCTGTTTTTTTGCTTTACTGCGCGCCGGCGAGGCGGCGGCCAGCCCTTTAAATGCCTGCAAAGAAGGCCGTTGCCGCGCCTCTCCAATCAGTGTGGTCAGCGTGGATACCAGCGGCTGCATAAACTCATCATAGCGGCAGCTTTTTTCGCTGATACGCGTCAGGGTTGACTCCCACTGCGCCGTCATATCCGGACGCGCCGCCATTTCGGGCAGCGCGTGGATCAGGGCTCTGCCCGCCTCTGTTGAGTGGATATAGCGACCTTTTTTCACCAGGAAAGTCCGGCGAAAAAGCAGCTCGATAATGCCGGCCCGCGTGGCCTCCGTCCCTAAACCATCGGTCGCGCGCAGCACTTTCTTTAATTCTTTATCCTGCACAAAGCGCGCAATGCCGGTCATGGCGGATAAGAGCGTGGCATCAGTGAACGGCCGTGGCGGCTGGGTCTGCTTTTCCAGTAGCTCACCGCGCTCGCACAGCAGCGTATCGCCTTTACTGACTACCGGCAGCGGCGTGCCGTCATTTTCCTCATCGCGCTCCTTGTTCCCGAGCAGCGCCCTCCATCCCGCTTCCGCCAGGAAACGTGCTTTTGCCACAAATTTGCCACCCCCGATTTCCAGATCGATAACGCATTTGCGGAATTGCGCATCCGGGCAGAACTGCATCAGATACTGCCGGGCAATCAGCGCATAGATTCGGGCTTCGTTATCGCTCAGTGTGACTTTGCCGGCACGCGCGGTAGGAATGATGGCATGGTGTGCATCAACCTTTTTATCGTCCCAGCAGCGGTTTTTCTGTTCCGCATTGAAGTCAGCAGGCGGCGTCAGATCGGGCTGGTGGACAGCGATCGCTTTCAGTACGGCATGACGACCGGCATAGTGCTCATCGGGTAAATAGCGGCTATCCGAACGCGGATAGGTAATAAGCTTATGCGTCTCATAGAGGCGCTGGCAGCAGTCCAGCACGCTCTGTGCGCTGAGCCCGTAACGTTTTGCTGCCTCAATCTGGAGGCTGGAGAGCGAAAACGGCAGCGGTGCGGTTTCCGATTCACGCCTGTCGTTATAGCCGGTAACCTGTGCGGGCTGCCCCTGGATACGTGCCAGCACGTGCTCTGCCAGCGGCCGGTGCAGGACACGCCCCTCTTCATCCTGCCAGGGTTCGCAGGCGTCGCTCGGCACCCAGCTGGCAACAAAGCGCTCCTCCTTCGGCGTAACGATATGCGCTTTCACTTCAAAATAGTCTTTGGGTACAAAGTGCTCAATTTCTTCATCCCGTCTGACTACCAGCCCGAGCACCGGCGTCTGCACACGCCCTACCGATAAGACGCCATCATAGCCGGCATTGCGTCCAAGCAGGGTCCAGGCGCGCGTCATGTTGATGCCATACAGCCAGTCAGCACGTGAACGCGCCAGCGCTGAGACGCAGAGCGGGATAAATTCGCGGTTTTCCCGTAGCCGGCTGACTGCACGTTCAACGGCCGCCGGATTAAGATCGTTGATCAGGCAGCGCTGTACCCGCTGGCGCTTCCCGGCCGGCAGCTGCAGATAATCCAGCACCTCATCCACCAGCAGCTGACCTTCACGATCCGGATCGCCGGCGTGCACAATTTCGCTGGCCTGCTGCAGTAATCCTTCTATAGCCTTTAGCTGTTTTGCTACCGAGGGACGCGGCTGCAGACGCCACTTTTCAGGAATAATAGGCAGATCGGCCAGATTCCAGCGGGCATAGCGGCTGTCGTAGCTGTCAGGCTGCGCCTGCTCCAGTAAATGCCCGACGCACCATGTCACAACCTGATCGTTGCCGCAGGCGATATAGCCCTCTCCGCGGCGATGCGGCTTTGGCAGCACCTCTGCGATGGCGCGCGCCAGACTCGGTTTTTCAGCAATAAATAAACGCATGGAAGGCGCAAATCCTTTCTTTCAGCTTTAACGGAAATGATGACGCGATGGTAGCCTGGCGGCTTGCTGCAGGTAAGCTTTCTCTGCACGGATGCGGCGTTTTTGCGCATGACGCCTGCAATTCTGCTAAATTGCAGGCGGAAGAATCAAAACCAGGAGACAAATTCTGCAGTATCCGGTGCGACCACCGTGGTGCTGGCTTTAAGCTGCGGCGTGCCGAGATAGAGAAACCCCACAATCGCATCTTTTTCCTTGCAGTTAAAAGCTGCCCGCACGTGAGGGTGATCGGTCCATGGGCCACTGCGCCAGATGCCGTTATACCCTTGCGCCAGCGCGGCCATCTGCATCGCCATGACGGCACAGCCAGCAGAGACAACCTGCTCCCACTGTGGCACTTTTTCAGAGGGTTTGTAGTCGGCAATCACGGTTATCACCATCGGGGCACGAAACGGCGCTGCCGCCGCTTTCGCAATGGCTTTTTCTTCCAGCGCGCTATCACGGGCAGCCTGCTCCAGTACGCGGCTTAGCCGATCCCGCCCCTCATTCTCTGCAATGACGAAACGCCACGGGCGCAGCGTACCGTGATCGGGTGCCCGCATACCGGCATGCAGAATATTCTGCAACACCTCTCCTGCCGGAGCGGGTTCAGTCAGCCGTGAAGCTGAGCGGCGATTGGTCAATAACTCCAGTGCATCCATAAGGGTTCTCCTGTGCCTTCTTATGATGTGCTAATCCTGGCACAGCGCGATCTTTTGTAACAGTCTGGTGCGAATTCCTGCTGACTTTTCAGCCGCTGCTCTTTAGGATGATGCCGATATCGGGGTACGCGCACCTGCTGCCGGCCCTGGCTACGTGAATATGGAGAGTTTATGCGCACATTGTGGCGAATTATTGCCGGTCTGTTCCGCTGGAGCTGGCGGGTTCTGAATTTTATCCGGGAATTTATCCTTAATCTGTTTCTCATTGTGCTGATTCTGGCCGGTGTCGGCATCTGGCTGCAGCTGTCGAGCGCAGGCAACAGTGAACCGGTCCAGCAGGGCGCGTTAAAAGTCGATCTCAGCGGTATGCTGGTGGATAAACCTTCGGTGAGTAACCGTCTGAGCCGGATCAGCCGCCAGCTGCTGGGCGCAAACAGCGATCGCCTGCAGGAAAACTCCCTGTTTGATGTGGTTGACGCCATTCGCCAGGCGAAAACTGACAGCAATATTACCGGTATCGTTCTGGATCTGCGCGATTTTGCCGGTGGCGATCAGCCTTCCCTGCAGTATGTCGGCAAAGCGCTGCGGGAGTTTCGTGATAGCGGGAAACCGGTCTATGCGCTGGGTGACAGCTACAGTCAGGCGCAATATTACCTGGCCAGCTTCGCCAATAAGATCTGGCTTTCGCCGCAGGGCACGGTTGATCTGCACGGGTTTGCGACCAACGGACTCTATTACAAAACCCTGCTGGAAAAATTGAAGGTGTCATCGCACGTTTTTCGCGTAGGGACTTACAAGTCAGCCGTTGAACCTTTCCTGCGTGACAACATGTCCCCGGATGCGCGTGATGCGGATAGCCGCTGGATCACTCAGCTGTGGCAAAACTATCTGAATACGGTGTCGGCCAACCGCCAGATTACGCCAGAGCAGCTCTTTCCCGGCGCGGCAGGCGTTATCAGTGGACTGGAGGCCGTCCAGGGCGACACGGCTAAATATGCGCTGAATAACAAACTGGTGGATGCACTGAGTTCACGCGCAGCCGCCGACCAGGCGCTGGCTAAAACATTTGGCTGGGACAAAGCAAATAACGACTACCGCTATGT
Organism: Pantoea sp. SIMBA_079; assembly: GCF_046940275.1. Taxonomy (NCBI): domain Bacteria; kingdom Pseudomonadati; phylum Pseudomonadota; class Gammaproteobacteria; order Enterobacterales; family Erwiniaceae; genus Pantoea; species Pantoea sp. SIMBA_079. The sequence continues at coordinate 573,583 of NZ_JAWRYR010000001.1, read as the reverse complement.
CAGCATTTATGACTACCGTCTGAAACAGCCGGCGCAGCAGAAAGGCAACATTGCGGTGATCCTCGCCAGCGGCGCAATCATGGACGGTGAAGAGAGCGCGGGCAACGTTGGCGGTGATACCACAGCCGCCCAGATCCGCGAAGCGCGCCTGGATCCTGCAGTTAAAGCTATCGTCCTGCGGGTAAACAGCCCGGGCGGCAGCGTCACCGCATCGGAAGCCATTCGTGAAGAGCTCGCCGCCGCGCATGAAGCCGGTAAGCCGGTAGTGGTTTCTATGGGTGGCATGGCCGCATCAGGCGGTTACTGGATTTCAACGCCGGCAGATTACATCATCGCCGCGCCCTCTACTCTGACCGGCTCTATCGGCATCTTTGGTGTCATCAATACGGTAGAAAACAGTCTGGATGCTATTGGCGTGCACACGGACGGCGTAGCCACCTCGCCGCTTGCCGATGTGGCCGCGACCAAAACGCTGCCTGCAGAGGTACAACAGCTGATGCAGCTGACGATTGAGAATGGCTATCGCAATTTTATCGGACTGGTCGCCGCTTCCCGCCACAAGACGCCTGAGCAGATTGATGCTATCGCACAGGGCCATGTCTGGACCGGCAGTGACGCCAAAAATAATGGTCTGGTTGATGCGCTGGGTGATTTTGACGACGCCGTCGCCAAAGCGGCCTCTCTGGCCAAAGTAACGCAGCCATCGCTCAACTGGTATCAGGATGAGCCAGGTATGCTCGATCTGTTGCTCAACCAGATGAACGCTTCGGCGCAGGCAGTACTGCCTGACGCGCTGAAAATCTGGCTGCCCGCGCCAGTGCAGGAGGTTGTAAGTGCCATGCAGGCGCAGCCCGGCCTGCTCGGTAAGCTCAACGATCCGCAAAATCGTTACGCCTTTTGTCTGAATTGCGGCAGCGTTCGCTAATTTTACAGCCCGGCCGCTGGTCGGGCTGCTTTTCCCTGCCAATCCCCTTATACTGCGCGTTTTACGGCAAGTCTGAGTACACTCATGCAAAAGAAAAATATCTATGTAGCCTACACGGGCGGTACTATCGGGATGCAGCGCTCCGCGCAGGGCTATGTACCGGTATCAGGCCATCTTCAGCAGCAGCTGGCCAACATGCCTGAGTTTCACCGGCCGGAGATGCCGGATTTTACAATTCACGAATATGCGCCACTTATCGACTCTTCCGATATGACGCCGCAGGACTGGCAGGCGATTGCAGATGATATCCGCCAGAATTATGACACTTATGACGGTTTTGTTATTCTGCATGGAACCGATACCATGGCTTTCACCGCATCAGCCCTCTCTTTTATGCTGGAAAATCTGGCGAAACCGGTCATCGTTACCGGCTCGCAGATCCCGCTGGCGGAACTGCGCTCTGATGGCCAGCAAAATCTGCTGAATTCCCTTTATGTCGCGGCTAACTATCCGATTAATGAAGTGGCACTGTTTTTCAATAACACGCTGTTCCGCGGCAACCGTACCACAAAAGCGCACGCCGACGGTTTTAACGCTTTCGCCTCACCTAATCTCCCGCCGCTGCTGGAAGCGGGTATTCATATCCGTCGTCTGAATACGCCTCCCGCGCCACAGCAGACAGGCCAGCTGGTGGTTCATCCTATCACACCGCAGCCTATTGGTGTGGTAACCATTTATCCGGGTATTTCTGCAGATGTAGTACGCAACTTCCTGCGCCAGCCGGTTAAAGCGCTGATTTTGCGCTCTTACGGAGTGGGCAATGCGCCGCAAAACGCTGAGTTCCTGCATGAGCTTCAGCAGGCGAGCCAGCGCGGTATCATTGTGGTTAATCTGACGCAGTGCATGTCCGGCAAAGTGAATATGGGCGGCTATGCCACCGGTAATGCGCTGGAGCATGCCGGCGTGATCAGCGGTTTTGATCTTACCGTTGAGGCCACGTTAACAAAACTGCACTATTTATTAAGTCAGGATCTTAGCCCTGAGGAAATTCGTGCCAGAATGCAGCAGAACTTACGTGGCGAACTGACTGAGGATTGAACGGAGCAAAATGATATGAAGCGGGCATTGATAATTATCGATATCCAGAATGACTTTTGCCCCGGCGGGCCGATGGCCGTGCGCGAAGGTGATGAGACCGTAGCGGTGGCAAACCGCTATGCACGTGAGTTTCGCCAGCGCGGCGAATGTGTCGTGGCCCTGCAGGACTGGCACCCGGCCAATCACGGCAGCTTTGCCTCAGTATCCGGCGAGCCTGTCTATACGCTGGGTGAGCTCAACGGGCTGGCGCAGATCTGGTGGCCGGACCACGGTATTGAAAACAGTCCGGGTGCCGATTTCCATCCCGATCTTGATCGCTCACTGATTGACGCCGTATTTCATAAAGGCGGCGATGTCGACGTGGACAGCTACAGCGCCTTTTTTGATAACGGACACCGGCGCAAAACTGAGCTGGATAACTGGCTGCGCGAACGCGACATCACGCATCTGGTTATGCTGGGAATTGCAACCGACTACTGCGTGAAATATAGCGTGCTGGATGCGCTGGAGCTCGGTTATCACGTTCAGGTCGTTAAAGAGGGCTGCCGTGGCGTGAATCTCAGTCCGGAAGACAGTGAGATAGCGCTAACGCAAATGCAGGCGCAGGGTGCGGAAATAATCTGAAAAACAGGCTGGAATACCAGCCTGTTTTCTTAGTGCAGATTGATGCGCGTGACATCCGGCTCAATGCCGAACTCTTCTTTCAATTGCTTTTTAGACTTCGTCACGATATCGCCACCTTTGGCAATGCTCATATGCTGCGGCGACTCGTTATGACGCGCCTGCCACAGCATGACCAGCTGTAAACAGTGCTCGCGTTGCTCCTGCGTTAACGCAACGCCATCCGGCCATTTACCCGTCTCAACTGCGGTTGCCAGTCGTTCATAAATCTCAGGCGTCATTGCATCCAGCATCGCATTCAGTTCCTGATTCATCCTATCCCTCCTGCTGTTTGCCCTGCTCGTCAGTAAAGCTCAGCGAAGCGGAATTAACGCAGTAACGCTCACCGCTGGGCTGCGGCCCATCCGGAAACACATGACCCAGATGCGCGTCACAGCTGCCGCAGCGGATCTCAACCCGATGCATGCCGTGCGAGTTATCTTCCAGGTAACGTATCGCCTCATTGTTGACCGGCTGGTAGAAACTTGGCCAGCCACAGCCCGAATCATATTTGCTCTCTGACAGAAACAGCGGCGCCTGACAGACCAGACAGTGATAAATGCCATCCTGTTTGTTGTGTAACAGCGCGCCGGTAAAGGGTGGCTCCGTACCCCGATGCTGCGTGACGTAACGCTGCATTTCCGACAGCTGGCCGATTTTTGCTTCAGATGCGGTATCTTTTGCCATTTTTGCTTCCAGAGTATCTTTCTGTAGAAATCAGCTACTATTCTAACAAACGGACAACATTGCCCGCCGTTTTTTTTGTGCGAACTTTTCTGCTCTGGCTGCTGCAGCGTGGTTTTGTGATGACGATCACTCTTTGTGACAAACTTCCCTTTTCACACGCTAATCAGCGTAAGATAGACGCGCTGTAAAACAGGTGCGCAAGCGGTTGCATTACAGATTATTCCTGGCATTGGAATTGACCTGTCGCAACAATTGACACGATTCCGCTTGACGCCTGGTAAGGTTTTTGTAATTTTACAGTCAACCTTTTATTCACTAACAAATAGCTGGTGGAATATATGACTATCAAAGTAGGTATCAACGGTTTTGGCCGTATCGGTCGCATCGTTTTCCGTGCTGCTCAGCAGCGTTCAGACATCGAAATCGTTGCGATCAACGACCTGCTCGACGCCGATTACATGGCTTACATGCTGAAATACGATTCTACGCATGGTCGTTTCGACGGCACCGTAGAAGTACAGGATGGCGCGCTGATTGTTAACGGTAAGAAAATCCGTGTTACCGCTGAGAAAGACCCGGCTAACCTGAAGTGGGACGAAGCAGGCGTTGACGTTGTTGCTGAAGCAACCGGGATCTTCCTGACTGACGAAACCGCGCGTAAACATATCTCTGCTGGCGCGAAGAAAGTGGTTCTGACCGGCCCATCTAAAGATGACACCCCGATGTTCGTACGCGGTGCAAACTTTGATAAGTATGCGGGTCAGGATATCGTGTCTAACGCATCCTGCACCACCAACTGCCTGGCACCACTGGCAAAAGTCATCAACGACAAATTCGGTATCGTTGAAGGCCTGATGACCACCGTGCACGCTACCACTGCTACCCAGAAAACTGTTGATGGCCCGTCACACAAAGACTGGCGCGGCGGCCGCGGTGCAGCACAGAACATCATCCCATCGTCTACCGGCGCAGCAAAAGCAGTGGGCAAAGTACTGCCAGAGCTGAACGGCAAACTAACCGGTATGGCTTTCCGTGTACCTACGCCTAACGTCTCTGTGGTTGACCTGACCGTTCGTCTGGAAAAAGCAGCAACTTACAAAGAAATCTGTGAAGCTATCAAAGCAGCTTCAGAAGGCGAAATGAAAGATGTACTGGGCTATGTTGAAGATGACGTGGTTTCTACAGACTTCAACGGCGAAGTGCTGACCTCAGTGTTTGATGCCAAAGCTGGTATTGCGCTGAATGATAACTTTGTAAAACTGGTTTCCTGGTACGATAACGAAACCGGTTATTCCAACAAGGTTCTCGACCTGATTGCGCTGGTTGCTGCTAAATAAGTAACCAGGCTATACAGATAAGGGTGACTTCGGTCGCCCTTTTTTTTCGACCAGACAAACAGAGGCTGAACGATGCCAAATACGCTTTTTACATTGCCTGTGACTGAGCAAATAACCCCTTATTTGTCTTTGCGTCAGCAGGACGATCTGCCGGTAGTGGTTATCAGTCATCCAAAAGTTCGTGCGGCCATCGCGCTTCAGGGCGCACATCTGCTCGCCTGGCAGCCCAGCGGTCAGCAACCTGTTATCTGGCTGAGTGATAAAAGTGCATTCAGGACAGGTAAAGCGATTCGTGGCGGCGTGCCGATTTGCTGGCCGTGGTTTGGTCCTGCCGGCGAACCGGCGCATGGGTTTGCCCGCACCCAGCCATGGACGCTGACGGCACATGATGAAAATGAAGACGCCGTTATGCTGACATTTACGCTGGAAAGTAACAGCCAGACGAAAAAGCTCTGGCCTCATGATTTTACGCTGCTGGCACGTTTCCGGCTGGCAGAGCAGTGCGAGATCGAACTCGAAGCCTGGGGAGATTTTGAAGCGACAGCTGCACTGCATGCTTATTTCAGCGTGACCGACATTGCCGGCACAGCCGTAAGCGGTCTGGGACATACCTTTATCGATAAAGTGGCAGATAACTCACCGGGCGAAAACAGCGATGGCGTGCAGCGCTATCCGGGGCGAATCGATCGCATTTATACCGCACCTGACGAATGCAGCGTAATCAAAGATAGCGGCAGCAGCCGGCAGATTGAGGTTTATCACCATTACCAAAGTGACGTTGTCACCTGGAATCCGGGTCCGGAACTCTCCTGCAGCATGGCGGACATGCCAAATGACGGTTATAAAACCATGGTCTGTGTGGAAACGGCGCGCATAAATAAGCCACTGAAAAGCGCGGGCGAAACCCCTTCCCGCCTGGGGACAACCCTGCGCGTGCGCGGCGTTAAACCCGCTTAAACCACATCCAGCGGTACGCGCTGCTGCGGAGCAGGAAACAGCTGATCGAGTAACGCGAGATCGTCGGCGCTGAGCGTAACGTTCAGCGCCGCAGCGTTTTCCTGGACGTGTGCAACGCTTCCCGCTTTAGGGATCGCCATGACGCCGTCATGCCGGATCGCCCAGCTGAGCAGCAGCTGGGCCACGCTAATCTGCTTATGCCGGGCGAGTTCCAGCAGCTGGGCGTTATCAAACAGCGCCTGCCGCAGCCGCCCCGCCTGGGCCAGCGGACAATAGGCCATCACCGGCATCGCGCGCTGCTGGCAGAGCGGCAGCAGCTCATGCTCAATCCCGCGGGATGCGAGATGATACAGCACCTGGTTAGTCGCGCAGGAGAAGCCGCCCTGCTCTTCCCACAGCTCTTCCATATCGTCGCTGTCAAAATTTGAGACGCCCCAGCTGCGTATTTTTCCCTGCGCCACCAGCTTCTCCATACCGCGAATAGTCTCTTCCAGCGGGATATTACCGCGCCAGTGCAGCAGATAAAGATCGAGATAATCGGTGTTAAGTCGCTGCAGGCTGCGTTCACACGCCCCGGTGATATCAGCTTCACCGGCGTTCCACGGATAGGCTTTTGACACCAGCCAGGCGCTGTCCCGCCGCCCCTGCAGCGCCTCACCCACCACTCTCTCAGCTTCCCCGTCGGCGTACATTTCTGCCGTATCTATCACCTGCAAACCGGCCGCAAGCCCCGCCTGCAGCGCCGCGATCTCCTGAGCACGCAGCGAGGGGTTTTCCCCCATATACCAGGTGCCCTGCCCGATAGCGGGCAGTGAAGCATCGTTGATCCAGACGTTTTTCATCATCCCTCCTGCGCTGTAGAGCTATAAAAAAACAACGCCTGATATCAGGCGTTGCGAAAGTGCATCAGAAACTGTAACTGAGGCCGGTCCAGAGCGTGACCTGGCCATTTTTATCCACCATCGGGCTATCTTTGATTTCATCATCAAAGCGCGTGTAGCGCCCGGAAAAGCTGGCGTTCCAGTTCTGACTAAGCTGGTAGCTGGCATTCAGCTCCACATAAGGCGACCAGCTGTCATCCGGCCGGTATTGTGCAATACCGCTGCGGGCACTCTCATGCGAAGAAACGCCATAGTAGTAACGGTTTTGATTTGCACTGTTCCACAGGGCGCCAATACCGGGTGTCAGGCTGAATGCGCCGAATTCAAAGCGGTACAGATAGGTGAGATCCCAGATGATGCCATTACTGTTATTCAGCACATCACCCAGTAACGCCGTGCGGAGGATCCCCCACTGCGCGACATGGCGGTAGGTGCCGCCCGCCATCAGGGTCATACGACGCTTGTCCAGGGATTTCATGTCGCCAAGATCGTTATCATCCGGGTCATACTGCTGCGGCGAACCGAGCAGCGTCAGTGACAGCTGATTCTGCGGATCTTTCCACAGGTAATAGCCGCCCTGCAGACTGCGAAACCAGAAGTTTTCACCCTCATAGTTAATCACCGGTACGGGCAGATAACGATCCTGTCCGCCACGATAAGGTGATTGAGCATAGATAACAGAGGCGCCCAGCGACAGCGGATCAGCGTGGGCTGCAAATGCGCTCACCAGCGCAGGAGAAAGCAGCATAAATGCAGAAAGTTTAAATGTGTTCACTATGTAGTTTGCCTGTTAAGTCACTCATTGCTTTTGCAGTCTAGCGAATATTTTGCAACGGGGACAATCTGCTGTTAACCGGGTTAATCAGGAAGTGAAAGCGACACAGCGGTGCAGTAGCGGGCCAGGCAGACTGATGCGGGTAAACAACGCAGCCTCATTGTCGCCGCTGCCCGGTCAGAATTTAGTGGATGAATGGCAGAAATAATTCGATCGAACATGCAGTTGCAAGCCATCAGGCAGAGAGCGGCTATCCTGCATTCCGGCACGCGTGCGTCACCCTCAGGCTTACTGTTTTGTCACGCCGGCTTAATGTATGCCACCGCTTAACCTGACGCCATATCCGCCTGGCTGACTAATTCTGCCACTCTTCACATCTTGCAGAAATTTACGCACCGTATGCCGGACAGAGATGTTGGCATCTTTACAGGTCGTGTCCCGTCCTCACAGGCAAATATTTTGCAAAACAAGTTTGGGTTAAAACAATCTGCGGAAATTTGCGCGTTTTTTGAGCGCTAATCGTTTAATCCTGCGCCACTTACTACTTGATCTTTATCCGATACACGCTCATAACAATAGAGAAGCAGAGAGATTTATATCCTTAAAAATGAGAGGTTGGCACCACTGTTTGTAAGGTTACGCTTATTGTTCCCAACAATTCTAACAGGACGGGCATCGCTATGAATATATTCGATCACTATCGTCAGCGTTATGAAGCTGCCAAGGACGAAGAGTTCACACTGCAGGAATTTCTTACTATCTGTAAGCAGGATCGCAGTGCATACGCCAATGCGGCAGAACGACTGTTAACGGCTATTGGTGAGCCCGTTATGGTTGATACCGCTCAGGAGCCACGCCTTTCCCGTATTTTCTCGAATCGTGTCATTGGCCGTTATCCGGCGTTTGAAGAGTTTTACGGTATGGAGGAAGCGATTGAACAGATCGTCTCCTACCTGAAACATGCGGCGCAGGGCCTGGAGGAGAAAAAGCAGATCCTCTATTTACTTGGCCCGGTAGGTGGCGGTAAATCTTCTCTTGCCGAACGTTTAAAAGCGCTGATGCAGCGCGTGCCTATCTATGTACTGAGCGCCGATGGTGAACGCAGTCCGGTTAACGATCATCCGCTCTGTCTCTTTAACCCGCAGGAAGATGCCAATATTCTGGAGAAAGAGTATGGCGTACCGCGGCGCTACCTCGGCACCATCATGTCGCCGTGGGCAGCAAAACGTCTGCATGAATTTGGCGGCGATATTACCCGGTTTAAAGTGGTAAAAGTGTGGCCATCTATTCTGGAGCAGCTGGCTATCGCTAAAACTGAACCTGGTGATGAAAATAACCAGGATATCTCTGCGCTGGTCGGTAAAGTCGATATTCGCAAGCTGGAAAATCATGCGCAAAACGATCCTGACGCCTATGGGTATTCTGGCGCACTCTGCCGTGCAAACCAGGGCATCATGGAATTTGTGGAGATGTTCAAAGCGCCGATCAAGGTGCTGCATCCACTGCTGACCGCTACGCAGGAAGGCAATTACAACGGCACCGAAGGCATTTCTGCGCTGCCCTTCAACGGCATTATTCTGGCGCACTCCAACGAATCGGAGTGGGTTACCTTCCGTAACAACAAGAATAATGAAGCCTTCCTCGACCGTGTCTATATCGTCAAGGTGCCTTACTGCCTGCGCGTATCAGAAGAGATTAAAATTTACGAGAAACTGCTTAACCACAGCGATCTCACCACCGCGCCCTGCGCCCCTGGCACACTTGAAACGCTGGCACGCTTCACTATCCTGTCGCGAATGAAAGAGCCGGAAAACTCCAGCATCTACTCTAAAATGCGGGTTTATGATGGTGAAAGCCTGAAAGATACCGATCCCAAGGCGAAATCCTGGCAGGAGTATCACGATTACGCAGGCGTTGACGAAGGGATGAATGGCCTTTCAACCCGTTTTGCCTTCAAGATTCTGTCGCGCGTGTTCAACTTCGATCACACTGAAGTTGCCGCTAACCCGGTTCATCTCTTTTACGTACTGGAGCAGCAGATTGAACGCGAGCAGTTTCCGCAGGATCAGGCTGAAAAGTATCTGGAGCATCTGAAAGGATATTTAATCCCGAAATATGCTGAGTTCATCGGCAAAGAGATTCAGACGGCCTATCTGGAGTCCTATTCTGAATATGGCCAGAATATCTTTGACCGCTATGTCACTTATGCTGACTTCTGGATTCAGGATCAGGAGTATCGCGATCCGGATACCGGGCAACTGTTTGACCGTGAGTCGCTTAATGCGGAGCTGGAAAAAATCGAAAAGCCGGCCGGTATCAGTAATCCAAAAGATTTCCGTAATGAGATCGTTAACTTTGTACTTCGCGCCCGGGCGCAAAATAGTGGTCGCAATCCAAACTGGACCAGCTATGAGAAACTGCGCACGGTCATTGAGAAAAAAATGTTCTCCAATACTGAGGAGCTGCTGCCGGTTATCTCGTTTAACACCAAAACGTCTACCGATGAGCAGAAAAAACATGATGATTTTGTCGACCGTATGATGGAGAAAGGCTATACCCGCAAGCAGGTACGTCTGCTCTGCGAATGGTATCTCCGCGTGCGTAAATCGTCATAATCGATCCGTAAGCGCGGCGCCTGGCTCGCCGTTAATCAGGCCGGAGAACCCTTTCCGGCCTGGCTTACACTGCAGTTGAGGGGAAACCATGGCCTATTTTATCGATCGGCGTCTGAACGGTAAAAACAAGAGTGCGGTCAACCGGCAGCGCTTTCTGCGCCGTTATAAGTCGCAAATCAAGCAGTCGATTTCCGAGGCCATCAACAAGCGTTCGGTTACCGACACAGAGAGTGGTGAGTCGGTGTCGATTCCCATTGATGACATCAATGAACCTGTTTTTCATCAGGGCCGCGGCGGCAGCCGCCACCGTGTTCATCCCGGCAACGATCACTTTGTACAGAATGACCGTGTAGAGCGGCCTCAGGGCGGTGCAGGCGGCAGCGGCAGCGGTCAGGGCAACGCCAGTCAGGATGGTGAAGGTCAGGATGAATTTGTCTTTCAGATATCGAAAGATGAATATCTCGATTTGCTGTTTGAAGACCTGGCGCTGCCGAATCTGCGCAAAAATCAGCACCGTCAGCTCAATGAGTTTAAAACGCATCGCGCCGGCTTTACCTCAAACGGCGTCCCGGCCAACATCAGCGTAGTCCGTTCACTGCAAAACTCGCTTGCCCGGCGTACGGCCATGACAGCAGGCAAGCGCCGCATGCTGCATGAGCTGGAAGCGGCGCTGCATGAGGTTGAAACCAGTGAACCTGCACAGCTGCTTGAAGAAGAGAGGCTGCGGCAGGAGATTGCTGACCTGCGGGCGCGTATTGAACGGGTGCCGTTTATCGACACCTTTGATCTGCGCTATAAAAACTTTGAAAAGCGTCCTGAACCCTCGAGTCAGGCAGTGATGTTCTGCCTTATGGATGTGTCCGGCTCTATGGATCAGGCCACGAAAGATATGGCTAAACGGTTTTATATTCTGCTTTATCTGTTTCTGAGCCGCACATATAAAAACGTTGAAGTGGTCTATATCCGTCATCACACGCAGGCTAAAGAGGTAGATGAACAGGAGTTTTTCTACTCGCAGGAAACCGGCGGCACCATTGTTTCCAGCGCGCTGAAACTGATGGATGAGGTGGTTAAAGAGCGCTACGACCCGTCACAGTGGAATATCTACGCAGCGCAGGCGTCGGACGGGGATAACTGGGCAGATGATTCGCCTCTGTGCCACGAGATTCTGGCGAAACATATTCTGCCGGTTGTACGCTATTACAGCTATATCGAGATCACCCGGCGCGCGCATCAGACGCTGTGGCGGGAATATGAACATCTGCAGGCCATGTTTGACAATTTTGCGATTCAGCATATTCGTGAGCCTGAAGATATTTATCCGGTATTCCGGGAGCTTTTCCACAAACAGGCTGCTGAGGCCTGAATCACAAGCCGGTCACTGACCGGCTTTTTTATGTCTGATTACGACTTCTTTAACCGCTAAACGCCCCGCTGGTTGCAGGATTTTCCAGTTTAATGTCATCATAGCTCGTATAAACAAAAAACAGGAAATTAAGCGCTGACAAGCCGTTGATAAGGCATTATCTTTTGCACTTATTGGTACGAATTGTTCGTGCCTGTCGGTTTTGGCCCGGTTGCAGGAGAATACTATTGAATACCAGCATGATTTACAGTCTTTTTATCATTGGTTCCGTGCTGGTTGCTGCAAGCATTTTACTGAGCTCGTTTTCCTCACGTCTTGGCATTCCCATTCTGGTGATCTTCCTTGCGCTCGGTATGCTGACCGGTGTGGATGGCATTGGCGGCATCGCTTTTGATAACTATCCGGTGGCCTACCTGGTCTCCAACCTTGCCCTGGCGGTGATTCTGCTGGATGGCGGTATGCGCACTAAAGCCAGCTCGCTGAAAGTTGCGCTCGGCCCGGCGCTGTCGCTGGCAACGATAGGCGTCATGATCACCGCCGGCCTGACCGGTTTAATCGCAGCCTGGCTTTTTAAGCTCGATATGATGCAGGGATTTTTGATTGGCGCCATCATCGGCTCAACGGACGCCGCAGCGGTTTTTTCCCTGCTGGGCGATAAAGGCCTTAATGAACGCGTCAGTTCTACGCTGGAGATTGAATCAGGCAGCAACGACCCGATGGCAGTGTTTCTGACCATCACGCTGATTGATATGATCCAGCAGGGTCAGAGCGGCCTTAGCTGGATGTTTGTGGTACATCTGGTGCAGCAGTTTGGTCTGGGCATTGTCTTTGGCCTCGGCGGCGGCTGGGCGCTGCAGCAGCTGGTTAACCGCATCAGTCTGGCGCAGGGGCTTTATCCGCTGCTGGCGCTTAGCGGTGGCATTATTGTGTTCGCTCTGACCACGGTAATGGAGGGCAGCGGGATCCTCGCGGTCTACTTGTGTGGCTTTTTACTGGGCAACAGCCCTATTCGCAACCGCCACGGTATTCTGCAAACGTTTGATGGCATGGCATGGCTTAGTCAAATCGGCATGTTTATTGTGCTGGGGCTGCTGGTGACGCCCTCCGATTTGTGGCATATCGCTCTGCCGGCCATGATCCTCTCGCTCTGGCTGATTCTGGTCGCCCGCCCGCTTTCGGTGCTGGTCGGGTTGCTGCCTTTTAAAGGGTTTACCGGACGTGAGCGTATTTTTATCAGCTGGGTTGGCCTGCGCGGCGCCGTGCCAATTATTCTGGCCGTGTTTCCGATGATGGCAGGGCTGGAGAACGCCAGACTCTATTTTAATATCGCTTTCTTTGTAGTGCTGGTCTCACTGATGCTGCAGGGAACATCGCTGGGTTACGCAGCAAAACGTGCCAGAGTGGTCGTGCCGCCGCTGGCTTCTCCTGTCAGCCGTATCGGACTTGATATCCATCCGGAAAACCCGTGGGAGCAGTTTATTTACCAGCTGAATGCTGATAAATGGTGTGTAGGTGCCGCGCTGCGCGATCTCAAAATGCCGCGAGAAACGCGCATTGCAGCGCTTTTCCGTGACAACACATTGATGCATCCCAGCGGCGCTACCCGGTTGAAAGAGGGCGATGTGCTGTGCGTGATAGGCCGGGAGCGTGATTTACCGGCGCTGGGCAAAATGTTCAGCCAGACGCCGCCTGTCGCACTTGACCAGCGCTTTTTTGGCGATTTTATTCTCGACGCCGATGCGCGCCTGCGGGATGTGGCGCAGATTTATGGTCTGGAACTGGATAATGAAACAAACGATCAGCAGTCGCTGGGCCAGCTGGTCATGAGCCTGCTCGGCAGCACGCCGGTGGTCGGCGATCAGGTGGAGTGGAAGCAGCTGACGTGGACCGTGGCGGAAAAAGAGGATAACAAAATCATGAAAATCGGCGTACGGGTCAGCGAAGAGCGAGAATAATCCGAGGTTTTAGGGCACCTGAAGCGGTCAGCAGCGACTATGATTTTAGTTATCAGTCAGCAAACGGGAGCAAAAAATGGGAACGGTAGTTAAAATTGGTCGCTATGAAATTGTTGATGCGGAGATGGGAGGTGATAAACCGGATACCGTTTCAATCCCCTGCCAGACCAACCCGGGCCTGAGCTATCAGCTTGATGGCTGGGATCAGGAGACCAGCGTGCCGGCGTGGATCGATGGCGAGCCGGTGGATTTAAAAATTGGTCACTATGACAAAGAACAGGATCGCTGGGTACTTACCCGCCCTGCCTGATATCACCGCACCGTCATACCCCTGCGTATGGCGGTGATTCCTAAAAGTTGCCGAAAAAAAACGCTGTTTTTGCCCGTTTTTTCATCACCAACTGAGTGTTTTCAATAACATAACTGATAGTCCCTCCGCTCAATAATTTCCTTTTAAGAGTAATTCCATATTAACTCTGTCAGATTCCTCTTGCATACTCGTAAACGTTGCTGCTGTTTTCGTGACCTATATCACGTCTTATCCGGCCCTTGCCGTGCAGCGCTTAAGAGATCACCAATGATTATTGTGTTGATAGCAAAGGTTATTTTGCAAGTCAGCCGGTAGCCCTGAGCGCGTACTTGATTCTGGTCAGGCCATCTTTTACTTAAGAAAAGAGAGCGGGTGTTATGGCAAGTACAATTGTAATGAATGACGCAAGCCGTTCGTGGAGCGGCCTGCGAAAAAACCTCATTGCTAAAGTCGCATTAAGTCTGTCCGATCTTATCGCACTTAATCTGGCGCTGTTTTTATCGGCGGCCACCGTCCAGGGCATCTGGGGAGAGCTGGACAGCTTTATTCCGCCGCAGCAGATTGAGTACCGGTTTATTGCGCAGCTTGGCCTCTCGGTACTTTGCACCGCCTGGTTCTGGGTCCGGATGCGACACTACACCTACCGCAAACCTTTCTGGTTTGAGCTAAAAGAGATTATCAGGACGCTGTTTGTATTTTCACTGCTGGATTTAGCGCTGATTGCCTTTTCCAAATGGGATTTCTCACGCATGGTCTGGGTATTCAGCTGGAGCTGGGCACTGCTGCTGCTGCCGCTGATGCGTGCCCTGGTAAAACGGGCAATCAGCCGTGCAGGACAGTGGCAGAAAGAGACCATTATTATTGGCTCAGGCAAAAATGCGCTGGAAGCCTATGCCGCGCTGCAGAGCGAAGAGATTCTGGGCTATAACGTGCAGGCGTTTATCTCACTGGATGATGAAAACAATCCGGCCAAACTCAATGGCGTGCCGGTTATCACCCGTAAAGACATCAACTGGCAGACCATGGATCGCGATAACACGCAGTTTATCGTGGCGACCGAATATGAACAGCAGGCCGTACGCGATCACTGGCTGAAGTTTCTCTCCAAAATGAAATGCCGCTCTATCTCAGTGATCCCGACGCTGCGGGGCGTACCGCTTTACGGTACCGATATGTCTTTTATCTTCAGCCATGAAGTGATGATTCTGCGCGTCAGCAATAATCTGGCCAAGCGCTCATCGCGTTTCCTGAAACGCACCTTTGATATTGTGGTGGCCTCACTGCTGCTGCTGTTTCTTTCTCCGGTATTTGGTCTGCTCTGCTGGATGGTAAAACGCGATGGCGGCAAGGCTATTTATGGTCACGAGCGCGTCGGCCAGGATGGAGCAAAGTTCAAATGCCTGAAGTTTCGCTCCATGGTAACAAATTCTCAGGACGTCCTGCAGGCGCTGCTGGCAACCAGCGAGGAGGCGCGGGCAGAATGGGATCGTGACTTCAAGCTGAAAAACGATCCGCGTGTTACCCGCATCGGCGGCTTCCTGCGCAAAACCAGCCTTGATGAGCTTCCGCAGCTCTGGAACGTGATCCGCGGAGAGATGAGCCTGGTCGGACCGCGTCCGGTTATCGAAGCTGAACTGGAACGCTATGCCGGTGACGTTGACTACTACCTGATGGCCAAACCTGGTATGACCGGTTTGTGGCAGGTAAGCGGCCGTAATGATATCGATTATGACACCCGCGTCTATTTTGATTCCTGGTATGTAAAAAACTGGGCGCTGTGGACTGATATTGCCATTCTGTTTAAAACCGCGGGCGTAGTACTGCGTCGCGACGGCGCCTACTGACCGCTGTCTGTGCGATGCCTGCCGTCCGGCGGCAGGCATCGCCTTTTCACTTTAGCGCTTTCTTTTTACCCGCAGAGTCATTACCCTTCTCGCCTGTTTAACAGGACGTTTCTGGTTCCTCATGCAAAAATTTACGCTTCTTCTGCTGAGCCTGGTGCTGCTGGCTCCGCTGGGTATTGATCTCTACCTGCCTGTTCTGCCGCAGATTGCCGAAGGCCTTAACGCCCCGGTCAGCCTGATCCAGCTTACCATCCCGCTGTTCCTGCTGATTATGGGCATCGGTCAGCTGGTGACCGGCCCACTGGTGGACAATTTTGGCCGCAAGCCCGTGGCGCTGATCGGCCTGTTGCTTTACATCGCAGGCAGCGCCGTGGCCGCTACCGCCACGCTCTGGCCGGTGTTTTTCCTCGCACGTGTTATTCAGGGCTGCGGCGTCTGCTGCAGCGCGGTAGTGGCATTCAGCGGCGTACGCGATCGCCTGAGCGGCGATGAGGCGGCACGTGCTTACGGTTTCCTTAATGGTGCGCTGAACATTGTACCGGCGCTGGCGCCGCTGCTGGGCGGCCTTCTGGCAGAAGCCTATGGCTGGCGTGCACCCTTCTGGTTCCTGTGCAGCTATGCGCTGGCGATCGGCCTGCTGGTGATAGTGGCCTTACCGGAAACCCGGCCGGCAGATACCCTGCGCGTGAAAGGGCTTCCGCTGGCACAATATGGCGCAATTCTGCGCCAGCCGCGCTTTCTTGCGTTTGCGTTTGCCAATGCAGGCGCTCTGGGTATGGTGCTGACCTACGTCTCTCTGGCACCGCATGTGCTGATGACCGAAGGTGGCCTGACGCCGCTGCAGTTTTCGTTTGCTTTTGGTGCCAACGGCTTCTGGATCATGGTTGTCAGCGCCTTCGTGAATAAAACAATCCGCAAAGCGGGCCGGCCATTTTGTCTGGCTATGGGTTTTATCACGATGCTGCTGGGAGCAATACTGCTGCTGGCGGGCGTTCACCTTCTGCCTGCTGAATGGCAGTATCACTGGGCGCTCTATATGATCCCGGTAGCGGTGTCAGTTGCAGGCCTCGCCTTTACCGTTGGCCCGGCTACCAGCTATGCGCTGGAACCCTATCAGCAGCAGGCGGGCGTAGCCTCGGCGCTACAGGGGTTTATTCAGATGGCGGGAGGCGCTGGCGGCAGCATGGCAATCGTGGCTCTGCCGATTGCGGAAAAATCGTCACTGGCCCTGATGATGCTGACGGGGGCAGCGCTGGCACTCACTGCCTGGCGCTGCAGTCGTAAGATACGCGGCAGCGTAACCGCGCTTAAATAACCTCAACCGGCACGCGCGGGGCGAGCGCGCACATCAGCTCATACCCTACCGTGCCGGCCGCTGCTGCGACCTCATCAATCTTCACGTCATTACCCCACAGCTCAACGGCGGTACCAATACCCGCCTGCGGACAGGGTTCAAGATCGATCATCATCATATCCATCGACACCGTTCCCAGCGTGCGGGTGCGCACGCCGCCCACGGATATGGGCGTGCCGGTAGGAGCATGGCGCGGATAACCATCAGCATAACCACAGGCAACAACGCCAATCCGCTGAGGTCCGCTGGCCCGGTAGCGATAGCCATAGCCGACGCCATCGCCCGCTGTCAGCTGCTGCACGCCGATAATTTCACTGCTCAGCGTCATAACCGGCTGCAGCCCGGTACCGGCGATATCCTGCCAGCGACCGCTGGGCGAAGCGCCATACAGAATGATCCCCGGACGCACCCAGTCATGATGCGTGAGCGGATGCCACAGCGTGGCGGCGGAGTTGGCGAGCGAACGCGGACAGCTCAGGCCTTCAGCCGCCTGTTCAATGCGCTGCAGTGGCTCTGCTATCCCCTCCGGATTATCGGCATCAGCGAAATGTGCCATCAGCGTGATTTCACCTACCCCCGGCAGCGCGCGCAGTTTTTGCCAGGCGTTATGCACCTGTTCAGGGCGAAAACCGAGCCGGTTCATACCGCTGTTCATTTTCAGATACACATCCACGGGGGCGGAGAGCTGTGCGGTCGCCAGAGCGTTAATTTGCCAGTTACTGTGCACGCTGGTGGTCAGCCGGTAGCGATCGATAAGCTTCAGATCGTCGGCGTGAAAAAACCCCTCCAGCAGCAGAATAGGTTTTTTCCATCCCTGCTCGCGCAGCAGAATAGCCTCTTCAATGTTGAGTAACGCAAAACCGTCGGTGCTCTCCAGCGACTGCCAGACGCGGGCAATCCCGTGCCCGTAAGCGTTGGCTTTGACCACTGACCATACGTGTGACTGCGGCGCTGCCCGACGCACCACAGACAGGTTATGACGCAGCGCCTGTCGGTTAACCGACGCGCGCACAGGACGTGACATAGTGTTAACTCTCCGTGAGTGTTAGCGTGCGATATCCGCGCGGCGTAAAGGCGATGCGTGCGAGGCAAAACCCGGCAGATAGCGCAATACAGAGAGATCGTCTGCGGCAATCGCGGGTTTCTGACCCGATACAATATCAGCCAGTAGCTGACCGGAACCACAGGCCATGGTCCATCCCAGCGTACCGTGTCCGGTATTAAGATAGAGATTGGTCAGCGGGGTACGACCCACAATCGGCGTACCGTCTGGCGTCATCGGACGCAGCCCCGTCCAGAAAGAGGCTTGTTCGATAAATCCGCCTTCAGGATAGAGATCGCGCACGACCATCTCCAGCGTTTCCCGTCGTGCCGGCAACAGTTTGGTGTTAAAACCGACAATTTCTGCCATGCCGCCTACCCGGATACGGTTATCAAAGCGGGTCACCGCCACTTTATACGTTTCATCCAGAATAGTGGAGCGCGGCGCGGCGTCAGCCTCTTTTACCGGAATAGTCAGCGAATACCCTTTGAGCGGGTAAACCGGGATCGCGAGGATATCTTTCAGCAGCGCGGTCGAATAGGAGCCAAATGCCACTACGTAAGCATCTGCTTTGATCACTTCATCACCGCACTTCACACCATAGATGCGGTTACCTTCCCGCAGCAGCTGATCGACCGGCGTATTAAAGCGAAACGTGACGCCTGCCGCCATCGCCATTTCTGCCAGGCGTTGAGTAAAGAGTTGGCAATCGCCGGTTTCATCATTAGGCAACCGCAGGCCACCGGTCAGCTTGTGCGCGGTGGCGGCCAGCGCCGGCTCGGCACGCTGCAGCTCATGAGCCTGCAGCAGCTCATAAGGCACGCCTGCCTCTTTCAGCACGGCAATATCTTTGCTGGCGCTGTCGAACTGCTGCTGCGTACGAAACAGCTGCAGGGTTCCGCCCTGCCGCTCTTCATAGGCAATGCCGGTTTCAGCGCGCAGCGTTTTCAGGCAGTCGCGGCTGTATTCAGCAATACGCACCATACGGGCTTTGTTTTCCTGATAGTGGCGCATATCGCAATTGCGCAGCATCTGCCACATCCACTCAAGCTGGAACCGGCTGCCGTCCGGCCGCATCGCCAGCGGCGCATGGCGCTGAAACATCCATTTAATCGCCTTTAACGGCACGCCCGGCGCGGCCCAGGGCGCCGCATAGCCAGGAGAGATCTGACCGGCGTTGCCGGCACTGGTTTCCAGCGCGGCGGCAGGCTGACGATCGATGACGGTGACCTCATGTCCGGCCTGCGCCAGATACCAGGCGCTTGCCACTCCCACCACCCCACTTCCCAGAATCACGACACGCATAGGCCCCTCGAGACAAAAGCATAATTAACTGGTATGAGCACCTGAGTCAGAATAATCAGGCTGCTCTGTTTATCTTAGATTTTACCCGGCTATTTCACATCTTTTTTAACATTCTGCACACTTAAATCCTTTCCGATGACAAAGATCAGAGTTTTACCGCTTCTGATGCGCTAACCGGAGCGCTTTGTCAGAAAAAAATCAGGGCTTTTTCCCTTTTTCAGCAGAATCACCCACTGCTGTCTGCGGACTATTTTTTTAGTTTATTATTCTGCCATTTAATTTGCAGCCGGATTAATATCTTAGGTCGCGATGGGATTGCGCTATCCGGATGATTTTCTGCCAAAAAAATCGTTTGAGTTACGTTATCGGATGCGAGACAGTGAACTATCCTTGATCTGTTCGCTCAGTTTTTGGGCGCTCTTTCTCAGGACGAAGCCTTCACCCGTGTGGCAGGGTCTTCCTGCCGCCTGCAAAACAGAGGTGCGCTATGACGACAATGTTTGACGAGCCAACCCGTAGCAGTAAACGACTCAGTGACGGGCCCGACTGGACATTTGAGCTGCTTGATGTCTACCTGGCTGAAATTGACCGCGTAGCGAAAAGCTACGGTCTTGATACCTATCCGCATCAGATTGAAGTCATCACATCCGAGCAGATGATGGATGCCTACTCCAGCGTAGGAATGCCCATTAATTATGCTCACTGGTCTTTCGGTAAAAAGTTTATCGAAACCGAGCAGCGCTATAAGCATGGGCAACAGGGGCTCGCTTATGAGATCGTCATCAATTCTAACCCCTGTATCGCCTATCTGATGGAAGAGAATACAATGACCATGCAGGCGCTGGTCATGGCTCATGCCTGCTACGGACACAACTCTTTCTTCAAAAATAACTATCTGTTCCGCAGCTGGACCGATGCGAGTTCGATCGTCGATTACCTGCTGTTTGCCCGTAACTATATTGCCGACTGCGAGGAGCGCTTTGGCGTCGAAGAGGTTGAGCGTCTGGTGGACTCCTGCCACGCCTTAATGAACTACGGCGTTGACCGCTACAAGCGCCCGCAAAAAATTTCACTGCAGGAAGAGAAAGCGCGGCAAAAGAGTCGCGAAGAGTATCTGCAGAGCCAGGTAAATACGCTATGGCGTACGCTGCCGCGTAAAGAGAAAGAGGCGTCACACGTTGAAGCGGCGCGCTATCCCTCTGAGCCGCAGGAAAATCTGCTCTACTTCATGGAAAAAAATGCCCCCTTGCTGGAGCCCTGGCAGCGTGAAGTGCTGCGCATCGTGCGTAAAGTAAGCCAGTATTTCTATCCGCAGAAACAGACGCAGGTAATGAACGAAGGCTGGGCAACCTTCTGGCACTATACGATCCTCAATCATCTCTATGATGAGGGCAAAGTATCAGAACGTTTTATGATGGAGTTTTTGCACAGCCACACCAACGTTATCTATCAGCCACCTTATAACAGCCAGTGGTATAACGGCATCAACCCTTATGCACTGGGCTTTGCTATGTTCCAGGACATCAAACGCATCTGCCAGTCGCCAACAGAAGAAGATCGCCACTGGTTCCCCGATATCGCTGGCTCGGACTGGCTTAAAACGCTGCATTTTGCGATGCGCGAGTTTAAAGATGAGAGTTTTATCAGCCAGTTCCTGTCGCCAAAAGTGATGCGCGATTTCCGCCTGTTCACTGTTATGGATGACGATCGTAATAACTACCTGGAAATTGCGGCGATTCATGATGAGGCGGGCTATCGCGCGATTCGCCAGCAGCTGTCTGCCCAGTATAACCTCAGCAATCTGGAGCCCAACATTCAGGTCTACAACGTAGATTTGCGCGGTGACCGGTCGCTAACGCTGCGCTATGTTCCTCAGCAGCGTGCGCCGCTGGATAAAAGCCGGCGCGATGTGCTGAAACATGTTCACCGGCTTTGGGGATTTGATATTCATCTTGAACAGCAGAATGAAGATGGCAGCATAGAGTTGCTCGACCGCTGTCCGCCGCGGGCGCCCGGACTCTGAGCATGAAAAAACCGGACTGAATAGTCCGGTTTTTTTTAGCGCTTGCTGCCGAGATCGTCTGGCAGGTTTTTCTGCATACTGTGCCAGATCTCTCCGCTGCGGCGGCCATATACCCGCACGCACTCAACGACCTGTTCCTGCGTCGGCTGCTGCGTACACATATCTGCCAGCTGCTGATAAAAACGGTGCGCCAGTTCACGCGCTTCAGGGTTAGAAAAATAGTGGCGTCCGACCCGCGTATAGAGCCCTTTCAGTCCGTTGAGGATCAGACCATAGATCGGGTTACCGGAAGCAAACGCCAGACCACGGAATACCCGATAATCGAGTTCAGCATAGGCATCCGCCTGATCCTGCTCATGCAGCGCACTCTCCAGCACTTCGCGGGCTTTTTCCGGATGGTGACGCAGCGCACGGCTGATAAAAATAGACGCGATATTGCTGCGTACCGACAGCAGATTATCAATCAGCTGCGGCACGCTGTCGTGATCGAGCCGGGCCAGCGTCTCAAGGATATTAAGCCCGGACGTTTCCCAGAAATCATTTACACGCGTTGGCTTGCCATGCTGAATGGTCAGCCAGCCATCACGAGCAAGACGCTGCAGCACTTCGCGCAGGGTGGTACGGGTAACGCCAATCAGCTCAGACAATTCACGTTCAGCAGGCAGGATCGACCCGGGGGGGAAACGGCTGTTCCAGATACTCTCAATTATGTACTCTTCTGCGAATCCTGCAGGGCTCTGCGCCTTGATAACCATAGCGTTACGTTCTCATTGCGTTCTTTATCGTCATTACACTCATCATACCAGAGGGGCTATAGCGGAAATAGTCTGCAGGTGGATTAAAAGCATGGCCTGGCGCAAATTTCAGCATGCGGCTGAATGCTTTCACCTGCCCTGTGCCGCACAAACGGCTGACGGGGGAAACAATCTGCTGCGTAAACGATCTGCGTCATTTTTATCGCTGAATTCCGGATTGCAGGCTGGCAGCGTCGGGCTTTTGGTTTACACTGCCAGGCACTGATAGCTAAGGAAAATCCACTATGTTGCGATATCTGAATCTCTGCTCGCGCGGGCGTGGCGCCTGGCTGCTGCTGGCATTCACCGCGCTGGCACTGGAGCTGGTGGCGCTGTTCTTCCAGCATGGGATGGGGCTTAAGCCCTGCGTGATGTGTATCTATGAGCGATGCGCCCTGTTTGGCGTAATGGCAGCAGGGGTAGTGGGTGCGATTGCGCCGCAAACTCCGCTGCGCTGGGCCAGTCTTGCCATCTGGATTTACAGTGCCGCTGAGGGCCTGCGCTTATCCTGGGAGCACACCATGCTGCAGCTGCACCCCAACCCGTTTGTCACCTGCGACTTTGCCGCACGCTTTCCGGCATGGCTGCCACTGGACAAATGGCTGCCTGCAGTGTTTGTTGCCAGTGGCGACTGCGCTGAGCGTGGCTGGACATTTCTTGGCTGGAGCATGCCGCAGTGGATGATCGCCATTTTTGCCGCCTACCTGCTGGTGGCCATGGTCGTGCTCGTGGCTCAGCTCTTCAGGCCGCGTCCGCGCAACCTGTTTGGCCGCTGACGGACGGAGAATCAGCCATTGCGATCGGGACGGTCGATAATGTGATCTTCCCAGTCGCGTACTTCACTCTCCCGTACAGCGATGTAGCGCACAGAGATCCGCTGGGCATGCATCGCTTTTTTTGATCCTGCCAGCAGCGGATGCCAGGCAGGCAGCGCTTTGCCTTCACCAAGCAGCCGGTAGGCGCAGGTGCGCGGCAGCCAGTTAAACGTTGTAAGGTTTTCACGCGTGAGCTTGATACAATCTTCTTCATATTCAAACCGGCGTTCATAATTACGGCACTGGCAGGTTTTAATATTCAGCTGGTTGCAGGCGACATTAGTAAAATAGATTTCATCAGTGTCTGCGTCCTGCAGCTTATTCAGACAGCACTGTCCGCAGCCGTCACACAGCGATTCCCACTCAGCGTCGTCCATTTGTTCCAGACGTTTGGTCTGCCAGAAAGGTTGGTCACTCATCATTGCGGTCCGGGTTGTTCAGCAAAACCGCACCTTATAAAGGTTAAGATGCGGTGATGCAAGTATTACAGCACGCGCGTGCTGATACCGTGACCCGCCAGCGATATCTCAAGTTTGTCACCTGAACGCAGCGGACCCACGCCCTCTGGCGTGCCGGTCAGGATCACATCGCCTGCGCGCAGCGTAAAAAACTGGCTCATATAGGCGATAAGCGGCTTGATTTTATGGATCATGTCAGACGTGGAGCCGTGCTGACGCACCTCCCCGTTCACTACCAGCTTCAGTTCACTGTTTTGCGGATCGCCCGTGTAGTCATTGACCGGAATAAAACCGGAAAGCGGGCAGGCATTATCAAACCCTTTCGCGCGCTCCCACGGCTGGCCCGCTTTTTTAAAGCTTGCCTGCAGGTCGCGCAGCGTAAGGTCCAGCGCTACCCCATAACCCGCAATCGCTTTCGCTACATGCTCTTCGCTTGCCTGCTTTAGCGTCGCGCCAATCAGGACGGCGAGTTCTACCTCATGATGCACATCACCCAGCGCGGCAGGAATAGAGAGCGGCTGCCGCAAATCGCATAAGGCTGTCTCAGGTTTAATGAACAGGACCGGCTCGTCCGGGGTTGCGCTGCCCATCTCTTTAATATGTTTTGCATAATTACTGCCTACGCACACCACTTTGCTGACCGGAAAATCCAGCAGAGCACCCTGCCAGTTACGATGCTGATACATATTTTTCACCTGCCTGAGTTATGTTTGCACTCTGCCAGCATGGCAGAGGCTCTGTGAGTAGCGGCCGGAACGGGGCGCCAGTGATAATAATATTAACGGTTATCGCGACAGGTGTAACAGAAATTGTCAAAAGAGATTTATCTTTCTTACGATGGCGGGCAAACAAATATTAATTGCCCATGACAAAACCGGACATGGGCAATTAATTAATCACTGAACACTGAATATATTTACAGGCTATATTTTTTACAGATGAATCTGAATTAAACTTCTTTACCCTGCTCAAGATGGACGTTGAGCAAACTTTCTACAGGTGGGGGGATCTGCAAATAATAACCCTGCTCACGCAGTCCCTGCTTTACCTTTTCAATGTCTGCGTTGGCCAGCCTCTCACGCTTGTCCAGCGACAGCACCATCGCCAACTGTGGCTTGCCAAACCCTTTAAGCAGCGCTTCCGGCACGCGGGAAAAATCGTCCTTTTTTTCTACATAAAGATAAGTCTGGTCTCGTTGCGGGCTTCTATAGATCACACAAAACATATTTTTTACTCGAATTAACTGTTAGCGTCACTTGCCTGAATATTACAGTAACTATAACATGCTTGCAGAACTTCGAATATTGACCCGGGGATGTTAATGGCGATTTTATCGACGTTCATTTTCAGGTCAAAAAAACAGGACTGAGCCAGGACAGATGCCGCAATCGCCAATCGAATTCAAGGGAAGCAGTTTTACCCTGTCAGTTGTTCATCTGCACCATTCACAACCCGATGTGATTCGTCAGGCGCTGCAGGAGAAAATCGATCAGGCGCCGGCGTTTTTACAGAACGCACCGGTTGTCCTGAACATCTCAGCGCTCTCCGGGGATATTAACTGGAAGCAGATGCAGCAGGCGATCAGCGCGACCGGACTGCGTATTGTTGGCGTTAGCGGTTGCAAAGATGACGCCCAGAAAAAAATGGTGGCCCGCGCGGGTTTACCGGTGCTGTCTGAAGGTAAAGAGAATCGCAAAACGGCTGAAGCACCGCCTGCAGAAGAGGTTGCTGCACCTGCGGTTGTTACCGAGAGCATTAACAAAACGCGCGTGGTGAATACACCAGTGCGTTCCGGTCAGCAGATTTATGCCCGTAACGCCGATCTGATTGTCACCAGCAGCGTCAGCGCCGGGGCAGAACTGGTGGCCGATGGCAATATTCACATATACGGCATGATGCGCGGTCGGGCGCTGGCAGGTGCCAGCGGCGATCGCGACTGCCAGATTTTTTGTACTCACCTTGCCGCTGAGCTGGTCTCAATTGCCGGTGAGTACTGGATCATGGATCAGATTCCGGCGGAATTTTTTGGTAAAGCGGCGCGCCTCTGTCTGAAAGAGGGCGCGCTTACCATCCAGACACTTAATTAGGCCCCTTTTCTTTCGTTAAGGAAATCAACATTTATGGCACGCATTATTGTAGTAACATCGGGCAAAGGGGGCGTTGGCAAGACCACGTCAAGCGCGGCCATCGCGACAGGGTTAGCGCAAAAGGGCAAAAAAACCGTTGTTATCGACTTTGATATCGGTCTGCGTAATCTCGATTTGATTATGGGCTGTGAACGTCGCGTCGTGTACGACTTTGTTAACGTTATTCAGGGCGATGCGACCCTGAATCAGGCGCTGATCCGCGATAAACGCACCGAGCAGCTCTATATCCTGCCGGCCTCGCAGACGCGTGATAAAGATGCTCTGACGCGCGAAGGCGTCGAGAAAGTGCTGAACGATTTAGCCGCTATGGAGTTCGATTTTATCGTCTGTGACTCCCCGGCCGGCATCGAAACCGGCGCGCTGATGGCGCTCTATTTCGCGGATGAAGCGATCATCACAACCAACCCGGAAGTCTCATCCGTACGTGACTCTGACCGCATTCTGGGCATTATCTCCTCTAAATCCCGCCGGGCTGAAAACAGCCAGGATCCGGTCAAAGAGCATCTGCTGCTGACCCGCTACAATCCGGGCCGTGTCACCCGTGGCGATATGCTGAGCATGGAAGATGTGCTGGAAATCCTGCGTATTCCGCTGGTGGGTGTTATCCCGGAAGATCAGTCTGTGCTGCGCGCCTCAAACCAGGGCGAACCGGTGATCCTCGACACCAATTCTGACGCCGGTAAAGCTTATGCTGATACCGTAGAACGCCTGCTTGGCGAAGAACGCCCCTTCCGCTTTATTGAAGAAGAGAAGAAGGGTTTCCTGAAACGCCTGTTCGGGGGATAACCAATGGCCTTACTCGATTTCTTTTTATCCCGTAAAAAGAGCACAGCCAATATAGCCAAGGAGCGGCTGCAGATTATCGTCGCTGAACGCAGGAGGGGCGACAGTGAGCCCCACTATTTGCCTCAGCTTAAACGCGATATCCTGGAAGTGATCTGCAAGTATGTCAAAATCGATCCCGATATGGTGACCGTACAGCTCGATCAGAAAGGCGACGATATTTCGATTCTGGAGCTGAACGTGACGCTGCCGGAAACGGAAGACGCCCCGAAATGAGTGGAGCAGATCGCAGCGTTTCCCCTGCGTAGTAACGCAGGGGAAAGTCGCGGTTTTACAGCGCCTGCAGAATCTGATCGATCCCTGGCTTCAGCAGCTCACCACGCCAGCCATTCAGCAGTTCGGGTGTGCGGTTTGCTGATTTCAGCCCCCAGTATACGCTGAGAACCTGATTGATCTGGCGGCGTGATGCCAGCAGTTCCTGACTGTACCCTGTCTCTTCGCTTACCTGCTGTACCAGCGCTTTAATCGCTTTAAAAACCTGCTTATAGTGCGGGTGCTCAATGAGATTGGGCAGCGGCGCCGGCAGCGTTGCCTCATCCTGTACCAGCGCATCCGCCACCAGCTCAATCATCGTTTTACCGTGAAAGCGGATTTCATGGCCGTTGAGTCCAAGGTGATCCAGTTCACCGAGGCTGCCAGGCAGATAGCGAGCCACTTTCCACAGATTCTCTTCACGCACTACAAAGTTAACCGCCATATCTTTCTGACGCGCCACTTTCAGACGCCAGGCTGCCAGGCGCTGCAGTGCCGCCAGCTGGCGCGGACGCAGCTGCCAGGCGTTGGTGATATCGCGCCACGCTTCCTCAGGCTGCACGATGTCCAGCCGACGCTGACACAGCATGTCGCACTCGCTCAGTGCTGCATGCATATTGCCGGCGGCGTCAGTCTGCGTCATCAGCTGACGAGCAATCGGCAGCAGGTACGCAACATCCGCTGCGGCATACTGACACTGGCGCTCGGTCAGCGGGCGCGCGAGCCAGTCGGTGCGGGCCTCACTTTTATCCAGTTCGATCTGGTTAAAGTGATTCACCATGGCCGCAAAGCCCCAGGAGAGCGGCTGACCGGAAAAAGCGGCCAGGATCTGGGTATCGATCATCGGCTGCGGCAGGCAACCAAAGCGATGCAGAAAGACTTCCAGATCTTCGCCACCGGCGTGCAGAAATTTCGTCACCTGCACGTCCTGCAGCAAAGCGATAAACGGCGCCCAGTCACCAATCGGCAGTGGATCGATCAGCACCAGTTGTTCACCATCAAACAGCTGTATCAGCCCAAGCTGAGGATAGTAAGTCCGGGTGCGTACAAATTCAGTATCCAGAGCAACAGCATCATGCTGGCGAGCCAGGCGGCACACTTCAGCCAGCTGGTGGTCTTGGTCGATCAGGGTGTAATTCACGTATTTATTCCCGCTGCGCAAACCCCGCGCAGCGCTCCATGTTAAAAGCAATAAAAACGCCGGTCGTTGCCGGCGTTAACCTGTGGAAGCGCGGCAACCTTATTGCCCTTCCCGCTTCGCCTCATCGCGCAGTTCACGCCGTAAAATTTTGCCCACGTTTGTCTTTGGCAGCTCTTCACGAAATTCAATGATTTTCGGCACTTTGTAGCCGGTCAGCTGACGCCGGCAGTGATCCAGCACCTCTTCTTTGGTAAGTGCAGGATCTTTTTTAACAATACAGACCTTCACCGCTTCACCAGAGAGTTCGCTTGGTACGCCAATCGCAGCGGCTTCACGGATTTTTGGATGCTGCATCAGCACATCTTCGATTTCGTTAGGATAGACATTGAAGCCGGAAACCAGAATCATATCTTTTTTACGATCGACAATCCGGATGAACCCCTCGCTGTCCACGGTAACAATATCGCCAGTATGCAGCCAGCCATTTTTCAGCACTTCCAGCGTGGCGTCAGGACGCTGCCAGTAGCCCGCCATCACCTGCGGGCCGCGAATGCAAAGCTCGCCCGGCTCGCCCGGCGTCACTTCGTTATCCTGATCGTCAATAATCCGTACATCGGTAGAGGGCACCGGCAGGCCAATACTGCCGGTATGACAGGTAATGTCATAAGGGTTAACCGACACCAGCGGGGAGCATTCGGTAAGGCCGTAGCCTTCAAGCAGATAATGCCCGGTGAGCTTTTCCCAGCGCTCGGCGACGGCTTTCTGAACTGACATACCTCCGCCAGCTGAGAGCCGCAGCGTGGAGAAGTCGAGTTTGTTAAAGTTTTCGTCATTGAGCAGCGCGTTAAACAGCGTATTCACGCCGGTGATGGCGGTAAACGGGAATTTAGCCAGCTCTTTAACGAACCCTGGAATGTCGCGCGGATTAGTAATCAGCAGATTAGTGCCGCCGAGATCAAGGAACAGCAGGCAGTTAACCGTCAGCGCAAAAATATGGTAAAGCGGCAGCGCCGTCACCACATGCTCCTGCCCGGCACGCAGCAGTTTGCCATAGGTGGCTTTTGTCTGCTCCAGATTGGCCTGCATGTTGCCATGGGTCAGCATTGCACCTTTAGCAACGCCGGTGGTGCCGCCGGTGTACTGCAGAAAGGCCAGATCATTATTACTTAACGCCGGGCGCTGATAAGCCATACGTGCGCCCTGCTGCAGCGCATGCCGCAGCGGCACCGCGCCAGGTAAATGGTATTTCGGCACCAGCTTTTTGATATATTTGACGACGAAGTTCACCAGCGTTGCTTTGACCGGTGCCAGGTGATCGCCCATACGCGTCAGCATGACATGCTTAACTGCCGTATCTGCCACGACCTTTTCCAGCGTGTGGGCAAAATTGGAGACGATAACAATCGCGCTGGCACCGCTGTCGTTGAGTTGATGCTTCAGCTCGCGCGGGGTATAGAGCGGGTTCACATTCACCACTACCATACCGGCACGCAGCACACCAAACAGCGCCACCGGATATTGCAGCAGATTAGGCATCATCAGCGCTACGCGATCGCCCTGCTGCAGTCCCAGCCCCTGTTGCAGCCAGGCGGCGAAGTCCCGGCTCTGCGCGTCGAGCTGGCGATAGGTCAGCGGCTGACCCATATTGATGAATGCAACGTTGTCAGCATAATGCAATACCGCATGTTCAAAGAGATCGACCAGAGAGGGATAGCGGTCGGCATTTATTTCTGCTGGCACATCTGGCGGATAGCGTTTCAGCCAAACTTTCGTCAAAGAGTCACCCCGATATTCTTGTTGCGTAGCCATCGCCGCCTCTGCAATCAGTGTTGTTAACAATACTTTAACTGATTGTACCAGTTTGCCGGTCGCGGCATTTTCAGGTTGCGAAGCCCATCACTAAATTTCGCGCGCCGGTTACGCGCCCAATAAAAAAGCCCGGCTGCGTGCACCGCAACCGGGCCGGAAAAGTATGCAGCGGCTATTCAGTCAGGATAGTCTGTACCTGAGCCGGCCCTCCCAGGTTCATCCCCCAGTAAGGGTTTGGCCCCCAGTAACCGGGATGATGCCGCGACGGACCATACCCGATCCAGGGATCGATCGGCTGAGGTGGCGTCATAACCTGCTGAGTAAGGTGCCAGCGCTGATAGCCACGCACATCAATTACAACAAAGTTATAACTGGCCTTGCCAATCTCACCTTTCTCGGTGCCCTTTATCGTACCCAGCACCGTAATATATTGGTTACTCAAATCGACCGGATCAACAAATCCGTTGATATCGGCGTATATCCGTCCGATTGAGGCAGCACCCAGCCGGGGCCGGGCGCTGTCATCCAGCGGCTGCGTGGCTATTTCCAGTCGCGTCAGTCCGTTAAGATTAGTAACGCGTACTACTTTACCGCCAAAACGCGACTCCTGGCCGACATAAAGCTGGGGGGCATTCATCACGCGCAGTAAATCCTGCTGCGGAAGCGCCGAGCTGCCTTTAATAGAATCGGGTACGCTGACGCAGCCACTTAGCAGCAACACACACGCCAGTACGCTACCAGCGATTCCAGCACGATAACCTGGCATAAGCACATCTCCTGTAATTTTTAATTTAGACTGGAGGTGCAAAAATAAGTTGCGTAGCGGCTCAGCGTCCGGGCAACTTTTTCCACGCCACTTCGTTACGCAGGTAAACCGGCTCTGCATGCTCAACCGCTACGCTCTCCCCACGCTGCCACGCCTGCAGTGCCAGCGGCAGCATATCTTCAGCCGCAGGCAGCGTAACGGACGTTGCCAGCAGGGTTGCGCCCGGCGTGGTCATCAGCTCAGGCCAGGCCTGCCAGCCGGTGCCTGCGGTCGCCCACTCACCGCTCAGCGCGGCGATACGGGCAGCGGCAGCCTCTGGCTTCAGCACTGCTTCACTTTCAGCACCGTGCCAGTGGCCCGCTTCATCACGCTGATATTCAGCCCAGTAGACTTCGCCCATGCGTGCATCAATCGCCACCAGTACACGCGTGGCTCCGGTCAGCCGCCAGGCACCCTGCGCCATTGTTGCCAGCGAAGAGACGCCAATCATGGGTAAATCTGCCCCCAGTGCCAGTCCCTGCGCAATGCCAATACCAATGCGAACACCGGTAAAACTGCCCGGTCCGCGCCCAAACGCCAGCGCGTCCAGCGCGGTCAGTTCCAGCTGCTGCGCCTGCAGCAGCGACTGCACCAGCGGCAAAATACGTTGCGTGTGATCGCGCGGGGCAATTTCAAAACGGGCATCGATCTGCTGCTGATTCAGCAGCGCGGCAGAACAGGCTTCTGTCGCCGTGTCCAGTGCTAAAATTCGGGCGGACATAACAACCTCAGAGAATCAAAATGGCGCGCATCTTATCACAAAGCGGCATAAATTAGTGTTCCTCTGCCTGCCGGACAAAGTCGATCGCGCGCGCCAGATCGCGGGTACGCGGCGTGGGTGGCAGACTGTTGAGAAAGAGTTCGCCGTAGGGACGTGAAACCAGACGCTGATCGCAAATCACCAGTACGCCGCGATCGGCGGTGTCGCGGATCAAACGCCCGACCCCCTGCTTAAGGGTGATCACCGCATCCGGCAGCTGCACATCACTGAACGGATCGCCACCGCGCAGCCGGCAATCCTCCATGCGCGCTTTCAGCAGCGGATCGTCTGGCGAGGTAAACGGCAGTTTATCAATAATCACCAGCGACAGAGCATCGCCGCGGACGTCGACACCTTCCCAGAAGCTGCTGGTCGCGACCAGCAGCGCGTTGCCCGCCTCCAGAAACTGCTTCAGCAGCTGCCCTTTACTGGTCTCGCCCTGCAGCAGCACCGGCAGAGTCATTGACGCACGAAACTCGGCCGCCAGTTCACGCATCATTTTGTGTGAAGTGCAGAGAAAAAAGCAGCGCCCTTTATTAGCATCAATCAGCGGCTTCATCATCCGCGCCAGCTGCCGGGCTCCGCCGGGCGCATTTGGCTCCGGCATATTGCGCGGCACACACAGGAGCGCCTGCCGGGCGTAATCAAACGGACTGTCGAGGATCAGCGTCTGCGCCTGCTCAACACCAAGACGACTGGCGAAGTGCCCGACCTGTTCATTCACCGCCAGCGTGGCAGAAGTAAATACCCACGCCGCTTTACGTGTATTCATCACCTCACGAAAGCGTTCTGCGACTGAAAGCGGCGTCAGCGCCAGCGTAAAGTGCCGGCTGGTACATTCATACCAGTAGCTGAAACCGGGTTCGCTGATGGCGCGCAGTCGTTTCAGGCGGGTGCGATAGAGCGCCGCGCGCTCAAAAGCTGCGTCCAGCAGCGCCGATCGCCCCAGAGAGAGTTTAATGACGTCGTAACAGAGTTCGAGCGCATCATCCAGCAGGGTGAACATGCGCATAACGTTATTGTCACTGAGCAGATCGCGCAGATTACCGCGAAAGCCGGGTTCGCCAAGCGTCAAACGAAAATCCTGCGCGCACTGCGCCAGCCGATCGGCAGATTTTTGCAGCTGCTGTACATCGCGCACCTCGGTGCGATAGGCAAGAATGATATCTTTGGCGAGATCCTGCAGCTGGCGGCTGGAGAGCTGCTGACCAAAGTACTGGCTGGCGATATCAGGCAGCTGATGCGCCTCATCGAAGATCATCACGTCCGCTTCCGGGATCAGCTCGCCGAACCCCCCCTCTTTCACCACCAGATCGGCCAGAAACAGGTGATGATTGACCACCACAACGTCAGCATCCATCGCTTTTTTGCGTGCTTTCACGACAAAACACTCTTTATAGAGCGGACAGTCACTGCCAAGACAGTTGTCATTGGTGCTGGTCACATAGGGCCAGATGGGACTGTCTTCGGCAACGCCAGCGCAGTTGCTGATATCGCCATCTTTTGTCTCTGATGACCAGCTGCGCACGTGGATAAGATCGCCCAGCGCCTGAACGGTAAGGTCGCCGCCGCTCTGATTTTGCTGCTCCATACGTTCGAGACAGAGGTAGTTAGACCGGCCTTTTAGCAGCGCGGTTTTTCCGCTGAACTTCAGCGCCCGGGCAATGGTGGGCAAATCGCGATTATAGAGCTGATCCTGCAGCGCTTTGGATCCGGTAGAAACAATAACCTTCTTCTTTGCGCGTAATGCAGGCGCCAGATAGGCATACGTTTTACCGGTTCCGGTGCCCGCCTCCACCACCAGCTCTCCGCTGTGCGTGACGGCGGCTGTAACCGCCTTCGCCATTTCATGCTGCGCTGCGCGCGGTTTAAAACCGGGAATTGCCTGCGCTAGCGCGCCATCGGCTGCAAAATCGTCTGCCACACATCCTCACCTGTTACCTGAAAACTACTGTAATTATGTCAGGATTCGGCAGACGCGACCACAACAGATGACATCCCGGCCCGGTTATGGCAGGCTGGCGCAGCAAAAAAACAGAGGAGAAAAGCATGTCTATTACGCGTATCGATCCCGAACATCGTATGTCTGAAGCCGTGATACATGACAATACGATTTACTATACCAGCGTACCGGAAAACCTGGATGCAGAGGCGCAGACGGCCAACGCGCTGGCGGTGATTGACCGTATTCTGGCGCGCGCCGGCTCAGATAAAAGCAACATTCTTGACGCCACCATTTTTCTGGTTGATAAAGCGGATTTTGCTGCAATGAATCGTGCCTGGGATGCGTGGGTGTCGCCTGGCAATGCGCCAGTACGCTGCACCGTACAGGCCGGGCTGATGAACCCGCAATATAAAGTTGAAATAAAGATTATTGCCGCACGTTAAGCGGCACGGGCACTATTCGTTCTCATCTTCATCGTCGAAGCGTGCCCGAATTGCCTCACCCGTAAAGGTTTCGCGAATTTCCTGTGCCACCTGCGCAATCGCCTGTCCGCTGGACATACCGCCCGCCATCAGTTCCTGAATTCGCTCAACCGCCTGCTGCTGCTGCTCATGAGATAGTGCCGGAAGCCCTGTAAACATACGTTACTCCAGATTAAATCGGACGGGCATTATCCCACGTGGAACAAACAGGTGCCAGTGGCAAAAAAATATGTCAGGCTACGCCTCTGCCTGTTGAATGCTGCTGAACTCATGATCGCAAAAACCCTCACGCTTACCTATACCCCCGATGCCCTGCTGAGCCGCTTTGCCACGCTCGCGCATCGCCCGTGGGCCATGCTGCTGACCTCAGGTCAGGCCGATCACGCGGATAACCGTTTTGATATCCTGACTGCCGATCCGCGCGTCACGCTGACCACGCGCGGCAGGTATACTGAAATTGATGATGGCACCGGCATGCGGCGCTCTGAAGAGGACCCGCTGCAGCTGCTGCAGCGACAGATTGACCGGCTGGACCTGCAGCCCGCTTTCCATCCCGATCTGCCTTTTCAGGGCGGTGCGCTTGGCCTGTTTGGCTACGATCTCGGACGCCGGTTTGAACGGCTGCCGGATGTAGCGCAGCAGGATTTGCAGACACCTGACATGGCGGTGGGCCTGTATGACTGGGCGTTGATTGCCGATCACCACCTGCAGCGGCTCACGCTGGTTTCTCTCAGCGATGCTGACGCGCGCTGGCGCTGGCTGCAGGCGCAGGCGCTTCCGCCGCCGCGGGCGTTTCGCTTAACCAGCGCGTGGCGATCTAACCTCACGCGTGAGGCCTACGCAGCCCGCTTTAATGCCGTACAGGCGTATATTCAGGCGGGCGACTGCTATCAGGTCAACCTTGCCCAGCGTTTCGAAGCACACTACAGCGGAGATGAGTGGCAGGCGTTTCTGCGCCTTACGCGCGCCAATCGCGCGCCCTTTAGCGCATTTCTGCGTCTGCCGGACAGCGCGCTGCTCAGCCTGTCGCCGGAACGCTTTCTCTCGCTGCAGCAAAACGTCATTGAAACGCGCCCGATAAAAGGCACGCTGCCGCGCCTGGCAGAACGGGAGGCCGATCGTCTGCAGGCAGAGAAACTGGCGCACTCGGCTAAAGATCGCGCTGAGAATCTGATGATTGTTGATCTGATGCGTAATGATATTGGACGGGTCGCTGAACCTGGCAGCGTTAGCGTCCCGGAACTGTTTGTGGTTGAACCGTTTCCGGCAGTGCATCATCTGGTGAGCACCGTGCGGGCCCGCCTGCCTGATGCTTTACGCGCTACCGACCTGCTGCGCGCCTGCTTCCCGGGAGGCTCAATCACCGGGGCGCCCAAAATCCGCGCGATGGAGATTATTGAAGAGCTGGAGCCGCATCGCCGGAACGCCTGGTGCGGCAGCATCGGCTATATCAGTCTGTGTGGCCGGATGGACAGCAGTATTACCATCCGTACACTGATCGCGGAAAACAATACCCTCTACTGCGCTGCAGGCGGCGGACTGGTGGCCGACAGCGAGCTGCAATCTGAGTATGAAGAGACCTTCCATAAGGTTAACCGCATTCTGCCCAGCCTTAGCGACGAGAAGTAAAATGACGGCCGAACTCAGCCAGTTTTTGACGCGTTTTATGCTGCAGCCCCCGCGCCCCGCGCGCCTGCCGGCCCCTGCCGGACGTCATGCGGCAGTGCTGGTGCCGATTATCAATAGCGCCGAGCCGGCACTGCTGCTGACGCGCCGCTCGGCGCTGCTGCGCAAACATGCCGGCCAGGTTGCATTTCCGGGCGGCATGCAGGATGCCAGCGATACCTCACTGATCTGTACTGCCCTGCGTGAAGCGCAGGAAGAAGTGGGCATCGATCCTCATCAGGTGAGGATCGCCGGTGTACTGCCGGCAGTCACCAGCAGTACCGGCTTTGCCGTAACGCCGGTAGTCGGTATCCTGCCAGCCATGCCGCTCCGGCTAAACCCGGATGAAGTAGAAAGCGCATTTACTATGCCACTGCGGGAAGCACTGCATCTGGCACGCTATCATCCTCTGACTTTGTATCGCGGCCAGCAGCAGCACCGGATCTGGCTCTCCTGGTATAACGATTATTTTATCTGGGGCATGACGGCCGGCATTATCCGCGCACTCGGTCAGCAGATCGCGCTGCCCTGAATCCTGTCTGCAAACTCCTGGCTGAAAAATCGATCCACTTCACAAAGGTACGGCCAGATAACTATTTCTGCGGTTTATAATTAGATTATTTCATGCGAAAAGCTGTTCTTTCGCCCGCCGTGGCGATTACTATTAGCCGCAATTACGGCTCAGGCCGCAGAAACCCGTATTTGTGAGGAGCGTCACCGTTGATTAGTGTTTTTGACATGTTCAAAGTGGGCATCGGCCCATCCAGTTCACATACTGTAGGCCCGATGAAAGCGGGCAAACAGTTTGTTGATCTGCTGGCTGAGCAGGGCAAACTGCAGGATGTCACACGCGTAGCGGTGGATGTGTATGGCTCTCTCTCGCTGACGGGTAAAGGGCATCATACGGATATCGCTATCATTATGGGCCTGGCGGGTTATGAACCTGCTACCGTGGATATTGATGCGATCCCGGCGTTTATCAAAGACACAGAAATGCGTGAGCGCCTGCTGCTGGCTAAAGGCGCACATGAGGTGGATTTCCCGCGTGAAGGCGGCATGGTATTCCGCAGTGAAAACCTTTCACTGCATGAAAACGGCATGACGCTGTATGCGTTTGCCGGGGATTTGCTGATCCTGACGAAAACCTACTACTCCATTGGCGGCGGGTTTATCGTTGATGAAGCGCATTTTGGTCAGCCGGTACTGGATGAAGTCTCTGTGCCTTATGCATTTCACTCCGCAAAAGAGTTGCTCAGCCACTGCAGTGAGACGGGGATGTCGCTGTCAGGACTGGTGATGCAAAATGAGCTGGCGCTGCATAGCCGTGAAGAGATTACTCACTATTTTACCGACGTCTGGCAGACCATGCAGGCGTGCATTGACCGTGGCCTGAACACCGAAGGCGTACTGCCCGGGCCGTTGCGCGTGCCGCGTCGTGCCGCCTCTTTACGCCGCCTGCTGGTCTCTTCGACCAAGCATTCTAACGATCCGATGAACGTGATTGACTGGGTCAACATGTTTGCCCTGGCGGTAAACGAAGAGAATGCCGCAGGCGGACGCGTGGTCACGGCTCCTACTAACGGTGCCTGCGGCATCGTGCCGGCGGTGCTTGCCTATTACGATCACTTTATCGAAAGCGTCACGCCCGATATCTTCATTCGTTATTTTCTCGCGTCAGGCGCTATTGGTATTCTCTATAAAATGAACGCCTCAATCTCTGGTGCCGAGGTAGGCTGTCAGGGCGAAGTTGGCGTCGCCTGCTCTATGGCGGCAGCGGGTCTGGCGGAACTGCTGGGTGCCAGCCCGGAACAGGTGTGCGTGGCGGCAGAAATTGGCATGGAGCATAACCTGGGTCTGACCTGCGATCCGGTTGCCGGCCAGGTACAGGTGCCGTGTATCGAGCGCAATGCTATTGCGTCGGTCAAAGCCATCAACGCGGCGCGCATGGCGCTGCGCCGCACCAGCGCCCCGCGCGTCTCGCTGGATAAAGTGATTGAGACCATGTACGAAACCGGGAAAGACATGAACGCTAAATATCGCGAAACCTCGCGGGGCGGTCTGGCCATCAAAGTACAATGTGACTGATGTTTATCCGAAGTGCGCTGATTACATTTAGCGCACTCATACTAATTTCTGCTTTTTTACCTACCTCGGCGTTGCCAAACCAGATATTGTAATTTTCCTGCGCGGATCCGGCAGGCCGCGTTTTTTATTGCCCTCTTTTTTACCGGGCAGCGCTAAACCTGGCCGTCCCTGTGCCGATAACCTTCACGTTAATTTGCTCCTGATCTGTGTCTTAACAAGGTGGTTACTGATGCTCATTCCCCAGCAATCTGTGGGTCAATTTCGCCGTAAGCGGCTGCTTATTGCGTTAGTGATCGCGACGCTGGTTTTGATCCTGACTCTGGCTTTTCGTTATATCGAAGAGAAGTCACGTATTGAGCAACAGTCGCTTAACTTTGCCAGCCGTGCCATTGAGCGGTTTGATCGGATGTTCTCACCGCTGGATGTTTCTGCCAATAATACGCTGGGGCTGGTGGGCCTGCCCTGTTCGCTGGTGCGTTATCCGCTGATCGAAAAGATCGCTGCACTGCAGACGGTGCGCACGGTGCTGCTGGTGCAAAACGACACTATCTACTGCTCCAGTATCTATGGCGCACGCGATATCTCTTTTAGTCAGACCTACCCGGAGCTGGCGCTCAATAATCAGCGTATGCTGCTGACTACAGATGATTATCTGCTTAAAGGCTCGCCGGTGCTGCTGCTGTGGACGCCAAAGTCGCTGGATAATCGCGATGGCTTACTGCAGGTGGTGAATGTTGAACTGATGAGCAATTATCTGCTTGAGCCTCAGCTGCCGTGGGTAGAGCGGGCTATTTTCAACGTGGGCGGTCAGAGCCTTGAGTATGGTAATCCGATGATTGAACATACGGTGCCCTCGGAGGATGAAGTCGCTTACGATCAGGCATCATTACGCTACCCGTTCACCATTACACTTTATGGTCCCTCACCTGCGCGTCTGGCGTTAAATACGCTGCCTTCCCAGCTGCCGCTGGCAATGATGCTGAGCCTGCTGATTGGCTATATTGTCTGGCTGGCCACGGCCAATCGTATGAGCCTCAGCTGGCAGATCAGCTACGGGATCACCGCCAGTGAATTTATGGTTTACTGTCAGCCGCTGATCAATGCCCGCAGCGAACAGTGTGAAGGTATTGAGCTTTTGCTGCGCTGGCATAATCCGCGCCAGGGATGGATTGCGCCGGATGTCTTTATCCCACTGGCGGAACGGCAAAACCTGATCGCTCCCCTGACCCGCTTTGTGATTGCCCGGGCCGTAGAGGCCCTGCCGCAGCTGCCGCAAAGCAGCGCGTTCCATATTGCGATTAACGTCGCCGCCAGCCATTTTCACGATCGCGCCATTGTGGAAGATTTGCAGCAGATATGGTGGCCCGCTAATCCGCATCCGCAGCTGGTGGTTGAGCTGACAGAGCGTGACGCCTTGCCGGTTATCGATCAGTCGGTCGTGGCGCAGTTGCACAACATTGGGGTGCGTCTGGCGATAGACGATTTCGGCACCGGACACAGTTCGCTGGCCTACCTGAAGGATCTGCAGCCCGATGTATTGAAAATTGATAAGATTTTTACGGCGGCTATCGGCACTGATGCCATTAACGCCACGGTAACCGAT
Organism: Pantoea sp. SIMBA_079; assembly: GCF_046940275.1. Taxonomy (NCBI): domain Bacteria; kingdom Pseudomonadati; phylum Pseudomonadota; class Gammaproteobacteria; order Enterobacterales; family Erwiniaceae; genus Pantoea; species Pantoea sp. SIMBA_079. The sequence continues at coordinate 534,845 of NZ_JAWRYR010000001.1, read as the reverse complement.
ATGGTGATTTCACTGGCGCAGCGCCTGAAGATTGCGCTGGTGGCCGAAGGCGTAGAGACCGCTGAACAGGCCTCCTATCTGCGTGAACGCGGGGTAGATCATCTGCAGGGTTACTTCTATGCGCGCCCCATGCCAATTGAAGATTTTCCGGCATGGCTGGCCCGGCATCAGGAAACAGAAGCATAAAAAAGGGCCGTCGCGATGACGGCCCTGTCAGCATAATCACGCGTAATTACGCGTTTTCTTCATCTTCATCGTGAGGCGCATCTTTGGTCACCCGCACCAGGTCGATACGGTAATCCGTCGCTTCAACAATTTCAAAGTGCAGCGGCGGCAGATCAATCACTTCACCGGGCTGCGGCAGCTGACCTTTCTGCTCAATCAGCAGACCCGCCAGCGAAGCGTGATCGTCTTCCTGTTTGACCAGTTCATGATAGTCGAGCAGCTGCTGCAGCGAATGCAGATCGGTACCGCCCTTGACCAGCCAGCCATCACCATCGGCGATCACATCCGGCGTCTCATCTTCATCCGGAAATTCACCGGCAATCGCTTCAAGTACGTCCAGCGGCGTAATCAGCCCCTGTACCATACCAAATTCATTGGTCACAATGACAAAACTGCCTTTCGCCCGGCGCAGCACGCCCAGCAGATTAATGGGATCCAGCGTCTCAGGTACAATAATTGCCGGTGAGCCAGATGCGAACGTGGTTACATCCATACCGTGTTCCAGCGCCACCAGCAGCTCTTTCGCACGCACCACGCCGATAATCTCATCCAGCTCACCGCGGCACACCGGAAACAGGCTGTGTGGCGTATCCAGCAGCTGCATGCGGATCTCATCCAGCGGGCGCGTCACATCAACCCACGAAATATCACCACGCGGCGTCATGATGCTGCGAATTGAGCGCTGCGACAGCGTCAGTACGCCGTTGATCATAAAACGCTCTTCATCTTTAAACGCTTCCTGCGGTATGGCGTTATTCAGCGTATGATCATCCTGTGAAGGCTGCTGCTGACGATTGCGACCGCCCATCAGACGTAAAATAGCCTCTGCCGTCCGCTCACGCATCGGGCGACGCGCCTGATGGCGCATAAAGTTGCGACGGGCGATCTGGTTAAACAGCTCAATCAAAATTGAGAAACCAATCGCCGCATAGAGATAACCTTTCGGGATATGGAAACCGAACCCTTCCGCCACCAGCGATAAACCAATCATCAGCAGGAAGCTCAGACAGAGCACTACGACCGTCGGATGCGCGTTAACAAAATTAGTCAGCGGTTTTGACGCCAGCAGCATCATACCCATTGCGATCACTACCGCCGTCATCATCACCGGCAGGTGATTAACCATACCGACTGCAGTTATAACGGCATCCAGCGAGAAGACGGCATCCAGCACCACAATCTGTGCAACTACCGCCCAGAAGCTGGCATAGTTGCGATTACCCTGCTGCTCCATCCCTTTATTTTCCAGCCGCTCATGCAGCTCCATCGTGGCCTTGAAAAGCAGGAACAGGCCACCAAACAACAGGATCAGATCGCGGCCGGAAAAGCTGAAATCCATCACGCTGAACAGCGGACGGGTCAGCGTGACCATCCACGAAATCAGTGAAAGCAGGCCGAGGCGCATTACCAGTGCCAGCGACAGACCAATCAGTCGCGCTTTATCGCGTTGCTTTGGCGGGAGTTTGTCAGCAAGAATGGCGATAAAGACCAGGTTATCAATACCCAGCACAATTTCCAGCACGATCAGCGTTAACAGCCCCGCCCAGATCGAGGGATCCAAGAGAAACTCCATCAGTGACTCCTTGCTAATAAAGTAGACGCGCGAAAATCAGTCTGCACCGGTAAGTGAGACAGCTGAATAGTCGGGGGCGAAATAACGCTGAACGGCATGGCGATCTGGGCCGGCTGGCACAGTAAGGATAAGAAGCGACGTCGGTGACGGTCCATAAAGGTGAGCTTGAGCCCGGTACTCCTGAATAATAAACAGAAAGTTAATGTATCAGTTACCTCAACAAGATCAAAAAATTTTCTTACATTTACAAATAACTGCGCTGGCACAAAAAAATGGCATAAAAAAGTCCGCCAGGCCGCTGTTACCTCAGATAACCGACAGGCGTCACACTCTTTCTTCTTTCGCTAACTAAAATAAACGGCGACCTTAACGCAAATTGATAAATGCTCAGACCTTTATCGTAGCGGCTCATACTTACCTGCCTGACGAGTCCGGCCGCATCTTTATCCCTGTTAACGCCCTTTACTGACAGGGTTTCGTTGTAAACGGAGGTAGCAGGTGACCATCGCAATAGTCATTGGTACACACGGCTGGGCAGCAGAGCCGCTCCTGAAAACAGCAGAGATGCTGCTGGGCGAACAGCACAATGTGGCCTGTATCGATTTTGCACCCGGTGAAAATGCCGAAACGCTGATGGATAAGTATCGCGGCCGGCTGGCAGAACTTGATACCGCACAGGGCGTACTGTTTCTGGTTGATACATGGGGAGGCAGCCCGTTTAATGCCGCCAGCCGCCTCGTCACGGATCGCCCGGATCAGGAGGTTATTGCCGGCGTCAATATTCCGATGCTGGTCGAAACGCTGATGGCCCGCGATGACGACCCTGAACTGGCGGCGCTGGTGCAGGTCGCGACCGAGGCCGGCCGGCAAGGCGTCAAAGCACTAAAGGCAACCTCTGTCTCCTCTGTTGCAGCACCGGTTAAGCCTGCTGCGCCGCCGCTGGCGCCTGGGCAGCATATGAAAATCGGGCTGGCACGCATAGACGATCGTCTGATTCATGGTCAGGTAGCGACCCGCTGGACCAAAGAGACCGGCGTCAGCCGCATCATCGTGATCAGTGATGAAGTGGCAAACGATCATGTGCGCAAAACCCTGCTAACTCAGGTAGCGCCGCCAGGCGTTACCGCGCACGTGGTCGATATTGCAAAAATGATCCGCGTCTGGAACAACCCTAAATATGCTGGCGAACGCGTTATGTTGCTGTTTACTAATCCCACCGACGTTGAGCGCGTTGTGGCGCAGGGCGTGAATATCACCAGTGTGAATATCGGCGGCATGGCATTTCGCCAGGGTAAAACGCAGGTTACTAATGCGGTTTCAGTGGATGAGAAGGATATTGCGGCCTTTCGTCAGCTCAACGCCCGCGGTATTGAGCTTGAGGTGCGCAAAGTGTCTACCGATCAAAAACTCACTATGATGGACCTGATTGCGAAGGTCACTGCCTGATTTGCTGCCGCCCGGTAATTACAGCGGGCATCCTGAGTGTGCTGAGGAGATGCAAAATGGAAATAACCACGCTACAGATTGTACTGATATTTATCGTGGCCTGTATTGCCGGTATGGGATCTATCCTGGATGAATTTCAGTTTCACCGTCCGCTGGTCGCCTGCACCCTGATTGGCGCCGTGCTGGGTGATATGAAAACCGGCATTATTATCGGCGGTACGCTGGAGATGATCGCGCTGGGCTGGATGAATATCGGAGCGGCGGTAGCCCCCGATGCGGCTCTCGCCTCCATCATATCCACCATTCTGGTCATTGCCGGCGGGCAAAGCGTCGGTGCCGGTATTGCGCTGGCGATACCGCTGGCGGCGGCGGGTCAGGTGCTGACCATCATTGTGCGAACGCTGACCGTGGCATTTCAGCATGCGGCAGATAAAGCGGCCGAAAAAGGCAACCTCACCGCCATCTCCTGGATCCATGTCTCCGCCCTGCTGCTGCAGGCGATGCGCATTGCTATACCTGCGCTGATAGTTGCTATCTCTGTCGGCACCAGCGCCGTGCATACGCTGCTGAGTTCTATTCCGGACGTGGTCACAAACGGCCTGAATATTGCCGGCGGCATGATTGTGGTCGTGGGATACGCGATGGTCATCAATATGATGCGCGCCGGCTATCTGATGCCGTTCTTCTATCTTGGATTTGTCACCGCCGCGTTTACTGATTTCAATCTGGTCGCACTGGGCGTTATCGGCGTGGTGATGGCCATTCTGTATATCCAGCTCGCCCCGAAATATAACCGGGTCACAGGCGCAGCGCCGGCAGGCGCGACGCAAAACGACCTTGATAACGAACTTGACTAGGAACAGGTGCCACTATGGTTGACAGCACGCGAATAGCGAAAAAGCTCACTTCCGGTGATGTGCGCGCCGTGTTCATACGTTCTAATCTGCTTCAGGGGTCATGGAACTTTGAACGCATGCAGGCGCTCGGTTTCTGCTTTTCTATGGTACCGGTGATCCGTCGCCTCTATCCGGAAAACGACGACGCACGTAAACAGGCGATCAGGCGTCATCTGGAGTTTTTCAATACGCATCCCTATGTAGCCGCGCCGGTACTGGGCGTCACTATGGCAATGGAGGAGCAGCGGGCAAACGGTGCCGCAATTGACGATGGCGCCATTAACGGATTAAAGGTGGGCCTGATGGGCCCGCTGGCAGGCGTGGGCGACCCCATCTTCTGGGGCACCGTACGGCCGGTATTTGCCGCGCTTGGTGCGGGTATTGCCATGAGCGGCAGCCTGCTGGGTCCGCTGCTGTTTTTTGTGCTGTTTAACGTTGCCCGCCTGCTGACCCGCTATTATGGCGTTGCCTATGGCTATCGCAAAGGCGTTGATATTGTCAGCGATATGGGCGGCGGTTTTCTGCAGAAGCTTACCGAAGGCGCATCGATACTCGGCCTGTTTGTGATGGGCGCTCTGGTCAATAAGTGGACGCACGTTAATGTGCCGCTGGTGGTCTCCCGCATCACCGATCAGACCGGTAAAACCACGGTCACCACCGTTCAGTCTATTCTCGATCAGCTTATGCCAGGCCTGATCCCGCTGCTGCTGACATTCGGCTGTATGTGGCTGCTGCGCCGCAAAGTCAATGCGCTCTGGATCATCATCGGCTTCTTTGTTATCGGCATAATTGGTTACTGGATTGGCCTGCTGGGACTGTAGGCCGCTTTCCGGCCAGACGCATGACACAGGCAGTGTGAAGAGGAACTATGATGGCGCTGACCGATCTGCTGCTGATACTCTGCATTGCCGCTCTGCTGTTGTTTGCCATTTACCATGAAGCGGTGTTGCCGCGCCGTAAAGGCGTTACCCTGTTGCGGGTCGCACTGCGACGACGTCACCTGCCCGATAGCGCCATTTTTATCGGACTGCTGCTGATTCTGCTGTGGAAAAATGTCAGCAATGCGGGGTCGCCGCTGACGACAACGCTGATTATGGTGCTTTGTGCACTGACATTCTGGTTATGCTGGCTGCGCCGTCCGGTGCTGCTGCTGAAGCAGGAAGGGCTGTTTGATAACGGAATCTGGATCCGCTATGCACGCATTGCCGCGATTAATCTTTCGCAGGAGGGGGTTCTGCTGCTACAGCTGGAGCGACGGCGGCTGATGATTGCGGTCAATACGCTGGATGATCTGGAGCGTATCTGGCGTACGCTCCTCACTGCCCGCTAATCGCGCTGCCACAGCGAAAGCGTAAAGTCAGCGTCGCAGAGGAACGATTCTGCCTCTGCCAGCGTTTGCCATACCGTTTCCGTCGCACGCCAGGCAAAGGGAGTCATCTGCAGCAGGCTCACTGCTTCAGCACCGCTTAGCGTCAGGCCATAGCTGAGAGACTGCGACTCACACAGCGTAAAGCCGGTATAGGTTTTCTCTTCTGCAGCATGCAGCTGCACCTGCGAATAGATTAGCGCCTTAAACTGCTGCAGATGGTGCGGACCTGGCGTAACGGTCAGCAGATAACCGCCTGGTTTTACCACGCGGCTAAGCTCCTCTTCATTACAGGGCGCATAGATGCGCACCACCGCATCCAGCACAGCACTGGCAAACGGCAGCCGCTGGCTGGAGGCCACGCAAAACCGTACCTGCGCATAGCGCTTTGCCGCCATGCGGATTGCCGGTTTGGCGACATCCAGCCCAAAGAGCTGAGCGTCTGGCAGCGCGCTGGCCATGGCGCTGGTGTAATACCCTTCACCGCAGCCAATATCCAGAATCTGAGCCGCAGGCAACGTCAGCCGTTGTGCCAGTATTGCTGCCACGCGATCGCGTAGCTGCTGGTAGTGGCCTGCATCCAGGAAAGCGCGGCGCGCCTGCAGCATCTCCAGGCTGTCACCCGGCTCTCGCGACCCTTTGTGCTGCACCGGCAGCAGATTGACATACCCTTCTCTGGCCTGATCAAACTGATGACCAGCGTCACAGCGAAACGCGCCCGCCTGCTGGGTTAATGGCTGGCGACACAGGGGACAGATCAGGGACATAACAAACTCCGGTTCAACAATAAGCGGCGCAGTTTACCCTGAAGCAGAAGTAACAAAAAGCATAAAGAAAAGCCCCGCTCGGAGAGCAGGGCTTACGATTCGTTTCAGCAGGTACAGTGACCCGGGCTGAGCAGAAAATCAGATAGCGGTAACGTTAACCGCTGCAGGACCTTTCTGGCCATCCTGAATTTCAAACTCAACCTGCTGGCCTTCAGCCAGAGTTTTGAAACCATTACCCTGGATAGCAGAGAAGTGTACGAACACATCTTTGCTGCCGTCAGCAGGAGTAATAAAACCAAAACCTTTAGACTCGTTAAACCACTTAACCTGACCTTTAATCTTTGCCATTTTGCAAATTCCTTTAAATGTTTATTTTGCCCGAAGGCAGTATTGCAGAGAAAACAGAGACGTTACTGAATGAGGCACTAATTTAAGGTTCGGCAAGGAAGCGGTATTCAACGTCAACGTCTTTACTCAAAACTTCTTTACTGAAGATGCCATGCATAAACAGAACTGTACCTCGTTTGACCCGCTGATGGTTATCACATATCCGCTAAATAATGGCAAGGCATTTTTAAACAGTGGTCGACTTGCCGCACATTATTATCGGGGACACCCATTCTGCAGCCCTGAAATAGAGGTCACAAACGGGCAATGCTGCACAAAACCCTTGATGATTAGCGCTTTTCTGCAACAGCGTCAAGCGCAGCGGCAACACGGAGATTTGTGTTAAGCGCCAGACACGACGTTAAACATGTTGCATTATTATGGCAGAGAGAAAGTATTTATCTCTGCCTTGTAAAATAACAGCGCCTGCTTCTCTCAACACACAGTGTGTACAATTAAGCCTGCGGGGTACAGGTTATAAAACGCTTTTGCACCAAAACCGGGAAAGTTATTATCGGTCCGCTCCGGATATAAGCATTAACCTGCTGAACTTATCTGTTATTTTTATAAGGCTACGGATCTGCACAGATTAAAAAAACTGTACAGGATATGCATTACCGCTCAGAAAAATCTTATACAACATCTGACAGTGTCCGGCTTTCCCCCACCCGCCACGGGCTGAAACGCCTGGCCAGAGGCGTTTCAGCGGCGACCAGCGCACGCATCAGTTCAGCAGGAGGCGCATCCAGCGCTTCATCAGCCAGTTCATAAACGCCCCAGTGTATAGGTATGGTTAATGGATGCCCGGCATGTTGCCACAAGGTTACCGCTTGCTGAGGGTTCATATGCTGGCTGCGCATGAACCATTCTGGTGCATACGCGCCAACCGGCAAGGCAGCAAGGTTAAATGGCCCAAGCCGCTGCGTAATCTGCAGCAGGTTATCACTGTAACCGCTGTCGCCGGAAAACCAGAAGTTGAGGGTGCCGCAGCGAATTACCCAGCCGCACCAAAGTGAGCGATTGCGATCCCACAGCGTGCGCATACTCCAGTGGCGCGCCGGTACGGCAGTGATGCTCAGCTCCTGATTATTCGCAGACTCCCACCAGTCCATCTCGGTTACGTTGCGGGCGCCCCGCTTCCGGCACCATGCGCCCAGACCAAGCGGAACCCTTATCTGTACCTCAGGAAAGCAGCGCAACAGGCGCTTTATCGTGACCCGATCAAGATGATCATAGTGGTTATGTGAAATCAGCACATAGTCGAGCCGCGGCAGCTGTGTCACATCAAGCGGCGAAGGTATCTGACGTTCAGGACCGGCAAAGGGCAACGGCGAAGCGCGCGGCGATAATGCCGGATCGATCAGGATATAGCGCTGCTTCAGGCGCAGCAGCAGCGCAGCGTGGCCCAGCCACCAGATGCGATCGTCACTGCCGCTCAGATCGGCAGGCTGATACCAGCGCGCGCTGAAATCCGCATAGCCGTTTGCAGGCGGCGGCGGGAGATGCTGCGCTTTACGTTCACGACGCCAGCGCTGTAAATCACCGGGCTGACGCAACTCACCTTCGGGATTGCAAAATCCGTCAGGCGTATGATGTGCTTTTGAAGCGTCGTACCAGGGATTTCTGCGGCTCATGCTCTCTCCGTGTTTACAATCAGCGTTCCGGGATCAGCCGGATAAAATCGCGTGAGGCAGTGCCCTCGTCATCCTGTACAGCAGACGACGTTTCTCCCTGCGCCTTCGCAATACGTTGCAGCAGCGCGGTCTGTTTTTTCTGCTCTTCAACCAGTGTCTCCAGCAGCTGCAGATGCTCGCTGGCACGCACGCTGGCGCGATTAACAAAAAACCAGATGATAAAGGCCACAAGAATAATGAGTGCCACGATACCATAGTGCAGCAGCGGGCTGGAGTTTGCGGCTAATTCGTTCATAACGGCCTCAGGTGACGATCGGTAAAGTTTTAACGGCGCTAATTCTACCTGTTGCGTCAGGAAAAGATATCTTCTGCGGCAAAAGCAGATTTTGCCTGCCACAGCGCTTTCAGCTATCTCCGATCGTATTGGCGGGCAAAGCACGGCATGGTACGCCTGTCGCGCTTATAGCCAAACGGAAGCGGCGCATTTTCAATTTCGGGAGTTAATAATGAAATACTTTATTCGTCTGGTCATGCTGTTCGCACTGCTGTGGCTGGCCCTGCTCTTCACTGGCTATGGTGTACTGACCGGCAGCGCTGAAAAAGCAGCGGGTCTTGGCCTGGAATGTAACTATCTGACCGCACGCGGTGTCATGATTGCCCGGTATCTGCATACTGATAGCGGCATTGTCGGTGTAACGGCCTGCCCGCTGCTGAAAAAAAGCGGTGAGGTCATTGATAACCAGTAATCCTGTCGGGCTCAGCGTGAGCCCGTTTTCATTTCTCTCACGCCGGCATCAGCGAATGCGTGTTTTTCACACCTGTGCCGATGCTTTCTGTCGCTGAATTGATTAGCATGATGATATTCACTTCCTTTACTTATCACTATTATGCCTTCAATTGCTCCTCAGGATGGACTTCCGCTGCCGCAGCGCTATGGCGCCATCATAACCATTGCGCTGGGTATTATGATGGCGGTGCTGGATGGTGCTATCGCTAACGTAGCGCTGCCAACAATTGCCCGCGATCTCAGCGCCAGCCCGGCTGAGTCAATCTGGATAGTCAACGCGTACCAGATCGCTATTGTGACCTCCCTGCTGTCGCTCTCCTTTCTGGGGGATATGCTGGGATACCGCCGTATCTATCAGGCCGGACTTATCCTGTTCATCGCAACGTCGCTGTTTTGTGCCCTCTCCTCCACGCTGACCACGCTGACTGTGGCGCGTGTGCTGCAGGGGTTTGGCGGCGCCGCGCTGATGAGCGTTAACACCGCGCTGATCCGCATTATTTATCCGCAGCGCTTTCTCGGACGCGGTATGGCAATCAATTCCCTCATTGTTGCTGTTTCCAGCGCCGCCGGTCCCACAGTTGCCGCGGCTATTCTTGCCGTAGCCAGCTGGCAGTGGCTGTTTTTAATCAATATCCCGTTTGGGCTTGCGGCGCTCTGGCTGGCGCTGCGGTTCCTGCCCGATAATCCGCAAAAAGCGCGCCAGCAGAAATTTGATATTCCGAGCGCGGTGATGAACGCGCTGTTTTTCGGACTGCTTATCACCGCATTGAGCGGCTTTTCACAGGGGCAGCCCGCCAGTCTGATCGTGGCCGAGCTGGCGGCGCTGCTCATTATCGGGATTGTCTTTGTGCGTCGTCAGCTGACCATGACGGTGCCATTGTTACCGGTTGATCTGCTGCGTCTGCCCCTGTTCTCGCTCTCCATTGGCACCTCTGTCTGCTCTTTCTGCGCGCAGATGCTGGCTATGGTTTCGCTGCCGTTTTATCTGCAGAATGTGCTTGGCCGGGATGAAGTAGCAACCGGTCTGCTGCTGACGCCGTGGCCGCTGGCAACAATGGTGATGGCGCCGGCTGCCGGACGTTTGATTGAGAAATATCACGCAGGCTTGCTGGGCGGGCTGGGACTGGCGCTGTTTGCCGCCGGGCTGTTTCTGCTGGCCATGCTTCCGGCGCAGCCTGCTGATGCGGATATTATCTGGCGTATGATGCTGTGCGGTGCCGGTTTTGGCCTGTTTCAGTCGCCTAATAATCACACTATTATCTCTTCCGCCCCGCGCAGCCGCAGCGGCGGAGCCAGCGGGATGCTGGGCACCGCGCGCCTGACAGGACAAAGCGCCGGTGCCGCACTGGTGGCTTTGATGTTCAACCTGTTCAGCGATAACGGCACGCACGCCTCTTTGATCCTTGCCGGAGGTTTTGCTTCCGTTGCCGCTGCGATAAGTCTGGTGCGGCTGACCCAGTCGCGTGCGCCAGCGGCCTGAGGCTCTTCGTGTGCCAATAAAAAAGGCATCACCGCAGTGATGCCTTTTTTCCGTCAGTCCGGGTTATTTCAGATACTGCCCGCTGCGCAGCGCTTCGATACGCTTATCAAGCGGCGGGTGAGACATAAACAGCTCACTGAACGACTTGTTTTTACCGTTGATGCAGAACGCCATCATACTGCCTGGCTCCTGCGGCTCGTAGCTGGTTTTCAGACGCTGCAGCGCGGCGATCATTTTCTCGCGGCCAACCAGTTTTGCCGATCCTGCATCAGCATGAAACTCACGGTGGCGTGAGAACCACATCGTAATAATGCTGGCGAGAATGCCAAAGAGCAGTTCCAGCACCGTTGCAACCGCAAAGTAGACCAGCGGATTACCGTTGCTGCTCTCTTCGCCATCGCGGTTACCGGACAGAAAGCCCGACGCAACCTGCGCAATAATGCGCGAGATAAAGATAACAAAGGTGTTCACAATGCCCTGAATCAGGGTCATGGTGACCATATCTCCGTTAGCGATATGCGCGATCTCGTGCGCCAGTACGGCTTCGGCTTCATCGCGGCTCATGTTCTGTAGCAGGCCGGTTGACACCGCGACCAGCGAGGCGTCGCGGCGGGCGCCGGTCGCAAAGGCATTAATATCGGGCGCGTGGTAAATGGCCACCTGCGGCATCGCAATGCCAGCCTGCTGTGCCTGGCGACCCACGGTCTCCATCAGCCAGCGCTCGGTCTCATTGCGGGGCTGCGTAATTACCTCCCCGCCCACGGAGCGCAGCGCCATCCATTTGGACATCAGCAGTGAAACAAACGCACCGCCAAAGCCAAACAGACCCGCCATAATCATCAGGCCCTGAACACTGCTTGACTGGATTCCTGTCAGACTCAGAATGAGTCCGAATACCAACATCACCGCCAGGTTGGTGATCAGGAAAAGAGCAATACGCATCATAAATGTTATTCTTCCTCAGTTGTGCACGCGCTTGTACGCGGATATATATCCTATGTTCATTACGCGGCTTTTCAAGCGACCTTAATCTTTAAGTGCCTAAAAAAACAAAACTTTACATTCCACTCTGACGGTCATTTACAGACTGCTCAGACCACTTATTTAGCGAGTATAGTGCAAAAAAAAACACCGCCGTAGCGGTGTTTTGTGACCAGCTTCAGGATTACTTTGCCGGAGTGGCAGCAGGCTGAGAAGCCGCCAGCTGCGCCAGATCGTTGGCAATTTTTACCGTCTCGTCCAGATAAGGATCGGGCTCTTTATAATCCTTCGGCAGCGCTTCGAGATTTTTCAGCGGTTTTTTACCTTCCATCTGATAGCGCGCGTTAATCCGCTCCAGGCGCAGCGCATCCTCTTCATGGCTCTCTTTTTCACGCTGAGCCAGGTTGAGCGACACGATGTTACGCTTGTCTTTCATCGCATTGAAACGCGCAATATCTTTCATGATGTACTGGAACTCACGATCCTGCGCAATGCGATCGGCATGGGACTGCGTCAGCTTCGGCACCAGCGCGGTGATATCACCGGTTTTGGTATACGTCGCCGCATTGATGCTGTCCCACGGCAGCGCGTTATCTTCAAATTTTTCGCCGGTCTCTGCTGCTTCAACGCCGGTCGGCATCAGCAAATCAGGAGTGACACCTTTGCGCTGCGTACTGCCGCCGTTAATACGATAAAATTTCTGGATGGTATATTGTACCGACCCCAGCGCAGGCCATTCCGGACGCAGCATTTGATCGTAGATGCGGTTCAGAGAACGATACTGCTGTACGGTTCCCTTGCCAAAGGTTGGTTCGCCGACAATCAGCGCCCGGCCATAATCCTGCATTGCCGCAGCAAAAATTTCCGAGGCTGACGCACTGAACCGATCAACCAGTACCACCAGCGGACCTTTATAGTAAACAATGCCGTCGGTATCGCTGTCTTCACGCACCCGGCCATTGTTATCTCTGACCTGCACCACCGGGCCGCCCGGAATGAAGAGGCCGGAGAGTGACACGGCTTCAGTCAGTGCACCGCCGCCATTGGTCCGCAGGTCGATAACCACGCTGTCAACGTTTTGCTTTTGCAGTTTCTGCAGCTGTACTTTGACATCGTCAGTCAGACCAACATAGAAACCCGGAATATCCAGCACGCCGACTTTTTCTTTGCCAACGTTATGCACCGTGCCTTTTACCGCGCGATCTTCCAGACGGATTTTTTCACGCGTGAGCGTGACGGTCCGGGTTTTGGTGCCTTTACCGGCAGGCAGGATCTCAAGGCGCACTTTGCTGCCTTTTGGTCCCTTGATTTTTGAAACCACATCATCAAGACGCCAGCCGATGACGTCTTCAACGGGTTTACCCGGCTGACCTACCCCGACGATGCGATCGCCAACGGTAATCGATTTGCTTTTTGCCGCCGGACCGCCAGCAACCATAGAGTTGATAACCGTATAGTCATCATCCATCTGCAGCACGGCGCCAATCCCCTCAAGCGACAGGCTCATCTCAGTGTTGAACTGTTCAGTATTGCGCGGGGAGAGGTAGTTGGTGTGGGGGTCGATCTCATGAGCAAAGGCGGTCATTGCCAGCTGGAATACATCTTCGCTGTTGCTCTGAGCCAGGCGGCGGATGGCAAAGTTATAACGCTTAGTCAGCGTTTCACGGATCTCTTTGTCATCTTTGCCCGCCAGCTTCAGGCTGAGCTCATCATATTTCACTTTGGCATCCCAGAGCGCGTTCAGCTCTGCGGTGCTTTTTGGCCAGGGCGCCTTTGCGCGGTCAATATCAATGGAATCATTGCCGCTGAAATTCAGCGGACGATCCAGTACCGTTAGCGCGTATTGATAGCGCTCAAAACGGCGTTTTTGCGCCAGGTTATAAAGATCGTAAAACAGGTTCAGCTTACCGCTGCGCAGCTCATCGCCGAGCGTGGTTTTTTTATCCGCATATTGCGCAACGTCAGATGCCAGCAGCACATTATGGCTGTAATCCAGCAGATTCAGGTAGCGATCAAAAATTTTTGCTGAGAAGTCCTGATTCAGATCGAACTGGCGGTAGTGAGAGCGGGTAAAGCGCGATGTAACCCGCTCGCTGACGGTGGGATGCTGGGCTTCTTCGTGTAACTGCGGGATCTGGTCTGCACGCGTAATGTTATCTGCGGCAACGGACGGGCCTGCCAGCAGCAGGCCCGCGATCATACCGATCTTAAAAAAGCTGTTCATGCCAGGGTCGGGCCTCCGTTTCAGAACTGCAAGTGTTCTGCGCGCACAATCATTGCCAGGCCGGAAGCAAGCTGTACCCGAACGCCATCTTTAGTAATTTCAAGAATGGTAGCGTCCATAGCACTTTTGCCTGCTGTGACTTTAATAGTCTGACCTGGCTGCAAAGCTGAGGTGTCGGTAACGGGTTTTGCCCGCGGCGGACGTGGCGCGGCGTTGCGTTCTGCAGCACCGGTGCGTGGCGTCTGAGGGCGTGGCTTACGCGGACGACGCTCTGCACTCTCTTCTCCCGCTTCGCGCTTTTTCGCCCGCTGCTGCTCACGCTGCGCCTGAACGCGTGCCTTTGCCTCTTCCAGCTGCTTACGCGCATGCTCTACGTGCTGCTCATCCAGCACGCCACAGGCGTTGCCATCAAGATCCACACGTGTTGCACCTGCTTTGATACCGTAAAGATAACGCCAGCTGGAGGTATAAAGACGCAGAGCTGAACGCAGCTGCGTTTTGCTCGGACTATTTTCGCCCTGAACGCGCTCGACCAGATCCTGAAAGATACCGATTTTGAGCGGACGCGCTTCACCTTCGGCGCTAAAGCAGTGCGGAAAACGTTCCGCCAGAAAGGCGATGACTTCTTTACTGCTATTCAACTTAGGTTGATTTTCCATGAAATTTCCTGATTACAACGGATTTGCCGACCAGAGAGGGCATGAACAGGCGACATTATAATGACAACATCGCCAAATGCCATGCAATCCAGACGATTAGCTATGCGACAGCGCAATAAATTTTTCGATGTTGCTGTTCGCCAGCACCTCACACAGCCCGTCGGCAAGGGCTACCAGCCCTGCTTCATCCTCACTATCAAAGCGGGAATGAAGTGTACTGTCGATATCAAGAACGCCTGCCAGAAGACCCTTCACTTTCAGAGGAATCACGATTTCTGCGTTGCTGGCGGCATCACAGGCGATATGGCCAGGGAACGCGTGCACATCATCCACGCGCTGGACACGCCCTTCTGCCATTGCCGTGCCGCAGACCCCTTTACCTACCGGAATGCGCACGCAGGCAATTTTGCCCTGGAACGGACCCAGTACCAGCGTATTCTCTTCCGTCAGCAGGTAAAAGCCTGCCCAGTTAACCCCTTCCAGACGCTCAAACAGCAGCGCACTGCAGTTAGCCAGCGCGGCCAGGAAAGAAGTTTCGCCCGCCAGCAGCGCCCGGGCATCACGATTTAGATCCTCGTAAAAGGCTTTTTTGTTCATTGATCAACCATAATTCATCACTGAGAGGTGTCAGTTTTCCCTCAGTCGTTAAAATAAGCACTAATAATCCAGCCCAACAAGGTGAATCATTGAATAAGTTGCTATACCCTTAGCACGCTATGATTGAGACTGATCTCGTACCACAAGATAGTGCAGGCTGCATGTTCTGTTCAGACTGCCGGCAACCGTAACGAATGATGGGCCACTCGCGTCACTTATGAAAATTCACGCTATCAGCCAGAGCTTGCCCCACGCACGTTATCAGCGTTGCCCCCAATGCGATACCCTTTTTTCCTTACCGGATGTGAAATCGCATCAAACTGCCTATTGCCCGCGCTGTCATGGCAAAATCCAGAACGGCCGCGACTGGTCAATGCGGCGTCTGACCGCAATGGCAGTCACAATGCTGGTGCTGATGCCTTTTGCTTTCAGCCTGCCGCTGGTTGAAATTCGTCTGCTTGGCATGCGCATTAACGCCAGTCTGCTGGAAGGCGTATTGCAGATGGCGCAACAGGGCAACGTGCTTACGGCCGCTATGGTCGCTTTTTGCACCATTGGTGCTCCGGTTACGCTGGTTGCCGGCATCAGCTACCTGTGGATCGGCAACCGGCTGGGCATGAATCTGCGCCCGGTGCTGCTGATGCTTGAGCGGCTAAAGGAGTGGGTGATGCTGGATATTTATCTGGTCGGCATTGGCGTAGCCTCGATCAAAGTTCAGGATTACGCCTCGCTGGCGCTGGGCTATGGACTGGCCGCTTACGTGGCCTTAACCGTACTGAGCCTGCTCACCATTATTCATCTTAACGTGGAAGAACTCTGGGAGCATTACTATCCGCAGGACACGCCCACTGCGCCGCCGGAGCGCTGGCAGGTCTGTCTGAACTGTCACCACACCGGGATGCCCGATGCGCGCGGCCGCTGTACGCGTTGTCATACGCCGCTTGATTTTCGCCGCCGCCACAGCCTGCAAAAGTCCTGGGCGGCATTAATCGCATCAATTGTCATGCTGATCCCCGCCAATCTGCTGCCAATTTCCGTGGTATTTGTAAACGGCTCGCGGCGCGAAGACACTATTTTTTCCGGTATTCTTGGGCTCGGCTCGGGCAATATCCCCATCGCGGCGGTGGTGTTTATCGCCAGTATTCTGGTGCCTTTCACAAAAGTACTGGTAATGCTGACGCTGCTGCTCAGCATTCACTTCAAATGTGAGCAGGGGCTGAAAACCCGCATCCGGCTGCTGCGCGTGGTGACCTGGGTAGGACGCTGGTCGATGCTGGATCTGTTTGTTATTGCTTTAACGATGTCGCTGGTCAATCGCGATCAGCTACTGGCTTT
Source organism: Pantoea sp. SIMBA_079 (assembly GCF_046940275.1). NCBI lineage: Bacteria > Pseudomonadati > Pseudomonadota > Gammaproteobacteria > Enterobacterales > Erwiniaceae > Pantoea > Pantoea sp. SIMBA_079. Next base: position 518,488 of record NZ_JAWRYR010000001.1, on the reverse strand, counting down.
TACCATGGGACCTGCCGCGTTTTACTTCGGCGCAGCGGTAATCCTGACTATTATGGCTGTTGAGTGGCTGGATAGCCGCCTGATCTGGGATGCACATGCAACAGGAAACGCCGACTACACCGACTAGCGCAACCGTACGTAATAAACGTAAGTTGTCGCCATTCTGGCTTTTGCCCATTATCGCCCTGCTGATTGCCAGCTGGCTTTTGTGGACCAACTATCAGGAGCGCGGGACAACGATTACCATCAATTTCCAGACGGCAGACGGCATTGTGCCGGGCCGCACGCCGATTCGCTATCAGGGCGTGGAAGTCGGTACCGTGCAGGGCATTGAGCTGAGCGATGATTACCGCAGCATTCGCATCAAAGCGAGTATCAAAAGCGATATGCGTGATGCATTGCGTGAAAATACGCAATTCTGGCTGGTGACGCCAAAAGCTTCTCTCGCTGGCGTCTCCGGGCTGGATGCGCTCGTGGGCGGTAACTACATCGGTATGATGCCTGGCGATGGCAAAGAGCGCGACCATTTCACCGCGCTTGATACGCAGCCCAAATACCGGGTCAATACCGGCGAGCTGCTCATCCATCTGCATGCGCCTGACCTGGGTTCGCTTAATACCGGCTCGCTGGTCTACTACCGCAAGATTCCGGTGGGACACGTCTATGATTACAGCCTTAATGGCAATACCGATGGCGTCACGATTGATGTGCTGATTGAGCGGCGCTTTATCAACCTGATCAAAAAGCAGAGCCGCTTCTGGAACGTTTCCGGTATTGATGCCGATGTCAGCCTGAGCGGTGCAAAAGTGAAGCTTGAGAGCCTGGCCGCGCTGGTGAACGGCGCTATCGCCTTTGATTCCCCGGAAAAAGGCGACCCGGCTGAGAGCGAGCAGAACTATCAGCTCTATCCGGATCTTGCACACAGCCAGCGCGGCGTGCTGATTAATCTTGAACTGCCTGATGGTAACAACCTTAAAGCCAACAGTACGCCTTTGATTTATCAGGGGCTGGAAGTAGGCACACTGACCAAACTTACGCTGTTGCCTGGTGGTAAAGTTTCGGGGGAACTGACCATTGATCCGTCAGTTACCGGCCTGATGCGCAGCGGTACACGTATTGAGATGCGCGCACCGAAACTCAGCCTCACTGACACCAGCCTGAGCAGCCTGCTCACCGGTAACACGCTGGAACTGGTGCCCGGCGACGGCGAGCCGCAGGACCATTTCAGCGTGCTGCCCGCCAGTGAAACGCTGCTGCAGAAACCGGATGTCCTGACCGTACAGCTCAGCGCGCCGGAAACCTACGGTATTGATGCCGGCCAGCCGGTCGTGATCTATGGCATGAAGATTGGTCAGGTGATCTCACGCAAACTGGATGAAAACGGCATCAATTTTGTCGTCGCGATTAACCCTGAATATCGCCAGCTGGTGCACGCTGACAGTAAGTTTATTGTCAACAGCCGCCTGAACGTGAAATTTGGCCTCGACGGCATGCAGGTGCTGGGCGCCAGCGCACGTGAATGGGTGGATGGCGGTATTCGGCTCGATCCCGGCGCTAAAGGTAAAGCCTCCAGCCGCTATCCGCTCTATGCAGACGCCGAGCGGGCGGCGGAAGGGATCACCGGCGACCAGCCGCCAGCCACCCTTACGCTGACGGCAACCAGCCTGCCAGATGTTCAGGCGGGTTCGGTGGTGCTCTACCGCAAGTTTGAAGTCGGTGAAGTGGTCGATGTGGTGCCGCGTGCAGACGCGTTTGATATCTCAGTGCATATTCAGCCGCAGTATCGCAAACTGCTGACCAGCGAAAGCGTATTCTGGGCTGAAGGCGGTGCCAAAGTGCAGCTTAACGGTAGCGGTCTGACCGTGCAGGCGTCGCCAATTAACCGGGCGCTGAAAGGAGCAATCAGTTTTGACAATCTGACCGGTGCGCAGGCGAAAAAAGGCGTTAAGCGCGTGCTGTACGCGTCAGAAACCGCAGCGCGCGCCGTGGGCAGCCAGATTACCCTGCACACTTATGACGGCAGCAAGCTGGCGGCAGGCATGCCGGTTCGCTATCTCGGTATTAATGTCGGTCAGGTAGAATCGCTGGCGCTGAGTCAGGATAACAATCAGGTGGTCGCCAAAGCTGTGCTCTATCCGGAATATGTGCAGGACTTTGCCCGCACGGGCAGCCGTTTCTCAGTGGTATCGCCGGAAATTTCTGCAGCAGGCGTCAACCATCTGGAGACAATTCTGCAGCCTTATGTGAACGTTGATCCCGGCAAAGGTGCGATGGCGCGCAGCTTTGAACTGCAGGAAAGCACGATCACTGACTCGCGTTACCTGAACGGCCTGAACATTTATGTCGATGCCGCCGAGGCAGGCTCGCTCTCGCTGGGCACGCCGGTGCTGTTCCGTGGCGTTGAGGTCGGTACGGTCACCGGCACCTCGCTGGGTAATATGGCCGATCGGGTGCAGATTGCGCTGCGCATCAGTAAAAAGTATCAGCACCTGGTGCGGAATAATTCGGTGTTCTGGCTGGCATCCGGCTATAACCTCGATTTTGGCCTGATTGGCGGCGTGGTGAAAACCGGCACCTTCCAGCAGTTTATTCGCGGTGGCATTCAGTTCGCTACCCCGCCGACCGTACCGCTGGCACCGCAGGCAGGCGCCAACAAGCACTTCCTGCTGCAGGATGAGGCGCCGAAAGCGTGGCGTGAATGGGGTACGGCAATCCCGGCCCCCCGTTAACCAACCGGGCAGCCAGCAGGCTGCCCGTTCTCTTTGCGCGTGTTACACTGCGCGCATCATTTTTTAGCGCGGTAAATTGTTGTGTCCAGTCGTTTTCCTGAAGAGTTCATCACCCTTATGCGTGCCAGTCTCACCGACGAAGCTGAACTGCAACGCTTTCTCGCCATCAGCCAGCAGCCGCTGCGCAAAAGCCTGCGTGTTAACACGCTGAAAATCAGCGTGGCTGATTTTCTTGCCCGCACGGCACATTACGGCTGGCGTCTGACGCCGGTACCCTGGTGCGCAGAAGGATTCTGGATCGAGCGCGATGATGAGAGCCTGCCGCTTGGCAGCGTAGCGGAACATCTCAGCGGTCTGTTCTACATTCAGGAAGCGAGTTCTATGCTGCCGGTTACGGCGCTGTTTGCTGCCGCGCCGGAAGCACAGCAGGTCATGGATATGGCGGCCGCACCGGGGTCCAAAACCACGCAACTGGCGGCGCTGATGCATAATCGCGGCGCGATCCTTGCCAATGAATACTCCGCCAGCCGGGTCAAAGTGCTGCATGCCAATATCAGCCGCTGCGGCGTCAGCAACGTGGCGCTGACGCATTTCGATGGCCGGGTGTTTGGCGCAGCGCTGCCGGAACAATTTGACGCCATCCTGCTCGATGCACCCTGCTCTGGTGAAGGCGTCGTGCGTAAAGATGCAGATGCACTGCGCAACTGGACGCTGGCCAGCACAGAGGCGATTGCGGCTACCCAGCGCGATCTCATCGACAGCGCTTTTCACGCGCTCAGGCCCGGCGGCGTGCTGATCTACTCAACCTGTACCCTCAACACAATTGAGAATCAGCAGGTAATAGCCTGGTTACTGGCACGCTATCCTGACGCCACAGAGATCCTGCCGCTGCAGGATTTGTTTGCCGGCGCAGAGGCGGCCCTGACGCCGGAAGGCTATCTGCACGTCTTTCCGCACTGCTTTGACAGCGAAGGATTCTTTGTTGCGCGTCTGCGTAAAACCGCCAGCGTGCCGGCCCTGCCGGCGCCAGGCTATAAACTCGGCAAGCTGCCGTTTACGCCCGCCAGCCGTAAATTCAGCGCAGAGGTGATGCAGGCGGCCGCTAAGGTGGGCCTGCAGTGGGATGAGAACCTGACACTCTGGCAGCGGGACAAAGAGCTGTGGCTGTTTCCGGCCAGCGCAGAGCAGTGGCTGAATAAGGTGCGTTTTTCACGCATCGGCCTGAAACTGGCTGAAACCTTTCCCAAAGGCTACCGCTGGCAGCACGAAGCGGTCATGGCGCTGGTGCAGCCTGACGAAGCGCTGACGTTTGCGCTGAATGAAACAGAGGCGGAGAGCTGGTATCGCGGGCAGGATATTCATCCGGAGACGCTACCTGCCCGGGATGAGGTGATCGTCACCTGGCAGCAGCAGCCGCTTGGGCTGGCTAAAAAAGTGGGCAACCGCATTAAAAACAGCTATCCGCGCGAGCTGGTACGTGACGGCCGGCTATTTCGTTAGCAGGCTGCGGCTCATATTCTGATGGTTTAACGTCAGTTTAGCCCAACCGGCATAGTGTAATGCCGGTATGGCGTTGCCCGTGGAGAGCACAGCATGAAAGGCCGTAAGCAGTTTATCATGGTGTTGATTGTGCTGGTGGCCGGCAGCCTGTTGCTGCTGGAGTCGCTGGCCCGGCTGGTGCATCTGCTGATAGTGGGTTAACGGGTGATCAGAAATATGGCCAGCATAAAAAATGCCCAGAGACCGGTAAATGTCATCATACCCAGCCGGCGGGTTTTTGCCTGTCCGACAATGGCGCCAATAAACAGGCTGAGAATCGTTAGCGTCCCTGTCATCACCCAGAGTAAATAGTGTGTATCTGCCATTACTAATTTGTCCTGAAATATAAAAAGCCAGATGCATTTTATATCATTTCAGGCTGTATGGCGCGGCTTTACTCTTTACGGATAAGCAGTCCAGCCTGTTGACCCTATTCATAAAAAACCCCGTGCAGCGCCAGACGGGGTCAACTGAGTGGTAAATGTATCCCGATTAAATTCTGCGCGTATCACCCGCAGGAATGGCGTCATCGTTGGGCACTGCGCCATCATCCATGGGCAAATCCTCATCTGCACCGGGTGCCTGTCCATCATCGGGGATAGGCTGAAGATCATCTGGACGTTCTGACATATTTACCTCCTGACCCTGGGTTGGGTATTTTCAGTATAGGCTTACCTGTCTGACATACTGCGGCGGCCTGAGGGATATGTGCGCCAGCCGCAGAAAAAAAGATAAATGCCACACCCTGCTTATTTGGCGTCTACGCGTTATTTCCCTTTATCTTCCCAGGGATCTTTCTTTTCATCTTCACTGCTATCACGCGTACGGGGAATTTCGCCATGCTCGTCTGGTGCGTCCTGAACCGGATGATCGTCCTCTTCATACGCGTTTCCGGCAGAGGGTGCCGCTTCAGGCAATCCTTTGGCTACATCACCCTCATGTTTGCGCTCTTCATTACTGTTATGTTTGAACATGCTTGCCTCCTGTCATTAAGAACCTAAGTATAGGCAACAGAAGCGATGACGCCATGCACGGCAACGCCTGAGACAAGAAATCCGGGCCTGATCGGTTTTACCGGTCAGTGAAATTAAGCCAGGCGCTAACGACAGATTGCATTTTATCAGCCAGAGTTAATGTGCAACGCCAGGTTGCCTGTTAATCAGGGAGTGTATGAATGAAGCTGTTTTTTAGTGGCATGATTATCTCTGCCAGCCTGCTGATGCTGGCAGGTTGTCAGCAACCGGAACGTCCGATTGGTCCTGATGGCCGCCCCGCTCCGCCGATGGAGCATCCGGTGCCCGGGGGACCGATGAGTAAGGGCCCGGCAGGACAGCCTGAGGCCTGAACGCCTGCCCGGCACTGGATTATTTTGTAGTCTTGATTGGGCTTACCGCAGTACACCAGCATAAAAAAGGCCACCCGAAGGTGGCCTTTTGCATGACAGAGATCCGTTATCTGTGAAGCACTTCGTTATTCATTTTAAGCTTAGCTAACGTGTTCATCGCCGCCGGGTTAAGGGCAATCATCGCTGTTTTACAGAATATGCACTTAGCACCCGCCGGATTCTTCTCAGAAACGTCAAAGGCGGATTTACGATACTGCGAGCCCAGGCAGTGAGGGCAACGCATAGAGATTGAAACTGAAATAATTTTTATATCCTTTAGTTTAAAACGGCCTTTCGCGGCCTGTCTGTTTGTTATTGAGGATGCAGCGTTGTTTTTTACAAAACTCACCCTTTGCCATAACAATATAGTACAAAAAAAGAGTTTTGCTGCATTTTTAAGAGCAAACAGACCTAAAAACGGGTAGCGGGAGTGATGCTATTCAGCACACACGCTAAACAAAACTCACTTTATTCTCTGAACTTAATCAGTTAGCGGCTTGCTAAGATAGCCGGCGCAATGCTGAATTCAGACAAAACGCACAGTCATTACGCTGCTTTAAAATAATCACCCACAATGATTAAATTTGACGAACTGTGATATCCGTCCTTGACTTCATCTGTACATATCCAGGAGGGCGAACCATGACTGAGCTACTGCACATTATTTCTGTTGGCACACTCGTTGCGGGTATTTATCTGCTGGAGTGAGAGTCTTGCCGGCTGCTGACTGCACTTTTCAGTCAGCAGCCAGTAGAGGAAAGGCCCTGCCAAAGCAGAGCCCTGAATTGGTGCGCCTGTTGATCGTCAGTGATTAACAAACAGTCCGTCGTTAGATGCGGCGCATTGAGATAGTACGCTTTAAGCATAGCCTGTTTACCTCAGTTCGCAAGTTTCCAGGCTTTTTCATTTTGCGTCAGACAGGCTTTATATAATCCATAAACCGCTTCTGGTTCAGCACTAACCATTCAGGCATATAAGCTGAAGTTACTGGCCTGACAACCATTTTTCGTGAGCGATTCCAGATATCAACGTTTTGCTCAACACAGCGTCGTATATGGTCCGGGTTATTGAACTCCGGAACATTATGCTCGGTATGCGAAATAGTAGACATCTTTTCACTGATGCGTTCATCAGTCATGACCCAGGAAAAGTGCCAGCCTGCATCACTCACTGTACGTGTAAAAATTTTAAGCAGCTGCCAGCGCCACCAGCTATCACGAACAGGTGTTCCTTTACGCTTTACATTACGCAGCATGTCTGGCTGGCTACGAAAAAAACCTTTCAGGTTTTTCAGCGTTGTCATTTTAGGAAGTGTACAGAGGCGCGGAGAGCCATCCTCATTCAGTACCTGCACATTAAATTTATAGTTGTAAAAATTTTGATGAAGCACAGTACAAAGATGCCGATGGCTGAAGCACTGCAATGCAGAAGGACGTGGTATTTCATCGACATCTGACACCATAATTATGTCCTGATTGTCGGCTTCAGTTAATCCTTTCATAATGGCGTTACGTGCAGTAGTTTCGTTCTCCCACGGATCGGAAGTGCCAGCTTCTACGAATGAGCCATTCGAATGGAAATTTTGATGATGGATTTTTGGAACCGCATCATTGACAACATAAATTATTTTATCTTTGAATCGGCTAAATTTTTCTATATTAAAATGAAGCTTTTCTCTCCGAACACCCGTAAAGGTATACAACGACTCTACTATCACAAATTTATCAACATAGTCATAAAGAGTGTTAAGTCTTAACTCCAGCAGCATATCTTCGTCATAGTATAAAAAGCAGTCATATATCATAAATGTAAACCTGGGTTTATTTTTTTAACACATTTAGTAAAAGCAGGGAAAACAGAATAACTTAAAGCTAATTTGGGGCAAAAGAAAACCTACCCTGTCTATCGGAGATACAGAGCATACAGAAGTACTTTTGCCTTTGATAGTTTACTTTACCGCCTGAACCGCTGCTGCACACCGGATCGGAACGCACGCACTGTGCTCTCATTACACCAGCAGAGACAAAGCAGGCAGGCACCCCGTGGATGGGGGTCGGGGCTAACGATAATGTTATTTAGTTCCGCCGCCTGTTATAAGACCTTTTCACGTGTATTAGCTCAGCAAGCGTTATCACCGGGCGCAGAAGCAACTGAAGGCTGCCGGCCACAAAAAGCCAGGTGCCATCTGTCATAAGTGAATCGTAAAAGAAAAAGATGCTGCCAATCAGAAACCATACTGCAATTAAGGCATCGTTTATGGCGCCAAGGGCGCGGTATCTGCGCTCTATGACAATCTGCTCAGCGCCAAGATGTATTACTGCCTTATTTTTTTGGTTTGAGTTATCCATACTCACGCTGGATTGCCCTCCATGATTCTATTTTCACGTTAGTTATAAGGTGCTGGCTTTGATTTTATACCCTGCAGGCACTCAATACAGCGCGAATCGTCAGGGATAAGCATAGTGCAGAATAATGAGTTACAGCGATGAGAAGCACACAAGCTGACGATAGCGGCCGCGTTATGCTCGCTGCTCATGCATGTTTTCAGAGAGGCTGTCGCGGAAGAAGTGAAGATGTGCTGAAGCGGAACCGGCTGAATCAACGCGTATGCCTGTCCCTGCGGTTAAGGATAACGCCTGAAAGCTTCCCTGCTCTGAAAGCTATCGCACTTCACATAGGGGCGTGGCTGGCGAACGCTGACCGGCCGGAGAAGGGAGGATATTTCCAGAATGACTATCAGCGAAGTCAGGTAAATCACCTTTTCGTCACTCAGAGTAAAACAGGACATATACTGGCCCTGCCCTTATTGCTGCCACCGGAAGCAGCCAGTGTCAGCCTGGCTGATATCACTGAAAAAGACCGTGAATAACGCGTCTGACAACAGCGTTTACTCTTCAGTCCGCCGGGGTTGAAGAAAGCCGGATGCTTATTTCCGGATGCTATCCAGGCGCATAGACAGAAGCAGAACATGTTGAGGGTCAAAAGATATCCGGATTCACGCGGGCAGGAATATGTGATGGTTTAAGCCGGATATAAAACTTTCGGACACACGGCGGCTGCTTTCACATAAGGCTAAAAATAACCTTTAAAAACAAACAATTAAAAAAAGACCCAATACGATTCCTGTATCGGGTCCAGGGAAATGGCTCGTAGTGAGCCGTGCGCTAAAAGTTGGCATTTTTGCAGGCGAGGTGCCTTGCCATTTAAAGGTAGTTCAACGGCGAACATTGTCCAGCAAGCCGCCTGACGTGAGCCGGAAAGCTGCCAACTCTGTGATCGCGCTGGCACTACCAGACGCACGCACCGCTTTTGAGCTGCAGCGTCAGCCCTCTTTTAATTAACGCACAGCTGCTGCGCACGATCGATAATCGGCTGTAGTGACATTTTGCTGCCAGGGTGCGCTTTATCATCTGCCAGAATAGTACTAATCGACTGCAGCGTGCCCTGCCCGGCATCGGCGCGCGCCAGCGCTTTTTCATTCAGCGGGTACTGCAGCAGCGTGCTGGGATTGATAGCAAACAGCGCGCCATCTTTTTCACAGGTCAGCATGACTTCTTCACGCGTGAAGGGCCACTTTGCCTTACCAATTTCAAAACGACTGACCGTAATAATTTCACCCGCCAGCGCCTGGCTGCAGAGCGCCAGCAGCATGCAGGCTGGGATCACTTTTTTCAGCAAAATATTGACCTCATTTCATCTTTACTGACACGGCAGACTAACGGACTACCCGGCGGGTTTTCCGGCGCTGCCGCTGATGTGGCAGCAGGATACGCCGCCGGATTCAGCGTGTCGAGACCTGCAGTGCGATCCGGTTGCCCTTGATCCTGCTGCATGAAACTATTATTTTTGCCGCTGATTATCAGGAGAAAAGCATGCGTTATAATCTTGCACAGCTGTCGCAGGAAGAGAAAGACAAAGTCAACGTTGAGCTGGCGGCAGCAGGCGTCGCGTTTAAAGAGCGCTACAATATGCCGGTCGTGGCGGAGATGGTTGAGCGCGAGCAGCCGGAAGCGATGCGCGACTGGTTCCGCCAGCGCCTGATGCACTATCGTCAGGCTTCGCTCAGCCTTTCCCGCCTGCCCTACGAACCTAAGCAGAAATAATTTATGTTACGCGTGATAGATACAGAAACCTGCGGCCTGCAGGGCGGCGTGGTTGAAGTCGCCTCAGTGGATGTCATTGACGGGCAGATTGTTAATCCGATGAGCGATCTGGTCTGTCCGGATCGCCCTATCAGCCGGCAGGCAATGATGGTGCATCGCATTACTGAAGCCATGGTGGCAGATAAACCTCCGATAGAAGCGATCATCAGCCGCTATCACGGCAGTCCGCACTATGTGGCGCATAACGCCAGCTTTGACCGCCGTATGCTGCCCGCCATGCCCGGCGAATGGATCTGCACCATGACGCTGGCGCGCAAACTGTGGCCCGGTATTAAGTATGGTAATCAGGCGCTGCGGCACAGCCTGAAACTTGAGGTAACGCCGCCTGCTAACCTGCATGCACACCGCGCGCTTTATGACTGCTATGTTACCGCCGCACTGCTGATCCGTATTATGGAGATTTCCGGCTGGAGTCCGGCAGAGATGGTCAGCCGCACCGAACCGGCTGCGGTGTCCGGCGATCTCTTCCCGTTTGGTAAATACCGCGGGCAGAGCATCAGCGCGATTGCACGCCGCGATCCGGGCTATCTGCGCTGGGTACTGGAAAATGTACGCGACCTGCGCCCGCCGCTGCGGCAGGCGCTGCGCAAATATGTCAAAGACGATCAGTAATCAATCCGATCCGGCAGGCTGCCCTGCGCCAGCGCAATCAGGAACGTAAACTCCTGCGCAACACCCTCATAGGATTTAAAGCGTCCTGATTTACCGCCGTGGCCGGAGTCCATGTCGGTACAGAGCAGTAACAGCGTGTCGCTGGTTTTATGTTCGCGCAGTTTTGCTACCCATTTGGCAGGTTCCCAGTACTGCACCTGCGAGTCGTGCAGTCCGGTAGTGACCAGCAGATGCGGATACGCCTGCGCGGTCACATTATCGTACGGACTGTAACGACTGATATAGTGATAAGCGTCGGGCTGTTCCGGGTTACCCCACTCATCATACTCACCGGTGGTTAACGGAATGGTCGGATCCAGCATGGTGGTCACCACATCCACAAACGGCACCTGCGCCACCACGCCATGGAACAGATCCGGCGCCATATTGACAACCGCGCCCATCAGCAGCCCGCCAGCGCTACCGCCCATGGCATAGAGCCGCTGCGGGTCACCATAGCCTTTGGCCACCAGCCCCTGCGTCACATCGATAAAATCAGTGAAGCTGTTCATCTTATGCATCAGACGACCACTGTCATACCACTGCTGCCCCAGCTCGCCTCCTCCACGTACGTGCACAATGGCATAGATAAAACCGCGCTGCAGCAGGCTGACGCGACTGGCACTGAAACCCGCTTCCATCGTGCTGCCGTAGGCGCCATAGCCATAGACCAGCAGCGGATTTTTACCGCGCTGGAAATAGTTACGGTGATAAACCAGCGATACCGGCACTTCGGTGCCGTCGCGCGTTTTGATCCACTGGTGCTCACTTTTATACTCATCCGGATCAAATCCCGGTATCGGCGTCTGTTTGAGGATCCGCCGCTCTCCGGTCTCCATATTCAGCTCAAACAGCGTATCGGGAGTGGTCATCGAGGAGTAACCGTAGCGCAGCGTATCGCTCTCCGGCGTGGGATTAAACGCCAGCCAGGTCACATAGGCGGGATCGTCAAACGCGATACCATAGCTCTCGCCGCTGGCCCGGTTGATCTGCCGCAACGTGCTGACGCCGCGCTGACGCTCTTCCACCACCAGCCAGCTGCGAAACAGCTGGAAGTCTTCCAGCACCACATGCTCGCGGGCAGGGATGAGGGTTTCCCAGCGCTGCTCCGCCAGCCAGGCGCTGCGATAGAGACCGAAGTTTTTGCCGTCGCGGTTTGAGCGGATATAAAAATTGTGATTGTAGTGATCGATGCTGTACTCGTGATCGCGCCGGCGCGGGCAGAACACCTGGGGCTGCGCATCAGGATATTCTGCATCCAGCAGCAGGATCTCACTGGTGGTGGTACTGAACAGCGCAATAAGAATAAAGTGCTCTGACGTGGTTTTATGTACGCTGAGATGGAAGCTCTCATCCTTCTCTTCATACACCAGCTGGTCGTCACTCTGCGGATGGCCCAGTTCATGGCGCCATATCTGGTAAGCCAGCAGCGTTTTGGGATGTTTGCGCACATAGTAAAGCGTACGCGAGTCGTTTGCCCACGCGACGCTGGATGACGCGTTATGCAGTACTTCAGGATACCAGCTGCCGCTCTGCAGATTACGAAAGCGAATACCATACTGGCGGCGCGATAAAAAATCTTCTGCCAGCGCCATAACCTGATTATCAGGGCTGATATCCAGCGATCCCATGGTGTAAAAGTCACTGTGCGCGGCGCGCATGTTACCGTCAAGCAGCAGCTGCCAGGCTGCCTCCGCTCCGCTTTCAACCGGCTGACGATAGAAGGCTGCATATTCGTTGCCGGCTTCATAGCGGCGCTGATAGCGAAAGCCATTTTTCGTATAAGGCACGGAGTAATCCTGGCCCGGAATACGATCAACAATCTCTTTCAGCACCTTATCCTGCAGTGCATTTTGAGACGCCATCATTGCCCTGCCGTAGCAGTTCTCCTCCTGCAGATAGGACAGCACACTGGGGTCTTCACGATCGTCATCGCGCAGCCAGAAATAATCATCAGTGCGTGTTTCGCCATGCAACGTCATGACATGTGGAATTTTTTTTGCCTGCGGCTGTTTCATAACGCGGTTTCTCCCTGAGAAATCGTTTTATGCAAGCGTGGCACCAATCAGGCGGGAATGCCAGAGCTGGCGCAGACGCAGCGGCATTAAGCCTGTCAGCCAGCAGATTCTGCAGCGATATCCCGCTGCACCCCGTCACGCACATCCTGCGGAATAGCCAGCGCATCACCCAGCGCGGCGAGATAGCTGCGCTCCATAAAATGGTCAACATCAATAGCAGCGCAGCTGAGCACGTAGAGTTCCAGCGCCTCCTCTTCATTTTTTACCCCGGCCGCGAGCCACTGTGGATCGAGCGGGCGCGCGATTGCCTGCTTAATCACCCGCTCTGCCTGCGCGCCGTAGCCCGCCTGCTGAATATTTTTCTCGATCGCAGCCTGTTCAGCCTCATCGATATGGCCATCGCTTTTCGCGGCAAATACCAGCGCAGTGATAAGTCGCTCTGCACGCTGGTCAGGCGGCGTCTGCTGCCCGTCAGTGCCGGATGCAGGCTGATACGCGGTGCGAATACGATCTTTATATTTATTCCATAACAGCGCACCGGCCGCTGCACCGCCGCCCAGCAGCAGCGCCTTACCGCCAAATTTGGTCAGCAGCTTACGTGACGATTTGCTGCCCGCCAGCAGGCCTGCCAGCCCGCCCAGTGCCCCGGGTCCCAGGAGGTCACCCAGCCCGGACGCTTTTCTGTCGCCCTCTTTTTTTGTCAGAACCGTCTGAAGCTGCTGCAGCCACTGATTCATTGTTTAACTCCCGTTTAAGTTAGTCCGCTTTATCCTGGCGCAACCTGCGTCAGAAAATGTCAGAGCGGGCAAAGTACGGAAAATCTTTACGAACGCGAAACGTGAGGACGCAAACGTTTTCGTATATACTGCTGGCGCTTTTTTTGACTGCTAAGGTGACAGGTATGACAACTCTCGGAACGGCGCTGCGCCCCGGGGCCACGCGCGTTATGCTGCTGGGTTCAGGTGAGCTGGGTAAAGAGGTGGCGCTGGAGTGCCAGCGTTTGGGTGTGGAAGTGATCGCCGTCGATCGCTATGCCGACGCGCCGGCGATGCAGGTTGCGCATCGCAGCCACGTAATCAATATGCTGGATGGCGAGGCGCTGGCTGATCTGATCGCCCGTGAACAGCCGCACTATGTAGTGCCGGAAATTGAAGCGATTGCCACCGATACGCTGGTTGAGCTTGAAGCCCGGGGGCAGAAAGTGGTGCCGACCGCACGCGCCGCACGCCTGACCATGAACCGGGAGGGGATCCGTCGCCTGGCCGCTGAAGAACTGAACCTGCCCACCTCACGCTATCAGTTTGCCGACAGCCAGGCGCACTTTTTTGCTGCAGCGGAAGCGATAGGGTTTCCCTGCATCGTTAAGCCGGTGATGAGTTCATCCGGCAAAGGTCAGAGCTTTATTCGCAGCGCGGACGCACTGCAGCAGGCGTGGGACTATGCCCAGCAGGGCGGCCGGGCCGGCGCGGGTCGGGTCATTGTTGAAGGCGTGGTCAGATTTGATTTTGAAATTACGCTGCTGACGGTCAGCGCCGTTGACGGTATCCACTTCTGCGCGCCGATTGGACACCGGCAGGAGGATGGCGATTACCGCGAATCCTGGCAGCCGCAGCAGATGAGCCCCGCTGCTCTCGCGCGGGCGCAGGAGATCGCCGCCAGCGTGGTAAACGCGCTGGGCGGATATGGCCTGTTTGGCGTTGAGCTGTTTGTGTGTGGTGATGACGTGGTGTTCAGCGAAGTGTCGCCGCGCCCGCACGATACCGGCATGGTGACGCTTATTTCTCAGGATCTCTCTGAGTTCGCTCTGCACGTGCGCGCGTTTCTCGGCCTGCCAGTCGGCAGCATCCGCCAGTATGGCCCGGCGGCATCGGCCGTGATCCTGCCCCGGCTGGAGAGTCAGGATGTGCGCTTTGCACACGTTGATGCCGCGCTGGGCGCAGGTCTGCAGCTTCGCCTGTTTGGTAAACCGGCAATCAGCGGACAGCGCCGTTTGGGCGTCACGCTGGCAACCGGAGAGAGCACGGAAGAGGCGGTGGCGCGCGCCGTCGCCAGTGCGGCAGCGATAACTGCCGAAGGCTGACAGCGCTGGCAGCAGGTCATATGCCTGCTGCCAGATACTGCATCCGGGGCTACCGCGCGCCCGCGATTGCGTCACGCGCCAGCTGCGTAATCCGCGCCCAGTCGCCCTGCTGAAGCGCGTCATCCGGCACCAGCCACGATCCGCCAATGCAAAGCACGCTTTTCAGCGCCAGATAGTCACGATAGTTTGCCGGTGAAATGCCGCCTGTCGGACAAAACCGTACCTGCGGAAAGGGTCCGGCGAGCGCGGAAAGCGCCCTGACGCCGCCGTTAGCTTCAGCCGGAAAGAACTTGAACTCACGCAGGCCATGATCCATACCCATCATCAGCTCTGATACGGTGCTGATCCCCGGTATCAGCGGTACCGGCCCCTCTGTGGCGGCTCTGAGCAGCGATTCAGTCAGCCCCGGGCTTATCACAAACTGCGCGCCCGCGTCCGTGACCTCTTTCAGCTGCTGCGTATTGATAACCGTACCGGCGCCCACAATCGCTTCCGGTACTTCGCGAATAATGGCGCGCAGCGCATCCATCGCGACCGGCGTGCGCAGCGTTACTTCCAGCACCCGGATACCGCCAGCGACCAGCGCTTTTGCCATCGGCACAGCGTGTTCAGGCTGGTTCACGACAATAACCGGCACGACCGGCCCGGTGCTCAGCACCTGCTCTGCACTTATCTTCCAGTTTTTCATGCGGTTTTCCTGTCACCGCAGCCCCGCCGGCTGCGTTAGCGTCATTAGCGCTCTACCATACAAGATAACGCTGCTCTGCGTCTATGACGCCCCCTGTGGCAATGCTTCTGTGGTACCTGCCCGTCACTGACAGGCATTACTGCATGCGGCGCAAAAAAATACCCCTGCATTGCAGGGGTATCAGCTGATCATGAAAAGCGGCTTAGTGCAGCGAGCGATTACTCGCTAAATTCATTCCATGAACGGCCGTCACGGGTGATCATGGCAACGGAGGCCACCGGTCCCCAGGTGCCCGCCTGATACGGTTTAGAGGCGTCGCCATCCGCGTTCCAGGCTTCGATAATGGAGTCTACCCAGGTCCAGGCGGCTTCTACCTCATCGCGGCGTACAAACAGCGCCTGAATGCCGCGCATCGATTCCAGCAGCAGGCGCTCATAGGCATCTGCCAGATGTGACTGGTTGAACGTTTCCGAATAGCTCAGATCCAGCTTGGTGGTCTGTAGCTTATGCTTGTGGTCCAGCCCCGGCACTTTGTTAAGAATTTCGATATCCACACCTTCATCCGGCTGCAGACGAATAGTGAGTTTGTTCTGCGGCAGTTCAGAATAGGAGTCTTTAAACAGGTTCATCTCCGGATTCTTGAAATAGACGACAACCTCAGAGCATTTAGAAGGCAGGCGCTTGCCGGTGCGCAGATAAAACGGGACCCCCGCCCAGCGCCAGTTATCGATATCTACCCGGATAGCAACGAAGGTCTCGGTTGCGCTCTGCTTATTAGCGCCCTCTTCTTCCAGATAGCCCGGTACTTTTTTACCCTGCACGAAACCTGCTGTGTACTGACCGCGTACGGTTTTTTCACGCACGTTGGTTTGATCAATCCGGCGCAGTGAACGCAGCACTTTTACTTTTTCATCGCGAATGGCATCCGCAGTGAGATCGGAGGGCGGTGACATGGCAATCATGGTCAGCACCTGCAGCAGGTGATTCTGAATCATATCGCGCATCTGGCCCGCTTTATCAAAGTAACCCCAGCGGCCTTCAATGCCCACCTCTTCAGCCACGGTGATCTGCACGTGGTCGATGGTGCGGTTATCCCAGTTATTCACAAAGATTGAGTTAGCAAAGCGCAGCGCCAGCAGGTTCAGTACTGTCTCTTTACCCAGATAGTGGTCAATACGGAATACCTGGCTCTCATCAAAGAATTTACCCACGCTATCGTTGATTTCGCGTGAGGTTTCCAGCGAGGTGCCCAGCGGCTTTTCCATTACCACGCGGGCAGGTTTTGCGTTCAGCTTCGCCGCACCCAGACCTTCACAGATTGCCCCAAAGGTGCTCGGCGGCATGGCAAAGTAGTTGATGGTCACGCGCTCTTTTTGATCAAGCATTTTGCCCAGTTTGGTAAAATGCGACGTATCATTCACATCGAGGTTACAGAAATCGAGACGACCGCTGAGCTTATCCCACAGCGCTTCGTCGATTTTTTCCTTCATGAAGGTTTCCAGCGCCTCGCGCACCACTTTGGTATAGGCTGCTTTATCCCACTCTGCACGGCCTACCCCGATGATGCGGGTGGTTTCGTGGATCTGACCAGCTTTCTCCAGCTGATACAGCGAAGGCAACAGTTTACGGCGTGCAAGATCGCCTTTGGCACCGAAAATCACCAGATCGCATGCCTGGGCTGTTTGTGTTACCGCCATTTTCCTCTCCTCGTTGCAGGATCTCCCGGATGTGCATCCTCACCATCCCGGACCTTTATTGTCATGTTCTTACGGCACAATGTACTTTTTTCGCCGCGCCAGGACAAGCCAGTGTCCCGGTGTTCATGGCGATATCGCATGACTGACAGCCTTGCGCCACGTTGACAGGGTTTACATCGAAAACCACTGACTGGTGTCTGCAGAAGTATGACAAAGAATTCACCGTCGCACTTATCTGCCGCTGCGCGACTGCATTATTACAGAGCCTGGCTTTGAGTAAGCTGAAACCCTGTAAAGCAGCGATGTAAGCGCTTTCATGCCAGAATCGTGCTGTTCAGACGCCCATTTACTGTGACACACTGCTGTTTTATTACGCATGAGGAAATCGCTGAAGGGTAAAGGTGGGGGTTCAGCGCTCCGCTGTAGTCGGGGTGAACCATTCCACACGCTGACAAAGCAGACCTATCTTAACAGGGTCAGACATTTGGTGTACCTTAGGTGTAAGCGTTTACCTGGCGTTAATACGTTAAGCCCTTTTGCGTCAACACCCTGGAAGCAGTATCACTAGCCAAACAGAGACATGCGCATTTTAAATTTAATGCCCATCAATCAGATAGAATAAAAGGATCACCGAATGACCAGCCCTACAGCTTTCATCTCAAAATCCCCGTCACGTCGTCTCAGAAGAACCAAGATTGTTACCACCCTCGGCCCGGCTACAGATCGCGACAATAACCTTGAAAAAATCATCGCGGCAGGCGCTAACGTGGTTCGCCTTAACTTCTCTCACGGCACGCCAGAAGATCACCAGCAGCGCGCCGATCGCGTACGTCAGATAGCCGCCAAGCTGGGTCGTCACGTCGCGATCCTCGGCGACCTGCAGGGACCAAAAATCCGCGTCTCTACGTTTAAAGAAGGAAAAGTGTTTCTCAGCGTTGGCGATCGCTTTCTGCTGGACGCCAACCTGAGCAAAGGTGAAGGCGATAAAGAGAAAGTCGGCATCGATTACAAAGGACTGCCGGAAGATGTTGTGCCGGGCGATATCCTGCTGCTCGACGATGGCCGCGTGCAGCTGAAGGTGCTGGACGTACAGGATGTAAAAGTCTTCACTGAGGTCACCGTCGGTGGTCCGCTCTCAAATAATAAAGGTATTAACAAGCTGGGCGGCGGCCTCTCTGCTGAAGCCCTGACCGAAAAAGATAAGCTGGATATCGTGACGGCGGCAAAAATCGGCGTTGATTATCTGGCGGTGTCATTCCCGCGCAATGGCGAAGACATGAACTACGCCCGTCGTCTGGCTCGCGATGCCGGCTGTGATGCCAAGCTGGTGGCAAAAGTAGAGCGTGCAGAAGCGGTTGCGACACAGGAAGCAATGGATGATATTATTCTCGCCTCTGACGTCGTCATGGTAGCACGCGGCGATTTGGGCGTTGAAATCGGCGATCCGGAACTGGTTGGTATTCAGAAAGCGCTGATCCGTCGCGCCCGTCAGCTGAACCGCACCATCATTACCGCGACGCAGATGATGGAATCGATGATCACTAATCCGATGCCAACCCGTGCGGAAGTCATGGATGTGGCTAACGCCGTGCTGGATGGTACTGACGCCGTCATGCTGTCAGCGGAAACCGCAGCCGGGCAATATCCGGCAGAGACCGTGTCTGCGATGGCGAAGGTCTGCCTCGGCGCTGAAAAGATCCCCAGCGTAAACGTCTCTAAACATCGTCTGGACGTACAGTTTGATAACGTCGAAGAAGCCATTGCGATGTCCGCCATGTATGCGGCAAACCATCTGCAGGGTGTTTCTGCCATTATTACCATGACAGAATCAGGCCGTACTGCGCTGATGACGTCGCGTATCACGTCAGGCCTGCCGATTTTTGCGATGTCGCGCCATGAACGCACGCTGAACCTGACCGCACTCTATCGCGGCGTGACACCCGTCTATTTTGACAGCAACAATGACGGTGTGGCTGCTGCCCATGACGCAGTAAATCTGCTGCGTGATAAAGGTTTCCTTGTCTCTGGTGACCTGGTGATTGTCACGCAGGGCGATGTAATGGGTGCTACCGGTACCACTAACACCAGCCGCGTGCTGCGCGTCGACTAACGCTGACGCGTTACGCGTAGCGGCTGTAAAAATGGACAAACGCGACTGCTCTGGCGGTCGCGTTTTATTTTGCATTTTCAGGGAGGCTTGATGGCCCGCTACCAACCTATTGCCCGGTTAACCGGACGCACGCTGCTTTTTCCACTGGCGCTGGTTCTGTTTGAATTCGCCACTTATATCGCGCATGACATGATCCAGCCCGGCATGCTGCTGGTCACGGAGGAGTTTGCCGTCGGTCCGCAGTGGGTCTCTACCTCGCTTACCGCCTATCTGATGGGCGGCGTGGTGCTGCAGTGGCTGCTGGGTCCGCTCTCTGATAAGTATGGCCGGCGCCCGGTGCTGCTCTCCGGCATCCTGTTTTTTGTGCTGGCCTGCATCCTTACCACCTGGGTCAGCACGATTGAACAGTTTGTCACGTTGCGCTTCATTCAGGGTATCAGCCTTTGCTTTATTGGCGCCGTCAGCTATGCGGCGGTCCAGGAAGCGTTTGAAGAGGCGCTCGCGGTGCGGGTGATGGCACTGATGGCGAATGTGGCGCTGCTGGCGCCGCTGGCCGGTCCACTGGCGGGAGCAGCGTGGCTGACCGCAGGCAGCTGGCGCAGTATGTTCTGGCTGTTTGCGATCTGCAGCGTGGTAGCGTTCATTTTGCTGTGGCGCATCATGCCGGAGACGGCTGGCGATCGCAGTCGTTCAGTGGCGCTGCCGGTGCTGGCACGCGGCTATGGCCGGCTGGCACGTGATAAGCAGGTGATGTACGGCTCTTTTGCTATCGGGCTGGTGTTTATCCCCATTCTGACGTGGGTCGCGCTGTCACCGGTGATCCTGATGCACGATGAAGGCCTGTCACGCCTGCACTACGCCCTGCTCCAGCTGCCGGTATTTCTGGCCATGATTGCCGGCAATCTGACGCTGGGCAAGCTGGCAGGCCGCGTGCCGATTGAACAGCCGGTGAAATTTGCCGCCTGGCCTATTCTGATCGGACTGAGCATAGCGCTGATTGCAAACCTGATGAACAGCCACACTTACCTGCTGTTAACGGCCGGGCTCAGTCTCTACGCGTTCGGGGCTGGCATGGTTAACGCTGGTCTCTATCGCCTGACGCTTTACGCCAGCAGTGAAGGCAAAGGCAGTATTGCTGCCATGCTGGGCATGATCAGCATCCTGACGCTGGCGGCGGGCATTGAACTGGCGAAAGCGGGCTATTTTCACGGCGGTACACCGTGGTTCAGTACGCTGAACTTTATTGCGGGTTTGCTGTGGTTTGCGCTGGTTACGCTGTTTCTGCGTGAGCGCAAGCGGCTCAGCAAGGTCGAAGAGATGGCATAAATCGCGCTGCCGCTATGCACAAAGGGTAGCGGCAGCACGCAGCACTATTTACGCGGATAGAGATCTTTGCGCCGGTAAGGCTCTATATCGCCTTCTTTGCGCGTTTTCAGCAGCTTCAGGATCCAGGTATATTGCTCCGGATGCGGCCGCACAAAAATCTCCACTTCTTCATTCATGCGCCGTGCCAGCGTGGTGTCATCCGCATCCATGAGATCGTCCATCGGCGGCCGTACGTAGATCTCCAGACGGTGCGTTTTACTGTTGTATACCGGAAACAGCGGCACTACCCGCGCCCGGCAGACTTTCATCAGCCGTCCCACTGCCGGCAGCGTCGCTTTGTAGGTTGCAAAGAAATCGACAAATTCGCTGTGCTCAGCACCGTGATCCTGATCCGGCAGATAGTAGCCGTAGTAGCCCTGACGTACGGAGGCGATAAAGGGTTTAATTCCGTCGTTGCGCGCATGCATACGGCCACCAAACCGGCGGCGTACGGTGTTCCACAGATAATCCATCAGCGGATCGCTCTGATTGTGGAACATCGCTGCCATCATCTGCCCTTCTGAGGCCAGCAGCATGGCGGGAATATCCACGGCCCAGCCGTGCGGCACCAGGAAGATCACATTCTCTTTGTTGTTCTGCAACTCAGTAATGATTTCACGGCCGTGCCACTCGACCCGCTGGCGCACCCGCTCCGGATTACGCATACCGAGTTCTGCCATCATGGCCATCGCCTGCGGCGCAGTGGCAAACATGCGGTCAGCAATCTCTTCGCGCTGCGCTTCACTCAGTTCCGGCAAGCAGTAATAGAGATTGATCAGCGCACGACGCCGCGCACTTTTTGCCAGCTTACCGGCAAAGGTGCCTAAGCCACCCAGCACCGGGTCACGCAGGCGTGGTGGCAGCATTGCCATACCCGCCAGCGCACCAACTGCCAGCCAACTTCCCCAGTATTTAGGTTTTAAAAAAGAACGTTGAAAAACGGGAATAAACTCGCTGTTATTTTTTTTTCGGGTTTCCATGCACTCGCCTCTGACAATGACGGCTCAATAATAGTGACGGCAGCTATTTTTGCAATCTTCACGCGCCTGAAAGCAAAAAACCGACGCATTAATCGTCGGTTTTACTTTCAGGCATCTGCCGGGTGTCTAAAGCGCCAGCTGAGGCAGCCAGGTTTTCACCTGCGCAAGATACGTGCTGCGATCTTTTCCGGTCAACCCTTCCATACGCGGCATTTTCGCCGTCAGCGGGTTAACGGCCTGATTATTAATCCACACTTCATAATGCAGGTGAGGACCGGTTGAGCGCCCGGTATTACCCGAAAGCGCGATGCGATCGCCACGTTTGACTTTCTGCCCGGGCTTCACCAGTGCGCGGCTGAGGTGCATATAGCGCGTCATATACTGCCGGCCGTGACGAATCGCCACGTAGTTGCCAGCGGCACCGCCGTTTTTAGCCACTACCACCTCACCGTCGCCGACTGCCAGCACCGGCGTTCCCACCGGCAGCGCAAAGTCGACGCCTTTATGGGGTGAGATGCGGCCGGTTACCGGATTAAGGCGGCGCGGGTTGAAGTTTGAGGAGACACGATACTGCTTAACCGTTGGAAAGCGCATAAAGCCTCGCGCCAGACCTGAACCGCTGCGATCGTAGAACTTGCCGTCTTCGGCACGGAAAGCGTAATAATCTTTACCGCCACTGCGCAGACGCACGCCCAGGAGCTGGCTCTGTGCGCTTTTGCCATCCAGCATCTCACGCGACATCAGCACGCTGAATTCATCACCCGAGCGCAGCTTGCGGAAATCCATTTGCCACTGCATCGCTTTGATGACATTGCTGGTTTCAGCGCTGCTCAGGCCGGCTCGCTGCGCACTGGCAGCAAAGCTGCCGCGCACTTCCCCCTTCAGCACGCTATTCTGCCATTCGCCTTTCTGCATCTCCTGCTGCATGCTGAAGCTGCCATTTGGCTGACGCGCATAGGTGCGGGTTTCGCGACGGTTAATTTCCCAGCTAAATGCCTGCAGCTGCCCTTCTGCATCCAGCGTCCAGCTCAGCTGCTGGCCCACCTGCAGATTGCGCAGCGCTTTATCACTGGCGACCAGCGCGGTGATATCACTGAGATCGATGCCATACTGATTCAGTGCGCTGCTTAAAGTATCGCCAGATGAAATGGTATAATCATGCTGATCGGGATTATCAGGCACATCTTTGTCGATGTCGTCCGCCGGCAAATCCTCTTCAGGTTCAGCCGTGGTTTGATCAATAGGCTCGCTGGCTTCCGGCAGCAAAGTGCGCAGCGGGTTTTTATCCAGCGCAATCTCTTTGACAACAGGCGCAACGTCACGGGGATGATAAACATACGGCCGCCAGACAGCGACGGCCAGTGTGACGACGGTTAATGACCCCAGCATAACGCGGTGGGGGCGCGGCAAATTATTAAATGCGAGGGCGACAGAGCGGGCTATCTGCTGCACTTTTATCTTTTCCTCTATGCTCCATTCAGGCAGCTCGCATACTGGCTTGACAGCTGTGAGAGGAATTTCACATAACTGTCTTTGGTTAAGCTGATCCCCATGCCTAATGGATCCAGCGTGCCTTTTCGTACGCTGGTGCCACGCGACACGGCATCGATGACCGCCGGCCTGAATTGTGGCTCAGCAAAAACGCATACGGCTTTTTGCTCAACCAACTGTGTTCGTATTTGATGTAAACGCTGAGCGCCAGGCTGGATTTCAGGATTGACGGTAAAATGTCCCGCGGGGGACAACCCGTAGTGTTTCTCAAAATAGCTATACGCGTCGTGAAAAACGAAATAACCCTTGTTCCGCACCGGCGCAAGCTGCGCGCCAATGTGTTTGTCCGTCTCGGCCAGTGCTGCTTCAAACTGCTGCAGATTGGCGTCAAGTTTGGCTTTGCTTTCGGGCATAAGTTCCAATAATTTTCCGTGGATTGCAACAGCGGATTCCTGCGCAATCTTCGGTGACATCCACAGGTGCATGTTATATTCACCGTGATGATGGTGAGTATGAGAGGAGTCCTGTTCTTCAGACTTATCTGAGGCGTGGCCTTCTTCATGCTCATCCTCATCTTCTCCGCCCCGAATCAGCTGAGATTTGACCGCCGGCAATGCGGCAATTTCCAGGTTTTTACTGGCGGGCAGAGCGGCGGCTGGTTTAGTCAGAAAAGCCTCCATTTCCGGCCCAATCCAGATAACTAAGTCCGCGTTTTTAATGCGTTTTACATCAGAAGGGCGCAATGAATAATCATGTTCTGATGCACCATCCGGCAGCAATACTTCAACAGGGGTAATGCCTTCTGAAATCGCCGCTGCGATAAATCCTAACGGTTTGATTGAGGCGACGACCGCTGAGTGCGCCGGAAGCGCCAGCGAGGATAAAAGGGTGGCGGCAGAAAGGGTAAAAAACAGGCGCTGCTTATTGTGTAACATAATGCGTCATTCCATCGTGACTGTGTGATGGAATGTGATATTATAACATTCTAATTTCAATGCAACCCGTAAATAACATGTCTCCTCTTGTTACACTTGACAATATTTCAGTGACCTTTGCCCAGCGCACTGTGCTGGCGGGCATCTCGCTGACGCTTCAGCCTGGCAAAATTCTGACGCTGCTGGGTCCTAACGGTGCCGGTAAATCAACGCTGGTGCGTACGGTTTTAGGCCTGCTTACGCCGGACCGGGGCAGCGTGCAGCGTGCGCCGGGACTGCGTATTGGCTATGTGCCGCAAAAGTTGCATATCGATCCCACGCTGCCGGTCACTGTGGAACGCTTTATGCGTCTTACGCGCGGCAGCAAGCGTGCCGATATTCTGCCAGCGCTTAAACGGGTGCAGGCCGGGCACTTGCTGCAGGCACCGCTGCAGAAACTTTCAGGCGGTGAAACGCAGCGCGTACTGCTGGCGCGTGCTCTGCTGAACCAGCCGCAGCTGCTGGTGCTGGATGAACCCACCCAGGGCGTTGATGTAAATGGTCAGGTGGCGCTTTACGATCTGATCGATCAGCTGCGACGCGAACTTAACTGTGGTGTCCTGATGGTGTCGCACGATTTGCATCTGGTGATGGCGAAAACTGACGAAGTGCTGTGCCTTAATCACCATATCTGCTGCTCTGGTACGCCGGAAGCGGTGTCACAGCATCCTGAGTTTATTGCCATGTTTGGTCCGCGCGGCGCACAGCAGCTGGCCATTTACCGCCATCAGCACAACCATCGTCACGATTTACAGGGACGTATCGTTTTACGCAAAGGAAACAGCCCGTCATGATTGAACTGTTACTTCCCGGCTGGCTCGGCGGCGCACTGCTGGCGCTGGCGGCCGGACCGCTCGGCTCGTTTGTGGTCTGGCGTCGCATGTCATATTTCGGCGATACCCTGGCACACGCCTCATTGCTGGGCGTGGCTTTTGGCCTGCTGCTGAATGTTAACCCCTACTACGCTGTTATCCTGGTCACGATCTGCCTGGCACTCGGCCTGGTCTGGCTCGAACGTCGTCCGCATCTGGCCATTGATACGCTATTAGGGATCATGGCGCACAGCGCGCTTTCGCTTGGGCTGGTCGTGGTCAGCCTGATGCAGGGTGTGCGCGTTGACCTGATGGCCTATCTGTTTGGCGATCTGCTGGCCATTACGCCGGACGATCTCTGGCTGATGAGCGGCGGCGTGGCTGTGGTGCTGGCAGTGATGGCATGGCAGTGGCGCGCCCTGCTCTCTATGACTATCAGTCCGGAGCTGGCCCAGGTGGACGGCGTTAATATTCAGCGTACGCGGCTGATGCTGATGCTGGTAACCGCCCTGACGATTGGCGTCGCAATGAAGTTTGTCGGCGCGCTGATCATTACCTCGCTGCTGATCATTCCTGCTGCAACCGCGCGCCGCTTTTCCCGCTCCCCGGAGCAGATGGCAGGCTACGCGACCCTTGCCGGACTGATTGCGGTAACCGGTGGCCTGACGTTCTCTGCCACTTATGATACCCCTGCCGGCCCTTCTGTGGTGCTCTGCGCCGCCGTGCTGTTTATACTGAGCATGATAAAAAAACCGGCTGTCTGAGTTATCCGTTCAGCCATGCAAAACGGGCACCTGAGGTGCCCGTTTTTGTCTGCCAGCGTGCTGAAAACTACTCTTCGCGCACGATATCAAAGTGCCGGTAAGCGTGCTGCGTTGCCATGCGTCCGCGCGGCGTACGCTGAATAAAGCCCTGCTGGATCAGGAAAGGCTCTATGACATCCTCAATCGTTTCACGCTCTTCGCCTATAGCCGCCGCCAGATTATCCAGCCCCACCGGACCACCCATAAATTTGTCGATAATCGCCAGCAGCAGCTTGCGGTCCATGTAATCAAAACCCTGCGTATCGACGTTCAGCATATCCAGCGCGCTGGCCGCCACGTCACCGCTCATATTACCTGCGGCACGGACATCGGCAAAATCACGCACGCGTCGCAGCAGGCGATTGGCAATACGCGGGGTTCCACGTGCGCGACGGGCCACTTCCAGCGCGCCCTCTTCGCTCAGCGTCAGGCCGAGACAGGCCGCGCTGCGGCTGACAATATGCTGCAGATCCGGCACATTGTAGAACTCAAGCCGCTGAACAATGCCGAAACGATCGCGCAGCGGTGAGGTCAGCGACCCCGCGCGCGTTGTGGCACCAATCAGGGTAAACGGCGGCAGATCGAGCTTGATCGAGCGGGCGGCCGGCCCCTCACCGATCATGATATCCAGCTGATAATCTTCCATCGCCGGATAGAGCACCTCTTCCACTACCGGGGAGAGACGGTGGATCTCATCGATAAACAGTACGTCATGCGGTTCAAGGTTAGTGAGCATGGCCGCCAGATCGCCCGCTTTCTCCAGCACCGGTCCTGAGGTAGTGCGCAGATTTACGCCCATCTCATTCGCCACAATGTTCGCCAGCGTGGTTTTCCCCAGCCCCGGCGGGCCGAAAATCAGCAGATGGTCAAGTGCATCGCCGCGCAACTTTGCCGCCTGAATGAAGATCTCCATCTGTTCGCGCACCTGCGGCTGACCGACATATTCCGCGAGCAGCTTCGGGCGAATAGCACGATCCAGGCTCTCTTCTTCATTATATGAACTGCCCGAGACCAGGCGATCGGCTTCAATCATGTATTACCTCAGATAGCTGCACGCAGCGCTTCGCGGATCAGGGTTTCGCAGTCTGCGTCAGGTTTGCCCACCTTGCTGATCATGCGGCTGGCTTCCTGCGGTTTATATCCCAGCGCCACCAGAGCCGCAACGGCTTCCGCTTCGGCGTCATTGCCCTCCGGCGCGGCAGCTGGCGTGGTCAGCGTGAAGGCAGAGTCGCCGCCGAAGAGATCGCCATGCATGCCTTTGAAGCGATCTTTCATTTCAACCACCAGACGCTCAGCGGTTTTCTTGCCGACACCCGGCAGCTTCACCAGCGAGGCGACCTCTTCACGCTCAACGGCAGTAACAAACTGCTGCGCTGACATGCCTGAAAGGATCGCCAGCGCCAGCTTGGGGCCAACGCCGTTGACTTTGATCAGCTCGCGAAACAGCGCGCGCTCCTGCTTGCTGTTGAAACCAAACAGCAGCTGGGCATCTTCACGAACCACAAAATGGGTAAAAATGACCGCTTCCTGGGCGATGTCCGGCAGCTCGTAGAAGCAGGTCATAGGCATATGCACTTCATAGCCAACGCCGTGTGCTTCAAGCAGCACCAGCGGCGGCTGTTTTTCCAGAATGTTGCCTCGTAAACGACCAATCACCTGAGCAGTTCCTTAATCTGTGAGTAAGCGGTTCAGGGTATTCCCTGAGGCCAGCGCAGCCGCTGGCCGTGTGATAGCGGCTATGTATAACATAAAAAAGGCTGGATGCATATCCAGCCTGTTAGCACGCCTGATGGCAGTTTACCCCGAGCGCAGCCGCCCGCGCGTCATCACCAGTTTGCTGTCGCTCATGCGCGCCGCATTCTGGCTTACGTGACAGTGGGTGATGGCGATAGCCAGCGCATCCGCTGCATCCGCCTGCGGATTAGCCGGCAGTTTCAGCAGCGTACGGACCATATGCTGCACCTGGCTCTTCTCCGCCCCGCCGGTTCCGGTAACGGTCTGTTTGACCTGCCGCGCCGCATATTCAAACACCGGCAAATCGGCATTGACCGCGGCCACAATCGCTGCGCCGCGGGCCTGGCCAAGTTTCAGTGCTGAATCGGCATTTTTCGCCATGAACACCTGCTCAATCGCAAAGTAGTCAGGCGAAAACTGCGTAATGATTTCGCAGACGCCGGCGTAAATCAGCTTTAAGCGTCCCGGCAGATCGGTCACGTTAGTGCGGATACAGCCGCTGCCAAGGTAGCTCAGCTGACGCCCGGTCTGGCGGATCACGCCGTAACCGGTAATGCGCGAGCCGGGGTCAATCCCGAGAATAATCGCCACAACGCACCTCCGGTTGCCGGAAAGATAACCACGCCATTACAGCGTTTCCGCCACCTCGTCAGAGATCTCACCGTTGTGATACACCTCCTGCACGTCGTCGCAATCTTCCAGCATATCGATCAGCCGCAGCAGTTTTGGCGCTGTTTCCGCATCCAGTTCCGCTTTGGTTGACGGGATCATGGAGACTTCAGCGCTGTCAGCTTTCAGGCCACCTGCTTCCAGCGCATCGCGCACGCTGCCCAGCTCTTCCCAGGCAGTGAAGACATCAATGGCACCGTCATCATAGCTCACCACGTCTTCCGCACCCGCTTCCAGCGCCGCTTCCATCACTGCGTCTTCATCCTGACCTGGCGCAAAGGAGATCACCCCTTTTTTGCTGAACAGATAGGAGACCGAGCCGTCAGTGCCCAGGTTACCGCCGGTTTTAGTAAAGGCGTGGCGCACTTCGCCCACGGTACGATTACGGTTGTCACTCAGACATTCGATCATTACCGCAGAGCCACCCGGACCGTAGCCTTCATAAATGATGGTTTCCATGTTGGAATCATCTTCACCGCCGACGCCGCGGGCAATGGCGCGGTTCATGGTATCGCGCGTCATGTTATTGGAGAGCGCTTTATCCATCGCTGCGCGCAGACGCGGGTTGGAGCCCGCATCACCGCCGCCGAGTTTCGCAGCAGTGACCAGCTCGCGAATGATTTTAGTGAAGATTTTACCGCGCTTGGCGTCCTGCGCCGCCTTGCGATGTTTTGTGTTCGCCCATTTACTGTGACCAGCCATCTTACATTTTCTCCGATCTTTTACAGGGTGCAGGCTATCTGGCTTGCGCTCTTGTCCCGGCAGCGCCATCCATCCACTGCAATACGCTGCGGTGGCGACGCCGGCGAACAATCACGCTGCGCCGATAATGCCTGACTGCTCAATGTTAGCGGTGCGGTTTGATTAAACAGCACACGATAGTTGGACGAAGGACATACGCTTCGTCGAATGTGTGGAATTTACCCTGGTCGCCACCGGAAAACACGCGGCGGCGGTCATTCAGATAAACTCTTCAATCGCCTGACGATTGCTCCAGGATTTGGTCAACGCTGCGGCCTCTTCAGGCATCAGCCAGCGGGCAGCCAGGTGCTCACTCAGCAGCGGCATCCGTTCTGCCGGCAGCGCCAGCCGGAACCAGTGCTCGCGGTTATGCGTGACTTCTGGCGCATAGCGGTGACGAAAATGGGGAAAGATCTCAAATTCAATCTGCCGCTGACAGTCATCAAGCCGCAGCCCTTCGGCGCAGATATCAATTGCCAGCTCTTCCGCCACTTCACGTGCTGCAGCCTGAGCCGGACTCTCACCCGGCTCCAGACTGCCGGTGACCGACTGCCAGAAGCAGGGATCATCGCGCCGCTGCAGCATCAACACCCGGCCGGTATCTCGCGCAAATATGACCACCAGCACCGATACCGGATGTTTATAGCCCATTAATGCTGCTCTGGCTTTTCTTTCTTCGCCACAATCTGGATGCCCAGATCGCTCAGGGCAGCTGGATTTGCATGGCTCGGTGCTTCCGTCATCATACAGGCTGCCGCCGTGGTTTTCGGGAAAGCGATCACGTCACGAATATTATCGGTGCCGGTGAGCAGCATAGTCAGACGATCAAGACCAAACGCCAGACCGGCGTGTGGCGGCGTACCATATTTGAGCGCATTCAGCAGGAAGCCAAACTTCTCCTGCTGTTCTTCCGCAGTAATGCCCAGGATGCTGAACACGGTCTGCTGCATTGTGCCGTTGTGGATACGCACGGAGCCGCCGCCCACTTCGTAGCCATTGATCACCATGTCGTAGGCGTTAGCCACTGCCTGCGTCGGGTCAGCTGCCAGCTGTTCAGCCGTAAGCGATTTCGGCGAGGTAAACGGATGGTGCATCGCTGCCAGCCCGCCTTCGTCATCCTCTTCAAACATCGGAAAGTCAATGACCCAGAGCGGTGCCCAGGCTTTCTCATCGGTGATCTGCAGATCGCGGCCTGCCTTCAGGCGCAGTGCACCCAGCGCATCTGCCACAACTTTAGCGCGATCGGCACCAAAGAAGATCAGATCGCCATCCTGTGCCGCAGTGCGGTCCAGAATCGCTTCCACGATCTCTGGCGTCAGGAATTTTGCCACCGGACTCTGCACGCCTTCAGCGCCACTGGCGCGGGCGTTGATTTTCATCCATGCCAGGCCACGCGCGCCATAAATCTCAACAAACTTCGTATATTCATCAATCTGCTTACGCGTCAGCGTCGCACCACCCGGTACGCGCAGCGCGGCGACCCGTCCTTTGGCGTCGTTCGCCGGACCGGAGAACACCTTAAACTCTACGTCTTTCAGCAGATCGGCAACGTCTACCAGCTCCATCGGGTTACGCAGATCGGGTTTATCTGAGCCGTAGCGGTTCATCGCTTCCGCAAACGTCATCAGCGGGAAGTCACCAAGATCAACGCCTTTGACATCAAGCCAGAGTTCGCGGATCAGCCGCTCCATCTTCTCCCGCACTTCTTCAGCGCTCATAAAGGAGGTTTCAACGTCGATTTGCGTAAATTCAGGCTGACGATCGGCGCGCAGATCTTCATCGCGGAAGCATTTTACAATCTGGTAGTAGCGATCAAAGCCGGACATCATCAGCAGCTGTTTAAACAGCTGCGGGGACTGTGGCAGCGCATAGAACTTACCTTTGTGCACGCGGCTTGGCACCAGATAGTCGCGCGCACCTTCCGGTGTCGCTTTGGTCAGCATCGGCGTTTCAATGTCCAGGAAACCTTCGCTGTCCATAAAGCGGCGAACAAAGCTGGTGATTTTTGCACGCGTTTTCAGGCGCTGTGCCATTTCCGGACGACGCAGGTCAAGGTAACGATAGGTCAGACGCGCTTCTTCGCTGTTAACCTGGTTGGAGTCCAGCGGCAGCGGTTCCGCGCGATTAATGATGGTCAGCGCGTGCGCAAACACTTCGATATCGCCGGTCGCCATATCGCTGTTGCGGTTTTTCTCTTCACGCGCGCGCACCGTACCGGTGATCTGGATGCAGAATTCGTTGCGCAGCTCAGACGCCAGCTGGAAAGCCTCCTGATGATCGGCATCAAAAAACACCTGAGCGATCCCTTCGCGGTCACGCATATCGATAAAAATCAGGCTGCCGAGATCGCGACGGCGATTAACCCAGCCGCAGAGAGTAACTTGCTGACCCACATGAGACAGGTTGAGCTGTCCGCAATATTCTGTACGCATAACGTATCCTTTTAACTTCGCCGCTGCTGCCAGACAGCATCAGGGCGCGTAACCTCTGAAGATGCTGCCGCAAAAAAGGCAGCTATTATAATGGAAAAAGCCAGACAGGATAAGTAGAGCCGCTGCAAAGCGGCTAATTCATCGGCATTTGTCCGTTATCCTTTGTCTGCTTTCTCTTTTAACCTGCATCCGGAGTCCGTTTTGACGCTTCGTATTGGTTTACCGCAATGGCATCATCCGCAGTGGAAACAGTTTGGTCTGAATACGCTGGAGGATTATGCGCGTCTGTTTGGCTGTGTAGAAGGAAATACAACGCTGTATGCGCTGCCCAAACCTGAGGTGGTGCAGCGCTGGCGCGACATGACGCATGACGATTTCCGCTTCTGCTTTAAATTTCCCGCAACCATCTCTCATCAGGCGGCGCTGCGCGATTGTGATGATTTAGTCAGCGATTTTTTTCGCCTGCTGGACCCGCTCAGCACACGTCTGGGACAGTACTGGCTGCAGCTGCCCGCCAGTTTTTCCCCGGCACAGCTTAATGACCTGTGGCACTTTCTGGACAGCCTGCCGCGCAGCTTCAGCTATGGCGTTGAAGTACGTCATCAGGCATTTTTTGCCCGCGGCGAGGCGGAACGCCTGCTGAATCGCGGCCTGCATGCGCGCGGCGTTAACCGGGTGGTGCTCGACAGCCGGCCGGTGCACGCCTCTGCCTCACAATCTGCTGCTGCTATTGACGCACGGGCGAAAAAACCGCGGGTGCCGCCACACGCGGTGCGCACCGGCAGTCAGCCGATGGTGCGCTTTATCGGCAGTGATGATGTGGCAGAGAGTGAAGCACTCTTTCCCCCCTGGCGCAGCAAGCTGGCCGCGTGGCAGACAGAGAGCGATCCGCTGCTGTTTATCCATACGCCGGATATGAGCGAGGTGTTTCCGCTGGTGCAGGCGCTCTGGCCACAGCTGCAGGCGCTGGAGCCCGGCCTGCGCGATCTGCCGGTATGGCCGCAGCAAACCACACTGTTCTGAGCAGGGAAACGGGTGCAGCAGACGCGACTTTCTGCCAGAATAGCGCCCTTTCCGTTTTTCTCTTCGGATTTTCCATTATGTCTGACCGCGATACGCTATTTTCCGCACCTATCGATAAGCTGGGTGACTGGACCTTTGACGAGCGCGTGGCTGAAGTCTTCCCCGATATGATTCAGCGCTCGGTGCCCGGCTACTCCAATATCATTTCGATGATTGGCATGCTGGCAGAACGCTTCGTACAGCCCGACAGCCGGGTATATGACCTGGGATGTTCACTGGGGGCTGCCACTCTTTCAGTGCGCCGCAATATCCGCGTTCCCGGCTGCCAGATTATTGCCGTGGATAATTCGCCGGCGATGGTTGAGCGCTGCCGCCGCCATATCGATGCATTTCGCGCCGATACGCCGGTAGAGGTGCTGGAGGCCGATATCCGCAATATTGAAATTGAGAACGCTTCGCTGGTAGTGCTCAACTTTACGCTGCAGTTTCTGGCCCCTGACGCGCGCATCGCCCTGCTGGAGAAAATTGCCCGTGGCCTCAATCCTGGCGGTGCGTTGGTTTTGTCAGAGAAGTTCAGCTTTGAAGATGAGGACGTAGGCGAACTGCTGTTTAACATGCATCACGATTTCAAGCGTGCCAACGGTTACAGCGAACTGGAGATCAGCCAGAAGCGCAGTATGCTGGAGAATGTCATGCTGACCGACAGTGTGGAAACGCACAAAGCCCGTCTCAGGGCGGCTGGTTTTGCCCATGCAGAACTCTGGTTCCAGTGCTTCAACTTTGGTTCACTGGTGGCGCTGAAATGATCGATTTTGGCCGTTTTTATCAGCAAATCGCTACCGGTCCGCTGGCGAGCTGGCTGGAAGTGCTGCCGGCGCAAATCGCGGCCTGGCAGCGTGACAATCTGCACGGACATTTCCGCAACTGGGAAAAAGCGGTGGAGTATCTGCCGCTGCTGACGCCACAAACGCTGGATCTGCTGCACAGCGTCAGCGCGCAGCGTGACGATCTGACCGATCGTCAGCGCGCCGGTATCGAAAAGCTGCTGCGCAATCTGATGCCGTGGCGTAAAGGTCCCTATGCGCTTTACGGCACAGAGATCGACACCGAATGGCGCTCTGACTGGAAATGGGATCGGGTATTACCGCATATCTCTCCTCTTGCCGGGCGCACGATTCTGGATGTTGGCTGCGGCAGCGGCTATCACATGTGGCGTATGCTGGGCGCTGGCGCACAGATGGTGGTGGGTATCGATCCGATGCAGCTGTTTCTGTGCCAGTTTGAAGCGGTGCGCAAGCTGCTGGGTGACGATCGCCGCGCGCATCTGCTGCCGCTCGGTATTGAACAGCTGCCTGCGCTGCAGGCATTTGATACCGTATTCTCTATGGGTGTGCTCTATCACCGCCGCTCACCGCTCGATCATCTGCTGCAGCTGAAAAACCAGCTGGTCAGTGAGGGTGAACTGGTGCTGGAGACGCTGGTTATTGAAGGCGATGAACATGCTGTCCTGGTGCCGGGTGAGCGCTATGCGCAGATGCGAAACGTCTACTTTATTCCGTCTGCGGCAGCGCTGAAAAGCTGGCTGGAGAAGTGCGGTTTTGTTGATGTGCGCATCGCCGACTACGCGGTCACTTCAGTGGAAGAGCAGCGCCGCACCAGCTGGATGACCAGCGAGTCGCTGGCAGAGTTTCTCGATCCGGACGACAGCAGCAAAACGGTTGAGGGTTACCCCGCGCCGCTGCGTGCCGTGCTGATTGCCCGCAAGCCCTGAAAATCCGCGCCGCGACGACGTCGCGGCGCGTCAGACCTTATCCTGCTACCGCTCGTCTGCTGACCGGTCCCAGTACTGGTACTTATAAGCGGAAGTAAGATGACGCTCAATGGTCCCTCTGGCAAACACCTCTTTTTCGTGCAGAAAACTCATCGTGCAGTTGCCGGTTTCATCCCATAGCTGGCAGGTGTCAGTGGAGTGCAGTGTACTGACCGGCGTGGTCGCCAGGCCGTTTAATCCCAGCTCACGCCACTGCTTATCGTAACGCCAGATCTCGCGGCTGCGTGCGCTTTGGGTTTCCACCACGCGATCCTGCGCATTCCAGCGCCAGCGGTTTTCACCATTACTCTCTTTGTCGCTGCCACGCGTAACACTCTTCTGCACCCGCAGTCGCGGATCGTAGTGGTAGGCAATCGTCGCAGAACCTGCGCTGCCTCTGTTTACGAATTTATCAGTGGCGCTGATAATATTTCCCTGCGGTCCTTTGCGCCAGCTCAGCGTACCCTGCCGCTGATCGACCACTTCCTCCCGCCCCGCTTTAATCGCGGTAACCCGCCAGGCGTACTCCGCCACCCAGCCGCGCTGTACGCGGGCAATATGCTGCTCCATGCTCAGCACAATATTTCCTTCGCGCTTATCGTAGCTGATGTCGGCTACCATCAGGTCACCGCAGCGGTCAAACTGGCCCAGCACACGTTTCTGGGAATCAACATCCTTACCAAACTCTCCGGCAATGACCTGCTTCACCGCCCCTTTTGCCGCACCGCCCAGCAGGATCCAGAGATTGCTGCTGCTGATGTTATGGCTTAATGGCGGACAGGGAGCAGTGGCCGCCTGCGTCGGGCAGGCAGCAAGACTGGTCAGCAACAGCGTTGCACAAAGGTGGCATTTCATAGGGTTATCCGCATGGAGCCATCTGTTAAGCAAAGCACCTTTTTCGCCGGAGCGCTACGCTGACGGCTGGCGAAAAAATTCATGCGGGTTGCAGCAAACAGCAAAAAGGCTGATGCAGCCTGAAAATATGCTGTTTTACCGGTTGTCGCTTCGCCTGCCTGTTTTTAACAGCGTAAAAAAAACCCCAGCAAATGACTGGGGCGTGGTACTTGCAAACATCACGTCAGGGTTGGTGGCGTGCTGTGCGGCAAAATCGATAGCGGATCAGGCGACCCGGTTAACGTTCATCTGCATCATGCTTTTCATGGCTTCAATAACGTCGCCATCCACGCAGGAACGACTGAATTCATCGGTTTCTGCTTCGGCACACATAGATACGCCCGCTTTGCGGTAGCGCATAGGCGAAGCAACAGCGCGACTGGCAGAGCTATGTACCTCCTGCAAACCGCAATCCAGAAACTTCTGAAGATTGCTCAGGCGCACGCCAGCACCGGCCATAATGATTGGACCCGTGCTTGATTCATTAAGTTCCCTGAGTAATGCAATTCCTGTTTCAGCACTCTGCTGCTGGCCTGAAGTCAGGATGCGCGCAACACCCAGATCGGTCAGTATCTCCAGCGCCCGCCTGGGGCTGTGGCATAAATCAAACGCCCGGTGAAACGTCACGGCCAGGCCATCGCACAGCTGCATAATCTGCTGCATACGCACCCTATCAATATGCGCGTCTTCATCGAGAACACCCACGACGACGCCCGGGAAACCCCATTCGCGTACTCTCGCGATATCGGATTTCATTATCTCAAACTCCTGACGGGAGTAGCAGAAATCACCACCGCGCGGCCGGATGATGGGATGCACCGGAATAGACAGCTCGCGCCGTGCGGCCTGCAGCATGCCTGCTGACGGTGTCAGGCCGCCCTCCCGGGGTGCACTGCAGAGCTCTACGCGATCGGCACCGGCACGCTGGGCGGTCACTGCGCAATCAATGCCGTAGCAACAAATTTCCAGTTTCGTCATCGGTTTCTCCTTATCACGACTGCTGGCTCAGAGGGGATAGCTTCGGTTAGTCTGTTACTCCGTCAGTTTACGTGGAAAGCGCACTATGGTATTCGATTTTGATCAACGGATAGACCGCGGTCACAGTGATAGTCTCAAATGGCACAAATATCGTGACCGTGATGTCCTGCCGCTCTGGGTTGCAGATACCGATTTTCGCTCGCCGTCCTGTATTATTGAGGCCATTCAAAAGCGGGTCGCACACGGCGTATTCGGTTACGGTGTCACGCCAGCCGGTCTGACAGAAATCATCGTACAGCGGATGGCAGAGCGTTATAACTGGACCATCAGGCCGGAATGGATAGTCATACTGCCAGGGGTGGTAAGCGGGCTTAACATTGCCGTGCGTGCTTTTACCGCAGCCGGTGAACGTACCGTGGCGCCTGCGCCCATCTATCCGCCGTTTCGTGGCGCTTCCCGACTGGCCGATCGCGCACAGCTCAGTCTGCCGCTGCAGCGGACAGAAAATCGCTGGGTCATGGACATAGATCGGGCGGAGATGACGGGCAACGAGCGACTGCTGATGCTGTGCAATCCACAAAACCCTGGCGGCACGGTGTACCGGCGCGATGAGCTATCCCGGCAGCTTGCGTTTGCGCAGCGCCACGATCTTATCGTCTGTTCAGATGAGATCCATGCCGATCTGGTGCTTACGCCGGGCGTGCAGCATACGCCGTTTGCCGCGCTGAGTGAGGATGCTGCACAGCGCAGCATAACGCTTATCTCTCCCTCTAAAAGTTTCAATATCGCCGGGCTGGGCGCCTCTATGGCCATTATTCCCGATGACACGTTACGCCGGCGCTTTAAGCAGGTGCGTGAGGGGATCGTGCCGGGCGTGGATATTCTGGCGCTGGTTGCCGCCGAGGCGGCGTGGCGCGAGGGTGAGGCGTGGCTGCAGGCGCAAATTGCCTATCTGCGCGCAAACCGCGACTGGCTGGCGAGCCGCATTGATGCGCTGCCAGGCCTGGATATGGTCGTGCCGGACGCAACCTATCTCGGCTGGATTGATGCCAGCGGTCTGCAGGTCGACAACCCGGCGCGCTACTTTGAGCAGTACGGGCTGGGCTTCTCACCCGGACACGATTTTGGCGATGACCGTTTTGTCCGCTTTAATTTCGGCTGTACGCGCGCCACCCTGCAGGAAGCGGCAGCACGCCTGCAGCGGGCGGTGGAAGCCCGGCGCTAGCCCTGTTCGCTGGCAACGATCTCCTCAAGCCGCCAGGGATGAAACTTAATGGTGGTTTCACCATCGGTGACCGCCAGCACAGGATTAGGCAGTCGTTCGTTTTCACCTTGCGGAGCGCTGGTTTTAAAAGAGATGCCGGGCTGCGTCAGAGCAGCATCAGAGAGCAGCGCCATAGCACGCATGCCCAGCGTTTCCGGCTCACCGCGCAGGACAATTTCAATGTGTTCCCAGCCCTCGTGCCGGTAAAGCTTCGCGCCCGGCCAGGGCAGTTCAATGACATCGACCTGCTGCCCTGCCAGCGTAATGGGCTGCCGGAGTTTAAACAGGCAAATCGGACGACCGTTGATAATCGCTTCTGAAAACAGTTCACCCACCTGCAGCAATCCGCGCTTCCAGCGCTCGGCGGTGGCAAACTGATGACAGCGCACGGCCAGATGATCAATCTCATGCGCCTGCGGTGAAAGTCCGATTCGCGTAGCAAAAACCTGCAGTGCCTGCTCAAAACGACAGAAATCTTCTTTTAAATCGTCCAGCTCTGGGGGAAAATCCAGCTTCATTACCTGAAACCTCAACGTCTGTTCAGTAAAATTAATTATTAAAATCAATATGTCAGATTTTTCGTCCTGACAAAACCTTCGGATTCATCCGATTTAGTCAATAAAAACCGTCAAAACCGGATAAAAACAGGCCTGTATTCAGATTATTCGCTCAATCAGGGCCAGGTATAACTTTATAAAAACAAGCTAACCTCATGATTAAATTGACGAATCTTTACACAATGAGATAACTCTTATTTGGCCGCCAATGAATTGCAGATAACCCCCCTTTCTTATAAATTTGAGTTTCTACCTAACAAGGAACGGCTCTATGTCTATGCTCATTGTTGTCGCGGTTCTCATTGCCTTAACGGGATTTGCAATTTCCCGCCACTGGAAGGTGCGTGAAGACAAAAGCGTTAAAAATCCTCGTCGTCACCCGCGCCGCCGTTAATCGGCGCGCGGTTTTGCTGTCAGCTGCCCGGTCCGGGCCGACTGCTGTTGCTGACGCATCCTAACATTTCACGTATACTTCCCCTCTCTTTTTTTCCGTCCCGACATGAGCGCGGGATGATGGTATCGGCTCGTCCTCTGCTGACGGGCCTTTTCAGCATATGAAGGTAACGCGGTGAATATTCAGGCTCTTCTTTCCGATAAAGTCAGTCAGGCGATGCGTGCAGCAGGAGCGCCCGACGATTGTGAACCGCTGGTTCGTCAGTCAGCTAAAGTCCAGTTTGGTGATTATCAGGCGAATGGCATCATGGGCGCGGCAAAACGGCTGGGTCAGGCACCGCGTCAGCTGGCTGAACAGGTGGTGAAGCATCTGGATCTGACCGGCATTGCCAGTCATACCGAGATCGCCGGGCCTGGCTTTATCAACATTTTCCTCGATCGTCAGTGGCTGGCACAGCAGGCAGCGCAGGCGTTGCAGCAGCCCGATCTTGGCGTCAGCAAGCCTGAACCGCAAACCATTGTGATTGACTATTCAGCACCCAACGTGGCGAAAGAGATGCATGTCGGCCACGTGCGCTCTACCATCATCGGCGATGCAGCGGTACGTACGCTGGAGTTCCTTGGTCATAATGTGATCCGGGCTAACCACGTAGGCGACTGGGGAACGCAGTTTGGTATGCTTATCGCCTATCTGGAAAAGCAGCAAAATGAAGACCACGCTGATATTGCTCTTGCCGATCTGGAAGCATTTTATCGCGAAGCGAAGCGTACCTATGATGAAGATGAGGCGTTCGCAGCGCGCGCGCGCAGCTATGTCGTCAAGCTGCAGGGCGGCGATGAGTATTGCCGCGCCATGTGGAAAAAGCTGGTTGATATCACCATGAGTCAGAATCAGCTGGTGTATGACCGCCTGAATGTCACTCTGACGCGTAACGATGTCATGGGTGAAAGCCTCTATAACGATATGCTGCCGGGAATTGTGGCTGACCTGCGTGAAAAGGGGCTGGCGGTCACCAGCGAAGGCGCTACTGTCGTTTTCCTTGATGAGTATAAGAACAAAGAAGGCGAGCCGATGGGCGTGATCATCCAGAAAAAGGATGGCGGCTACCTCTACACCACGACCGATATCGCCTGCGCAAAATATCGCTATGAAACGCTGCACGCCGATCGCGTGCTCTACTATATCGACTCACGTCAGCATCAGCATCTGCAGCAGGCGTGGACTATCGTGCGTAAAGCGGGCTACGTGCCGGCCTCGGTACCGCTTGAGCACCACGCATTTGGCATGATGCTGGGCAAAGATGGTCGTCCGTTCAAAACGCGCAGCGGCGGCACCATCAAGCTGGCCGATCTGCTGGATGAAGCCGTTGAACGTGCCCATACGCTGGTCAGCGCTAAAAACCCGGAGATGTCGCCGCAGGAACTGACCGATCTGGCAGAAATCGTGGGTATCGGTGCGGTCAAATA
This sequence comes from Pantoea sp. SIMBA_079, assembly GCF_046940275.1. Classification (NCBI taxonomy): domain Bacteria; kingdom Pseudomonadati; phylum Pseudomonadota; class Gammaproteobacteria; order Enterobacterales; family Erwiniaceae; genus Pantoea; species Pantoea sp. SIMBA_079. The sequence continues at coordinate 479,042 of NZ_JAWRYR010000001.1, read as the reverse complement.
TGCTGACCTCTCCAAGAGCCGTACCACAGATTACATCTTTGACTGGGATAACATGCTGGCCTTTGAGGGCAATACCGCGCCTTATATGCAGTATGCTTACACCCGCGTCCTGTCGGTGTTCCGTAAAGCGGGTCTGGATGCAGAGACCCTGAGCGGTGATATTACTCTGACAGATGAGCGCGAAGCACTGCTGGCCACGCGACTGCTTCAGTTTGAAGAGGTGATCACGCAGGTCGCGCGTGATGGTACACCGCATGTAATGTGTGCTTATCTGTATGACCTGGCCGGCCTCTTCTCAGGCTTCTATGAGCACTGCCCGATTCTGGCTGCCGAAGAGGCGTCCGTGCGTAACAGCCGCCTGCAGCTGGCGGCACTTACCGCGAAAACCCTGAAACAGGGTCTGGATACGCTGGGCATTAAAACCGTTGAACGGATGTAAGTCATACCGCCGATAAAAAAACCCGCCTTGTGCGGGTTTTTTATTATTACCGATAGTTTACGGTCACTTCACTGCTGAGTACCCGCAGGCCCGGTGGCAGTGATCCCTGCCCCTGAAAACCAAACGCCAGATAGAGCGGCTCTTCTGCCGGGATCAGCGCCAGGCCGCGCGTCGAGCCGCTGGCACCGTCCAGCTCCACGCAGCGCTGGCTGGCGCAGAGGCGTACCACCAGCCCGGAGGGTGCCGGCCGGCTGAGCTGATAACGCCAGCTGACCACAGCGATGTTGCCCGGTGCCGCAGAGGGCGCCTGCAGCGCAGGCGATAACAGCCAGCTGCCACGTGCGCCGAGCCCGGGACCGCTGACGCTGGCGCTCCAGGCACCGGTAGCGGCGATGCCTGCCAGCGGTGCGAACAGCAGCAGCGGCAACACTATCTGGTAGCAGCGACGCATTATTTGCCTCCAATTGTGGCGGTCATGCGGATCTGGCGATTGTCACTCAGCTCCAGATTGGAGAGCACGACCAGCTGCGGCAGATTACGCCGCAGGAAGCGCGCCAGCAGCGCACGCAGCGGATGGTTCACCAGCAGCACCGGTGGCGCACCGCTCATCTCCTGCTGCTGCAATGCCGCCTGTGCCTGCATCAGCAGACGATCCGCCAGCCCGGGCTCCAGGCCACCGCCGCCCTGCAGCGCCTGCAGCAGCAGACGCTCCAGCATGGCATCCAGACCGATAACCTGGACCTCACCGTTACCCGGGAACCACTGCTGGGTGATTGCCCGTCCCAGCGCCACGCGCACTACGCTGGTCAGCTCCTGCGGGTCGCTCTGCACCGGCGCGTGCTCCGCCAGCGTTTCAATGATGGTGCGCATATCCCTGATTGATACACGTTCGATTAACAGGTTCTGCAGCACTTTATGCAGCGTGGTCAGACTGATCACCCCCGGCACCAGATCTTCCGTCAGCTTCGGCATCTCCTGAGTAACGCGATCCAGCAGCTGCTGCGCCTCCTGCCGGCCAAACAGTTCGCTGGCGTACTGCCCAATCAGATGGTTAAGGTGCGTTGCCACAACGGTGCTGGCCTCGACCACGGTATAGCCCTGAATCTGCGCCTGCTCTTTCAGGGCGCTGTCGATCCAGATCGCTGCCAGGCCAAACGCCGGATCCACCGTAGGCTCGCCCGGCAGGCTGCCGGCTGCGGTACCGGGGTTAATCGCCATCCAGCGGCCCGGATAAGCGTCACCGCTGCCAATCTCCACCCCTTTCATCAGGATGCGATAACGCGCGGGTGGCAGCTCCATGTTGTCGCGGATGTGTACAACCGGCGGCAGAAAACCCACCTCCTGCGCCACTTTTTTACGGATACTGCGAATACGTCCCAGCAGTTCGCCATTCTGAGTATGATCAACCATTGGGATCAGGCGATAGCCTACTTCCATGCCCAGAGAATCCTCCAGCTGAACGTCAGTCCAGGAGGCTTCTACCGTGGCAGGCGTCTCCTGGGTTTTCATCAGGCTGGCCGATTCAGGCTGTTTTTTCGGCTGCATTTCACGACCGCGCAGCCACCAGGCAAGTCCGAGCAGCGCGCCGGTAAACAGCAGAAAGACAAAGTTCGGCATGCCGGGTACCAGACCAAGCAGGCCGATCACCCCGGCACTGAGCATCAGCACGCGCGGATTGTTAAACAGCTGCCCGACCATCTGCTCACCGACATCCTGGTCAGTGGCGACGCGGGTGACGATGACACCTGCTGCCGTCGAGATCACCAGCGCCGGGATCTGCGCCACCAGGCCATCACCGATGGTCAGCAGCGTATAGGTTTCGCCGGCGTGGCCAACATCCATTCCATGCTGCACAACGCCCACCAGCAGGCCGCCGATCACGTTAATCACCATGATCAGAATACCGGCGACGGCATCCCCGCGCACAAACTTACTGGCACCATCCATTGAGCCGTAGAAATCGGCCTCCTGGGTCACTTCAGAACGGCGGCGTTTTGCTTCATCTTCGCCAATCAGACCGGCGTTCAGATCGGCATCGATCGCCATCTGCTTGCCGGGCATCCCATCCAGTACAAAGCGGGCACCGACTTCAGCAATACGCCCGGCCCCTTTGGTGATAACCATGAAGTTAATGATAACCAGAATGATAAACACTACGATACCGATGGCAAAGTTACCCCCGACCAGGAAGTGGCCAAAGGCTTCTACAACGCGGCCCGCTGCATCAGCCCCGGTATGCCCTTCCAGCAGAATGATACGGGTGGAGGCGACGTTCAGCGCAAGGCGTAACAGCGTTGAGAACAGCAGTATGGTAGGGAACGCCGCAAACTCCAGCGTCCGCTGGGTGAACATCGCCACCAGCAGCACCATGATCGATAGCGCGATGTTAAAGGTAAACAGCAGATCGAGAATGAAGGCGGGCAGCGGTAGCACCATCATCGACAGGATCAACATTATCAGCACCGGTCCTGCCAGCACCTGCCATTGCGTCTCTTTAAAGCTGCCCGGTAAACGCAGCTTTTCGGCCAGATTAGCCATCGTCTCTGTTCTCTCCTGCAAAGTCCATCTCTGCCGGGACCGGCAGATGCTTAGGTTTGGTCGGGATCAGGCCGCCTTCGCGTTTCCAGCGCCGCAGCTGCCAGACCCAGGCCAGCACTTCCGCTACGGCGGCGTAAAGCGCACCGGGAATAAACTGGCCAATTTCAGTATGCCGGTAGAGCGCTCGCGCCAGCGGCGGCGCTTCGAGGATCGGCACGCGGTGCTCTTTTGCAACTTCACGGATGCGCAGCGCGATGTCGCCTGCGCCTTTCGCCACCACTTTCGGCGCGTTCATTTTGCCTTCCTGATACTGCAGCGCCACGGAGTAGTGCGTCGGGTTCGTCACAATCACATCCGCTTTTGGTACGTCGGCCATCATGCGCCGGCGGGCCGCCGCGCGCATCGCCTGGCGGATCCGCCCCTTCACGTGCGGATCGCCCTCATTCTGTTTGTGCTCATCGCGGATCTCCTGACGCGTCATGCGCAGCTTTTTGAAATAGCTGTAGAGCTGCCAGAACACATCAAAACCCACCATCGGAAACAGGCCCAGCATTACCAGCCCGCAGCTGGTGGCGACCATACTCAGGCCATGGTGTAGCGCGTTAACAGGTGATTCGCTAATCAGCCGCAGCATCTCCTGCCAGTGGCTCCAGAGATACCAGCCTGCGACGACGCCTACCAGCACCGCTTTGAGGATCGCCTTGACCAGTTCAGCTGCGCTCTGGCCGGAAAACAGACGTTTTATACCCGGCAGCGGATTGAGCTTTTTGAAATCGAGTTTGATCGACTTACCGCTGATATGGATGCCGCCCAGCGCCATGGGTGCCGCCATGGCAACAATAACCAGCCCGCCCATCAGCGGCAGCAGTGCAACCACCGCCTGCATGATCAGATTGCCGATATGCGCCACGATGATTTTGTCATCATTCACCATACCGTGATCAAAGCGAAAGCCGGTCGCCACCATGCGGGCGAGCTGCGTGGCCATATGGGAACCGCCAAGCCAGAGGATCATCAGCCCGGTCAGCAACATCAGTACCGATGTCAGTTCGCGCGATCGCGGGATTTGCCCCTCTTCCCGTGCTTTTTCAAGTCGGTGGGGGGTGGGCGATTCTGTTTTGTCCTCGCTGCTACTCTCTTCAGACACAGCACACCTCAGCTGGCAGAAATTCTGCATAGAGAATGACAAACTTGCTCAGGACTAAAGCGCGGATTAAACGACGAAATAACCTGCTTATTGCGTCATAAGTAAAATCGTTGCCGTGCCCTGCCTGTTTTCTCAGCAGAAATCACGGACAAAAGATGTGATGCTGTCGGGATTTTGACGCGCCGGATAGCCGCGGAAAATCTTAAAATGAGAATTTTCTGTTAATACATCACAGCGACAGTCTCGCCATAAAACATAAAATTATCTAATATTTTATCATCAACACGCGTTTACCTGAAAAGATTCTTCGCTGCCCGCCCTTCCCGATGCCGGATGAAGCGTAAAAGTCGCTTAACTGTCGCTGGCATCTGTCGACACGCTTTTCAGCTTCAGGCAAGATATTACGCCGCTAACACGCAATTTACCGCGATGCAATAGTTTGAATTCTCAAAAGTCTTAGGTAGACTGAGACACACGTTGTCCTGAAGAGATCTGGCTGTTTTTCGTGGTTTTTTCGCAACACACTGTGTTCATACTCGCCGGGTACGCCCACTGTTACTCTGCAATTAATCTGATGGAATGATAAGGATGATGGTGAAAAAAACGCTTATGCTTACGCTGCTGGCGACCCTGACGCTGGCCGGGTGCAAAACCCCGCCGCCAGCATTGACAGAGGATACGCTGGTAACCAGTACGGTTAACGGCGTTACCCTGACGCATCGTTATGCGGTTGCCGCGCCTGCAGAGTTCACCCCTGTCAACGCATCCTGGCGGGCACTCTATGCCGCTTCCGTTATGACCACCCCTGATTACGGTGGCAAAGTCGTGCGCTACCTTGATAACGCCCAGCGCTTTGAAGTGCTTGGCCGGGTAGAACATAACTGGCTGGCGATTGCTGAAGAACCAGAAGGCCAGCTGATAGGCTATATCCCCCCTAAAGCGGCCGTTGAGAGCAGCCGCTATGACGCCACGTTGCGCAGCGATCGCCCGCGTCCGCGTCGTGCTAAACAGGTGTGCGTGGCAGTAGGCGGTGCCAGCAAAGCGTGCCGCACCACTGATACCGCGACCTGGATCCTGGATTGAGTCAGCAATCTGGCGCATATTGGCGACAGTGGTGCCGCAGTTTATGGCAAAATAGCGCCGTCATTGCCAGGAAAAACGAGAATTAATGATGCAGGATCCCTTTGCCCGCGACGATATCAGCGCGGGCAACGATAACCTTTTGCTGAATGCCGCCGCCCCGGTGCTGAATGCTGTTGTCCGCATCCGGCAGGCTGCAACGCATGACGATCCGGCCGGATTACGCCAGCTGCTGATTGATGAGATCCGGCTGTTTGAACAGCGCTGCAAGCAGGCTGGTCTGCCGTTTGAGATGATCATCGGTGCGCGCTACTGTCTTTGCAGTGTGCTGGATGAAGCGGCAGCCCAGACGCCGTGGGGAACGCGCGGCGTCTGGTCAGGCAACGGCATGCTGGTGAGTTTCCATAATGAAAGCTGGGGAGGTGAAAAATTCTTTCAGCTTCTCTCCCGCGTTTCGCAAAGTCCGCAGCAGCATCTCTGGCTGCTGGAAGTGATCCACTACTGTCTGCTGCTGGGATATGAAGGTCGTTACCGCGGCAGCGAAAGCGGCCGTACGCAGTGTGAAGGTATTCGCAAACGTCTGGCGCAGCTGATCCACGACGCGCGTGCAGCGGAAAATATCACCGCAACGCCGCTGGTAGAGGTGCATCCGTTAGTTAACAGCCTGACGCGTCCGATGGTCCCGCTCTGGGCCTGTGCCACCGTAGCGGCGCTCATTGCCTGCATGGTCTACAGCATGCTCAACTGGCGGCTGGGCAATGCGGCTGAACCGCTGCTGCGCGATATCTATCAGACCCCTTTGCCGCAGATTATGCCCGGACGACGTCCCGCTTCACCGCAGGCGCTGCTCGACCTGCGCCAGCGTCTGAATGATGTGATTGCTGCCGGCCAGCTGGAAGTCAGCGATGGCGCTTTTGGCAGTAAAGTCATCATCCCCGCCGATAAACTTTTTGTTCCGGATGGCACCGTCGTCAACCCGGTTGGCCGTGCGCTGCTGGCGCACGTCGCCAGCGCAATGAAAAGCGTTAAGGGAACTGTTCTGGTCTCGGTCTATACCGACAACCGTGCTGTGGATGGCCGTTTTGCCTCTACCTATGAATTTTCGCTGGCCCGCGCGCGTGCTATTACGCAGCTGCTGGCGACGCAGCTGGCACCGGGGCAAAGTGTTAAAGCAGAAGGTCGCGGTGACAGTAACCCGCTGCTGCCTAACGACAGCAATGAAAACCGCGCCCGCAATCGCCGGGTGGAGATCACACTTTTTGCCGCACCGGAAGCGGCGGCAACCCCGGAGGGCAAACGCTGATGCGCACATCTGTTCGTCACCTGCTGACTCATCGCCTGCTCTGGAGCCTGATCGGTGTTACCGCCCTCAGCTGTCTGGTGTGGATGCTCGGCCCGCTGTGGGTCTGGGGTGAGACCCGCCCGCTGGAGCCGATCTTCTCACGACAGCTCGCCGTCGCCTTGCTCTGTTTCTGCTGGACGCTGTTTCAGCTTATTCCGGCAATATGGCGTGGCTGGTTCAACAGCAAGCTGCTGAATCGTCTGCAGAACATGAGTCAGGAAGAGCTCTCCGATCGCCACTCCACCGAACAGGTGCTGACACAGCGCTTCAGCGAAGCCGCGCTGCGTCTGAAACGAGCGCAGTTTGGTCGTCATCATCAAAAAAGCTGGCTGGCACGCTTTCAGAGCCACTACCTTTATGAGCTTCCGTGGTATCTGATTGTCGGCGCACCGGGCGCAGGTAAAACCACCGCGCTGTTAAACGCCGGCCTCTCTTTTCCGCTGACGGATACGCATGGCAATAGCGCAGTGCGTGGCGTAGGCGGAACCCGCCACTGCGACTGGTGGTTTACCGACAGCGCAGTACTGATCGATACCGCCGGGCGCTATGCGCTGCAGGAGAGCCAGCGCGCGCGCGACAGCGCCGAGTGGCAAAGCTTTATCAATCTGCTGAAGCGCTATCGCACGCGTCAGCCGATTAACGGCGTGATCCTGACCATCAGCGTGGCCGACCTGCTGACCGATACCGCAGAGGCGCGGCATGCGCAGGCCACGGCGCTGCGCTGTCGTATGGCTGAACTGCATCAGCAAACCGGTATCCATTTTCCGGTCTATATCATGGTAACTAAAACGGATCTGCTGAAGGGGTTTCTGAGCTTTCATGCAGGACTCAGTAAGCCGCAGCGGGATGCCATCTGGGGATTCACCTTTCCCTGGGAGCCAGGTAAACCTCACAAAGATGAGTGGCAGAGCAGCTTTACGGCGCGCTTCCGGCGGCTTGAGCAGCAGCTTAAGCAGCAGCTGGCAGAGCGCATGGCGGCCGAGCGCGATCTGACGCAGCGGGCTGATAGCTTTCTTTTTCCGCAGGAGTTTGGTTCACTTCACCCGCTCCTTAATGAGTATCTCGACGTTATCTTTTCCCGTCATGAGGATGATATTGCCTGGTCTGCGCGCGGGCTGTTTTTTACCAGCGGAACCCAGGAAGGCCTGCCGTTTGACCGCATCATGGGCGCCCTTAATCGCAAGCTGCAGCTGCCGCAAAGCGGCGACCACACTCTGGCAGCCTGGGACAGCGTCAACCGCAGTAACCCTATTCCGGGCAATAAAGGCCAGAGCTATTTTATCCGCGATTTGCTAAGCGAACTGGTGTTTCGCGAAAGCGGTCTTGCCGGCAGCAACCGCCACTGGGAATACCGCAACCGTCTGCTGCACCGGATAGGCTATGGTGCCCTGGCGGGCGCGCTGGTTCTGTTATGCGGCTTATGGCTTACCAGCTATGTGCAAAATCAGCGCTATCTTGAGCAGGTGGCCAGCCGTATTGCGCCTCTGACGCAGCAAAGTCAGCAGGTCATCCATCAGCCCGTCGAGAATATTTTTGATCTGCTACCCTTCTTAAATAACCTGGTGAAACTGCCGCTGTCCGATCGCTTTTCGCTGGATAATCCGCCGCTTACTATGCGCGCCGGACTCTATCGCGGCACGCAGGTGAGCGATGCGGCATGGGTGCTTTATCAAAATGCGCTTAAGTCTCTGCTGCTGCCACGGGTGGCACAGCAAATCACGCATTTGCTGCGCGACGATCCCGGCACCGACAACGCTTATAGCCGCAACGCGCTACGCGCCTATCAGATGCTTTATCAGCCGCGTAATTATGACGGCACGTTTCTGCGCAGCTGGCTGATCGAAAATCTGCAGCGCACGCTGCCGGCGGACGTCAGCGTGCGCGATCTGCAGCAGCTCGACTGGCATCTCAGTCAGTTGCTCGATCAGCAGATACAATCTTCACCCTATGCACGTGATAACGCGCTGATGATGCGCAAGCTTGCAGAAAACCTGAAACGTGCGGGTCAGGAGAGCAGCGTGCTGGCGACCGCGCCAGAGGCCTCTGCCGGGCAGCTGACCCGCTATAGTGAGTAACGGTGAGGTGATCATGGCGAACCACAGCGCGCCGGGCTGGTATGGCAAACTACCCGCTACCGGTGACTTTTTGCGGCAGCGTCTGAGTGAGGCCACTGTTTCTCCCTGGAGCCACTGGTTTCAGCAGGGATTAATTCACTGGCATCAGCAGGAGCACGCCAGCACGCAGCTCTTTTTACGCGCGCCGGTGTGGAACTTTGTTCTGCCGCTGTCGCCGCTGCGCCAGCAGGTGCAGATGGGCTGCCTGCTGCCCTCGTGCGATCGTGTGGGACGCGCCTGGCCGCTGCTGGCCCTGCGCACCTTTACGCTGAACGAGTGGCACCCGGCGCAGCTGACGATCTCCGGCGACTGGTTTCGTGAGCTGGGCGGGCTGCTCTGGTCAGCGGTGCGCGATCGCACCCTGCCGGAGAGCCTGGAAGCCCACATGCAGCAGCTTTCACCCTTACTGGTGCCGGACAATCAGCGCAGCGATATTATGGATGTCATCGGTTTTGCCGATCTTCCCTGCACCCTGAGCTGGCGGGAAGTAGCAGAACGGTTTGAACCACAGCAACATATCAGCTACTGGTGGAGCAATCGCAGTGACGGCTTTGCTCACGCCACCCATAAACACAGCGGCCCGCTGACCGCAGAGCTTTTTTCACTGTTATTTAACCCGGCGGCGGGTGCGCAGCCGGGGCGTAATGGCCTCTATCCACCCATGTTTGAATAAGCCGGCGCGTTTGCCTTATTAACGGGATGACTCATGCAATTTACCTTTGTGCAGTGCGATACGGATGTGCCCGCCAGAAGCGTCACCTTTATGCCGCCTGGCGGCACCATTGGCCGCAGTCAGGATAACGATCTGATACTGCCTGATGAAACGCGCGCCATCTCACGCCTGCAGGCGCTTATTCATCTTTCTGCCGAGGGTGAATGTCGTCTGACCGCACAGGGCAGCGTAACGGCGATTATGCTGAATGGTCAGGTCGTGCAGCGTGGTGCGCAGGCGCTGCTACAGCATGGCGATCGGCTGCAGATTGGTCAATACACGCTGGACATTACCGACCCCGCGCAGCAGCCTGCGGTGCAGAACGATCCGCTGTCGTTTTTTAGCGAGGATGCCACCGATCCGCTTGGTATGCAGCAGGAGGCCGTTCTGAGTGCTGAACTGATGCCGGAACCCCCTCTCACTGCACGTCAGGAGCGGCGGCCCGATCCGCGGCTGGCCATCGATCCTGCTTATGAGCGCGCACCGCAAACCGGCCTGCCTGCGGAAGCCGGAGAAGAGAAGCTCATCGCCGCTCTGCTGGAGGGAATGGGACTGAACAATGGTCATCAGACCGCTATCAGTGAAGAGCAGATGCGCGTTACCGGCCGCATGCTCAGCCTGTTTTCTCAGGGAACCGTTGCCCTGCTCTCCTCGCGTTCGATACTCAAACGCGGCGTGAAAGCTGACATGACTATGATTCTGAATGAAGCCAATAATCCGTTTAAGATCCTGCCCTCCGGTAAAACCGTGCTGATGCAGATGTATCAAAGCCAGATGCCGGGCTTTATGCCGCCTGAAGCCGCGGTGCGCGATGCACTGGTGGATTTACAGGCGCATCAGCTGGGCATGATCGCCGGTATCCGGGCGATCATTGCTGCCATGCTGCAATCTTTTAACCCGCAGCGGCTGGAAGATCGCGCACGCGAGGATGGCGCGCTGCCTAAAATCGCCTTCAGCAGCGGGCGCAAGGCTGCCCTGTGGGACGCTTTTACGCGGCACTATCAGCGCACTGCTGGCGAGATTGAAGATGATTTCCACACGCTCTTTGGCGAAGCCTTTCTCAATGCGTATGACATGGAAGTTAATCAGTACAAAGATTCACAGACGCGGACGGACGAGACATGAAAATGATGTTTGCCAGCCGCTGTCAGCAGGGCCGGCGTGATGAAAACCAGGATCGTACCGGTGCGCAGCTCGACGATGAGCACGCCTGTTTTCTGGTATGTGATGGCGTAGCGGGACTACCCGGCGGCGACTACGCAGCGCAGCTGGTGCGCGATACCCTGCTGAGCGCGTTGCAAAACAGCCACAGCTTTACGCCTGACACCACGCAGGCAGCTATCACCCTCTGCCAGCAAACGCTGGCAGCGGAGCAAGGGAAGAATCCGAAATTTTCCCGCATGAGCACCACGCTCGCAGCCCTGTTTATTGACCGTAAAAAACAGCGTGCATGGTGGGCGCATGCAGGCGACAGCCGGGTTTACCACTTCCGTCATGGCACGCTGTGTGAGGTAACCCGGGACCACAGTCTGGCCCGGCATCTGCAGGAAGCAGGCTATGAAAATTCCGGCATTAACAGTAATTTACTCTATAATGCGCTCGGCACTGAGCCGGTACGTCCGGTCACGTTCAGTGCCGCGATTGACCTCCAGGACGGGGATGCGTTTCTGGTCTGCACGGACGGCTTCTGGCTCAACCTGACCACGCAGGAGATGGAACAGGCGTTACGTATGGTTAACGCCTGTGAAGAGTGGCTGACGCTGATGGAACAGGCGGTAAATCGCAGCGAGAAGCGGGACAACCTCAGCGCGCTGGCGATCTGGATTGGCGAACCGCAGGATGCCACGCTGCTCTATTCCCAGGCTGATGCGGCGCGCTTTGTGCCGCCTCACTATTGATTTGCAAGGATCCCTATGAAAGTGTGGTTGTCGGGCGTTGCCGCCCTGCTGCTGGCCCAGAATGCACAGGCAGAAGATTATCGTGTGGTCTATTCGCCCAGTCTGGCGCTGGAAGTCTGGATCGACAATGTTGCCAGTAAAGCGCCCGACGACTGGTGCAAAGAGACGCTGCCGTTGCGTATTGTGTCCGGTAAAAGCAGCGACACGCGTATTCTTACCAGCTTTCTGCCCCGGGTAGGCACGCTGCTGGCAAACCAGTGCGGCACTCTCGATGAGCTGCCGTGGCAGATGACCACCAAAGAAGGCAGCGTGCTGGCTAACGGCAGCGCAGCAAAACTGCAGAACTGGCGTCCGATTATCCTGAATGACGCCACTGCCAGCGCCAGCAGCACGACTGCGGCACCGCTGGATCTCTCCCGACCGGCGGACAACACGCCGCTGCAGCACTTTGCGTTGCCCGGTGGCTGTCATTTCCGCACCTGGTGGGATGATAAAGGCGCTTCGCTGTTTATCCCTGATGCACCGGAACGGCGCTGCTCCACGGAAGGCTGGCTGGAAGGCGCAGCCAGCATGACGCTGCTGAGTAAAGGCGGGCCTGCGACGCTGCCGGTGGTCTTTTATCAGGGATACCCGGTTGCCGGTCTCGCGGCTGGCGCCAGACCGCTGGAGATAGTCGCGGTCAATAAACAGCGGATGATTGTAACCCGGCCGGATGCTGCCGGGAGCTGGCTGGTGTTGCCGTTTGATGCGCGGGAACATGTCTGGCGTTTTAGCGGTGCCCTGCTGATTCAGATGGATAAAAAAGCTGGCAGTGAAAGCAGCACGGTAAAAGCGCAGGTCGATCGTTTACGCGGCATCTGGTCGCCGCAGTTTATGCCACAGCAAAAAGTGACAGTGTTACTGATTGACACCCTGCATGCGGATCTCGCCGATCCGGCTATCGGTGCCTGGCGTAACATTAATTAATCAGCGATCGCTGCCTGCTGCCCTGCGGCAACAGGCACTACAGGATGTGTTCAGAGAACTCACTATGTCGGCAAACGAAAATCATATCCCTAATGCCCTGCCTGCGGGCTACCGGTTTAACGAGTTTGAAATCAGGGACGTCGTAGGCGGTGGCGGTTTTGGCATCGTCTACCGCGCCTGGGATCACCAGCTGGAACGGTTTATCGCCATCAAGGAGTATATGCCGCAGTCGCTGGCCGTACGCGCAGCAGACATGTCGCTGGAGCTGCGCGGTGAGCGCTTTCAGAAGTTGTTCAACGCCGGTCGTAACAGCTTTATTCAGGAAGCACGCCTGCTGGCACGCTTTAATCATCCGGGGCTGCTGCACGTGCTGCGCTTCTGGGAAGAGAATGGCACCGCCTATATGGGAACGCTGTTCTATAGCGGTATGACGCTGAAAGCGTGGCAGGCAAGTCAGTCTGACACTGTGGATGAAGTCTGGATCCGTCGCCTGCTTCCGCCGCTGTTTGGCGCAATCAATACAATCCATACCGCCGGCTATCTGCATCGCGATATCTCGCTGGATAATATACAGATTCAGGATAACCAGCTGCCGGTGCTGCTCGATTTTGGTTCAGCGCGCAAAGAGATCGGCAATCTGTCAGATGAAACCGAAATCATGCTTAAGCCAGGCTTTGCGCCGATTGAGCAATATAGTGAAGAGGGTGAGGTCGAACAGGGTCCCTGGACCGATATCTATGCGCTGGGCGCGGTATTGCATACGCTGATTACCGGACATGCGCCGCCGGTCAGCGTGGTGCGCTGCATCGAAGATAATTATCAGCCGCTTGCGGTAACCCGGCCTGAAGGCTATTCCCTGCCGCTGCTGCACGCCATCGACTGTGCGCTGGCGATGAAGCCTCAGGACCGTCCGCAGACCATCGACGCCTTCGCGCAGCTTATCGATCTGCCGGTGAGCGATGCCGAAGCGCTCAGCACGCCGCTGCCGGTGGTTGCCCTGCCCGCCGGGCTGCCGGAAACAGCTACAGAACCTGAGCCCCCGCTGGTGGCAATTAACCCCGCTGCCGCCGCTGCTGAACCGCTCACTGGCGGTGCAGCAGGCCGACGCGCGTCGCCGGGCATACTGGCGCTGGCTGCTGTGGCGCTGCTGGCGGTGGGTCTGGTTGTGTGGCAGACGGTGCGCCACGGTGAGACGCCACCTGTCGCGGCAGCGCCGGAAGCGGCTGCGCCGGCAGCGAAGGTAACGCCGGCGGCGGCGAGTGCGCCTGCCATTGCCACGATCTATCTGCAGCTGCAGGCAGGCGAAAGCGTCGTGCTGAATGGCGAAGTGCAGGATGTGAAAGCCGCCAGCAGCGGTTTTGCGTCACTCAATCTCGCTGCCGGCAGCTATCATCTTGAGGTGCGGCATGGTGACCAGGTGCGCAGCCAGGCACTGACGATTAAGCAGCCTGGTACCTGGCTCATCAACCCTGGTAATTAAGCCTGAGGCGCTGCACGCTGCTGCAGCGCCCTTACCTCAGCGGCAAGCCGCGTCAGTGCGGCTTCCTGCATGCCGCGTCTGACCAGCTCCTGCTCAAGCGAGAAAAGGTACTGCGCATTGGTTCCGAGTGGCCCGCTCGCCTGCGCAATCAGTGGTGCAATAGTACTGCGGCAGGAATCATCCTCATACAGCGGATGACGCGGATCCATGATAAAGACCAGCGCCGTAACGCAGCGGCCGTCTTCCAGCTGCAGCTCGCACCAGGTGGGCAGATAGCAGCCGGTGATCATCTCGCGCTTCCAGAGCAGCTCCAGTTCTTCATGCAGGCGCGCCTCTGGCAGACGAAAAGCCAGGCCGCTGGTGCTGCCGCCCTCTTTTAACGCCAGCATGCGTCCTGGTGCCGCCTCGGTGCCGCGTCCGGCGGTGAGCCGCAAACAGAACGCGCGATGCCACCCCTCCAGGCGTCCTGAAGCCACTTCCTCCGCGTCAAAAACCGGGTTCCACATCAGCGATCCATAGCCAAAGATCCATACCGGACTCTGGTCAGGCCGGCAGGCAAGCGTGGCAGAAAGCGAAGCGGCCCGCTTTTCGCAGCTCCACAGCAGCGCCTCATCAATATCACCAAACGATGTTTTGCAATCGGCTTTAAGTAAGAATTCCCGGGTTAACACTGCGATCTCCTCTACTGCACTGGCACCCTGCACGCCTGGATCCTGAACCGGTATCCTGAAAACGACGCGCGTCGGCTCAGTCAGAAACAGTAATGCATTCATTACTGTGGTTTCAAGATTGTCCTGACGCTTTTCACATAAAGAACTGTTTCAGATTATCGGCTGGCGGGAAGAAATAATGAGAGGATTAAAACAGGCGTGGTGCGGGCCGCTCTGGCCCGCATCAGCCACTACTTTTTCGGATGCCACTTATCGTCATCGCCTTTCGCATAATCATGCTTCACTGCAGCCCAGGCAACTTTGTGCGCGACCTCTTCCCGTGATGCATCGCCCCGGCGATCTTCTTTATCCTTATATTGATCCCAGGCATTGTTAAAGGCGTTCTGATAGATGGTTTGTGCATGAGCCGGCAGCACGTGACGCACGCTGTCTGGCAGTTCGCTGGTTGATGAGTAAGGCATATCTCCTCCGGTGTCAGGTATATCGTAAAGTCTGGAACAGATGCGCTGAAATGCAAACGCTATCTTTTGCCAGCGATCGTTAAAACAGTCTGCTTAAAGCCAATAACGGCCTCATATCACAGCTTTAAAGTGGATTTAGCAGCGCGATATTTGCTTATAGTGAATTTATATCTGCATGAATTTAAATATAAATACTGAAATAACTGTTTATTTAGTTCAATCAGATTAACTTAGCGCAAAAAGTAAAGTCGCGTAAAAAATCTGTTCAGCGAGTGATGAAAAGCTACACTGCGCCAGTGTGATTAATGCGTATAGTTAACAGGCAATGACGCCGGTTTTTAAACATTTTGCTAATGGGGATGGTGAATGGCTGGACATGAAAAAACCCGACACAGTGAGTTTTCGCTGATTCTTCCCGTTACTGCACTGACGGTGCTGAGCTTTTTTGGCAATCAGACAGCGCTGCTGCCGGTTATCGGCATCAACCTGCTGGCACTGGTGGCGATTCTGAGCAGCGCCTTTAGCGTTGTGCGCCATGCGGACGTGCTGGCGCACCGGCTGGGCGAACCCTACGGCTCGCTGATCCTGAGTCTTTCCGTGGTAATTCTTGAGGTAAGCCTTATCTCTGCGCTGATGGCAACGGGCGATGCCGCACCGGCGCTGATGCGCGATACGCTCTATTCCATCATTATGATTGTCACATCCGGACTCGTGGGCTGCGCGCTGCTGCTCGGTGGCAGAAAATTCGCTACTCAGTATGTCAATCTGGCTGGCGTTAAGCAGTATATGATTGCCATCTTTCCGCTCGCGATTCTGGTTCTGGTGTTCCCGAATGCCCTGCCAGGCGGCAACTTTACTACCGCGCAGGCACTGATTATCGCTGCTATCTCAGCCGCCATGTATGGCGTTTTCCTGCTGATTCAGACCAAAACGCATCAAAGCCTGTTTGTCTATGAGCACGAAGATGAGGGGGACGATCCGCACCACGGCAAACCCTCTGCGCACAGCTCGCTGTGGCACACGCTCTGGCTGATTGTTCATCTGATTGCGGTTATCAGCGTGACCAAAATGAATGCTAATCCGCTTGAACTGCTGCTGAAAGAGCTTAACGCACCGGAGCAGTTTACCGGCTTCCTCGTCGCGCTACTGATCCTGTCTCCGGAAGGGCTGGGCGCCATCAGAGCGGTGCTGACCAACCAGGTGCAGCGCGCCATGAACCTGTTTTTTGGTTCCGTGCTGGCGACGATTTCCCTTACCGTGCCAGCCGTCAGTATCATTGCCACGCTGACAGGACAGACGCTGATTTTTGGCCTGGAGCCCCCGCACATGGTGATGCTGATCGCCGTCCTGATCCTGTGTCACATTTCGTTCTCGACCGGGCGTACGAATGTGCTCAACGGTGCGGCGCACCTGGCGCTGTTCGCCGGTTATTTGCTGACGATCATGCTCTAATCTGATGCACAGTGAAAACAAAAAAGCACCCGTCAGGGTGCCTTTTTTGTTTGCCACAGGCTGTCAGCTGCTGGTATCCAGTGCCGGGAAGCTCTTGACCAGATCGTCAATCGCTTTCATCTGAGCCAGGAACGGCTCCAGCTTATCCAGCGGCAACGCGGAAGGACCGTCGCATTTCGCGCTGTTTGGCTCCGGGTGCGCCTCGATAAAGAGACCGGCAATACCAACGGCCATACCGGCACGAGCCAGCTCCGCTACCTGAGCACGACGACCCCCTGATGCGGCACCAAACGGATCGCGCGTCTGCAGCGCATGCGTCACGTCGAAAATGACCGGGCTGTTATTCGTGACTTTCTTCATTACGTTAAAGCCCAGCATATCCACAACCAGGTTGTCATAACCGAAGTTGCTGCCGCGATCGCACAGGATAACCTTATCATTACCGCCTTCCGCAAACTTATCCACGATGTTACCCATCTGGCCCGGACTGACAAACTGCGGTTTTTTAACGTTGATCACGGCGCCGGTTTTTGCCATTGCTTCGACCAGATCGGTCTGGCGAGCCAGAAATGCCGGCAGCTGAATAACATCAACCACATCGGCAACCGGCTGCGCCTGCCAGGATTCATGCACGTCGGTGATGATCTTCACGCCGAACGCCTGCTTCAGCTCCTGAAAAATCTTCATGCCCTCATCCAGACCCGGACCGCGATACGATTTAATCGAGGAGCGGTTCGCCTTGTCAAAAGAGGCTTTGAAGACATAAGGAATACCGAGTTTGTCGGTCACCGTCACATAGTGCTCACAGATGCGCATCGCCAGTTCGCGTGATTCCAGTACGTTCATCCCGCCAAACAGCACAAACGGCAGATCGTTTGCTACATCGATATCGCCAATTTTAACTACTTTCTCTGTCATGATCTTTCCTTATACCGGCAACGCTTAGTGTAGCGTGACCTGTTTCTGTTCGATTGCATGGATCTGTACTTTGATCATTTCACTCACCGGATCTTCCGGACACTGCTCAACAAAATAGGTTAAGTCCGTGAGCGCAATATGCTCGCACTCCAGCTGAGCGTAGATTAAGCCGCGATCGCGAATTTCATACGGGTCGTCAGGATCGATCTCCAGCAATACTTTACTGACGTTCAGCGCCAGCTCCATCTGCTTCTCTTCCATCAGCGCCGCTTTCAGCGTATCGAGCATTTTCCGCATCACGCTGAGCGTCTTGGCTTCATCGAGATCGTCGGTATAGAGTTTTGCCGTAGGACTGATATTTCCCTTCAGCCAGACCTCAAGCGTATGGGTATCCAGCGTTTCACCATTGAAGGGATTAATCAGCCACATTTCACCATCCAGCCAGTCTGCGCGCAGAATAAGCTGAGTCGGAAAAATAACCGGCATCAGCGGCAGTTCCAGCTGTTCGGCAATGTGCAGCAGGATTACCCCCAGCGACACCGCGGTGCCCTGACGGCTTTTCAGGACTTTATCGATCCAGAGCGCATCTGACAGGTTATAGACGCCGCTGGCGCCGCCAAAGCCCCATTCGCGATAGAACAGCTCCAGCAGCTTTTCCAGCCGCAGATCGGCATCCGCGGCGCTACTGATATAGTCGCGCGCCTCTTCCACCAGTTTTGACAGCTGCTGCTGAACTGAAGGGGCGGAAAAATCGTCGCGGATGGCGCAGGTTGCACCTATCACTGCTTCACTTAACGGTGTTTCATTAAAATCAAATTCTACTGATGAGGTCATACTATCCCCAAAATCGGCAGTTTGGTCATCGCCAGCTTGCCTGCAAACAGCAGAGCAACCAGCGCAAGCAGGCAGGCGAACCAGCGCGTGCTCAGCTTGCGCGGACGACGACTCAGTGCCACAAAACCCAAGGCGACGTAGATAATAACCGCTAACAGCTTCTCCGTCAGCCAGCTTCCTTGCGGTGTGAAGGGATAAAAGTGAGTAATTATCACCAGCAGCGCGCCGCTCAACAGTAAAAACGTGTCGCACAGATGCGGTACGATCCGCACCCAGCGCTGCTGCAGCAGGCCTGAAGCGGTAGTCAGCCAGTAAAAGCGCAGCAGAAACAGGCTGACGCTGATAATCACCATAAAAATATGAAACTGCTTAATCTGCGGATACCAGCCGGCCATCCTGTGTCCCTTTATGCATATTGTCCAAGCGTAACGCGCGGATTACCGCCATAGTCAGTGAGGGTGATTACCTGCTGATAGCCCTGTTCACACATCAGGGCGCGCACGTCGGCACCCTGCTGCCAGCCATGCTCCAGCAGCAGCCAGCCCTGCGGCTGCAGCCACGCCGGGGCGCTGCGGATAATAAAACGAATATCGGCCAGCCCGGCTTCATCGGCTACCAGCGCACTGCGCGGCTCAAAGCGCACGTCACCCTGCAGCAGATGGGTGTCATCCATATCAATATACGGTGGATTACTGGCGATCAGGTGGTAGCGGGTAGCAGGCAGGTCATTAAACCAGTGGCTGAGCTGAAAGCGGACGTTGATAAGGCCAAGCCGCGCCGCATTCTCCTGCGCCAGCGCAACGGCAGCGGGAATGCGATCGCAGCCGGTGATCTGCGCGTCAGGACGTTCACTGGCAAGGGCCAGCGCAATGGCACCCGTACCGGTCCCCAGGTCAAGCACCTCACAGGGCTGTGCGGGCAGACGCAGCAGCGCCTGCTCAACCAGCAGTTCAGTATCCGGACGCGGGATCAGCGTGGCGTCACTGACACGCAGCGGCAGTGACCAGAATTCACGCTCCCCCGTCAGGTGAGCTATCGGTTCACCCCGCTGACGGCGTGCCAGCAGCAACTCAAGCTGCGCGAGCTGATCGTCGCTCAGCAGATGCTCGTCAAAGGCCAGCAGCCAGCTGCGCGTTTTACCGGTAACGAAGCTGAGCAGGATCTCAGCGTCCCGCTTCGGACTTTCGCCTCCGCTCAGCGCTATCACAGCCAGCTGACGCCAGCGGCGAATTTCCATCAATCCTGTCCGGCCAGCGCGGCGAGCTGATCGGCCTGATACTCCTGCACGATCGGCTCGATTAGCGTATCCAGCTTGCCTTCCATTGTCTCATCCAGCCGGTAAAGCGTAAGGTTGATGCGGTGATCGGTCACACGCCCCTGCGGGAAGTTATAGGTGCGGATTCGATCTGAGCGATCGCCGCTGCCAAGCAGGTTGCGGCGGGTTGAAGCCTCGGCTGCATGCCGTTTTGCCATCTCAGCCGCGTGAATACGCGCGCCCAGTACCGCCAGCGCTTTGGCTTTGTTTTTATGCTGTGAACGCTCATCCTGACACTCAACCACGATGCCGGTTGGCAGGTGAGTGATACGGATAGCGGAGTCGGTGGTGTTGACGTGCTGACCACCTGCACCTGAGGAGCGGAAGGTATCGATTTTCAGATCGGACGGATTAATATCCGGCAGTTCCGCTTCCGGCAGCTCCGGCATAACGGCCACGGTGCAGGCCGAGGTGTGGATGCGCCCCTGTGATTCGGTTTCCGGCACGCGCTGAACGCGATGCCCGCCCGACTCAAACTTCATCCGCCCATATGCGCCCTCGCCCGTCACCCGCGCGATCACCTCTTTATAGCCGCCGTGCTCGCCTTCATTGGCGCTCATGATCTCCACCTGCCAGCGTCGTCCTTCAGCGTAACGGCTGTACATCCGGAAGAGATCGCCGGCAAAAATCGCCGCCTCGTCGCCGCCGGTTCCGGCACGTACCTCGATAAAGCAGGGGCGTTCATCATCCGGATCTTTGGGCAGCAGCAAGACCTGCAGCTGCTGCTCCAGTACCTCACGTTTGTCGCGTGCCAGCCTGAGTTCATCCTGCGCCATTTCGCGCATTTCCGGGTCCTCAAGCAGCATTTCAGCGGTATCCACATCCTCCTGCACCTGCTGCCAGTCGCGGAAGCAGCGGGTGACATCGCTCAGCTGGGCATATTCGCGTGACAGCGCGCGGAAACGTTCCTGATTGCCAATCACGCCGGCATCGCCCAGTAACGCTTCCACTTCTTCATGGCGTTCCTGTAACGCTTCCAGCTTGGCAATAATCGAGCTTTTCATCTAATTGTAGGTATCCCGGTGATAGGTCGTGACAGCGGAGATTACTCTAAACCGAGGCTGTCGCGTAAGATCTGCAGGCGTTCGCCATCGCCATCGCGGGCAGCCTGCTGAAGTGATTTGGTTGGTGCATGGATCAGACGGTTGGTGAGTTTATGTGCCAGCTCCTGCAGCACTTTTTCTGCATCGGCTCCCTGTCGCAGCGCAGCCAGCGCGCGCTCCTGCAGTTCAGCGCGTACCTGCTCTGCCTGCATGCGGTATTCACGGATGGACTCGCCGGCGCTTTGTGCACGCAGCCACGCCATAAACTCCCCGCTCTCCTGCACAACAATGCTTTCTGCCTGCAGGGCGGCTGCTTTACGCTGCGCCATATTCTGCTCAATGATCGCCTGCAGATCGTCCACGCTGTAAAGGTAGGCGTTAGGCAGCTTGCCCACTTCAGGTTCAACGTCGCGCGGTACAGCGATATCCACCAGCAGCATCGGCTGATTACGTCGCGCTTTCAGCGCACGCTCCACCATGCCTTTACCAATAATCGGCAGCTGGCTGGCGGTAGAAGAGATAATGATATCGGCGTCGGAAAGGCGGGTTTCAATTTCAGCCAGGCTGATAACTTCGGCACCCACTTCGTCAGCCAGCAGCTGAGCACGTTCACGGGTGCGGTTCGCGATCATCAGTTTTTTTACGCTGTGCTCGCGCAGATGGCGTGCTACCAGCTCAATGGTTTCACCTGCCCCTACCAGCAACACATTAACGGTGCTGAGCGACTCGAATATCTGCCGCGCCAGCGAACAGGCGGCGAAGGCAACAGAGACCGCGCTGGCGCCGATTTCAGTTTCGGTCCGCACGCGCTTGGCCACGGAGAACGTTTTCTGGAACATCCGCTCCAGCTCACTGGTCAGCGCACGATCGCGGGAGGAGTCGGCATGCGCCTTTTTCACCTGACCGAGAATTTGCGGTTCGCCCAGTACCAGCGAATCGAGCCCGCTGGCTACGCGCATCAGATGGCTGACCGCCGCGTTATCCTGGTGCCAGTAGAGACTGTTGCGCACATCCGCTTCCGGCAAATTGTGGTAATCACATAGCCAGCGTACCAGCTTCTCCTGCAAATCCGCCTGCTGCTCTACACTGAGGTAGAGTTCGGTGCGGTTACAGGTAGAAAGTACCACGCCGCTCTGTACCATTGGCTGCGACAGCAGGCTGTTCAGAGCCTGGTCAAGCGTATCCGGCGTAAACGACACGCGTTCACGCAGAGCGACAGGAGCAGTTTTGTGATTGATTCCGAGTGCCAGGAGCGTCATGTGATTGTGGCTGGGAAGTCCCATTGATTGTCTGGTTTTGTGAAGCGCATTCTACAAGATGCGGCAGATCATGAAAAGCCATACAAAGACTATGACAGTGATAAGATTAAACTGATCGTGCGCAATTTTCCGCTGGCCGGCATTGACGGTTATCAGGCGGGCAGTTAGCGTTATCGGTTACGAATTAAAAACGTGTCTGAGGAGATGACCACGTGATGCCATTGCCTACGCGCAAACTGTTGCGCCTTTTACCCCTTGCCAGCGTTCTGCTGGCGGCTTGCAGCATTAACAAACCGCAGCAGGGAGCAGGTCCCGCAACTACCGCGCCACAGTGGCAACAGCACCAGCAGCAGGTCGCCGGAATCAGCCATTATCAGACGCGCGGCGCTTTTGCTTACCTGTCCGATAAACAGAAAGTCTATGCCCGCTTCAACTGGCAGCAGACCGCGCCCGACCGCTATCGCCTGCTGCTGACCAACCCGCTGGGCAGCACCGAACTGCAGCTGGATGCCCAGGGCTCCGTGGTGCAGATTGTTGATAACAAAGGCAAGCGTTATACCAGTAATGATGCTGAGAAAATGATTTCGCAGCTTACCGGCATGGATATTCCGCTGGCCAACCTGCGGCAGTGGATGATGGGCCTGCCGGGCGACGCCACAGATTATCAGCTCAATAACAACTACCAGCTGAAAAGCCTGAGCTACAGCCGCAACGGCCAGCAGTGGCACGTGGCTATCGGCGACTACGACACAAAAGTCACACCCTCTCTGCCCGCTAACCTGGAGCTGACCGAGGGCGACCAGCGTATCAAACTGCGTATGGATAGCTGGACCCTGCAATGATGACCACCTGGCCCGCTCCGGCAAAACTTAATCTGTTTCTCTACATTACCGGCCGGCGCGCTGACGGCTACCATAATCTGCAAACGCTGTTTCAGTTTCTCGATGCGGGCGATACGCTGGACATTACCCCGGATCGCAGCGGGCATATCAGCCTGCTGACGCCGCTGCCAGGCGTGGCCGATGCTGATAATCTGATTGTGCGCGCGGCCCTGGCGTTAAAGCAGGCGGCGATGGCGAAAGGCACACTTGACGACCGCGCGGGCGCACAGATTGCGCTGGAAAAACAGCTGCCGATGGGTGGTGGGCTGGGCGGCGGCTCCTCTGATGCCGCCACGGTACTGGTGGCGCTGAACCATCTGTGGCAGTGCAGGCTGAGCACAGATGAACTGGCTGCGCTGGGCGTCACGCTGGGCGCCGATGTCCCGGTATTTGTGCGCGGCCACGCCGCGTTTGCCGAAGGCGTCGGGGAGCAGCTGCAGCCCGCTTCGCCGCCAGAAAAGTGGTATCTGGTCGCGCATCCGGGTGTGAGTATCGCCACGCCCGATATCTTCCGCGATCCCGATCTGACGCGCAATTCACCGATACGCACATTAGATGAACTGTTGAGCCTGCCTTTTCATAATGATTGTGAAGCTGTGGCAAGAAAACGTTTTCGTGAGGTTGATGCGCTGCTTTCCTGGCTGCTAGAATACGCGCCGTCGCGCCTGACCGGGACCGGCGCTTGCGTGTTTGCTGAATTTAACACCGAGTCCGACGCTCGTCAGGTGCTGGAGCTTGCCCCGAAATGGATTCGCGGATTTGTGGCGCGCGGGCTTAACCTCTCGCCGTTGCAGCAAACCCTTTCCGGGCTTTAAGCGTTTACGTGACCGTATTACCCGTTCCAGATACGGCACGTTGCGCATTAACACACCGTATGAACAGGCTCAAACATATTCGCCGGTTATGTTTGAGCGGTTCATTCTCTGGACGTCCAAGCCTGAGGTTCTTCTCGTGCCTGATATGAAGCTATTTGCTGGTAACGCCACCCCGGAACTAGCACAACGTATTGCCAACCGCCTTTACACCAGCCTCGGAGACGCCGCTGTCGGTCGTTTCAGCGACGGCGAAGTAAGTGTACAGATTAACGAAAATGTACGCGGTGGCGATATTTTCATCATCCAGTCCACCTGTGCCCCCACCAACGATAATCTGATGGAGCTGGTTGTGATGGTCGACGCGCTGCGTCGGGCTTCTGCTGGTCGAATTACCGCTGTTATTCCCTATTTTGGTTATGCCCGTCAGGATCGCCGCGTGCGCTCAGCGCGTGTACCGATCACCGCTAAAGTGGTTGCTGACTTCCTCTCCAGCGTCGGCGTGGATCGCGTGCTGACCGTTGATCTGCATGCCGAGCAGATTCAGGGCTTCTTTGATGTGCCGGTAGACAACGTCTTCGGCAGCCCGATTCTGCTGGAAGATATGCTGCAGCTTGGCCTGGAAAACCCCATCGTGGTTTCGCCGGATATTGGTGGTGTGGTGCGCGCCCGCGCAATTGCCAAACTGCTTAATGACACGGATATGGCTATCATCGACAAACGTCGCCCGCGCGCGAATGTGTCTCAGGTTATGCATATTATTGGTGATGTCGCAGGACGTGACTGCGTGCTGGTCGACGATATGATCGACACCGGCGGTACGCTGTGCAAAGCGGCTGAAGCCCTGAAAGAGCGTGGTGCCAAGCGCGTATTCGCCTATGCCACCCACCCTATCTTCTCGGGTAACGCAGTTGAAAACCTGCGCAAATCTGTGATTGACGAGGTGATTGTTTGTGACACCATCCCGCTTTCGGAAGAGATGAAAGCGCTGCCAAATGTGCGCACTCTGACACTTTCCGGCATGCTGGCTGAAGCTATTCGCCGTATCAGCAACGAAGAATCAATCTCTGCTATGTTTGAACATTAATTGTTCACACTTAACCGGGCCCTGCGCCCGGTTTTTTATGCTTATCCGCGCCCGCCTTCCTTTCTGAAGCTGCTTTTTTTCACGCTGTTCGCCCGATAAATTTTTACTCTGTACGCTATTCTCCCTGCCTTCTGCTCTTTTTCGTTTTCGCGCTGTCCGCTACTTCAGCCGCTTCGGAAATAGTGCTATTTTCAGCTCCACTTTTTTCCGGGAACGCCCACTGCCATGACGCTCGATATTTATACGCTGTTTGTGTGCGAGCTTTATGTGCTGGGGTTTCTGAGCATCATTATGATATTTGCCTGGGTCGGTGCCCAGTATGACCGGGTGCTGGGCTTTACCACGCTGACGCTGATACTGACGCTGTGTGCGGTATTTCTCAGCAGCCTGCGCAGTGCCGGCCTGCACTTTCTTCCGGTTGCGTTGGGCAATGTCATAGTTATGCTGGCTTACGGTACGCTGCTGTGCGCATTTCGTACCTTCTGTCAGCGACCCGTTGGCCTGCTGTGGCCCGGCGGCGCACTGCTCTGGGCGCTGCTTTGCCTGCTGCCCGGTTTTTATCACGGTCAGCCACAGCGGGTGCTGGTGCTCTGCCTGCTGTGCATACTCTATACCGCAGCGTTTATCATGCTGCTCTGGCGCGCGCGCAGCACGCTGAAAGTCACTTTCTGGCCTGCGCAGACGCTGCTGTGGATCCATCTCGGTTTTCATCTCGCCCGCATTTTCCTTGATGACGCTGTTGTCAGCCGCCAGCCGGGCGCCATTGGCGGATCGGGTTTCTCGATTTACGTTATCCTTGAATCGATTCTGTTTGTGATAGGGCTGACGTTTACTCTGCTGGCGATGGTTAATGAACGATCGCAGGTGGCGCATAAGCTGGCGTCATTGCGCGATCCGCTGACCGGCGCATGGAACCGACGTGCGCTGTTTGAACAGGCGGATAACGTGCGGCGGCGGCGGGCTCGGCTCTCTCCAGCCGACGGCTTTAGCGCGGTGCTGTTTGACCTCGACCATTTTAAAAACATCAACGATCGCTATGGCCACCTGCAGGGTGACCGGGTGTTAATCGATTTTTGCCAGATAGCTGAGGCGCATATGCCGGCAGAGAGCTATTTTGCCCGGCTCGGCGGAGAAGAGTTTGCCGCGCTGGTAACCGGCGACAGTGAGCAGGTTCGGCAGGTGTGCGAAGCTATACGTCAGGCGACGCAGCGCTCGCAGCCTGCCGGGATCGGTTATACCGTCAGTATTGGCTATGCCACAGCCAGCCCCGCTGCCAGCCAGTTTCCGGCGCTGCTGGCGCTGGCTGATGAAGCCCTTTATTGCGCAAAAGCCCGTGGCCGCAACCGCACAGAATACGCTTTTCCAGCGCCAAAGGCGGTTGCTGAAAGGGTCAGTTAATGGGGCGTATGGTTACGGCGGCAGCGGACATCACCGTGGTGACGATGCCAGTAATAACGATCTTCAATTTTTTCCCGACCGCTGACGCGCGCACCCGCCAGCCACAATAGTGCCCCGATAAAAATACCAAACATGGCACCACTGGCCAGCAGGGGCGGCATATTCACCGAAGGTAGCTGGTTGATAACGGATGAGGCGATGCCGGCAACCATGGTCAGCAGTCCCAGACACATTAATCCGTTACCTATAACGCGGCATTGATGACGTTTCATGATGTACCTCCATCCTTATGAGCAAAATAAAACCGCACATAACGTTAACCTGTCATAAGTTTAGGCAATGATAGCGGAGCATTTTGCGTCCAGGATCACACAACACAACCTGCAAATGACAAAAATTTACCTGCAGCATCTTGTTTTACATAGAAATTGACTAATCACGCAGTGACACTACTTCTGCCTGACAATCTTTGTCATCCCTGCCAGCAGGCAGTAAACTACCCTCCTTTCCGCAGGAGAACAGGATAACTATTGTGAGCAGCATTAAACTGATTGTGGGACTGGCAAATCCCGGTGCCGAATATGCGGCAACGCGCCACAACGCCGGCGCGTGGTATCTGGATCTGCTGGCCAGCCGCCATAATCAGGCGCTAAAAGAGGAGCCTAAGTTTTTTGGCTATACGGCGCGCCTGGCTCTGGCCGGGAATGATGTGCGGCTGCTGGTGCCAACGACCTATATGAATCTCAGTGGTAAAGCGGTGGCGGCGATGGCCACGTTTTACCGTATTACGCCTGAAGAGATTCTGGTCGCACACGATGAGATGGATTTGCCGCCGGGCGTCGCTAAATTTAAACAGGGCGGCGGGCATGGCGGGCATAACGGTTTAAAAGACATTATCAGCAGGCTGGGTAACAACAATAACTTTCACCGTTTACGCGTAGGCATCGGCCATCCTGGCGATCGCAACAAAGTGACCGGATTTGTACTGGGAAAACCCCCTGCCAGCGAGCAGAAGCTGATTGATGACGCCGTCGATGAAGCGGTGCGCTGTACAGAACTGTGGCTGAAAGAAGATAAGATTAAAGCGATGAATCGTCTGCACGCCTTCAAAGCGGGCTAAGGCAATTCCCGCGCCGCGCCGGGCAATTCTGTGTATAATGCGCGAAATTTTTTGAATCAGGCGTGCCGCCCGGCGGTGCGCCACCCTCAGTGAGAAAGGTAATCAGATCATGGGATTTAAATGCGGTATCGTGGGCCTGCCAAACGTTGGTAAATCCACCCTGTTTAACGCGCTGACCAAAGCGGGTATCGAAGCAGCGAACTTTCCGTTCTGCACTATCGAGCCGAACACTGGCGTAGTACCGATGCCCGATCTGCGCCTTGATCAGCTGAGCGAAATTGTTAAACCTCAGCGCGTGGTGCCTACCACTATGGAGTTTGTGGATATTGCCGGTCTGGTAAAAGGCGCGTCGAAAGGCGAAGGCCTCGGTAACCAGTTCCTGACCAACATCCGTGAAACAGAAGCAATTGGTCACGTGGTCCGCTGCTTTGAGAATGAAAATATTATTCACGTCTCAGGCAAAGTTAATCCGGCAGAAGATATCGATATTATCAATACTGAGCTGGCACTCTCTGACCTGGATACCTGTGAGCGCGCCATTCAGCGCTGCCAGAAAAAAGCCAAGGGCGGCGATAAAGACGCAAAAGCGGAACTGGCTGCGCTGGAGAAGTGCCTGCCGCATCTGGAAAACGCCGGAATGCTGCGTGCCCTGAAGCTGGATGCTGATGAGAAAGCCGCTATCCGCTACCTGAGCTTCCTGACGCTGAAGCCTACCATGTACATCGCCAACGTTAATGAAGATGGCTTCGAAAACAACCCATACCTTGACCAGGTACGCGCTATTGCTGAAGCAGAAGGCTCGGTAGTGGTGCCGGTTTGTGCAGCCGTTGAATCTGACATCGCCGAGCTGGATGATGAAGAGCGCGATGAGTTTATGGCTGAGCTGGGTCTGGAAGAGCCAGGTCTGAACCGCGTGATCCGCGCGGGTTACGCGCTGCTTAACCTGCAGACTTACTTTACCGCGGGCGTTAAAGAAGTACGTGCATGGACGATCCCGGTGGGCGCCACTGCACCGCAGGCTGCCGGTAAGATCCACACTGATTTTGAGAAAGGGTTTATCCGCGCACAGACCATCGCCTTTGATGACTTCATCACCTATAAAGGTGAACAGGGTGCCAAAGAGGCGGGCAAAATGCGTTCAGAAGGCAAAGAGTACATCGTCAAAGATGGCGATGTAATGAACTTCCTGTTCAACGTCTGATAACGGCGGCTGTTCCGCGGGATGCCGGTTACTCTCGCGCAGATAAGCAAGTGCTTTACTATCCACGCTCCGGCGTGGATTTTTTTTGGCGGCGTATGTTTCATCCCGCCTTCATTTCTGCGTTAAACCCCTTTCTGGCCTGCGCGCGCTGAAAACAGCTATTACGCGGCAATTTCCCCTTTTGCCATGACCCGGGGCAGCCACCAGCGCTTGTCAACCGTTGATAATGTAATTCATTATCATTATTATCGCGGTCAGGAATTTCACGGATCAGCGCTTTTTATAAGAGAAAGGGTTAGATGAAAAAAGTCATTTGTGCATTTGCTTTGCTGTTTACTGCCGCCAGTCACGCCGTTGCTGCTCCCTACCCGCTGACCATCGAAAACTGTGGCTACAAAGAGACGTTTACTAAAGCGCCGGAACGCGTGGTTGCGCTGGGACAGAACACCACAGAGATCCTGCTGCTGCTTGGCCTGCAGGATAAGATTGTGGCCAGCGCTTTCTGGCCGACTAAAGTACTGCCGCAGCTGGCTAAGCAGAATGCCGGCATCAAAACGCTGACCGTTGAGATCCCGACGCTGGAGTCGATTCTGGCCCAAAACCCGGACTTTGTCCCGGCGCAGGCGCCGCTGCTGCTCGGTCCGGAAAGCAAGGTCGCAAAGCGTGAAGATTTTGCCACGCTGGGGCTGAACAGCTACATGTCCCCTGGCATGTGCGCCACCAAAAAAGGCGCGGGCGATATGTATGGCAGTCGCCAGAAACTATGGGACATGACTTATCTGTACAAAGAGATCGACGATTTCTCCCGCATCTTCAACGTGGAAGATCGCGGTCAGGCGCTGATCGCTGACTTCAAACAGCGTGAAGCCGCGCTGCGCAGCGCCTTCAGTAAAAATGCCCGCGACCTTTCCTTTGTGTTCTGGTTCTCCAGCTCCTCGCCGGCGGCAGACGCCTACGTTGGCGGGAAGAACAGCGCGTCCGGTTTTATTGCCAGCGTGCTGGGTGGCCATAACGCCATTACTACCGAGACCGAGTGGCCTACCGTGGGCTGGGAAAGCATTATTGCCGCCAATCCGGATGTGATTGTTGTCTCCAGTCTCGATCGCAACCGCTGGACGCTGGACAGCGCCGCAGAGAAGATTAAATTCCTGAAGAGCGATCCGGCCGTGAGTCAGCTGGATGCGGTGAAAAAAGGGCATATCGTGGTCATGGATGGCCAGGCGATGAACCCGACTATCCGCACCATCTATGGCGCTGAACAGGTGGCAGAGCAGCTGCGTAAGATGGGACTGAATTAATGACCACCGCTGTTACCACCGTGCGGCAGACGCTGGTGCTCAGCACAAGTGCAGTCGCGGCGCTGTTGCTTCTGATCATGGTGATAGCGCTGGGCATCAGCGTGGGCGAACTGCCTGTGCCGCTCAGGAGCGTTTTTTTCGCGTTCAGTAATCGTCTGGGCCTGACGGCAGAACCGCTCAATCGCATTTATGAGAGCGTGATCTGGGACTTCCGGCTCAGCCGGGCGCTGGTTGCCGCCTGCTGCGGCGCGGGTCTCGCCATCTGCGGCGCCGTTCTGCAGAGTCTGCTGAAAAATGCGCTGGCAGAGCCTTACGTGCTGGGCGTTTCGGCAGGTGCCTCTACCGGCGCGGTCGCTATTGTTATTCTGGGTCTGGGGACGGGCGCCGTTTCGCTCTCGGCAGGTGCGTTTGCCGGGGCCTTCGCCGCCTTTGCATTTGTCGCCTTTCTCACGAAGGGCGCGCGCAGCGGCAACGAACGGACCATCCTCGCGGGCGTCGCAGCCTCCCAGCTGTTTAATGCGGTAACCGCCTATACCATCAGCACGTCAGCCAGCGCTCAGCAGGCACGCGACGTGATGTTCTGGTTGCTGGGCAGTTTTAGCGGCGTACGCTGGCCGGAATTTCAGCTGGTGCTGATTGTGGTGCTGCTGGGGCTGGCAATCTGCCTGTGGTATTCACGCGCGCTGGATGCGTTTACCTTTGGTGATGATGCCGCCGCGTCGCTGGGTATTGCCGTACCGCGGGTACGCCTGATCCTGTTCACGACTACGGCACTGATCACCGCAACCATTGTCAGCATGGCAGGCTCAATTGGCTTTGTCGGCCTGGTCGTGCCGCACGTGATGCGCTTTTTCTTCGGGCCGCTGCATCGCACTCTGCTGCTCGCCTGCGCGCTGGCCGGAGCGATTCTGATGGTACTGGCGGATATCGCTTCGCGCCTGCTGATTGCGCCACAAAGCCTGCCGGTGGGCGTAGTCACCGCGCTGGTCGGCGTACCTTTCTTCGCTATCATTATCTACCGCTCAGGGAACAAATCATGAGTATCTGCGCTGAACATATTACGTGGAAAGTGGGCAGGAAAGTTATCGTCAATGATGTCTCACTGAACGTAGCGCGCGGACAAACCGTGGGCCTGCTGGGACCAAACGGATCCGGTAAATCGTCGCTGCTGCGCGTGCTGGCGGGACTGCGACGCCCGCATGCCGGTCAGGTAATGCTGGATGGCAACGATATCCGCTTTATCGCAAAAAAAGCGCTGGCACGCCGGGTGGCCTTTGTGGAACAGCACGGGATGACGGATGCCAACATGCGGGTACGTGACGTGGTAAAGCTGGGACGTATTCCGCATCACTCCCCTTTCTCCAGCTGGAGCGCGCAGGATAACGCCACGGTTCTGGCAGCGCTGCAGCGGGTGGATATGGTGGAGAAAAGCGATCAGGGCTGGCAGAGTCTGTCAGGAGGCGAGCGGCAGCGGGTGCATATTGCACGGGCGCTGGCGCAGGTGCCAACCGAAATCCTGCTGGATGAACCGACTAATCACCTCGATATTCATCATCAGATGCAGCTAATGAAGCTTATCAGCGAACTGCCGGTAACCAGCATTGTGGCGATACACGATCTCAATCACGCCTCCATGTTCTGCGATAATCTGATTGTGATGCAGCAGGGTGAAATTGTCGCCACCGGCACGCCGCAGGAAATTCTGAATGAGGATCTGCTGTGGGATGTATTCCGCGTGCGGGCAAAAATCGAAAATTCGCCTTACCACAGCGGTAAACACATTCATTATATAGCCTGACGGAAACCTGCATGCCTGCGCCCCGCCCCGTTAAGCGGCTCTGGCTGCCCCTGCTGCCGGGCTGTCAGTTTGTTTTTAACCTTGGCTTTTACGCCGTGGTGCCTTTCCTGGCCATTTTTTTGCGCGACGATCTGGCGCTCTCCGGCACGCTGGTCGGGCTGATTCTGGGGCTGCGTACTTTCTGTCAGCAGGGTATGTTTCTGCTCGGCGGCGCACTCTCCGATCGCTTTGGCGCCCGGCGCGTGGTGCTGGCGGGCTGCATGGTACGCATCAGCGGCTATCTGCTGCTGGCGTGCGGCGAATCAGTAGCCCCGGTTATCACCGGCGCCTGCCTGACCGGCATCGGCGGCGCGCTCTTCTCGCCCTCCATTGAAGCGCTGCTGGCGAAAGCGGGTACGCAGAGTGAAGCAGAAGGAAAACGCAGCCGCGCTGAGTGGTTTGCCCTGTTTGCCGTCTGCGGCGAGCTGGGTGCCGTTATCGGTCCGGCGGCGGGTGCGTTGCTGACCGGTTACGGCTTTCGCCAGATCGCCTTTGCAGGCGCAGCGGTCTTTATGCTGGCGATGATCGTGCTGTTTTTCACCCTGCCCGCCGCGCCCGCACGCCGCACTACGCTGCAGGTCATGCCGTGGTGGCGCACCTTTCACCAGCCGCGTTTTGTGGCGTTTATCATTGCTTACAGCAGCTGGCTGCTGAGCTATAACCAGCTCTACCTGGCGCTGCCTGTGGAGATCCAGCGTGCCGGCGGTCAGGAGAGCGATCTCGCACCGCTGTTTATGCTTGCTTCACTGCTGATCATCACGCTGCAGCTGCCGCTGGCGCGTTTCGCCCGCCGCACCGGCGCAGCGCGGATCGTCCCGTGGGGCTTTGCGCTGATTGCCGGGGCATTCCTCAGCGTGGCGCTGTATGCTGATGCCGCAGCAGGCGCGGGCTGGATGCGCCTGCTGCCCGCAGCGGCTTTTGTCACGCTGCTGACGCTCGGGCAGATGCTGCTGGTGCCGGCCGCGAAAGATCTGGTGCCACGGTTTGCAGATCCGTCATCGCTGGGCGCGCATTATGGTGCCCTGGCCACTGCGGGTGGCGTGGCGGTGTTAATGGGTAATATCCTGCTGGGAGGCATGCTTGAA
Organism: Pantoea sp. SIMBA_079; assembly: GCF_046940275.1. Classification (NCBI taxonomy): domain Bacteria; kingdom Pseudomonadati; phylum Pseudomonadota; class Gammaproteobacteria; order Enterobacterales; family Erwiniaceae; genus Pantoea; species Pantoea sp. SIMBA_079. The sequence continues at coordinate 446,654 of NZ_JAWRYR010000001.1, read as the reverse complement.
CAGGCGCGCGTGCCGTCAGAGGCGGCCCGGCTGCCGTGGCTGCTGCTGGCGCTGTTTCCTCTCGTCAGCGCTTTTGCCATGCGCATTATCTGCGCGCCGCTGCGCAACGCGTAACCTGCGGCATATTGTGCCGCCCTCCTCCCTTACCCGCTGCGCCGCAACAGGCGGGCGACTCAATTCACGCTTTAGTGAATATTGTCCTCAGCGCTGACTATTCCGCTTGCCAGAGCATGCACCGGTGTGTATTTTTATGCATTAATTTTGCATAAATTGCACACCTTGTCCCTTCTCCAGGAGAATCACAATGTTTATCCGTTCAGCCCTGCTGGGCTTAGTGCTGGCGCTGTCAGCCACGGCGGCGCAGGCCGTCACTTATGTTGTCGGCTCTGGCGGCACTTACCGTCCGTTCGAATTTGAAAACGCGCAGAAGCAGCTGGAAGGATTTGATATCGATATCATCAAAGCCGTCGCCAAAGCGGAAAACTTTGATATCAAACTGGTTAATACCCCGTGGGAAGGCATCTTTGCCACCCTGAATTCGGGCGACCGCGACATCATCATCTCCGGCATTACCATTACCGACAAGCGCAAGCAGATGGTCGATTTCTCCGCGCCCTACTTCCCGGCTGAACAGGCTATTGTGGTGCCGGAAAACGCTAACGTAGCCTCTCTGGCGTCGCTGAAAGATCTGAATGTCGGCGTGGTGAACTCCAGCACCGGCGACATCGTGGTGTCTGATGTGCTGGGCAAAAACAGCACGGCAATTAAGCGTTTTGATAATACGCCGCTGATGCTGCAGGAGCTGTATGAAGATGGCATCGGCGCGGCCGTAGGCGATGTTGGCGTGGTGAAATACTACATTAAAACGCATCCGGAAAAGCAGTTTAAACTGGTTTCTGACAATAAGTTTGAGCGCCAGTATTTTGGTATCGCGGTAGCGAAAGGCAACGATGAATTACGCAGCAAGATCAACGCCGGCCTGCAGAAAATCATTGCCGACGGCACCTATGCGAAAATTTACGCGACCTGGTTCGACAGCAACGTTCCTGCTCTTCCCGCTCAGTAATCTCCCGTCGCCGCGCGCTCGCGCGGCACAATAAGGACGTTTTTATGACAGGCTTCCGCTGGGAAATCATCCAGGAATATATGCCGCTGTTTATCGACGGCGCGATGATGACCCTCAAATGTACCCTCATTTGTGTGATCACAGGCACCCTGTGGGGCCTGACGCTCGGCTTAGGGCGTCTGGCGTCGGCGCCGCATGGCCCGTGGAAATATCTACTGCATTACGGCATTCAGTGGCCGGTACGCATCTACATCAGCGCTTTCCGCGGTACGCCGCTGTTCGTGCAGATTATGGTGGTGCACTTCGCGCTGATCCCGCTGTTTATCAATCCACGCGATGGCATACTGGTGGCAAACGGTATTATGCCGGCAGAATTTGCCCGCGAGCTGCGCGCTAACTATGGCGCTTTCCTTTCCTGCGTAGTGGCAATCACCCTGAATGCGGGCGCTTACGTATCGGAAATCTTCCGCGCCGGGATCCAGTCGATCGATCGCGGTCAGATGGAAGCCTCGCGTTCGCTTGGCATGCCATATGGCCGCACCATGCGCAGAGTGATTTTGCCGCAGGCGTTTCGCCGTATGCTCCCGCCGCTCGGCAATAATGCGATTGCTATCGTAAAAGATTCGTCGCTGGCGTCAGCGATTGGTCTTGCCGATCTGGCATATGCTGCCCGTACGGTTTCAGGCGCTTACGCGACTTACTGGGAACCCTATCTGGTGATTTCACTGGTGTACTGGGTATTTACCTTCCTGCTGTCGCTGCTGGTTCGTTACATGGAAAAGAGGTTTGGCAAAAGTGATCCACGTTGAAAACTTGCAGAAAAACTTTGGTGAAAACCAGGTGCTGAACGGCATCAGCTGTGACATTCCGGCGCAGGAGGTGCTGTGCGTGATCGGTCCGTCCGGCTCTGGCAAGAGCACGTTCCTGCGCTGCCTGAACGGGCTTGAAAGCATCGATGGCGGTCGCGTGGTGGTGAACGGGTTTGAGGTGCAGGATCCCAAAACCCGCATCAATACGCTGCGTGAACATGTGGGTATGGTGTTTCAGCGCTTTAATCTCTTTCCGCATATGACCGTGCTGGAAAACCTGATTATGGCACCGATGGAGGTGCGCAAACTGTCGCGCCAGCAGGCCACTGAGCAGGCTAAAGCGCTGCTGGAAAAAGTGGGCCTGACTGACAAGATCACTGCCTGGCCAAACAGCCTCTCCGGCGGCCAGCAGCAGCGCGTCGCCATTGCCCGGGCGCTGGCGATGGAGCCCGACATCATGCTGTTTGATGAGCCTACCTCCGCGCTTGATCCCGAACTGGTCGGTGAGGTACTGAGCGTCATGAAAATGCTGGCGCAGGAAGGCATGACCATGGTGATTGTCACGCATGAAATGGGCTTTGCGCGCGAAGTGGCGGATCGGGTGATGTTTATGGATCAGGGGATCATTCAGGAGCTGGACACGCCGGATGTGCTGTTCACCCGGCCGCAAAATCCGCGTACTCAGGCGTTTCTCAGCAAAGTGCTGGCGTAATCCATCGCCCGGTCATAACAAAAATCCACGCCGCAGCGTGGATTTTTTTCTGTCTGCTATCCGCTTATTTAAGCGCCATCGCATTTTTTAGCGTGAAGAACAGATCGGTCTGGTCGGTCAGCCCCACCACGTTTGCCGCATGCGGTCCGTAAGCAGCAATGCGCAGCTGCGCACCGGTATGTTCCTGCGAATCCTCTTCCGAGTTGCCGTAGCTGATGGTCATTACCGCACCATCTTTCGTGTTCAGCGCCTGGGTCAGGCCCGGCGCTTTGGTGCCATTCTCAACAATCTGACTGCTGTGCGCGTGGTCGGCGGTGACCACCACCAGCGTATCGCCATGTTCACGGGCATAAGCCAGCGCCACCTGTACCGCTTCGTCGAGATCCACCGTTTCGCCAATCTGGCCGCACGGGTTAGCCGCGTGATCCTGTTTATCGATTGAAGCGCCCTCGACCTGCAGGAAGAACCCTTTCTCATTTTTACTGAGCAGGTCGATCGCTTTTGTCGTCATCTGCGCCAGCGTCGGCACCGATGCCGGCCGATCCTGATTAACCTCACAGGTCACGACCGGTTTATCAATATTGCCATGATAACTGGCTTTGGGACCCTGCCAGCGCACCGGCATATTGCCCGGCGCAAACAGCCCCAGCAGCGGCTGCTGCTGAGTCGCCTGCTGTACCGCGTTCAGTGCGTCGAGATTTTCTGCCAGCTGATAGCCGCGCGCCTGCGCCTGTTCATACAGCGTTTTACCTTTATAGTCGCCAGCTTTCGCGACCTCATTAAAGCTTTTTGCACCGCCGCCCAATAACACATCCGGACGGGTCAGCAGCATCTGCTCGGTAATCGAGCCTTTGCCACCCTGCTCTAATGCGTTGGTCGGGCAGAGTTCACTGGTTTTCTCAGGACCGTAGCATTTGCGCGAAGTGACGTGCGCCATCAGTGCCGCCGGCGTTGCATCCTGCAGTTCGGCGGTAGAGACATTCCCGGTGGCTTTGCCGGCCGCTTTGGCCAGCTCAAGCAGCGTGGTTTGATCCTGACCATTGACGTCGACACCAATAGCCCCGTTGTACGACTTGGTGCCTGTCGCCCATGCGGTGGCGGAAGCGGCAGAGTCAGTGACGTAGCCCGGTTTGTGCGTTTTTTTATCCAGCGAATAGTGCGTGTACTGTCCGGTAAGCGGTAGCGCATCAATACCGGCAAAAAAGCCGCCCGCGCCCATCGCCAGATTACGCGCAGCGGTGATCTCGGAGTCACCCATACCATCGCCGATCAGCAAAATGACATTTTTTGCCGTTTTATTACTTAGCGAGGCCTTCAGCGCCTCAGTCTGATCGCTGCTCAGCCGACGTGCGCCACCGTGCTGCGTCAGATCGCCGGTGGCTGCTCTATTGTATGTTGTAACGTCTGCCACCGCAGCGGTGGCGGTAAGCGTAGCCAGCAGTGAAACCGTCAGCAGAGGTAAGTGTTTCATTCTTCAGCATCCTTATCAGTGAGACAACCCGTTTATTTTCGCTGCCAAGTCTGCGTCAGCGGGATGACATTTTTGTGTCAGACACGCAACGTTTCAGTGACAATCACAGCAAAGTGAACAGGGTTAAGACAATCTGTGCAGAGCTTAAGCAGATAGAAAAAAAGGAGAAAATAGCACTTGACCCTTTTCAGCTAACTCCCTATAGTAGCGCCCCGTTGACCCAGCGCGGTTAGCGAAAAAATATGTGGTGAGGTGTCCGAGTGGCTGAAGGAGCACGCCTGGAAAGTGTGTATACGGCAACGTATCGGGGGTTCGAATCCCCCTCTCACCGCCACAAATTTGAAGAAGAGCCTGAACTTATGTTCAGGCTTTTTTTTTGCATATTGCATCGTGAGAGGGGTATGAGAACCCCCGACCGGGTTCGATGGGCAATACTGGTCACCAGAGCCTGTAATACTCGACCTTTCTTCAGTCTTACAGAGATCTTTTTGGAAATATCCGGACGGACCTCCGCACAGACCTGACCACCCTCAGCAGACTCAGGCCGCAGTTCTTCTTCAGGTCTGCTAAACTGATCCGGCAGCAACATTCAGCAGGGATAATGCGGATGGGGTGCCAGCGACCCCTTTCCATCAGCCCTGTTGAAAACCCCCTTTTTACGATGACACTCTTTGTATCATTACCAAAGCAGTCAGGGCGTTATCGCCCAAAGAAACGTTTGATTTATTAAGGAAAAAATTATGGATGATGTAGATCTGGCACAGGAACGAGAAGCGGCTCATCTTGAGAGCGCATTATTTGCCCGCCAGCCGCGCCTGGTGAGCACAACAGGCAAGTGTATCTGGTGCAGAGATGAAGCGATTGTTGCTGATACTGCATTCTGCTCTTCAGAGTGTGGAGAGGATTACCACAAGCATCAGCGCGAAATGAAGCAGCGGATCACCGGCGAATAGCCGGAAGCGGCGCTTAGCTAATCCGTAAAGCGCCGCACGCCATAACCTTGTGATGCATGCTTAATAAAGCAGATTAAGCCTGCGTTTTTTACAGGATAACGCCCTTCAGATCCGCAGTAAAAACAGCATAAGCCAGATGTGGCGGATCAAATCCTGCCCTTCCGGATAATCACAATGGCATCACGGTATATCTCTTTCATAAAGTCATCATGGGTTGCCTGCCGGTAAACCTCAAGCCTGGCCAGCAATGCTTCAAGGGTAATTTCGTTCCCGGTGTCAATGAGTTCGCGTACTGCTTTCAAAATGGCATTAGCTATAAATTCCACTCTGTCGTTATTATCATTTGTCATAAACCTCCACTTTTGATTCCAGACCACCGTACCACTCAGGCGATCAGAATGTCGGTTTATCGGGCCTTTTTATTAATTTACCTTCTCAGCTAATCTTCAGCTCAAACAGGCAGGGGTGGAAAAATATCTATTATTCAAAGAGATAATCAAGAACAGGAGCATGTTGCTAATGACTGAGTCGCAAAGGAAACTCCCCGCCAGAGGTAAGCTGATACCGGGCACAGCAAATAAAAAAGCCTGAACGCGCGTTCAGGCTTTTTTATTTACCGTCTGACCACCTTACTTTTTGGCGGGTAAAGCGGGTTCCGCGACGGCTACGCCGATCAGTTCGCTCAGCCCTTCATGATTAATCTCACCGTCGGCCTTATCCACTGCCTGCGAGATAGTCAGCAGATTCTGCAGTTCGCTCAGCAGAATAGCAGCGTCAGACCTCAGCACGTCATCACTTTCAGCGGAGTCGATAACCGTATTGATCGCTTTGTTTGCGGCGTCAATCATTTCTGTTACTCCACCCTGCCTGCTGACGGCCAGTACCAGCGCGCTGATCAGCAGCGACTGAGCTTCCACACGGGCGGTCAGCTGTTTCATGTCCGCATCAATGTGCGATATTTTAGCCAGCATACTCAGGACGACGTTTTTCACTGGTTGTGCTCCCTGAAAAAACATCAATCTTACCGCGTTAGCGAACTGCTGCAACTATCATCACTCTGAAATACCGGCAGACGCTGTACGGCCAGTGTCAGTCAGAAAAAAACCCGGCCGGAGCCGGGTTTGTCGACTGAATGCTACTCTGTCAGCCGTAGGCGTGCAGTGTGCGCTGGCAGAGGGCTGAGCGAACACAGTCCTCTTTCGCAAAACGCACCACGCCAACCATCTCATCTTCTTCAAAGCGCGCCAGCGCATCGGCAAGACCGGACTGAACGCTGGCGGGCAGATCGCACTGGGTAATATCACCGTTAACGATAACCGTGACGTTTTCTCCCAGGCGGGTCAGAAACATCTTCATCTGCGCAGCGGTGACGTTCTGTGCCTCGTCGAGGATAACCACTGCATTCTCAAAAGTACGTCCACGCATATAGGCGAAGGGCGCAATCTCTACCTTGGCGATCTCAGGCCGCAGGCAGTACTGCATAAAGGAAGCGCCGAGACGTTTAACCAGAACGTCATAAACCGGACGAAAATAGGGGGCAAATTTCTCGGAAATGTCTCCGGGCAGGAAACCGAGATCTTCATCCGCCTGCAGTACCGGGCGCGTCACGATAATCCTTTCGATATCCTTATTGATCAGGGCCTCAGCTGCTTTTGCAGCGCTAATCCAGGTTTTACCGCAACCCGCTTCACCGGTTGCAAATATCAGCTGTTTCGTTTCTATGGCGTTAAGATAGTGCGCCTGAGCTTCATTTCGGGCTGCAATAGGTGCCCGGTCGCGCACATCGCGCGCCATGCCAATAGCATCTAACCCGCCCATCTGCACCAGCGAAGTGACCGATTCTTCTTCGCGCTGACGATGACTCCGGGAGTCATTACGAAGCACACGACGAGCTTCACGACGCGCTTTGATCACTGCTTTCTGTCTTCCCATAGTGGCACCTTACAGTTGGTTTCATGAATCGCGACGGATCACCCGCGGCGATGACTTGAACGCTTTAGAGGTTACATTGGCTTCCTTGTAGCCGTACTGATAGACAAACGGGGGTGTACAACAGCGCCGAAACGCCGCAGCGCACCGGATAAACACGGGCTGATTGAAGAAGATAGTGGATGGATGGAGAGTAAAACGCTGACAGGAGGGTCTCCCCCGCAGAGAACTGCGCTTGCTGTGTTACACCTGCTGGTTCCGGAATGGAACACCTCATGCGCGAACTCCAGTGGCAGATGCCACATAACTGACAACGCTTATGATTAAAGTGAAACATAGCGCCGAAAATTTGCAACACTATTTTTACTTTTCGATGCAAATTAAGATTTTTAGTGTCGATCGGTCGATACCCAAAAAAGATAAAAAGCCAACAATATCAATGCAATAAATAAAAACAAAAAGGATCCTTTACGGATCCTTTCATGATGCGGAGAGCTATAAAGCATGATGCCGGATAACGGCAATCAGGTTCAGGCTTCGATTAACGACTGCCCGAGATAGTGAGCGCTATCCGGCACGCCCGGCAGCGCAAAAAAGTACCCCCCGCCGACAGGTCGCACATACTCTTCCAGCGCCTCACCGTTAAGCCGCTGCTGCACCGTGATAAAACCTTTGCTGAGATCGTGCTGATAGCAGATAAACAGCAATCCCATATCAAGCTGCCCTGCGCCAGTGATCCCTGCGGAGTAGCTGTAGCCGCGCCGCAGCATCAGGCTGTCAGCCGTCTCCGGCGTGCGCGGGTTGGCAAGCCGGATATGGGCATCAAGCGCAATGACCTCACCATCCGGATCGCTGGCGTAATCCGGCTCATCATGCTCATGCTGTCTGCCGAGCGGCGCGCCACTGAGCTTTTCACGACCAAAAATAGTCTGCTGCTCACCCAGCGGGGTGCGATCCCATTGCTCAACGCGGAAACGAATAATCCGTACCGTCTGATAGCTGCCACCATATGTCCAGGCAGGCTCCTGCTGATCGGCCGTCACCCATAGCATGCGGTTCATCAGCGCGTCATTCTGCGTATCCGGATTTGCCGTGCCATCTTTGAAACCCAGCAGGTTAATCGGGGTTTCCTGCCCGTTACTGCGTGCTGCACGATCGGGAATAAACCCTTCGCGCCGCCAGCGTACCGCCAGCAAGTCGGGCGTGTGTTTGATGATGTCGCGCAGCGCGTGGATCACGGTGTCCTGACTGTTGGCGCAGATCTGAATCAGTAGATCCCCGTGACACTGGCTGGCGTCGAGCGAATCATTAGGAAAGCGCGTCATCGTCTGCAGCTGTGCCGGCTTATGCGCGCCCAGTCCAAAGCGTTCGTCAAACAGTGAACTGCCCACGGATAGCGTCAGCGTCAGATTATCCGGCGCAATGGTGGCACCCAGAATGCCGGAGTCAGCCGGCGGCAGTTGCGGATTCGTTACTGCAGGCGCAAGCCCGCCCTGCGTCAGAAACGCAAACCTTGCTGTCAGCAGACGCAGTAAACGCGTCAGCTCAGCTTTACTGCCGGCCAGTACGTCAAATGCCACCAGCATCATGGCAGCCTGCTGCGGCGTCAGGATGCCCGCCTGATGCTCACCGTAAAACGGTTGCACCTGCTGACGCGCATCAGGTGCAACCGTTCCCGGAGAAAAATGTTCCGCTGCGCCAGCGTGAAACGGACAGCTGCCCCCGAGTACAGCCGCACCGCCCAACACACCCAGCCCCTGCAGTAACCGACGGCGCGCCGGCTGCATGGCATCATGCTGTTTAGTCATGGTTAATCAAGGCCCAGCGTGCCGCGCAGCAAGGAGAGATCTTCCGCCAGCACGGTAATCGGCGCTTTTAACGCATTGCGATCGGCTACCGTCAGCTTCTCATACGATGCAAAACCGTCCGCCGTACGGTATTTATCCAGTATGACGTCAACTTTACTGAAGTTCGTATCGATTTTCGTCAGAAGCTGCGGATTACGCTGCTGCAACAGCGGGCGCAGTAATGAGACAATTTTCTGCGCGCCGTCGACGTTTGCCCGGAAGTCTGAGAGGTCAGTGCGGCTGTAACGATCTTCTTCTCCGGAGATTTTGCTCGAAGCGACCTCTTCAATCAGACCGGCTGCGCCCCCTACAACTTTAACCGGCGAAAATGCCAGCGCGCTGATGCGCGCCTGCAGCGCTTTTACATCCTCATTAAGCTGGCTGGCAAAGGGAGCGGCACCGGTCGTTGTGCGGTCGGCAAACAGCAGTTTCTCCAGCCGGTGGAAACCGGTGAATCCAGGATCCGCCGCTTTCTGCTCAAAATCATCTTCACGGGCATCAATCGTGCCATCCAGATCGGAGAAGAGTTCAGCAACAGGCTCAATACGCTCGTAGTGGGCACGGGTCGGTGCGTAGAGCGCTCTGGCTTTATCACCGTCGCCTGCGTTAATGGCTGCCGTAAACGCTTTGGTGCTGCTGACCAGCGCGTTAACTTCATTGAGAACGTAAGCTTTGTAGTCGGCGATAGGCTGAGCCAGCTGCAGCAGCTCTTTCTGCTCTGAGGCTGATGACTGCCCCGATCCGGTCACCGTCAGTTTGCCTTTGGGATTGCTCAGCAGGCCGCAGGTCATCTCATACTCACCCGCTTCCAGATTTGCCGTCAGCTTTTGCGTGAAGCCCGGCGCGATATTTTCCCGCTCTTCCACCACCATGACCCCTTTCAGGATCTCCCACTCCAGCGCTTTCTGGCTGTGATTCTTAATAATGAACTGACTTTTACCCGCCGGCACGTTCAGCGTCATCGGCTCACACTGTTTGTCCGTAACGGTGACGGTGAACTGCGGGATCGCTGCGGCGGCAGTACCGGAAAGCAGCAGCGCGATGAAGGAAGCGGTAGTGCGTAAAGGCGTATTCATGAGGGTATCCGTGTTAAAGAGTCAGGTTATGACAATCGGTAATCAGCGCAGGCTGCGTGCGGCAGCCGGAGCAGGAGGCGTCGGGAAAAAGAACAGCAGCAGCGCCGGCACCAGGTAGATCAGCCAGGCTGCGACTTCACTGACGCTGGGGGCCTCCTGATAGCCAAGCAGGCCTTCAAGCAGCGTACCGGCCAGGGAATGCGTGGAGAGCACGTTGCTAATATCAAACGCCGTTGCCTGAAAGTGGTTCCATAATCCGGCCTCATGAAAAGCGCGGATTGCGCCGGCCGCAAGTCCGGCGGCAACAAACAGAATAAACAGGCTGCTCCAGCGGAAAAAGTGCGCCAGATTAAGGCGGACGCCGCCGTAATAGATCAGCATACCGAGCAGCGCTGCGGTCAGCAGGCCGAGCAGCGCGCCCGCAGGCGGAGCGTAGCCAACATCCTGCGTAAAGGCTGCCAGCAGAAAAAACACCGATTCCAGTCCTTCGCGCGCCACGGCGAGAAACACCATCATCACCAGCGGCAGGCCGCTGCCGCCCCGCTTTTCCAGCGCCTGATCAACGGATTTTTCCAGCGTCAGGCGCATGCTGCGTGCGACTTTGCGCATCCAGAACACCATGGTGGTCAGCATCGCTACCGCAATCAGCGCAACCACACCTTCAAACAGCTCCTGCTGCCTCTGCGGAAACTCACCGGTGGTGGCATTGATGGCCATACCCAGCCCCGCGCAGAGAACAATAGCGGCTATCACCCCGCCCCACATGGCCGGAAACCATCGGGTACGCCCGGTGCGCTTCAGGTAGCTGGCGATCAGGCTGACAATCAGCGCCGCTTCCAGACCTTCACGAAGCATAATGAGAAACGGAACAAACATCGTTTGCCTCTTAAGTGTTTAGCAGGGTAAATCTGTCGTAAAAAAACGTAAAGTGCGAACGATATCGATTATCATTATCGACGAGAAAAAAACAAGTCACTGCGGGAAATTATTTTGCTGCGTGGGTAGAAATCAGGGGAATGGGCGTCCGGATAAAACAGCTGAGATCTTTTTGCCTGACGTATCAGCCGTGCAGAGGAGGCACAGCGATGTGCCTCCTCTGTAATAACGGTGCCGGAACGCACCGCGCGAATACCTTAATCTGCCTGGTATTCCGCTTCCGCAGCGGCGAAACGCTGCTGTGCGGCGGCAGAAGGAGCTTTGCCTGCCAGGCTGAAGACCACGATGGCGATGCTGGCAAAAATGAAGCCCGGAATGATCTCATACAGCTCGGTATAACCATACTGTTTCCACAGCAGTACCGTTGCCGCACCAATCACCATACCCGCCAGTGCGCCGTTGCGCGTCATGCGCTTCCAGCAGACACCAAACAGCACAACCGGACCAAACGCCGCGCCAAAACCAGCCCATGCATAGCTCACCAGGCCCAGCACCCGGTTATCGGGGTTAGACGCCAGTGCAATGGCGATCAGCGCAATCAGCAGCACCATGGCGCGTCCTACCCATACCAGTTCTTTCTGGCTGGCATTTTTGCGCAGGAAGCCTTTATAGAGATCTTCCGTTAATGCGCTTGAACAGACCAGCAGCTGGCAGCTCAGGGTAGACATCACTGCCGCAAGAATGGCTGACAGCAAAATACCGGCGATCCACGGATTAAACAGAATACGCGTCAGCTCGATAAAGATACGCTCTCCGTTCTGCGTAACGCCTGCGGCCTGCGCCGGGTTATTCTGGAAATAGGCAATACCAAAGAAGCCCACGGCCACCGCGCCCGCCAGGCAGAAGATCATCCACGCCATCCCGATGCGACGGGCAGTACGGATGGAACGATGGGAATCTGCCGCCATAAAGCGTGCCAGAATATGCGGCTGCCCGAAGTAGCCCAGCCCCCAGCCCAGCAGCGAAATCACCGCGACAAAATTGAGTCCTTTCAGCATATCGAGGTTTTCCACGCTCTTCTCGCGGATCACTGCCAGTGAGTCGTCAAAACCGCCTACGGCGATAATCACAATCACCGGCGTCAGGATCAGTGCGAAGATCATCAGCGTTGCCTGTACCGTATCGGTCCAGCTCACCGCCAGAAAGCCGCCTACCAGCGTATAGAGAATGGTGGCCGCAGCACCCGCCCAGAGCGCAGTCTGGTAATCCATACCAAAGGTGCTTTCAAACAGGCGCGCACCGGCTACCACGCCCGAGGCGCAGTAAATGGTGAAGAAAATCAGGATAACCACCGCGGAGATCACGCGCAGCAGCTTGCTTTTGTCTTCAAAGCGGCTGGTAAAGAAGTCAGGCAGCGTCAGGGCGTTATCGTGATGCTCGGTCTGCACACGCAGGCGACCCGCCACAATTTTCCAGTTCAGCCAGGCGCCAATCGTCAGGCCGATAGCGATCCAGCTTTCAGAGATGCCGGACAGAAAGATGGCGCCAGGCAGGCCCATCAGCAGCCAGCCACTCATATCGGAGGCACCGGCTGAGAGCGCCGTAACAAAACTGCCCAGGCTGCGGCCGCCCAGAATATAATCATCAAAGTTTTTTGTTGACCGGTAAGCGATAAACCCTATCAACACCATCCCAAGGATATAGATAATAAAGGTCACCAGCATTGGTGTACTTATACTCATACTCTCTCCACTTATTATGTAATTGCTTAAGAGAAATTGTTTGCCCGCCCTGCCTGAACAGTTCTGGCCGGGCGTCTCCCTGGCGCGACTTATCAATTACCCGTCTGAATCACGGCAGTCGAATCAGCGCGGCAGCACCGGAACGGGGTGGCCACTGCGCGTTACCGCCGCCAGAGAAGCGAATTTCTCTTAAGGCGCGGTATCCTGCCGCAAAGGTGCGATGTGCACAATGGATTTAACACACCTGTTACCTGGGTTTCACCTCTCTTTCTCATTTCTTTGCTCAAAGGTTGCGCCCGCTCAAACTTTTGGTTGCACCAGAAAAGCGGTTTTTCGCGGTTTTCTGACCCCGGTTGCAACTCTGGCGAGATTCTTGCAGCAAGAAACGTGCCGTTTCTTTGTTGTTAACAAATAAGCGGTTTGAAAGCGTGCTACCTGAGTCACATTTAACATGGTTGCACAAAGTTGCAACCTGGGTGATAGTGCAGCCCACGCTGATGTTGATTTACTTTTTTAAGACGAGGAATTCATGGGAACAACGACCATGGGGGTGAAGCTGGATGAAGCCACCCGCGACCGCATTAAGCTGGCAGCACAGAAAGTTGATCGCACATCTCACTGGCTGATTAAACAGGCTATTTTCAACTACTTAACCCAGCTTGAAGCGGGCGAAACCTTGCCGGAAATCCCGCTGCAGGCCAGCGACACTACGGTGGAAGAGAGCCTGCCTGAAGAGAGCCTGCAGCCGTTCCTCGACTTTGCTGAGCACATTCTTCCACAGTCGGTTACCCGCTCCGCGATCACTGCCGCGTGGCGTCGCCCGGAGACAGAAGCGGTGCCGATGCTGCTGGAACAGGCACGCCTGCCCGCCGCGCTGGCAGAGAAGACCCACCAGCTGGCTTACAGCCTGGCTGACAAGCTGCGGCACCAAAAAGGTGCAACCGGACGCGCCGGAATGGTGCAAAGCCTCTTACAGGAGTTTTCCCTCTCTTCGCAGGAAGGCGTGGCGCTGATGTGTCTGGCAGAAGCGCTGCTGCGTATTCCGGATAAACCTACCCGCGATGCGCTGATCCGCGACAAAATCAGTAACGGTAACTGGCAGTCGCATCTGGGCCGCAGCTCATCCATGTTTGTTAATGCCGCGACCTGGGGCCTGCTGTTTACCGGACGCCTGGTTTCGACGCACAACGAAGCGAGCATGTCCCGCTCGCTGAACCGCATTATCGGTAAAAGCGGTGAGCCGCTGGTACGCAAAGGCGTGGATATGGCCATGCGCCTGATGGGCGAGCAGTTCGTTACCGGCGAGACCATTGCTGAAGCGCTGGCGAACGCCCGTAAGCTGGAAGAGAAAGGTTTCCGCTACTCCTACGATATGCTCGGTGAAGCGGCCCTGACCGCCGCCGACGCCAAAGCCTATCTGCTCTCCTACCAGCAGGCGATCCATGCGATTGGCAAGGCTTCCAACGGACGCGGCATCTATGAAGGCCCGGGCATTTCAATCAAACTTTCTGCGCTGCATCCGCGCTACAGCCGCGCTCAGTACGATCGCGTCATGGAAGAGCTCTATCCGATCCTGAAATCGCTGACGCTGCTGGCGCGTTCCTATGACATCGGGATCAATATCGATGCCGAAGAAGCCGATCGTCTTGAGCTGTCGCTGGACCTGCTGGAAAAACTCTGTTTTGAACCTGAGCTGGAGGGCTGGAACGGGATCGGCTTCGTGATTCAGGCTTACCAGAAGCGCTGCCCGATGCTGATTGACTCGCTGGTCGATCTGGCACAGCGCAGCCGTCGCCGCCTGATGATCCGTCTGGTGAAAGGGGCTTACTGGGACAGCGAAATCAAGCGCGCGCAGATGGAAGGGCTTGAAGGCTATCCGGTTTATACGCGTAAGGTATATACCGATATCTCCTATCTTGCCTGCGCACGCAAGCTGCTGGCGGTGCCAAGCCAGATCTACCCACAGTTTGCCACGCACAACGCCCACACGCTGGCCGCTATCTATCATCTGGCGGGCAATAACTATTATCCGGGTCAGTATGAGTTCCAGTGCCTGCACGGCATGGGCGAGCCACTCTATGAACAGGTTGTGGGTAAAGTGGCCGATGGCAAACTTAGCCGTCCCTGCCGTATTTACGCGCCGGTAGGCACGCACGAAACGCTGCTGGCTTATCTGGTACGTCGTCTGCTGGAAAACGGCGCCAACACCTCCTTTGTCAACCGGATTGCCGATAAGAGCCTGCCGATAGATGAGCTGGTTGCCGATCCGGTAGTGGCAGTGGAAAAAATGGGTGCGGCCGAAGGCGCCGTGGGTCTGCCACATCCTAAGATCCCGCTGCCGCGCGATCTCTATGGCGACAAGCGTCCTAACTCAGCGGGTCTCGATCTTGCGAATGAACATCGCCTTGCCTCACTCTCCAGCGCCCTGCTGAACAGCGCCAGCCAGCCATGGGTGGCACAGCCGATGATTGAGGGCACCCCGGAAACGGGTGTCAGTCAGCCGGTACTGAACCCGGCGGCGCCGGCTGACGTGGTCGGCAGCGTACGTGAAGCCACTGAAACGGAAGTCTCTGCCGCGCTGGATGCGGCGGTCAGCGCCGGACCAATCTGGTTTGCCACCCCGCCAGCCGAGCGCGCAGCGATCCTCGAGCGCGCCGGTCAGGCGATGGAAGCGCAGATGCAGCAGCTGATTGGTCTGCTGGTGCGCGAAGCGGGCAAAACTTACAACAATGCCATCGCCGAAGTGCGCGAAGCGGTCGACTTCCTCTACTACTACGCCGGCATGGTACGCGATGATTTTGACAACGAAACGCATCGTCCGCTGGGTCCGGTAGTCTGTATCAGCCCGTGGAACTTCCCGCTGGCGATCTTTACCGGTCAGATTGCCGCCGCGCTCGCCGCCGGCAACAGCGTGCTGGCAAAACCGGCCGAGCAGACGCCACTTATCGCGGCGCAGGCGGTGCAGATCCTGCTGGATGCAGGCGTGCCCGCCGGCGTGCTGCAGCTGCTGCCTGGCCAGGGTGAAACCGTGGGCGCACAGCTCACCGGCGATGAGCGCGTACGCGGCGTGATGTTCACCGGTTCCACCGCCGTGGCAACCCTGCTGCAGCGTAATCTTGCTGGTCGTCTCGATCCGCAGGGGCGCCCGACACCGCTGATCGCCGAAACCGGCGGCATGAATGCCATGATCGTTGACTCATCTGCCCTCACCGAACAGGTAGTGGTGGATATCGTTGCCTCGGCGTTTGACAGCGCGGGTCAGCGCTGCTCGGCGCTGCGTCTGCTCTGTATCCAGGAAGACGCCGCCGATCACACCATCAAAATGCTGCGCGGTGCGATGGCGGAGTGCCGCATGGGCAACCCGGAGCGTCTCTCAACCGATATCGGTCCGGTTATTGACCAGGAAGCGAAAGAAGGTATCGAGCGCCATATCCAGGCGATGCGCAACAAAGGCTTTACCGTTTATCAGGCGGTGCAGGAAAATGCGCAGGATCGTAAAGAGTGGGAGAGCGGCACCTTTATCAAGCCCACGCTGATTGAGCTGGATCAGGTCAGCGATCTCGATAAAGAGATCTTCGGACCGGTGCTTCACGTGGTGCGCTTCTCACGCAGCAGCCTGCCGCAGCTGATTGAGCAAATCAACGCCACCGGCTACGGTCTGACGCTGGGCGTACACACGCGTATTGATGAAACCATCGCGCAGGTCACCGCGAACGCGCACGTTGGCAACCTCTATGTGAACCGTAATATGGTCGGCGCCGTGGTAGGCGTGCAGCCGTTTGGCGGCGAAGGTCTCTCCGGTACCGGGCCGAAAGCGGGTGGTCCGCTCTATCTCTATCGCCTGCTGGCAAATCGTCCGGATGGCGCGCTGCGCCTGACCTTCGATCGTCAGGATGCTGAGCAGCCGGTCGACAGCAGCGTGCGCACAACGCTGATGGGCGCGCACCAGGCGCTGCAAAGCTGGGCGCAGGATAAGCCAGCGCTGCAGGCGCTGTGCCAGCGTTACGATGAGCTGTCGCAGGCAGGTACGGTGCGTCTGCTGCCGGGGCCAACGGGCGAACGCAACACCTTCAGCCTGCTGCCACGTGAACGCGTGCTCTGCCTCGCCGATAATGAGCAGGATGCACTGATCCAGCTGGCTGCGGTTACCAGCGTGGGCAGTCAGGCGCTGTGGCAGGATGATGAGCTGCATCGTGGTCTGCTGAAATCGCTGCCGTCGGCCGTACAGCAGCGCATCCGGCTGGCAAAAGATGCCCTGTCCGGTGAGTTCGATGCGGTGATCTATCACGGTGATGCCGATCAGCTGCGTACGCTGTGTGCCGATATCGCTGCACGCGAAGGCGCCATTGTTTCCGTCCAGGGCTTCGCCCGCGGGGAAACCAATCTGCTGCTGGAGCGGTTGCTGATTGAACGGTCGCTGAGCGTTAACACCGCGGCGGCAGGCGGTAACGCCAGCCTGATGACCATCGGTTAAACGCCAGGTTATGACAGTAAAGGGCCCCCTGCGGGCCCTTTTTTATTGCGGGTTTGTCAGGGACGCATAAATACCCCAGGGACGCATAAACGCATCAGGGACGCATGAATGCGTCCCCTACAGATTGCATTGTGATCCCATAGGGGCGCCATTAATGGCGCCCGGACACCAGCGCAGGCGTATAAATACGTCAGGGACGCATGAATGCGTCCCCTGCGGTTAAAATTATTGCCCCTGTCCGGAAACCAGCGCAGGCGCATAAATACGCAGAGGACGCATGAATGCGTCCCCTCCAGATGGCATCGTTATCCCTGTAGGGGCGCCATTCATGGCGCCCGGAAACCAGCGCAGGCGCATAAATACGTCAGGGACGCATGAATGCGTCCCCTGCGGTTAAAATTGTTGCCCCTGTCCGGAAACCAGCGCAGGCGCATAAATACGCAGGGGACGCATAAATGCGTCCCCTCCGGTTAAAATCGTTGCCCCTGCATTTATCTACGCTGCTTTGCGACGTTTCATACCGATCAGCGTCGGGAACAGGAACAGCGACTGACCCAGACCGCGGTTGGTCACTGACCAGACCGCGACCGAACAGAGCGAACAGATCCCGACGATGGCCAGCGGATAGAAACAGGCCCACAGCACGGAGAACCACGCCTGCTCAAACAGATGATGGCGCTGGGCAAACAGAATCGCCGACATGCCGAAAAACTCAATAAAGATGCGGTGAATAACGTAAATCTGCAGCGTATTGCGCCCGACCCAGTTGAAAAAACGCATACTGAAATGCTGATTAAGCCAGCGGCAGGCCGCCACGCTCACCAGAACAGCAATCACACACATAAACAGGCTCTTATCCAGACCCATAATTACGTGGAGGCCGGTCAGCGCCGCCAGCGCCGCCCACGGCAGCAGGTTTTCACGGCGCAGTTCGCTCAGGCGCAGCATCACCGGGCTCCAGAACGCACCCAGCAGGAAGAACAGAAAATATTGCGCGACGCTCTGCGGGCCCCAGTACGGAATGATTTTTTCCACCGCCAGATAATTCAGCACGACAGCCACAATCAGCAGCGCCATTTTCTGCCGGTGGAAAATTTTTGCGCACAGGAAATAGATCGCCAGACCATACAGGTACCAGGAGGTACTCATCGCCATAAACGTCAGCTTGAGAAACTCCAGCAGCGAGCCGGCGTAAGCCGCATTAAGATTTTGTGAGATGCGTTGCCCGGTGATTTCTGTTGAAATCCCGACAATTGACCACCACTGAATAAAGCCCCACAAAATATAGAGATAAAACAGATTGGTAATTCGGCTGGTAAAGACCTGTTTCCATGAACGATTCAAAATGCCGTTGGTTGCCAGCAGGCCGGAAACAAAAAAGAATGCCGGCATACGTAATGGCGACAGTACCGTATTAAACTGCACCCATATTTCTGCCGGAAACCATCCGGCGCTCAAATATTTTATCGTTGTTTCAAATCCCGGTAATACGGTGTGATAGAGAACCACCAGCAAAATACAGGCGCCCTTTAGCGTATTTATCCAGCCTATATCATTTTTCCCGTTATCTTTCATCAGGTTGACTCCTAAAGCTGTGTAGGTCTGTAAGAGGTAAACGCAGTAATAATCAATTTGCGAGTTATGGTTATTAAACGATTATTCAACAGCACTGCAGCGAGTGTATCTGGCGAAAGTCCTAAATTGTCTTTACTGGCCCTGATGTAACAGGACTTTACGTTAATTAAAATGCATTTACATATGCAGCAGGCCGCGCAGGAAGATATAAACCGTGATGCAGGGAAAATAATCAGTAAGAAAAGCTGCTATTTAATTAAGAGCAATCTGCAAACAGAGAAGCCAGTTAATAATTTAGCAATAAGATAATGATATGGCTATGCACCAAAAGGATAAGAGAAACGCGAAGGGATATGATAGCACCATAATAAATAAGGGCCAGCGAACCGGCCCTGAATATTACTGATTAAGAAATTTATCAAGGAACTGCCGGGTACGCGCCTGCTGCGGATTGCTGAATAGGGTTCTGGCTTCCCCCTGCTCCACAATGCGCCCCTGGTCCATGAAGATCGCGCGATCGGCCACGTCACGCGCAAAACTCATCTCATGCGTGACGATCACCATGGTGCGTTTCTCCTGCGCCAGGGCGCGAATGGTATTAAGCACCTCTCCTACCAGCTCCGGGTCGAGTGCGGACGTCGGCTCATCAAACAGAATCACCTCCGGGCGCATTGCCAGCGCGCGGGCAATCGCCACGCGCTGCTGCTGCCCGCCGGAAAGCCGGCGGGGAAAGCTTGTCTCTTTACCCGTCAGTCCGACCTTCTCCAGCAGCTTACGTGCCCGCGCCTCTGCCTCTGCTTTCGGCTCGCCTTTAACGATCACCGGCCCTTCAATGATGTTTTCCAGTACCGATCGATGCGGGAACAGATTGAAGTTCTGAAACACGAACCCTACCTGCTGGCGCAGCTGACGCACCTTCTCTTTCTGTTTGTTAAGGCTCAGGCTGGCGTCAATGGTGATGCCGCCTACCGTCACGGTTCCCTGATCCGGTACCTCCAGCAGATTAATACTGCGCAGCAGCGTGGTTTTTCCCGAACCGCTGGGGCCGATGATAGCCACGACTTCTCCGGCAGCCACGTCGAGATCGATGCCGTGCAGCACCGTCTGCCCGTGAAATTTTTTCACCAGCTGGCGGACTTCAATTGCACTCATTTATCCTCCCGATCCTGACGATTGACGTGCGCTTCAAGCCGGTTTTGCAGCGCGGAGAGCACGGTCGCCATGATCCAGTAGATCAGCGAAGCGGCCAGATACATGGTGAAGACTTCCAGCGTGCGTGAGGTGATTAACTGCGCCTGACGAAATAGCTCCGGTACCTGGATGGTAGCCGCCAGCGAGGTGTCTTTAACCAGACTGATAAAGCTGTTGCCCAGCGGTGGCAGCGCTGTGCGGGCCGCCTGCGGCAGGATCACCCGGCGCAGCGTCTGCCACGGGGTCATGCCGATGCTGGCCGCCGCTTCCCACTGTCCGCGTTCAATCGAGGCGATTGCGCCGCGCAGTGACTCTGACGCATAGGCCGCCGTATTCAGCGACAGACCAATCATCGCAGAGGGAATGGGATCGAGTTCGATGCCAAACTGTGGCAGCCCGTAGTAGATCATAAACAGCTGGGCGATCAGCGGCGTGCCGCGGAAAACCGAGACATAGATGCGCGCCAGCCAGTTCACCGGCCAGAAGCGGGACAGGCGCATCAGGGCAAGAATAAAGCCCAGCAGCAGACCAAAAAACATCCCGCCGATGCTGAGCTGCAGCGTAAACAGTGCCCCTTTCAGTAAAAAAGGTGCTGAATCCAGCACCAGATGTACGCTCTCCAGCATTATTTGGTCACGTCCGCGCCAAACCATTTGTCAGAGAGTTTTTTCAGCGAGCCATCTTTCTGCATCTCTGCAATCGCCTGATCGATCGCTTTCAGCAGATCGTCGTTGCCCTTACGCACCGCCACGCCCGCTTCCAGACGCGAGAACGCCGGACCCGCCACGGCCATGGTGTCACCGGTTTTCTTCACCAGATCGAGCGCGGCCAGGCGATCAACCAGAATGGCATTCAGGCGGCCGGAGCGCAGATCCTGATATTTTGTCGGGTCATCATCATAGGTGCGGATATCCACGCCTTTGACGTTATCACGCAGCCACTGTTCATAGTTGGAGCCGAGGCCCACCCCCACTTTTTTCCCTGCCAGATCTTCAGGTTTGGTAATGGTGCCGGCGTTTTTCTTCAGCGTCAGCGCCTGCACGCCTGAGATGGTATACGGCGTAGAGAAGTCATACTTCTTTTTACGCTCATCGGAAATAGTGACCTGGTTTATCGCGACATCTATACGTTTCGAATCGAGCGACGCCAGCATGCCGTCCCATTTGGTCGGCTTCAGCGCTGCTTTTACGCCGAGATGCTGTGCCAGCTCCTGCGCAAACTCCACCTCAAAGCCGGTCAGCTTGCCGCCCTCGTCCTGGAAACTGAACGGCGGATAGGTGCCTTCAAGGCCCACGCGCAGTTCGCCTTTATTTTTAATCTGTGCCAGCAAATCTTCAGCGGCAAAGGTTTTAGCGTTGATGCCTGCGAGCAGCGCCACCGCCATCATTCCCATCGCCAGCGGGCGACGAATCAGAGAGAAAGCCATGTTTACCCCGTTATTATCTGTTGTGTGTGTCAGTGCAGGTGCGTCGCGTGACGCACCCTGTAACAGATAGCGTAGTCTTATTATCAGCGCCACAGAAATTACACGTCTGCGGTGACGCTACGCCTGTCTGTGGCAGCGATTATAAAGCGTTTCGTCAGCCTGTCTCATACCGAAGGATGATAAGCAAATAACGCCGGTGCGCCGCCGGTATGCACAAACAGCAGCGGCCCTTCACGCCGGAAGCGCTTCTGGCTGATACCGTCAATCAGACCGGCCATCGCTTTGCCGGTATAGACCGGATCCAGCATGATGCCCTCCAGCCGTGCCAGCAGCCGCACCGCTTCCATGCCCTCTTCGTTAGGTTCACCATAGCGCGGCGCGTAGTAGTCATCCCAGAGCGTGATCGCCGCCCGCGGCTGCAGCTCAAGCTGCTCAGCCAGCGCGCTGCGCAGACGCTCTACCACCGGCAGCTGCGCGGCCACACTGCGTGACACTGTCACGCCAACCAGCTCACTTTCCGGTAAGAGTTGCTCCAGCCCTACTGCCAAACCGGCATGCGTACCGGCGCTGCCGGAGGCCACCACCACCGCAGCGAAATCCACTACGCCCTCGCTCTGATGAGCAATCTCCTGGGCACACTCTACATAGCCCAGTGCACCCAGCGCATTTGAGCCGCCAACCGGCACGATATAAGGGCGATACCCCTGCGCTTCGAGACGCTCTGCGGCGTCACTGAGCTGCTGCGGCGGATTATCCAGCGCTGCCACACTCTCAATCTCCACATCCATCAGGTCAAGCAGCAGGCGGTTGCCATTAGAGAGATAATTTTCAGCCGTGGTGCCAATCGGGTTTTCCAGCAGCGCCACGCATTTCAGGCCGAGCCGCGCCGCCACTGCGGCCGTCTGGCGCACGTGGTTGGACTGAATCGCACCCGCCGTCAGCAGCACATCCGCGCCCTGACGCAGCGCGTCTGCGGCCAGAAACTCCAGCTTGCGCAGTTTGTTGCCGCCCAGCGCCACCGGCGTAACGTCATCACGTTTGATAAAAATATCGCGGCCAAGGTAATCGGAAAGACGCGGCAGATGCTCCAGCGGTGTGGGTGCGCCAAGCAGCTCAAGACGCGGGAACTGATGCAGAAGATGTAGGGACAATGCAGCCTCCAGGGCAGTATGCAGATTTCCCTGTAGTGTTGCAGAAGATGCGATGAGGCGCATCCGGAATTGAGGGATAACAGCTGCCCGTTGCGGCACAGATCACCGCAACGGACATCAATTATTGATCAGCCGCGCTGCCAGCCGAGGAACTGATCGTATTTGCGCAGTGCAATACGGTAGTTGTTATTACCGGCATCGGGCAGATCGTGCTGCAGACACTCATGCCAGCTATTGCCGGATAGATTTTCTGCCGGGAAATTTCTCGCTTTCAGCATGTCATCAAGTCGACGCAGGCGCACCACATATTCCCGAATCGTACTGTGGTTCATCTCGGTCTGTTCAAACAGATATTGTTTAAACGCCATGATGTCGAAGTAGTTCGGATGGGTATTACAAAAAATATCGCTGCAGAAACGGCATAGCGCTGTCAGTTCGGGCTGCAGCTTCATCCAGACCTGATCGTCAATCATCTGGTCCATACGGGCTATCGCCTCTTTATTAATGATCTGGCCACGAAATACCAGCGCCATACGATCTAATACCTTGCCACAGTGTGAACAGTTGCTTTGGCTATGTTTATAGTCTTTAAGATAACGACTTAACGGCCTGACTTTAATTTTGGCTCCCATTGCTGAGTCCCCGGTTTTTTTATTTTTGTTTCCCCAGGACTGAGTCTGTCAGCGCGCTCCCGCTAACCGGGCACGCAGGCGTTTGATCGCCTGACTGTGCAGCTGACTGACGCGGGATTCCCCCACTTCCAGCACCGCGCCAATCTCTTTCAGGTTCAGTTCTTCCTGGTAGTACAGTGTGAGCACGAGCTTTTCGCGTTCGGGCAACGCCTCGATTGCGTCAATCACGCGCTCACGCAGATTCCCTTCCATCAGCTGATGCAGCGGGTTTGCCTCTTCATGGCCCTCTGTCACCAGCTCCGCGCTGTCACCGTGCTCTTCCCGATACTCGTCATAAGAGAAGAGCTGGCTATTATTGGTATCCAGCAGGATCTGCCGGTACTCCTCCAGCGACACGTTCAGCTGCTGCGCCACCTCCTGCTCGGAGGCTGAGCGTCCGAGCGCCTGCTCCACCTGGTGCATGGCACCGGCTACCTCACGCGCGTTGCGCCGCACGCTGCGCGGCGCCCAGTCGCGGCTGCGCAGTTCGTCCAGCATGGCGCCGCGAATACGCTGCACGGCATAGGTGGTAAAGGCGGTGCCCTGCAGCGCGTCGTAGCGCTCCACGGCATTCAGCAACCCGATGCCCCCCGCCTGCAGCAGATCATCAAGCTCCACGCTGGCCGGCAGGCGCACCTGCAGACGCAGCGCTTCATGCCGCACGAGGGGAACGTAGCGCTGCCAGAGCGAATGTTTATCCATCACGCCGCCGGCGGTATAGAGATCGTTCACGTTGACTACCCTGCGTTAATTAAGTTATCGGCATGATTATCCAATTCTGTAGCGGTTTCGATTGGCAGAATAGGCGGGCAAAAGCGAGGTTATTTCAAATTAGTGATGGATGGCGGTGACGGACACCGCCGTTGCGGACGTTACCTGTTGCGCTGCTGCAAGCGCTGCCTTGTGGCAGGCGGCACCGCGCACCACAGCGCGCATATTTTGCCCGCCAGCGGCTGATAAGCGAAGCCGTCTTCCGCTTCACTCTCCAGCGCCGCGCTGAGCATCACCTGCCCGGTTTCACCATCAATGCTAATCAGTTTATTGCGGAACAGGCGCTGCAGATCGCTGCGTAAAAACAGGCCATTGTCGACGCTGTTATCCGCCAGCAGCCCCGCCTCGCTCTCGTCGGTGTTGATATGGCACGCCTCCACCCACGGCCAGCCGTGCGGTTCGGTAAGCGGCGTGCCGGTGATGACGCAGGCGCCGTAGCGCGCTTTCACCGCCGCCAGAAACGCCGCCTGGCTGGCGTGCTGCAGCACGCGGGTTTTCACCCGCCGCCCGACTTCGGTGCCGGGCATCACCGCGGCAGGCGCCGGCTGCTGCGGCGTACTCAGCACCACGATAAACTGCACGGCGCGCGACAGCGGAAAACAGGGGTGCGCCTGCGCGTCAAACAGCTGCCAGTACGCCTCCTCCTCCTGCTGACGCATCAGCACCAGCCGGTAGCCCCGGCTGGTGAGCAGGTTCTGCGCCGCCGCCGAGTGCGGATCGAGCATCGCATAGACCCGGCTCTCGCCCATGACTTTCCAGCGTCCCGCCTGGCTGGCGTCGTCGCTGCGGCGAAAATAGAGAAACGCCTGCTGCGTCTTCAGGTAGTGCTCAAAGCGGCGCAGATAGTTTTTGCGCTCGTTGTCATCGCTGATAAACAGCAGCTCCTCGAGCGGGCTGTTCAGCTCCTGCTGCGCAAACAGCGCGCGGATCACCAGATGGCGATAGCTCGCCGAGGGGCTCAGCAGGCCGCGTGCAGTGAGCGCCTTTTCGCCGGGATGCTGCTGCGCGTAACGCAGCGCGATCTCATCAAACGAGAGCAGCTCACCCGGTAACAGATCGTAGTTGAAGCGCATCGCCCCTCCCTGAGTGGAAAACGTGACCTATAGCGGAATGGTTCTGTAACAGATTATCGGCCGCGTGGCGGCAGGCTGTAGCAGACAGCTGCGGTTTTATACGCAAAAAAAAACCCCGCCGGAGCGGGGTTTTGACGCTTATGCAGTGAGCGATTAGCCCTGCAGCAGAGAGAGAACCTGCTGTGGAACCTGGTTCGCTTTCGCCAGCACGGAGTTACCCGCCTGCTGAACGATCTGCGCTTTAGACATGTTTGACACTTCAGTTGCGTAGTCCGCATCCTGGATACGGGACTGAGCTGAGGTCAGGTTAGTAGTGGTGTTGTTCAGGTTGGTGATAGCAGAGGCCAGACGGTTCTGCACCGCACCCAGACTTGAACGGAATTTGTCCACGGAAGCAATTGCCGCATCCAGCGCTTTCAACGGATCGGTGGTTTTTCCGTCAGCTACCGCCTCGACAGTATTGTCTTTGCTTGACAGGTTTGCACCTTCCAGCTCAGAAGCGTTATAGGTTTTTCCGGAAGCTACATCAGTGACAACTTCCGTTTTACCATCATCTCCGCCCAGTTTAACCACTGAATCAGCGACAACTTTTCCATCTGCATCGGTATAGCTTGCTACCGTTTTGGCTTTAACATCGCCAGTCGCTTCATCCACATCCGCTGCATACAGTTTGCCAGCCGCATCTTTCAGAGCGTAGGTGCTGGTATCTTTACCGTTTGCATCCTGCAGCTTGACCAGGCTAACCGCACCCAGAGAAGCGGTTGCTGTGTCAGTACCAATATCAACTGTTTGCCCAGCTGAGGTTGAAGTAATGGTCGTTTCTTTAGTAAGGCCAGTAGGAGTAGCTGCTTCTTTAGTTGCGCCTGTAGCCATGGTGACAGCACCAGTATTTGCAACAGTAACTGCGTAATATCCCGGGTTATCACCATTCTCAACTTTGGCAAAGTAGTTGCCGCCGGTATCTTTATAAACGCCTTCAATGGCTGGGTTGGTGCTACCAGTATCTGTAGCAGCAGCAGTAGACAATGTGGTTGCACTAAAGTTAATAGCGTTAGTAGTAGTAGTTCCGCCAACGGTAGTGATTGCTGCGCTGGTTTTAACAGCATCGTTATTTTTAACGCTGAAACCTGAGAGGTTCAGAGTAGAAGAGTCAATTTTTTTCAGGTCAACAGAGATGGTCTCACCATCGTTAGCGCCAACCTGAATTTTCATGCTGCCATCTTTTGCCAGCACGTTTACGCCGTTGAAGGTAGTCTGGCCCGATACGCGGTCAATCTCATCCAGACGGGATTTGATTTCGTCCTGGATGGATGCCTGATCAGAATCGGAGTTGGTACCGTTCTGCGACTGTACGGTCAGCTCACGGATACGCTGTAAGTTGTTGTTGATTTCAGACAGCGCGCCTTCAGTGGTCTGCGCAGCTGAGATACCGTCGTTGGCGTTGCGGGCTGCCTGCGTCAAACCTTTAATGTTAGACGTGAAACGGTTAGCGATAGCCTGGCCTGCTGCGTCATCTTTCGCGCTGTTGATACGCAGACCAGATGACAGACGCTCCATAGAAGAAGAGAGAGCAGACTGGTTTTTGTTGATGTTGTTCTGAGTGATCAGCGAGAGGCTGTTAGTGTTAATGACCTGGGCCATGATAAAGATTCCTGTTTAATCAAGTCTTTCGGTTAAGGTGTGGGCTTCAACCCGTCGGCTTCATCGCCGTCAAAGTTGTTATCGTCTGCCCCTGAACAACCTTTAGATTTTTTTTAGGACCGGGTGAATTTTTTTCGCTTCACCTGCCATGCTTCTGGTTATCGCCACCCGTTTGCGCTTCTTTAGCCCCGCTTAACCTTTTTTTTAGCGCCCGAATTACCTCCTTTACGCCCCTCTATTCCGTTTATTACTCATCGGTTATTAATTCTAAACTTTGTCGCGTTGACGCCGATAATTGCGCTATTCACTCTTTGCAGCGACAGGAAAAGGACACCATATGGCCAGTATCTCTTCTCTCGGCGTCGGCTCAGGCCTGAAGCTTGGCGATATTCTCGATAGCTTAACTAACGCCGAAAAAGCGAGCTTAAAGCCGATTAGCACCCAGCAGAGCGCCTATACCGCGAAACTCAGCGCCTACGGCGCGCTCTCAGGCGCGCTGACCGCATTTCAGACCGCTAACAGCGCGCTCAACAGCGCCGATGTCTTTAGCGCCACCACTGCAACCAGCAGCAGTACGGCGTTCAGTGCCACGACTTCCGGCAGCGTGGTGGCGGGTAAATACAGTATTAACGTGACGCAGCTGGCGCAGGCGCAGACGCTGACCTCGGAGGCGCAGAGCAGCAACAGCAGCGCGCTCGGCGACAGCGCCGCCAGCCGCACCCTGACCATCAAGCTTGCCGACGGCAGCAGCAAAGATATTGCGCTCACCAGCGACCAGACCTCGCTCACCGGCATGCGCGATGCGATCAATAAAGCGAACGCCGGCGTCTCTGCCAGCATTATTAAGAGCAATGAGGGTGAGTACCGCCTGTCGCTGACCGCGACCAAAACCGGTGAGGCGAACGCCGTCACCGCGGTCAGCGTCAGCGGCGACGACACGCTGCAGGCAGTGGTCGGCTTTGATCAAAATGATATCGCAGCGAACAACAAGCTCAGCGTCAGCGTCGCGGCGCAGAACGCAGAGCTCACCGTGAACAATATTCCGATCGTCAATAGCAGCAACAGCATCAGCGACGCGCTGGAGGGGATCACCCTGAACCTGACCGCGACCACCAGCGGCAGCCAGACGCTGACCGTGGCGCAGGACACGTCCAAAGCCACCACTGCGCTGAGCAACTTTGTTAAGGCCTATAACACGCTGCTCGATCAGTTCAGTACGCTGACTAAATACACCGCGGTGGAAAAAGGGGCCGACGCGCAGGACGGCAGCAACGGCGCGCTGGTTGGCGACAGCACCCTGCGCAGCATTCAGACGCAGATCAAGGGGCTGCTGACCAACTCCGCCAGCTCCTCCGCCTATAAAACGCTGGCGCAGATTGGTATTACCTCCGATCCCACCTCCGGCAAGCTCACGCTGGATGACAGCAAGCTGAAAACCGAGCTGGCGAAAGATCCGGACGGTATTAAAGAGATGATTGTCGGCGACGGCAAAAAAACCGGCATCACCACGCGACTGGCCGATAACCTTACGACCTGGCTCTCAAGTAAAGGGCCGATCCAGACCGCCAAAGATGGCGTCAGCAAAACGCTGAATGAGCTGACGCAGAAATATAACGACATGAACACGCGCATCAACGATCAAATTGCGCGTTATAAAACCCAGTTTACCCAGCTGGATCTCGCCGTCAGCAAGCTCAACAGCACCAGCGATTATCTGACGCAGCAGTTTGACAACATGACCAGCAGCTCGAACAAATAAGGAGTGACCATGTACGGGGCAAATGGCACGCAGGCCTATGCAAAAATTGGCGTTGAGAGCGCCGTAATGAGCGCCACCTCACCGCAGCTGATGACGCTGCTGTTTGATGGCGCCGTCAGCGCCGTGGTGCGCGCGCGCTTGTTTATACAAGACAATAATATTCAGAGCAAAGGCAGCGCCATCTCAAAAGCGATCAATATTATTGAGGCCGGCCTGAAACAGGGTCTGGATGAGGCGTCGGGCGATGAGCTGACGCTGAACCTTATCGGCCTTTACTCCTATATGGTCCGCCGTCTGGTTGAGGCGAACATCAGCAATGACGTGGCAGCGCTGGAAGAGGTTGAAACGCTGCTGCGCAATATCGCTGACGCCTGGAAAGAAGTCGCTTAATCTTAACTCTTTAGGACGCTATGTTATGACTACTGCACCGCACCTGATGCTGGCTTATCAGCAGATCCTCACCCTCAGCCACGGCATGCTGCGCCACGCCAGCCGCGGCGAGTGGGATGATTTGATTACTCACGAAATGGATTACGTCAGTGCGGTGGAGCGTCTGGCGCAGAGTACGGAAACCACGCCGCCGTCAGGTCAGCTGCAGGAGCAGCTGCGTCCGGTGTTGCGCCATATTCTGGACAATGAGAGCGAAGTGAAGCGTCTGCTGCAGGCGCGGATGGATGAGCTGACGCGGCTGGTCAGTCAGTCCTCAGTACAGAAATCGGTCATGCGTGCTTATGGCCAGCAGGGCGACGTCTGGCTGCCGCAGAGCTAAATGCCTGCCCTCTCCCGCCGGGAGAGGGTCTCTTACTGCGTTACTGCACGGTGTGTGCCGCGACCGGTTTCATCAGCTCTGGCTCAATATCCTGAATCACCGCCTCATCGGGCCGCTTCGCTACCTCTTCCAGCGCCTGCTGGCACTCCACGGTGGGCTGTTCCACTTTACGCAGGCGCAGACCATCATACTGCAATTCACCGTTTTCCAGCACCAGCGGCATCACGCGCGACTGGCGATTGACGTTGACCCAGTTGTCGCTCAGACGGGTCAGCTTGCCCGGTTTGGCAATCACCCGCTGCCACTGGCGGCAATCCAGCGTGTCGCCGTCGGCGGTGATAATCAGGCTGCCCAGCGCCTGGCCGCTGATAAGCTTGCTTTGCGGCCCGGCGGTCTGCCAGTTGCCCTGCAGCGCGGCCGGTGCCGGGGTTTTTACCGCATCACTGTAGCTGTTAATCTGCGCACACCCGCTGAGCGCGACGGCGGCCAGCACGATCCACTTTTTCATTTTGATTCCCTGTCCTCGCGTTAATGGCGGCTACGGTATAATTTTTCTCAGGCGTAAGGCAAGCGGTCTGCAGCAAAACCCGGCGCGCCTGACAACGCGCCAGGTTACCGTTACACTATGCGCCGAGTTAATGACCCGGAATAGAGCATGAAAACCCCTGAAGAGTACTATAGCCTGGCACGCAGCCTGTTTTTTACCGCCCACCCTACCTTTCAGGCCGCGCTGGATGAGCTGAGCGAAAGCGACGCCCGCGCGGCGAATATGTCACTGCGTGAACTGCGCGACTGGCATGCCGAACGTATCTATGCGGCTTTTATCCGCCAGAAAAAACTGGATGGTATTCTGTTCTCTATTCAGCTCGCCGAGCCGGATAAGGCGGTCGCCGCAGAGGCGATTGAAGCTTATCTGAAGACGCACGCTGAGGCGCTGGGTATGACGTGGGAAGAGTTTTGTATAAAGAATGAGCTGTAGCACTGCACGGCAGCGCGCAAAGTTGTACAACAGAGAAAATATAGTTGTACAAAGTAATATTTTTGTATAAGTTACGCACCATGACAACCGTCAAGGATTGTCCCTTAACGAATGGTGCGTGTGCGCCACCTCTGGAAGTGGTGCTGGTTTTCCACTTCCAGAGGTTCATTTTTTTCCCTGCTTTTTCCGGCAACCCTTCCTGATTCACCGGTGCGTACACTTTTTTCCCTTCTGTGCCGCCTGCGCCCCTTGCTACTGTTTTTATTTACAGTAATATGATGCCCTGACCTTATTTGATGGATGGTTCTGATGTTTGTAGAGCTGATTTACGACAAACGCAACGTCGCAGGCCTGCCCGGCGCGCGCGAAATGATTCAGGCTGAGCTCGAAAAGCGGGTGCAGCGTGTGTTTCCGGAGGCTGAAGTACGGGTAAAACCGATGGAGCGCAACGGGATCGAAACCGATTTAAGCAAAAACGATAAAGCGACCGTTGCGCGCATTGTCGAAGAGATGTTCGATGAGGCGGATATGTGGCTGGTGGCCGACTAGGCCACCCTGCCGTATGCGGTTAGCTCTCCTGCTCAATATGGTTAACCGCAATCTCTAAATCCTGAATTGTCTGATCAATATTCTCCAGCAGTTTACCCTGCTCGTTAATCAGCTGCTCAAAACGTCCTGCGTACTCTTTGTCTTTGTACTCACCGGCATCAAACGCCAGCCAGTGTGCAGAGAGCGTTTCAGTGTTGGTTTGCGCATAGTGACGCATCTCTTTAAGCTGTGAGGTAACATCGCGCAGGTACTCAGGTTTGGTTTTAATCGCTTCTGAATCGCTCATGCTATTTTCCTTTTTGCTTGTTTTGCCAGTTAAAATAACGTCTGAGTGATTAAAGATAGTCGATAATAGCGAAGCCGCACTAAGAATAATCGGAAGTCTGTGAACGGCTGAAGCTGACATCCCTGTCAGTATAGATGGCTGTACATCACAGGTATTTTCGCGCCAGCGTTATCAGTTCCGCTTTGGCTGCTTCCCCCAGCTGGCTCACGCCATGTTCAACAAACGTAAATGCCTGCACAAAATCCTTTACCCCGGCATCCAGTGCCGCTGCGGCCGGTGACGTTTTCTCCACAGCGTCTTGGGCCGGTAATACCGCCGGAGCAGCGTCCGTGCTGGCCGGTGTTGTCGCCAGCGGATCGTCTGCTGCTGGCTGCGCCGCTGTATCAGCCGGTACTCTCTCCTCTGTTGTCGCGGTGACTTCTGCGCCCGCTACGCTCCCCTCCGTTAACGCTGGCGCAGCAGAACTGGCCGGTGCCGTTTCGTTGGCAAAACTCTCCAGCGGGGACACATCGTGCGGCTCCGCTGCTGCTGCCGGGTTAATGCTCTGTTGTTCACTCATGGTACTCTCCTTCTTCCGGGTTAACGATCGCCGCTGCCGTAGCCATACCGCGATCTGACTGGTAATACTCATCAGCGCCTCCCTGCTGCTAGCTGCTGCGTTTAGCCGGTCTGGCCTTTTCCCGCACCACTATTCCGTCAATTTTTAGCTGCAGTTCTGCCAGCTGCTCCGTCAGTTCAGCCACCCGCGCTTCGCGCCGGTCAGAGATTTGCCGGTACTCTTCCCGGATATTTTCGACGCGCTGGTTAGCCTCATTGCTGACGTAGATAAACATGGCGGTCATACCGATGCATATCAGCGATAACAGCAGCATCATTCCTCCCAGCAGTAGCTGACGCCGGTGGTTTCTTATCGTAAATTCACTGTTTATCTGCACCATCACGATTCTCCTCAAGCGTGGTTATCAGTTGATTGATCTGAGTGCGAAGTTTATCGCTGTGATCGGTTTCCGTTGTGGCCAGCAAAATGCCCAGCGCATTTTTTATCAGGCGCAGATCGGTCTCCAGTGAAGAGATGCGGCGCAGATTGCGATCGTGGCGAATGCGCAACTCATCGTTCTCCTGCCGCATCAGCGCATGACTCTCTTTCAGTAACATCACCTGCTCTTTGTAACTGGTGATAATCTCTCCGCCTGCACGATTGCTGGTTACGATGGTTGCTATGCCGGCCAGTAATGGTTTCCAGAACACCGCGGCTGCACCACCGCCGAGAAGCAGTGCGCCAACGCTGGTGATCATACTACTCTCCATGCCTTACCTCTCAGTACTGGCAAGGGCTCCGCCCGGAATACACTGACCTCCCCTTGCCAGTCATATGGTCAGTGTATTTTAAGTTTACTTTAATCAATTAATTTAAGTATACTTAAGTAAATCTTTCAGGAGTTGTCAAGATGCAGAATCAGGAAACGCCAGGCCAGCGTATTCGCGCTCGCCGTAAAATACTGAAACTCACCCAGCAGCAGCTGGCGGCAGACGTCGGGGTGTCGCACGTAGCCATTTCACAATGGGAAAAAAATGAGACGCTGCCGCGCGGCGAACACCTGCTCCGGCTGGCAGAGCTGCTACAGTGCCCGGCGGCATGGCTGTTTGATGGTGAGGGGGAACCGTTTGCGGTCGTCAGCAGCCACAGCAGCGTGCGGGCTGTGCCGCTGCTGACGCTGCAGCAGGTCACCGGGTGGCTGGATGAGACCCGCCTGCAGCTGCAGCGGGAAGCGGATCGCTTCCTCTACTGTGACAGTGCGGTAAGCGACAGTGCCGTCGCCGTTCAGCTGAACGATCATTCCATGCAGCCAGCCTTTCTGCCCGGCGATTTGCTGATATTTGAACCACAGCGATCTGCAGCACCCGGTGAGGTTGTGCTGGCGCTGTATGCCGGGCAGGCGCTGGTCAGAATGTTACGGGTGCACTCTCCTTCTCAGAACGAAGAGCATTTTTTATTGCGACCGGTTAATGAAGATTATCCTGTGCTGCGCACGGACAGACATGATGTGCAGATTATCGGCGTGCTGGCTGAGCAGCGCCGGCGTTACCGCGCTGACGATCGGTAAAAACCCGCACGGGGCGGGTGTGGCATAGGGTATTTACCTGTTACAGAACGTCGGTCAGGCGATCGATAACAACCCGGCCTGATGCATCCGTCTGCGTAATACGGTAGTTCACATTCCATGAGCGGCGGGTAGTAAATCTGTCGCTCAGCACGACGCTTCCTTTTGCCCTGCCCTGGCTGTCTGTGATCTGCCAGCGGGTAGTGGCTTCCCGATCCTGCCTCGCAGCCTGTGTATCCTGCTCAATCAGACGATCTTCTGCATCCAGTTTTAAGTAATCGCGTAACATTTTATTCCTCCGGCTAACGCCGTTTAAGATACGCATTTCGTTAATCTATTCAATCGAAAATATTTATCTTTAGTGCATATTCATTTCGTCCGATTGATAAATTGAATTGACGCCTGTTATGCCGCCGCGCTTATCAGATAAATAGGTAAACTTTATGCTGATTTAGCCTCTCCGGGCTGGACATCTTTGCCGGTTCGACGGTTAATGTAGAGGCTTAAATAACGTTCCGGCAGGACAATTGCATGCTGACCACTATTCTTTACCGCAGCCATCTTGATGAACATGTTCCCGTCAGGGTTCTTGAAGATATTGTGGCCCGCGCAAACACCAAAAATGCGCTGTCGGACATAACCGGCATTTTATTATTTGATGGCCGGCATTTCTTTCAGCTTCTGGAAGGACCGGATCGCGCTGTCAGGCATATCTATGAGCGTATTCGTCAGGATGCACGTCATCACAACCTGGTAGAGCTGATGCATGATTTTGCGCCGGCGCGCCGCTTTGGTAATACCGGTATGGAGCTGTTTGATCTGCGTCAGCACGCCAGAAGCAGCGTGCTGCAGGCCGTACTTGATAAAGGTACGTCACGCCATCAGCTGACCTACGACGATCGTGCACTGCAGTTTTTGCGCACCTTTGTTGAGGCGCGTGAAAAAGAGAACTATTTTGAAATCCCCCCGGCGAACACGTGGGAGTTTGTCGAAGATGATACAGCACGCCGCGAGCTGAATGATTTTCAGCATTTCATTCAGGATTGCCGCTTTGCTTTCCAGCCTATTGTGGATCCCTTTTCACGGCGCATTGCTGCCTATGAAGCGCTGATCCGCACGCCTTCCGGCGGTGCGCCGGAAGAGTATTTCGCCGCCTTTGGTGGTGATGCGGTTTATCGGGCCGATATTCAGTCAAAAAGCCTGGCATTCAATCTCGCCAGCAAGCTCGGGCTGGGGCAGCATACACTCACTATTAATCTGCTGCCGATGTCTCTGGTGACCGTACCCCATGCGGTAGATTTTTTGCTTGCAGAGATCCACGCCAGCGGTCTCATTCCTGAGCAAATCGTGGTGGAAGTCACAGAGAATGAAATCATTTCACGCGCCGATGAATTTACAGCGGAAGTCCGGAAGTTAAAGGCTGCCGGTATCAGTCTGGCGCTGGATGATTTTGGTGCCGGCTTTGCCGGACTCTCTCTGCTGGCAAAATTTCAGCCCGATAAAATAAAAATCGATCGTGAAATTATCAGTGACGTTCATAAAAGCGGCCCGAAGCAGGCAATTGTGCATGCGATTATTAAATGCTGCGCTTCACTGGAAATTGCCGTAGTGGCCGAAGGCGTTGAAAAAGCAGAAGAGTGGATGTGGCTTGAAGCAGCCGGTATTAATCAGTTTCAGGGCTATCTTTTTGCGCGGCCAATGCTGAATGCATTTCCGTCAATCGCATGGCCTGAAATCAGATAGCATCCGTCAGAAGCGCATCTCTGACTACGATTTACTGCGCCTGCAGCTGCTTTGCAGGCGCATCAAGCCGCTCGCTGAGGATGACATACTTCATCATTTCAAAGGTGCGCTGCGTCATTGGAACCGCGCTGCAGGGACGAAACCAGCCAAACTGCCGCTGATAGAACCATACCTCCGGGTAGCGCTCACCATCTTTCACCCAGTAATATCCATCTTTCATAAGCCTGCTCGCCTCTGTTTCAGCACTGACATTTACCGCCGCTGTTCACGGCATCTGTAAGTGTAGCAGCTGTCATTCTGTTCGCGGTAAAGCGGAGCGACTCCCGATAGCAACAGCAAACGATCAGGCTGCCATTACCGGTTACCGTCCCGCGCCTGTTTTGCTGGCAGCCAGTTCAGAATGCGGAAATAAATCTGGTTATTAACGCGCTCTTTGTTTCAGAAAAACGACAGGAATACCGGGTTCATTGTCCTGACAACTTTGTATGAAATAGATTTTGTTTTTCATGAAAAGAGGATAATCATATTCAGCTGTAAATCTGCTATGAATTATATTCATCTATGGAGTTTTGTTTTCTATTACTCAGCAGCGTATTACGCGGTTAATTATACAGCTGTAAAACTCATTTACTGTTTCAGTCCCGAGCGGGCCTGGCCAGTCAGATAAAAAGGCGCCTGATAACGCCATACATAACACCTGAAGTTATACATGATTTCTCCATTCGTATAAGTTGCGCTTTATCAATTTGTGCGGTCAGATGAGATCGTACTTTTTATTTCAAACGCGCATAATTTCAGTGCTCCCGATTTTGTCTCGCCTATCATCAGCTTAATCAGCCCTGAGCCTTCTCTTTTGTTTAAAATTAAAGCAAAACGCAACGCCTTTTCGTTACGGGAATTAAAACACCAGACGCTTCTATACAATCAGCGCAAACCTGTACAACTTTGATGAGCTGTACAACTTAGCCTGACTCCGTGTAAAGTGTGAAATCGATTTCGGCCGTTAAATGTAAACCTGGCAGTGAAAGCCGAAGCCTGTCTGGCACGGCATTGCTGTTAATCGGAAAGCGCAGGCAGGCTGACCGTTAACCCCCGGATAACAGGCTTCTGCTGTGCTGCACCTGGTAATGAAATTCAGACTGATAATGAACAGGAGCCGTATTCTGGTTAATGCAGATACGTATGTTGTGCATAGCCAGAGGATATTCGGCACCTCACAAGGTAAGTTGTAAAATAAGCGAAGCGGTAAACAAGATTGATTATCGACTTTACCTGATACATCATTTTGCGGAAATTTAAGAAGGCGTGCCTTCATTCATTTCTGGAGAGCACTAATGGAAACGGGTTTTTACTGGGTGGGTAGCAGAACAACTGAGCCAGAGGTCTGGTTCTGGGATGCGGGGCGCGGCTTTTACCGGCCCATGGAGCCAATACCTCTCTCTCTGGCGCGCTTTAAATCCGCGGGCTTTGTGCTTCTCAGCGAGAAACTGACGCCTCCTGAAGAGCACTGACGGCACATTTTTCTGTAGAGAATGGCGCGCAGTGCTGTTAAGCGTAGCGCAGCTGAACTATAGTCCTCGCAGGAGGATAAGACGATGCAGGAAGGCTATTACTGGGTGGAATCAGCCACAACGGAACCGGAAGTGTGGTATTACGCGGGAGAGCACAACCCGCGATGGTTTGGCCCAGGCAAAAAAGAGCCGCTTGATGCTGACGCCTTTGCCGGATCAGGCTATCGGGTTATCAGTGGCCGGCTTTCGCTGCCCTGACTGTCTGCACATAACCAGACGGCTGCTCAGCGCAATAAAAAAGCCAGACCGGGTGCTGGCTTTTTTATTGCTGTACAAATGTACCCACGCGATGCCTCCTTTCTTCTTCTGTATACCTTTTGTTCAGACGCTCTATTAATTTTGCTCTCCCCCTGCTCCCCGGCGAAACCTGTGCCATGCTTAACGGGTCGATTGACTTCAAGGAGAGTGACATGAATAAAATTACATGGGCTGCTGTGATGCTGTGTCTGAGCTTTGGCGCTTACGCTGAAAAAGGGGGATTTGAAGCGGGTGAAACGCCGCCGCCGCAGCATAAAGAAGATGCAGGCTATAAAGGATCAGAAGATACCGGTCAGACGCGCGTGTCGCTGATCCGCGATTTCCGTCAGGGCGGATACGTAACCCTTGAAGGGTACATCCTCAAAAAGATCGGTGATAACAGCTATCAGTTCCGCGACAGCTCAGGCACCGTGCGTATTGATGCACCTGCTGAGACCTTTAAAGGTAAAACCTATGATGCCACCGACAAAATCCGCGTCAGCGGTAAAGTCTATGGCAAAGGCAACAGTGCGCACCTGAAAGTTTCCCGTATTGATGAGCCCTGATATCAGGCTGAAAAATTATTGCCGATCGTCACGATCGGCAGTGTTTTATCAGGCGCTGATTTGCCGGTAATACTGTACTGCAGTGTTTTTTCTGCTCTTTACCCGATAACGCGCGTGATTGATAACGGTGATCCATGAAGGATGAGCCGTATTGCGGCTACAGTTATCAAGGACCGCCAGCAGCTCACCCCACATCTCGATTTGCTCCGTTTTATCAACGGTCATCCCCTCTTTCATAGTCTGAATAACCGCATCGACCTGGTGTTTTACGTCGCTAAGATCTTTTCCTGTCTGGTGAGCGGCAGCAAGTTTACGAATCGCCAAAGCGTACAGATTGATACTGACCTGTTGTGAGTGCATGCGCACCTCTGTTGATTATTGGTCTGAGCATTAAAAGTAGCCTGACTTACAGATTTCGCGCTGCGTTTAGCAAAATAAAATGGGTGAAAATCCGCTCCCGGCCTCTGCCGGATTAACCGCGCACAAAATTTCTCTTTCAGCGCGGTTCGTGTGAAGATTATGCGCTTTGTTCCGCGCTGCACTAACGTCCTGCTTATAAAGGAAATGATCGATCCAAAAAATAGCGCGCCTATTTTGATGCATATCATTTACACGTACGACCACACAAAAGAGCGCTGAGCGAGTTGTACAACTACGGGAATCTTGTATAAGTTTATTGCAGCGCGGAGGGCATACGCTTTTGTGACCGCCAGACAATAACATGTGTGATTTCTCTTTTTGTGAGGCTTAATATGAAACAGCTTGCTACCCCGGAGTCTCAGCTCAGCGACTACTTTAAAACTACCGGTGAACAGTATCTGAGTGAACGTGTGATCATCTCTGAAATCCGGCTTGAACTGACCACACGCAAGATCCGCGTGACGAACAAAGATATCATTCTGGCCCTGATCATGCGGCTTGAAGCGGAACAGGATATTGTGAAACAGGATATCTACCGCAATGCGCTGGAAATTGTGATCCAGCGTACGCCTGAAGATATGGGTAACTGAATGTCAAAGCCGGGTAATTGAAACAGGGACGTTATTTCGCGACCGGTAAATCGGCGTAACGCGTCGTGTAAGACGGGGACAACATTTCCTGCTTCATCGCCCAGGGTTTCGCGATCCCCTGCCCTGCAAACCACAGTTGCCCCCTGCCTTCCTGGTTGACCTTATCCATTACCTGCATCAGGGCTGCGCTGTTTGCGCGCGGCTGGAACTCATCAAACAGGTTAAGCTGCGCCACGCCCTGGCTAAAAAAATCGCCCAGCATGACGCCCGCTTTCATATATCTCCGGCCCTCGAGCCAGATACGATCCAGCGCGTCTGTCGCCACGCGGATAATATCCCGGCTGTCGTGAGTCGGGATAGCCAGCCTGCCCAGCGCCTGATTGCCGTAAAATACCTCATCGTCGGCGTGCGGACTGGTGCGGATAAACACCGCTATCTGCCGGCAATATTGGCGTTCTGCTCTGAGCTTTTCAGCGGCCCGTACTGCAAAATTGCAGACTACCTCGCGCATATCGCGATATTCAGTAATGCGTGAACCAAAGGAGCGTGAGCACACTATCTGCTGTTTGTCAGGTGCTAACGCTTCCAGCTCAAGGCAGGATTCACCACGCAGCTCTCTGACCGTGCGTTCCAGCACCACGCTGAAGTGCTTACGGATAACCCAGGTGCTTTGATCAGCCAGATCTTTAGCCGTGATCACGCCCATCGCGTTCAGCTTTTTACTGAGACGCCGGCCCACTCCCCATACTTCTTCTACCGGCACCAGTGCCATGAGTCTGCGCTGCCGTTCTGCATCTGACAGATCCACCACCCCGCCGGTTTTGGTCCATTTTTTAGCTGCATAGTTAGCCAGTTTTGCCAGCGTTTTAGTCTGAGCAATACCCACCCCTGTGAGCAGGTGCATCTCCTGGTATATCCGCTGCTGGATCGCTCTGCCATAGGTTTCCAGCGATGTGTAGCGCTGCATCCCGGTCAGATCCATAAATGCTTCATCAATCGAGTAGATTTCAACGGCTGTCGCCATCTCCTCCAGCGTGGTCATCACCCGGTCACTCATATCGGCATAAAGCGCATAATTAGAGCTGAACACCCGCACATTGTGACGCATCAGTTCATCTTTCATTTTGAAATAGGGCGCGCCCATTTTGATACCCAGCTTTCTGGCCTCAGCCGACCGGGCGATCACGCAGCCATCGTTGTTACTCAGCACCACAACCGGCTCGCCTTTCAGATCCGGCCGGAATATCTTTTCACACGACGCATAGAACGCGTTAACGTCCACCAGCGCGAACATCTAGGGGCCTATCGTCTTAATGGCATGTCTGACCACACCAAAAATTTCAAACTGATCGGCGTCCTCAATTGCAATGATCGCATGCGCCGCATTCATGGGCCTGAGATGCAGAAACGGGCGCAGCATAAGCTGTTTAACTGTAAATTCGCCACAGACTGAAGCGACTACCACATCACCGTGTCCGGCTTTGAGCGAGCTGTCTACCACCAGCATATCGCCGTCGTTGATGCCCCCTTCAATCATTGAGTCACCGCTGACCTTAATGAAATATGTCGCGCTGGGATGCTGTACAAGCAACCTGTTCAGGTCGATTCGCTGCTCAACGTAGTCCTGAGCCGGCGACGGAAAACCGCAGGGAACGCGGCTGACATAAAGCGGTAATTCAAGGATGGCGCGGATGTCCGCCGGGTGTAAAAGCTCCATATCCATGGTCTCAAAATGATTACTGTATATAAATACAGTAATAGCAGTTCCCGTAAACGATCAAGCAAATACGCCTGATGTTTTTGTAAAGCCTGTGCAGATAAGACAAATTGAGTGAATTACAGGCGCAAATTGATGAATGTTCGCGCGGCTTACTCTTCGGCGCGCGTGCCAGTCACAAAATGAGCGCCGTGCTGAAAACGTTATTAACATATTCACAATTTGCATAATTGGGGATTTTTTCCAGGCTTATCAGGTAACCCTAACCGAGGAGAAGATATGTTGGATCAATACAAACAGTGCATTGAAGCCTGCTACCTCTGTGCAGCCGCCTGTGATAACTGTGCCGTTTCATGTCTTGAAGAGGAAAATCCGGAGATGATGCGGGAGTGTATCCGGATGGATATGCAGTGTGCGAATATCTGCCGTCTCGCCGCACAGTTTATGACGCTGAAGAGTGAGTTTGCGCCCGCACTCTGCCAGCTTTGTGCAGAGATTTGCCAGAAATGCGGCGATGAGTGTGGTCAGCACCAGCACGATCACTGCCAGGCATGCGCGAAAGCCTGCCATCACTGCGCGGAACTGTGCCGCCAGATGGCTGCATAATCGCGAAGCCTGAAAACCCGCTTACCGGCGGGTTTTGAGATGCGCCTCACTAAAGCGACACTATTCAGCAGCGCTGCCGCTATCAGGCAAGTTAGTCAGCAACGGCGTTTGCTGACTGATGACAGATATCCTTTGCGCTGCCCTTTATGGTTGCCTCTCTAATGCAAATTTGTTCATTTTTGATGCAGGAGCTTTTATCCGGCGAATGCATGCCAGAGATTATTTTGCCTGAGCTGCCAATGAGCACCTATGGTCTTATCAGCTATTGCTGATCTTTAACCAGGGCTTTTTGTTCCCGGCATCTCCAGTAAAACTAAATCAATTATCTGCTCTTAAACGCGCCATATGCAGTGCATAAAAGCGTTAATATAACTATGCCCGCCATCTTTCTATTCCAGGCCGATAACGTGAATAACATCTTCTCGCGTCACTGCGCCGCTTTTTATTAACCCTCTGGAAATCTGACGTAATTTGTCATCCTATCCATTTCTTAATCACGCCTGATATATTCAGGCGCATATGTGCCTTTTATAAGCTGCAACCCGGTAGAAAGCTGAAGTCCGGATATGCCACATCAGTGTCCCACATTAAATCCGCACAGCAAAAAAACACTTTAAAATCAAACACTTAAAACAACTAAACCTGCATATTCATAATATCACTTGGCAGTTTTTAGTATGTGAGTTGTTTTAGGTTGATTCACGTTTTATCAAAGGTATACCGCAAGGCACGTGTTACCCGCCGGGTGAATATGAGGTGCTTTGCGGTATTTTTTTGTGCTACATGTGTGCTACCAGAAAAGAACTGATTTATGGCACCCTGTAATCGTCATACACATGCCTTACCTCGCACGTCACTTTACCCAGCACAATGACATCGTTTAGCGGATCACCTTCTATAACCTCACCCTCTTCCGTCACCAGGCTGTTGAGGTACATCTTCCCCAACCCCGAATAGCCATTCCACTGATACGCAATCCTGCTGCCGGGTTTCACCTTCGCAGCTGAGTCAACCAGCAGGAAGCCGTCAGGGATATCGACCCGGAACGTTGTGGCTGGATTAGGGATGAATACTGAGTTGAGGCTGAGCCGCGGCTCTATGTAGTCCTGTGCCGGTGAAGGAAATCCCATCAGAGGCCACCGTTAGGGTTGAACCGGAACCACGTCATATTCTCGCCCTCCTGCGTTGAGGCGTCGCGGAAGGTGGTCGTGTGGCTACTTATCCAGTCGTTGGCCTGCTTGAGCGTAAATTGCCAGTTAACGCGCTCCAGCTCCTCTACGAAGTCAGCAGTGGTAACGGTACTGCGGCCTGATGGCTCGCGCTTGATGGAACTGATGAATGCTTTTTTAATCTGGTACTCGCGTGGCATGGTCAAATCCTCCTCTGATAATAACTGTATATAGATACAGTATTATCGATCGGTGGATCTGATCAAGATGCGTCCGGCGTATCTTTTGCGAACCTGTTGGCTGGTATGGATATTTATTTGCTACAACTGGTGTGAATGGTTACTGTTTAGGCTCCCACCCCGCAGCCTGCTCAGATCGGCGCGGTTCAGGATTGCCCCAACGCCGGGGCTTTTTTATGCGATTTTTCTTAAAGGGTTGCAGTCTGTTTCACGATGTATAAGATCGGTAAATTCTTAACTTAAGCTAAACCTTATGCTCAAACTATTCTCGCGTTATGTCAGTGTTGGCGTACTGAACACTGCTATTCATTGGGCCGTATTTTATCTGATAATTTGCACCTCAGATGCCACTCAGTCACTCGCCAACTTTGGCGCATTTTGCGTTGCAGTAACATTTTCGTTCTTTGCAAACGCGCGCTGGACGTTTAACTCTGAGACAACCACTCTTCGCTACATGATTTATGTCGCCTTTATGGGATCTCTGGCTTCAGCTGTTGGCTGGGCGGCTGACAGGTCGGGATTAGCACCGCTGGTTACTCTGGTAGCATTCTCCGCAATAAGCCTTTTCTGTGGCTTTATCTATTCACGGTACATCGTTTTCAGGGAAGAAAAATGAAAATATCTTTAGTGGTTCCCGTTTACAACGAAGAGGAAGCAATACCAATTTTCTATCAGGAAGTGCGCCGGGAACTTACCGCGCATGAGGTAGAGATTGTGTTCATCAACGACGGTAGCAAGGATGCCACTGAAGAGATAATCAATGCTCTGTCAGTGTCAGATCCGCTAGTTAAAGCAGTGTCATTTACCCGCAACTTTGGCAAAGAGCCCGCGCTTTTCGCAGGTCTTGAGCACGCTACCGGTGATGCAGTAGTGCCAATCGATGTTGACCTGCAAGATCCGATCAATGTCATTCCGCAGCTTATTGAGCGCTGGCAGGCAGGGGCTGATGTGGTACTGGCCAAGCGTGCAGATCGCAGCACTGACGGACACCTTAAGCGCAAAACGGCTGAATGGTTCTATCGCCTGCACAACAAAATCAGCTCACCCACTATCGAAGAGAATGTCGGCGACTTCCGTCTCATGTCGCGCGAAACAGTGGAGCACATCAAGTTGCTTCCGGAGCGTAACCTGTTCATGAAGGGCGTCCTGTCTTGGGTAGGCGGTCGAGTTGATGTGGTCGAGTACACACGTGCGGAACGCATTGCCGGCACGTCAAAGTTTAATGGCTGGAAGCTTTGGAATCTGGCGCTGGAGGGCATTACCAGCTTCTCGACCTTCCCATTGCGCATGTGGACCTATATTGGATTGTTCGTCGCTGCAGCCTCGTTCCTTTACGGCACATGGATGATCTTCGACACACTCGTATTTGGTAACCCTGTAAGGGGGTATCCATCTATTATCGTATCTATATTGTTCCTCGGTGGCGTGCAGCTGATAGGCATAGGCGTGCTGGGGGAGTATATCGGTCGGATTTACATAGAGTCTAAAGGAAGGCCGCGCTACCTGATTAAGGGATCCAAGAAGTGATAAAAAAATATGGCTGGGTTGCCAGAGAACTAATATTCGCAGCGATTATCGCCTTCGCTGCTAGCTTTTACTTCGGTCACGCATTCACTAACCATGATTCAGTGATATATAAAATCATCGCCGATGGAATGATTGAACATGGTCAAATGCCATATAGTTATGCCTTCGACCATAAGCCGGCATTCCTTTACTATATCTATGCGGCATTCTCCCTGATATACCCATTTAAGATAGGATTTTTTGCAGCAATTTCCCTGCTATTCTATATAGTATCGGCGGCAATCGTTTCATTCTATTGCTATAGAAGCTTCAGGAATGTTGCGGGGATTGCGTTAGCGATAATATTTTTTTCATTTCCTTTCGTAGACTTTTCTGGCAACACCGAGATTTTGTATTCCTCGCTCGCCCTGGCGTCGCTGCTTATCCTTATGAGGCCAAGTAGAGCAAAGCCTGTCGCAATTTCAGGAATGCTCGCCATCTTTGCAGTCAACATCAATTATATGGTTGGAGTAGCACTGTCTCTCCCTACCATCTTTCTGCTGCTTTGCAGTGACATAAAATCAACCCTGCGCCGAACAGCAACCTACGCTGCTGGGGTGGCTATCGGACTTATTGTTGTTTTCGCTCCCCTGCAGATGACTGTAGGCGTCATGGATGGATATCTGAGACCACAGATAACATTCCTTTCTGCATATGGCGATGGCGGCATAAGCCATAGTGAAACTTTAATTTTTTTCCTGCCAGTAATAGCCAGCGTGCTACTCTGCCCTGCGCTTTACCTCATGGATAAATTTTCGAGCATCAAATCTCGCCGCGAACTGATCGCAGCTGTCTTATGTATGGTCTCATGCATCATGTGCGTGATTATTGCCGGAAAGCCGTTTATGCACTATTCGGCGATTTTCCTTATCCCCTGCTGCCTTTTCGCTGTAGCTGCGGGAAAGAACGCAATAGCAATCATTGCGCTCTCAGCGCTTCCTTTTAATATCTACTACAAGGATCTGACGATTAAGCTTTTCAACCTTCACGAAAGGCTTGAGGCGTCATACACAAGCAAAAAAGAGGATGACTTTAAATCCCTGCACGCCCTGGTGGGAGATGAAAAGGTTTTGTCAGTGAGAGCATCTCACGTTCTTTATTACCTCTCTGACATGCAACCCTTCGATAAGTACATCTGGATGACGCATAGAACCCAAATTATGGGTGCCGGCGAAGAGAGTTATATCATGGATAAAATGAGGGAAAATCCAAGATTCGTAATGACCGGCAACAACCTTTGCCAGAATCCTGCAGGCATGAATGATGTTTGCGCCTACCTCAAGGAAAATTACACACTGAAGAAATCTGTCGTGTGGGGATTCCAGTTTGGCGGCGATATATTTGAAAGGAAGTAAGGAAAGGATGGGCGCTTTCGCGCCCATATATTCAAAAGGTGAGTAATGTTTTCGCTGTAGCCCCTGAGCCCGTCGTGCCGGCGCCGGTAATAACTGACAGTGCCGCTTGCCCAGTCGACCCGGAAGTTGCCACAAAGCGATCTCCTACTACTACGTTCACGCCTATCGGTAGCGAGTTGGCCGCTGGATACTGAAACTCCCTGAACCGACCAAACGGCTTGTAG
This sequence comes from Pantoea sp. SIMBA_079, assembly GCF_046940275.1. Taxonomy (NCBI): domain Bacteria; kingdom Pseudomonadati; phylum Pseudomonadota; class Gammaproteobacteria; order Enterobacterales; family Erwiniaceae; genus Pantoea; species Pantoea sp. SIMBA_079. The sequence goes on along the minus strand of NZ_JAWRYR010000001.1, from coordinate 401,753 downwards.
GTTATGCCCCCAGAAATTGCAGTCAGCGGATCGGTGCCATACACCTGACCAACATTACAATCAGTAGGGGTTGTCATTTGGTTTAGTGCTGCAGCGCCGCGATTATATGCAGGGAATACCTTTATGGCATCAATGTAAACGCCTGTCGACAACGTGTTAAAAAGGACAGCATAGCCAATGGGGTGAAGCGATATTGCATCAAGCGAACCGATGAAAAGTCCGACACATGACTGAGTACGTACTCCGTGATAATTAAGAGCTTCTGCACCCTGCGCCCCGGTCCCGTTGATAACAAGTTTGTTTATCCTCATTCCTGTAGGATATATAGTAGAGTCCGCACCGGCCCCTGCATAAAGCACAGCATTAAATTGATTATTGTTTGAGACAAGAAGGTCAATAATCCCACCTGTATCATAGTTACCTGGAGAAAATGAATTCACAAACCCATCAGTAACAACATTTCCATAGCAACACCTCCCGCCAAAATTGCTTCCGCCTATAGCCTGGTGAATAGTATTGTTACTTGTGCTTTTGAGGTTGGCATTTGCAACGGTTTCGCTAATTTTCACATAGTAATTTTCTACTGTCTGCGGGGTGCTATCTTTATCCCAATACAGCGCTCGGCCAATGCGAGAGATACCAATCTTGTTTGTTGAGCCTTCAACAGTTCCAAACACAAGATTTCTCATGCCTGCGGCTCTTATATCAGATGGTGCATATGCCAGCCCCATATCACCGCCAGTGAGCAGCAGTAACTGTGCCGTTCCAGCTCCGTTATTAATAACAGAGCCCGCAATCCTATCGACTGTCGTGTCATATCCTGCCGATATGCCAACTAAAGCCATAAAGTCGCCAATGCTTGCTGTTAGGTTCCCAACAACTTCCTTTACATGAATATCATGAGGATGTGTCGTAGGACCTGCGCCTGATGCATGCCGATATGTGCCGCCGCTAAGATAATGCTCTGCAAAGTTACCCCAGTGAGTCATCAGGGCGCGGCCAATTACAGTTGATGTGCCGGCATCGATTCTGTTTCCGCGAATATTGTAAGAGTCACCAGCGATGGCAACGCCGTTAATATTGCTATGGCCACCTTCAAGTACAAGCTCATCGAATGTGAAGTTATTGACGCCAGCTCCAGTTGTCCAGTTGCCAAGCAGAAGATGAGCGCGAAATGCTGCTGCTCCAGGAGAGTCAACCAGATAGATATATACCCGGCCAATAATGCGCGTATTATTTTGCGGGACAATTCCCGAATCTAAAGGGTTCGTTCCTCCAGAGCCAGCACGCATCATCTTGATACGCGTTCCAGCTGAAATCCACGTAAGCCCGCTGGGCAGTGTTAAAGCGTTTTGGACCTCATAGTCTTTTCGGCCGGATATCAGCGGGAGAGACAGCTCTACAGCTGCGTTGGCGGCGGCTTGAATGTCTCCACCGTACTCCTCCGGCGAAACCCCGATTTTACGGTTGTTTTTAATAGCACTACCAATAGTGCCGGACGGATAAGGCTGGGCTGCATCAAATCCAATAAGTCCTGCACCTGAAGGTAGATTCAAATCTTTTCTCAGCAGATCTGGGTCGTATTTAAGAACGCTGGGGAAATAATGTTCAAGGCTACCATATGCATCGTAGACAGCCATGCTGTGGCCCTCTGCCGTAACAATCTTGGCAACCTGGCCGTTAAAAACTGGAAAGCCTGCCGCGTTAATAACGATTGGTTGCGGGAGAGGCGTTAAATCTCCAGACTCATTTTGCAGGTATGCCTGCACCTGATTGGTGGGCAATGTTGGATCAGTGTCAATTTTGCCAATATAAATGCGGCCGTTTGCCAGCGCTTTAAATGATCGCGATGCTGTGAATAACTGTGAGGGCATCGAGACAACAACGTTTGCAGTAACATCTGCCATTGGTTTGCTCCGGGCATAAAAAAACCCCGGCATTTGCCGAGGCTGTTTGTGGTTGATTTATTTATTAACTTATAAGGAAAACATAATGAGGTTATTAGTTGCTTCAGCTCTGATTACATTTTCTGCAAGCTGCATGGCCTTCAATACTGGAAAGGATTTAGTTATTGCCGGCGTTATGTATGACGCATGGAGAAGCGCAGGTAAGCCTATGGATGGAAGTAACGCCAGCTATCAGGCAATGATGTATATGATGTACGTAAATGGAGCAGCTGGCGCCCTGCATTCAACCAGAGAGATCTGCATACCATCAGGAACAACAATGTACTCTATAGACGATGCAGCACTTGAATATTTCGACCGCAACGCAACACGTGTTAAAACCATGTCCGGAGCGCTAGCTGTTACTAGCGCCCTGAAAGAGACCTACCAGTGCAATTAAGGATTCCACATGATAAGTATCGGCTGGATTTTGGCAGTTGTTATCGGAGTTTGGGTATGTAAGAGCATACTCAAATGGTAATCAATACTGCTCACCTGTACCGTTTAGCCAGTTAAGCAATCCCACCTTAGCAATAGCCTGCCTTTCTCTAGGCTGGAGTGTTGCTGCCCACCTTTGATAACGCTGACTCCTTTGAAGGGCTTGCTCTGCTGCTTTCCTTGCTCCTGCAAGCCTTGCGGAATCAGCTCCTGCCATTAATCGGGCTGCGTTTCTGAACTCATGGGAGGAAATCAGACGATCTGCTGCGACGGTGCGTGCAGTCTTGTTACGCGATATGGTAGAGACAATTACCGATGTTGCTCCCGCACCGGGTAAGCCAATTGATGATGTTACACCTTCGGCTGCTGCAGCCTTTTTCCCCACATCATAAAGTTTAGAAACCATCCCTCCATCTTTGTCGAACTGGTCGAGAAGAGCCTGAATTCGACCTGTTGTTATTTCACTTGTCTTGGCAGTTCTAATGCCATTGGCGACAATATATAGGTCGTGCAGGCGTTTAGCTGTTGCCGTCGGAAGCTCGTCAGTAACTCTGCTGAGGGCGCCTGAACGCTGAGCCCCTGAGTACCAGTCTACAAAGCCGGGGATATGCAGTTGCGATTCTTTTCTTGAACCCAAAGTGAATATATCATTCAGTGCTGATGCGACCACCTCCTGACGTAATCCATTTGGTGTAGCATTCATCAGATTATCGAACGCCTGAACGTTACCTTTCCTCAGGCCCTGAATGGCCGGGGTGAGTCTACTGGAGTACGTGCCAGAAAGATCTTTGCCAAGAGCTGTGACAAGATGATCTTCCAAACCCTTCCTCTGCGACACCAGGTCTTTTGCAAGGCCCCACTTATCTCCCATCCCATATGCTGCAGCAACTTTCTCCTGATCGGCTGTTATAGCACCATAGAGCTGTTTTAGTTCAGCCGTGGTCTGGTCTTTGAAAGGCCCTTCACCTCGGCTTATAGCGGCGCCTATCTGCTTACGCGTATTGTCCAGCAGTGCATATGTTGGGGGGACCTGAGTAATTGTACCGTCGCTATTGGTTACCGCTCTCATACCCAAACGTCGCATAACAGTACGTTCTGCTGATGACAGGTTTTCCAAGCCACCGAGATCTGCCGCTTTGCTATTGAGTAAAGAGATGGTCTCATCAGCTGTAGCTGTAGTGCGTGGGGATATAGAACTACTGATATCTGAGTAGATTGCATCTGATCGACGAGTCAGCTCATCGATAGCTTTGCTGGACTCTGATTTGAACCTCTCTGAAAGAGCCACTTTATTTTGGGTGCCGCCGGCTTCTGCAATCAGATCATCTGCTTTTTGCGCAAGAGTCCCTATGGCTGATGCTTCCTGCGCAGCCAGCTGGCTTGCAGGGATGGATTTTAGCCCCTGTTCAATCGCTCTGTATGTCGGATTTTTAGAATAATGAGATGGTAGCAACTGGTCTCTAACGCCTACGCGCTCAGCGGCATCCAATACGTTCTGATCAGGCCTTACTTCTTCAGCGGCACGGTAAACCTGAGGGGTTACGCTTGCTGCCTCTCCGGTAACGGGATTATTAATTTGAACGCGTGTACGCAAGATTGATGTGTCAGGAGCTTCAGAGATGGCTTGCCCAGTTTGCTCTACCGTGCTTGCCTGCCGGCCCTGCGTTACCACATCTCGCAGATTAGCAGCAGCCTCATTAACCCCTCTCTGACCGTATGCCCGAGCGGCGGCGCTAACTCCCTTCACTGCACCATTAACAACCCCGCCCGCAGCTACGCCTGTTGCTAAGTCACCCAGGAATGACCCGTTGCTGTCTGTACCACTGTTAGCGGCCAAAGCACCGGTGGTATTTTCAGCAGTTAATCTGGTGCCCATGTTGAAAATACGACCTGCAAGCGTTGGCGCCGAGGTGGCCAGCCTTTCAAGCCCAACAGGGGTTAGGTAAGGTAAAGCCTCTGCAAATACCTTTCCTTCTTCGCTTTGTGGTGTAAGGGTTCCTTTGCTCAGCCCTAAAGCACTTTCAATTCCGTCTGTTGTGAGCCGTGGAGCTGCATCATATGTGCCATCTCCGAGGCCAAGCTTATTGCCGAGCCATGAACCCGCGCTGACAATTGCATCTGTTAGCTCAGCAGGAATGTTTGCAATGTTAATACCTGCCTGTAGCGCACCGCGTCCAGTTTCAGCCAGGCCACCCGCTATCTGTTGAGCTCGAGTCTGCGGCGCTCTGTCTCCCCATGAAGCGCTTTGTTGATTAGCCGGCGCTGCGGCTTGCCACATTGATGCCGGGTTTTGTTGGCTGCTGGTCACTGTTGGATAAGCGGAGAAAAATGCCTGCCGGGCAGCAGCAGCATTACTGCCTGCCTGGGGGGCAACTACCTCATTGAAATATTGCTCCTGCGCTGCTGACTGTTGTTCCGCTGGCAAAGCCTGAAACTGCGGAGAAGCAATAACCTCTTTCCATGCCTTAGCCATTAATCACCCCATAGGTTTGAAAATCCGCCGGCAGCTGCTGGCTGGGAGTCAGGAGCTCCTACTTGAGATTGCGCTGTCCCTGCATATCCTTGCGCTGATAGTTTAGATTCAAGCTTGGTCGCAATATCACTCAGCCGTTTCCTGACCGATGCCTCGCTACCTTTAATGCCTTTGTCAGTGATGTTAAGGCCTGATGCAATATTACCGAGGAAAACAATATCTCTGTCAGTCAACACGCCAGACATTAGCTTGAGGTTGTCAGAGGTAAGTAGTGACTGAAGACGGTTGGCATTATTTAGTACGTCCTGGCTGCTATTTCTAACTACTGGAGTCCAGGTATTTACTGACCCTGTCACCTGACCCAGCTCAGGATCTGTTGATAGGGCTTTTGCTAATTGCGCAGCTTCTGACGCGTACCCCAGGGATACCTGTTTCTGCTGCTGAGCTTCTACCTGCTGACGCTTGTTTTGGTCCAGCTTAAGGTTAAGGCTTTCTACTTCTGCTTGTGTTTTTGCACGTGAGAGCTGGTTAGTTATTGCCTGCTGTTGCAGTGCAAACTTACGCAGCTCCCGGTCTGCTGCAGAGTTCGATGCGCTGATGTCCTGTCCGCGCATAGTAATATCCTGCCCCCTGCGTGCCGTTGCCGCTGCTACATCCTGCCCTCTGACCTGAATGGCCTCGCCAGCCTGGTTGCTGCGGATGGTTTCCTGCAGCTTACCAACGTCAATTTTGCGACCCTGCTGCTTATCTACCGCGTCGAAATAGTCCTTTCCACCCAGTGATGACATGCCGAGGGTGTCAACGAACTGCTGCGCCTGCTGCGGGTCAGTTACGCCCATCTGCAGAACAGTACCCGGATCGGCACCCACTCGCTGCAGCGTTGCCCCGTTAGAGTTCACAAACTTGCTGAACGCCTCTGGTCCCTGAGAGAGTGACACACGCATTCCTGCCGCCAGAGAACCGATATCTGCCTTCTGCTGGTCATTCAGGTGGCCCACTGCCTGCTGTGCTTTCTCGACAAATGCCGGGTTCTGCAGCGCAAACTGGCGTAACAGAGAGGTGTCGCCCGTAGCCCACGCCTGAGCGTGTGCCTGGTTGAATGCCTTCTGCCCTTCTGCCATGGCTGACTGCTGGTAAGCCTGAGCAACACCACCTAGACCCTGCAGCGTCTGCAGTCCCATGTTGTTAGCGCCGCTGGCCTGCTGAGCGTTGTTATCGCGGATAAGTGCAAGCGTGGCGTTAACGTCACTTGCCTGCGGTGCATTCATATTTGCACCACCGATGCCAGCCAGAAGCCCGCCGCCATTCCATGATTGTGAAAGTGCCATGCTCACCCCTTAGAAAAGCGACCCAAGCAGGCCGAGGCCGCCACCAATTGCTGCGCCAATGCCAGTGCCAACCCCGGGAACGATGCTTCCCAATCCAGCCCCGGCAGCCGCACCCGATGCTGCGCCACCCAGCGCACTCTGAAAACCTGATGGTCGGTTAGCGTTTGCTGCCGCAAGTGCTGCCTGCTGCTGATAAATCGAACCGGCGTTATTTGCGTACGTCTGACCGGCATTAGCCTGCCCCTGCAGCGCACCAAGCCCAATATTTGCCAGATTCTGCGCGTTCTGCATCTGTCCGTTCAGCCAGTTTTGGCCCAAAGTTGGCGCGATCGTCGCGAGCTGATTGCTGGTTGCCGTTGAACCGAGTCCTCCAGTTGCCTCTGCGCCCGCCAATGACTGGTATCGAGCCTGATTTGCCAGCTGCCTGTACTGGTCTGAGCCATAGTAGCTGTTTAGCGCACTATTTTGCCCGCCGAGCGTGGAAAGGCTTTGCAGCTGCGAAACATATTGCTGCGCAAGTGGCGTGAACGGCGCCAGGTTATTCATTACCGTCTGCCACTGCTGACGCTGCAGGTCAGTTGAACGGTTGAGGGCATCAGCCTGCTCTTTGGCACCACCGCTACCACCTCCACCTTTACCTCCCTTTTCAGGGTAAAGCGGCTCCTCGCCGCGCAGCTGCCTGCCCAGCTTCATTGCATAAAACATGGTTAACTCCTGGAATTGAGGAAGGTGATTAGATCGTCACGTGTGGCGCTGTAAAACGTCACGTCATCGGTGCCTTTGAAGTATTTCCGGATGGTGCCGACGCGTTGCAGGCCGATAGACGCGCAGTACATCTGGCCATGCCTGAATTTACGGGCAGCGAATGACGTTACGCACTGGACATCAGTAGATCCGAGGATGTAGCGCCAGAACGCCATACCAATATCAAAACTGAACCCGCGGGCTTCCGGCAGATACATGGCGTGGCAGTCAAAGCTCATCGGTTGAATTTCGTGGTAATACACGAGGCCTCCGAAGACGCCGTGAACATTCACCTCAAAATATCTGCACTCCGGGCGGTATTCATAACCGTCACCGTTGTTGCTGCCGGCGATGATGCCCGGGTGATTGCCGACGCGCTCTATCAGGTCGATATTTCTGGTTGGATTGAATGTAATCATCAGTTAATCAGCCCGTGCGATCGCAATGCATCCTCAAGTGCCTTAATGCGCTGCCTTGCCTCTCTGAGACCATTGGCCAGAGCCTGCACCTGAGCCTGAGAATAGGTTGTGCCAATGGTGTAGCTGGTGTCAGCCGCAAATGATCCCTTAAGACCGGTGCCACTGGCCGCTGTAAACCCGGTGACTCTCGCCCCCACCACTTTCACGCCGCCAACTGAATATGATGTGGTAACGTTCAGGGGTGACAGCAGGCCTTGCGTATCTGTCGCTGATTTAGAGACATAATCGCTCTGAATAAAGTCAATATCACTTTCTGCAACTCCAACCCTGCCAGCGAGAGAAACGAGCGCACCCTCAGCGTTAGTGATTCTTCCTTCGTGGTTTGCCAGCTGGGACTCAGCAAAAGTAATCCTGACGCTGTGGTCAGCTAAGGTTATATCCTGCTGCTGATTCTTTATGGTTGCCTGATAGGCCATTCCGTTGGCGCTATTTGAGGCTTCTGCAATCCCTTTCAGGTCCGAGCCCTGTTGGATTATGTAAAGCCTGTAAGCGAGGGAAAAACTGCTAGGTAAAACGGAGTCATCGATGCGGCTTGCCTGAACGATGACTTCCTGCGGTTTATCTGCCATTACTCTAGCCTTAGCTGACAGGCACTCAGCGTAATCGGTGAAGAAGTGATTATTCTGACCCTGAAACCGATATTTTTACGGATGCGCCCAAGCCGGCGCCACAGGGCTCGCTGGTCATATCGGAACGGAGCGTTCCACGGTATCAGCTGCTCACGCCCATAATTGATGCCGTCCGCAGTAGCTGAAACAAACATTTTTTCGGCCACCTGTGAAACACCGGTGCCTGATTCCAGCTCGAAATCAAATGCTCTGGCGTTATCAGCACGGAACAATGGCGTAAACAGGAGGTGCTCCTGCTGCTCACCATACTGGCTGGACACTTCCTTGCTGAGTGTGCCGGTTAGCGCTTCTGACTTATCTCCACAGCTGATCGCATTACCCTCATACACGAAATCAATCGCGCGGTATGCTGCGCTATCAAATCCCGTCTTGAGGATTGCCCACTGCGGACCCGCTTGCGTAACTGATGCGTCGTATACAAGAACGTGGCGCGGCAGATGAATAATCAGTAACTCATGCGCTTCAAACCGGGTGGTTTCCATAAATCCGGTCGCCAACTCTTCAACTGTATATCCCTGCAGTATCTTCTCGATAGATGCCGTAGCTATCTGCTGGGTCTGTGCGGCATTGATGATGTATACCGATGGCGCACCCGTTGCCGGATGACTCAGAATTGCGTGGGTATCTGCGTACTTCGTTTTACATCGCGTGCCTGCAATGCCTTTCTGCACCATTAGCGACGGCTGAGACTGGTACAAAGCGGCGCCGACGGCACTGGATGCTCCGGTCAGAGAAAAGTACTCAATCGTTGTGGTGCCAAAGCACACAATGAAATCACGCCAGTTGTCTATGCCGATGATACCGTCCGGCTGGCTTTCTGCCCGGTACTCAGCGCTGTACCGGTCGGGCTTTGACTCATCCTCAAGATCGCTCACAAAGAATGAATCGCTGCTGTCCTTGCTCCACACATATCTTGAACGGTTACGGCAAATGTCCCTAACTGCACCAAGCTCATACTGAGCATAGCCTGTTGATGATGCCCAATTAGAAAGTGTGCGCACTTCACCATCATAACGAAAGAGTGTTATCGTCCGGTTAGCCCCTATCGCCTGGCTGTTGTAGCTGCAGGCCATAGACACGCGAGAGTCCCCCGCCACCTCCCCGATATCCTCACCTGATTTGTATAGCCTTGTTCCACAAACACGGTATACGGCGCTTTCATGGGAGTTATACATAACGCCGCGTGATACTCCGTCCACATCTCTCTGCTTTACAATGCCAGGGAAAGAGCGCAGATAGCCATTGGCACCTACCACCTCTTTGGGAGTGGCCAGCATGTTGACAGGGAGAAAGTCGACGTAATCCGCGTTGCGGCGATCCTTACCCACTCCCTTCATCAGTGGAAGCTGCTGAATCGGCATCTGGTCTCTCTCCGGGGTAATAATTGACAGAATTCAGCGTAACGCCGCGGTTGCCGCTGCCGGTCGGCATGCGGGACGGGTAGCCAGCACGCTTAGCCCGGCTCATTGCAGAGAATTTATAAAGCTGCTCTTTGCCATGCCGGGCGGTGGTAACGATTTTGGCTGCTGGCTCTACTGCGTAATCCGGCGCTATGCGAATTGCCAGGTTGTGCATGACTGCGCTGATAGCACTGGAGCGCATGCCGTGCTCGTCGCCGTCAGATGGTGGCGCGCTGGAGTCAGAGAAGATGTAGCCGGTGATGATGCCTTTGCTGTCCTGGTACCACTCCGCCATCATCATCTCTAAATCTTCGACAGCATCCTGCATCGACTGCGGCTCAACGTCAGTGAGCGTGGCATCTGAGGCCACACCCAGCTTACGCAGCGCCGCCCTGACAATGTCACCCTTCGTTTGTAGGTTCATCGCTTACCTCTGCCTGAGGCTTTCCGGCTTCTTCCGCAGGAGTGCGGCGAGTACGCTTAATCGGCTTATCTTCAGCAGGCTTTGCGCTGACTTCGTCCGGGTGGTCTTTCCAGCCTTTGGCGCGGAACTCTGCCAGCTCATCATCACGAACGATGACAGTCTGATACTCCTTGCCCCACACCCGCGTACCTTTGCCTTCTTTGTAAAGCATTACGCTCATGATCGTCTCCGAAGAAAGGGGCCGAAGCCCCTTATCACTGGTTAGCCGGTGATTGCGGTAGCCACGTCCTGATTCGCCAGGCCAACACCGATTGCTTCCGGGCGCACAGCAGTTGCTGCATACCACAGAGCAATACGGCATTTGCCGCCGAGGATGTCGATATCACCCTGGAAAGCGATCACACCGTTCAGGCCAGTGCCCGGCACGCTGAAGCTCTGAGACTTCATGCCGGCGAACAGGTCATGGTCCAGCGGGATCGGCTGAGACAGCAGGCGGATGGAATCGTCAGCCCAGAACACGTTGGTTGGCGCATCGTCAGTGTTCAGGATGTTGATTGCAGCGCCTGCAGCCAGAGAGGTGTTCACGTTGGCGTAAGCACGCTGCTCTGCGGTCAGGGTGGTGTCATCCAGCGCGACAGGCTTCGGCGTGATGGTGATGTTGTTACCGTTCACGGCTACAACCGAGAAAGTTGCATCCTGAACCAGTACGTTTTTCGCCATCTGCGCCAGGAATTTCACGCCTGCAAAGCTGATTTTGTCGCCACGTTTGAAGCCGGTGCCGGAGCTTACAGCCACGGTAGCCGTACGGTTATCCACGTTCTCGCGGTTACCGTCGGTATCGGTGCGCCATGCTTCCGGCTTGAACTTCTGAGCGCCGCTGACGGTTACGCCGGTAGCCTGAGAGGCACGCAGCGTTGGCAGCTTAGGCGAGCGCAGGACGTCATCAAAGCCAGCGACCTGTTTCTGAATCACGCCTTTTGAGTAAGCGTCATCCTGAATGCGGCCGTAGAAATCTTTGCCGGCCAGGTCACGGCCAGCGCCGCGGTAGTCATTGGCGTTGAAGAAGAACGACAGGCCTGCATCGCGGTTCAGTTCGCGGGCAAACATCAGCGATTCAGCTTCTGAGATGAAGTCCCAGCCGGTGTTAGCGTTGCCGATCGGACCGGTGCTGGTCACAACCAGTGAGCCCATTTCGACAGCCTGACGGGCGATTTCCGCTTCCACGTTGTTCGCCAGCTTTTTAGCAGAGGCGGCAATGCGACGACGGTATGAGCGCTCATCACGAACACCATCGGCACGCAGCGCGAAGAAGTCGTTATCCGGCTCGTTCATATTGACCTTAACAGAGAGTTCCAGAATATCGGTCTCTTTGTCGGTCAGGTCCCAGCCGCGCTGAGTAGGTGCTTCCTGCTCCAGCGGCATCCACACTGTGTTACCTGAACGCTGCATTGCGGCGCCCGGTGGGGTGTATTTGCTGACGCGCTCAGCCATCGGCGTCAGGTTCTGGATGGTTTCAATTACTTCGTCCACCGCATAGGTGATCATCTGACCTTCGGAAAGTGCCATTATTTAATTCCTTGAATTTGTGCTTTAAGTTTGCGGTACGTTTCCGTGTCACCTTTTGCTGCGGCTTTCTCCATCTGCTTCTGCAGTGCGGAGATGTTGGCTGCAGCGACGCTTCCCTGAACCGGTTCATCTACCGGTGGGGCTGCTGACACGGTCTTGCCGCGAGGCTTGAGAGTTAAACGGTCTGAGAGGCGCGTGAGTTCAATCAGCACCTGTTGTTCGCTCATCGACATCAGTTGTCGGACTTTCTCCGGGTTGCTACCCAGGTGATATATCATCGCGGCTGACTTCTCCGGGAAGAGCTGCATCAGCGCCACGTCCACACCGGCGGGAACCAGTGCGCGGAACGCTTCCTCTTTCTCGTCATAGTCAGCCAGTCCGAGCTTTTCAGCGGCGTCATAGTGCTGACGTGCTGCCTCGACATGCTGTGTCGACTGGCGGGTGTAATCCTGTGTCTTGCGGCCTTGTTCGGCGACAGCGTTGCTTCGCGCGTCCATTGCCTTAAGTTGCCACTCTGCATTAGCGGCGTTGAACGCAGCCAGTGCGCGATTGTGGTCGTAGTCATACCTGGACAATGCCTCGTCTGACAGGTACTCGTTCACGTCAGGCTGCTTTGGCAGGTCAGGATTAACCCGCAGATTTTCCGGAAGCTCACCACGGCTGACGGCTTCAACCTGCTGCTCCAGTTCGCGCTGACGCTTACGCGCAATGCGGCGGGCTGCAAATTTAGCGTTGGTGTCGTGGTCCTGCTTCGGCTTGTGCTCATCGTCCTTCAGGACAATATCGAAGCCCTCATCCTGCTCATCGGTCTGGGTGGCATTCCCCTCGACCTGACTATCAGCAGATGCCGCTGCGTGATCGCCGGGCAGGCGTTGCTCTTCAGTGTTCTGAATTTCGGTGGTATCGCTCATGTTGTTTAGCTCTCTCACATGGTTCGAGGAATCTCGCCGGTATTGGCGGAAGGAAGGTTTTGTTGTTGCTGTGATGCAACCTCGCTCAGCAGTTTGATGGCTTTCATCACGGCGTCGCTGTCAATGTTTCTGGCCTGAGCCAGTTTGTAGACAGTGTTAGCCTGCGATTCCTGCGCATCCTGCTGAGCGGTGAATGCTTTAATCTGTGTCTGTGCAGTCTCGTTACGTGCACGCTCTGCTTCAGCCTGTGCAGCGATAACCTGCGCCTGGGCAATGAGTGCGTTAGGGTCCTGCTGTCCCTGCTGAGCCTGTTGTGCCTCTGCCAGCCACTGTTGCTCTTCTGGCGTTTCCGGCTTCTTCAGGCCCATGGTGACAAGCTGACGGTTCGCATACTCGCGCATCATCTCGACACCTTTGCCATCCAGCAGAGTGAAGTACTGCAGGAGCAGCATCTGGTACTCAGGCGTACCCTGCTGCACTTTCGTAAGCAGGTCAGCTATCTCGCTGCGGTTCTGCTGCTTCATAGACTGGAATGACGGGTCAATGTCGGTATAGGTCTCATACCGGCCGCGCACATCATTGAGCGTCACTGAGTTACCGGACTGGAAATCGATAACCTGCGCCATCAGCTGCACTTCTTTCTCGCTGCCATCCTCAAGCGTCATGGACACCGTGCGCGGCACATCGTAGATGTCATTCACGATTGAGGAGTAAATCTCCCCGTCGCGGCGCATCGCGGTAGCCAGGTTATCCATGAACACATACGTTTCGAGGTCAGATCGCATGTTCAGCTGGTTGACGGTATCGAACGCTACCTGCCCTCCTGCAGCTGCAGCATCAACGCCGGTGTCAGCCACTTCGCGCACAGCATTTGTGGCGGCTTCCAGCATGTATGCATTGGCCTGCGGAACCTCCGGGTTTTCCATGTACGCTATGGGCGCCGGTGGAAGGTCATTGCTGTTTTCGTCAGTGCGGTTGAGCAGGTAGTACGGGTAATCATCATTCCCGCTGTACATGTGCTCATAGCCAGCGATTTGCTCCGGGTTGAAGAATGGCTTCTTCTTCGGCGTGCGGGCCACTGTGTCAGCGTTGAAGCTCATAATCATGTTGCGCAGTCGCTGTCCGTCTTTGGTCAGCCTGACTACACCTTCATAAACTTCTTTATCGCCGGCGAATGACCACTCACCGAACACCGGTACGATCGGGATGTGCTCGCCTGCAATCAGCTCTCGGTCTTTCAGGATTGCGGACTGTGTCAGCAGCGTTTTGTATACCCGGCGGCGTTTAACCTTGCGCTCACCTATCTTCACCATGCCTTTGTCAGACAGCTCATCAATCACATCAGCGATATCACGCTTGAAGTAACTGACTGGCTCACCGGTCATCGGGTCCTGATAGATGAATACCAGCTCTTTCTTCTCTTCGACTTCGTAATACTCAGCGATGTAATAAACGTTGCTGGTCGTCCAGGGGAAAATCCAGTTGGAAGATGGCGACTGGAAATCAGGCATGTCATCTTTATCTAGCCCGTAATCTTCAGCAAAGGCACTCCAGCCGTCTTTACTCAGTGCGCTGATGAGCGTGCAGTGCTTCGCGTCGCTCTTGTCCATCTGCTTTGAGTTGGCATCCCAAACAACGTGAGAGCACGCTTCGTGGATGGGTACGCGCCGGATAATCTGGTTGTTGCTGGTCGGGTCCTGATCTTCGTACTCAGTGACCAGCCGCCATGCACCGATACCTGCTTCAATCTGCTCACGCACCGCAACGTTGACGGAAATCTTCGCCGTGTTGTGGCGCATGTCAGTGCGGTACATACCCATCAGGATATCTGCCGCATCCGGGCTGGCACCGTCTTTCGGCTTGAACATCACATCAATCGGGTTCTGGCGCATCTCTGCTACCAGCTTGCGGACTACCGGGCGCACCACATCGAACTGACCGCGATACTGCAGCGTTGTGTAATCTGATAACCAGTCATCCCACTGGCTCACGCGACTGAAGAACAGGTCGTTAGTTGCCTCCGTTCTGGCCTCGTCGCTTGCTGTCCAGTCCCGGTCAAACTTCGTGAGAATGGTCTGCAATTTTTCGTCTTTGTCGGCCATTATCTACTCCGGGAAATAGGGCGAATTGGCGCCGGTAATTTTTTCTCTTTCACTGTGCCGATATCACCAAAGCGCTTAGCAAAGCGGCGCATCATGTAGGCATATCGGGTTGCATCTAACAGGTCGTCGCGGGTCTTAACGATGCGCCCGCGGTCGTCACGGTGGTAGAAGTTGAATTCCTCAAACCAGTCGCGCAGGCCGGCGAACACTTTAAAGCGCCCGCTACTCATCAGGTCGTGCAGCTCAAACAGTCCGGCTTCAACAGAACGGGAGCCATCAGGCCATTGTGCGCAGTCAGACAGCATCAGGAAGCCCGCATCTGAGTAATACGACTTCTGCTGCAGTCCGCTGCCCTTCTCCGTCTGCAGACCATCCTGAGGCCATGCGGTAGGAACCTTGTTGGCCCATGACTTTGTCGCGCCCCATGCCTCAGCAGGTGATGTCTTGCTGGCCTTCCACGCTTTGATGACGTAATAGGTGTCGCTGTCGAGGTCGATTGCCAGCTGTACGCGGCTCTGTGGGTGGTCCCAGCCGAAGTCCATGCCGTCGATAACCATGTAATGCTTCGGTATCGGGAATGGCTCGCAGGTAATCTTGTCTTCGCTGAAGTCGAATATGCGGCCATGTCCCAGCATCGGGATGCCTTTGGTTCGCATCTCTCTCTGGTGCGGAGGGTATGACTCCAGCAGGCTTTTCTTTGTCTCTTCGGTCAGGTGCGGCGCGTCATCCCAGCCAACGTTCATGCAGGATTGTGATTCAGCCGGATCATCAAGCAGCTTGATAACCAGGTCGGTGCGCCCGTTCTCTGGCGTGAATGTCAGGATGCCACGACCACCGCGGCCTTTGTCGCCGGTAGCAGTACGCGTCAGCACCTGCGGGTAGATTTCGTGGTCTTCCGGTTCTTCATCGATATGAAACCAGTCGACGCTGTCACCCATCAGTGCATGCTGGCCCTGCGTGTATGACCAGAACTGCACTTTGCTCAGCTCGCCGCTGCTGTGCCGGATATAGGCAGAGCGGACAGCGTTAGGTGTACCGGTCATTGGCTCTGTGGATACGATGCGATCTGGAGGAATCAGGCCACCGGCAAACTCACCGTTAACCTTCTTGCCGATGATTGCAGCTTGTAGAAGGTCACGGCACTTCTCACCGGAGTAACCGAGGCACCACATCAGCGGCGCGTGGTCGAACTGGTATCCCTCCCACCCTTCAGGATATTCACCGAGAAGGTGGATGGCGTCGATATAGGTTGCGGTGTCTGTCTTGCCAACGCGGTTAGCAGCAATCAGAGCGCACTGACGATAGCTTGATGTCTGCGCGATGAATTTGCGCTGCCATGGGTATCGTGTGTCGAAGTAGGTGCGGTAGCGGTTCACAACTAACCGGCGGGCTTTCTCTTCCAGCAGCCGGATTAACTCAAGCTTCTCCTCGCGCTTCAGATTGTCCATTTACAAGCCTCGCGAGTTTTGCGTTAAGTTCTTCGTCTGACATGGTTTCGATGCTGCCGGAGTGCTCCACTTTGTCAGTGAACAGCTTCAGGTGCTTGCCGAGCAGCTCATAGCCTTTAAGCGCTGCGTTGGCGTCGTATTTGTAGACAGGAGACATGATTCCGTCAGGCCCTTCGACCATCACCGGATCGCCTTTCTTGTCATAAACGACTTCCGCCTGTTCGCACCGACGAATGTTTTTAATCACTCCCTCGATGACAAACTCTGCGCTGAGGCCTACTGCCTGATTGCGCTCTTTGGCTAATTCACTGATGCGGCTGCGTATAGCCGGTTTTGAAAGGTTCTCGCTGGCTATCTGCCGGGATGATTTCTCACTGTACCCGGCTCTGATTGCCGCCTGGGTGCCGTTCAGATCAATCACGTACTCCTGACAGAAGCGCTCTTGTTGTTCGTTGAGTTCAGCCATCAGGTTTCTCTCTTACTGGAACAGCGGCAGAGCGTCTTTCACACCCTGAATCGCTTTGGTTGTGCGTGATACCGCAGTGGGTTCTGTCTGTGCCAGCGTGTACTGCCGCTTGAACAGTTCCAGCTTCAGTTGGTCATCACCGATAAAGTTGATTGCCTGCTGTGCGGCGGCGGTATCGTTTTGCAGCATGTCGAGAATGGTCAGTCGGGTTTGCTGCTGTGACGTAAGCTCAGTAGCGTTTGCTGTTTCGGCCATGGTGGTCTCCTTTGTCATTATCGAGCACCCCGTGAGATGCTCTGTAATGATCACTTCATCAGTGAGTACTGCTTGTCGAAGTCTTTCGCTTCCAGATAGAAAGGCTGACCGTCGATTGACTCAACGTAGTAGCCGCCCTTCTTAGGCTGGTTGAGGCTCATGTATTCGCTGGAGACTTCAAATTCTGGATAGAATTCATCCTCCGGCACAATAACACCGGTGCCATCTACTGCCTGACGGACTTCTTTGATCTTCAGGGCCAGAACCTGATTCTCTTTGCCCTTATAACGGGGTAACTCTTTGCGTTTAAGCGACATGGAAACTCCTTGGTTGATATGCAATTAACCATTAGTCAGCCCACCGGAAGTGATGAGCTGAGTGATGGCTACACAGATAAATGGCGCCTAATAAAAAACCGCCCGTAGGCGGCTTAGTGTTTATAGACCTAAACTCTTTCTAACCATGTCTCCAAGTATTCCCCACGCTAAAGGCTGCACATTTGCCCACGCATCACCGCAGGCTTTCGCAATCAATGCCTTTGCAGATCCCGCATTACCTTCTTGTGCTTCAGCAACAGCATTGATAACAAGCTGCTTTGAATTCTCATCAACAACTACTCCTTGCTCTTCTAAGATCGAAATCAGACGAGCAACGTTTTCCGATTCTGAGTTAACTGTGGATGTCATGCTCTGGTTGATATTTTCACCTGCAGAAAGCTGCAGATTGGTAAAGTTCCCGCCGGATATCGTTACATGATTTATAACGCGATTAACTCTGGGAGGTTTATTCGGAGCAAGCCTTGATATTTTGTATCCTGCCTCAGTTAAGCAGGCATACTCTTTCTTGCTATAAGTTCCCACAAAGATAACTGATGACCCTGGCTTATTTTCATGGAACACTCGTGGACCAGTTCTAAGCAACTTAGCTTTTTCTAATTCACCAATTGCAACATCGAAATCAACTTTTGTGTAGTCTTCAGCATTACAAACGGCCGTAGCAAGGGCATCCATTTTTGGCCCTTCATAACCATGTTTAAGCTCACTTATTGTCAGCGATCTATCTGTGAAATCTGCCAATAGTGTCCCAAGAATCTGCTTAGAAACGCCATCTAACTGAGCCGCCATTATTTTGTCCTTAAAAGTTAACGAGGAAAGATAATGGCTAGGATTTTGTGCCAATTCAACCCTTAGTAGATTCAGTGTCTGGCTACTTTCTGAGGCTGTTCTTTACTTCGGAGATGATCTGCTGCTGCATGCGACTTAACTCTGTGCGGTGCCGGCGGTCCTGCCGCTGGTGAATCCAGAATCCGACCCAGGTTGCGATGAGTGCGCCAATACAGATGCCTGAAAAGATGTTGTAAATCTGGTAGGCGCTCATTTCGCTTCCTGCTGGCAGTTGGCTTTCCATGTCTTGTTATGCGTCAGGATGGCCCGCTTGGTGCGCTCATCCATCGTCATGATGTCCGCCTCAGTCACCAGGATAGGCTTTACCCAGTTACAGGCAGTGTCCACGACTTCAATTCTTGTTAAGCCAGTCTGTGCGCAGCTCGTCGTCAACAGCGCTGCCAGGCATACGGGAAACGTTTTCCTGAACATCTGCAGCTCCTTTTAAGGTTTCTGTCTGACGCTGTGATGCAGCCTGCTGGGAATCGATAGCAGCTTTGGTTTCGCGATCGGCAGCGTCCTGCTCTGCTTTGGCTTTACCCTTAGAGTGACCAATGCCGAATGCGCCAGCCACTGCAGCAATTACCATACCGATTACAGTGAATATCATTTCGATGGTCGTCATGGCCTGCTCTCCGGATCAATACCAGCGTCAATCTTCTGCTCTTTGATATCTTTGTCAGTGGCGATTTTCTTCGCAGCAATATAACCACTTGTCGAGAAGCCAAAGAACAGACCGAATGTGACATCTGACAGCGTCCCTTTGTAGGCCTGCCAGCCAACTACGCCACAGCAGACGAGGAAAGCGAGAGCGGCCTGCGTGCGGCTCAGAGAGATGTTACCGCTGCTGCCACGGAGAACGCTGAACATGTCCATCAAATGAGGCCCCGGTAAATGTCATAGCTGCCGGTGCGCATCACATCTGCGTGACGTTTGGCACGGTTAGGCGTTTGCTTCGCCCACAGGCTGTTAAGCATGCCGTCAGCTGCAGCACTGAAGTTGCCGTCTGCAATCAGTTTCAGCGTATTTTTGAAGCCTGCCAGACCGTCAGTACCCATCTGGTAGGCCATGCTAATCAGAATGTCGCGGCGCGGTGGATTGCAGGCTGCCAGAGCCGCCGCAATGGCCGGCCGCTGGTTCATCTCGTTAACCTTCTGGTCAACAATGGTCTGCTTCCATACATCGCCCACTGTACGCGGTACGCGGAAGGTGTAATTACTCAGGCTGGCGCCCTTTGGCCCGATGCGGATGCCGCCGGCAACGGTTGGATAACCCTGCGTATCGAGATAGGGTGCCTCTTTGTACCCCTCCTCTACGTTCAGGATCGGGATGATTTTACTGTCGGTCATTTGCTCTCATCCTCTTTCACAACCTGCTTAACCTTGTCGGCAGTTTTGTTTGCTGTGCGGTCCGGTATGTTGTCCACTTTCTGCTTTAACTCGCCTACCTGCTCTGCCAGGCGAACCACTTTTGCATCGCGACGATCGGCAACCCTGCGATAATCATCGCGGATGGCGTCAATCTTCTGGTTGGCGTCATTGCTGACGTAAACGAACATGCAGGTCATGGTGATGCAGATAAGCGTCAGTACGGTAAGAACGCCGCCGATAATCAGGCTTCGTTTGTGATTCGGTTTAGTTGGTGCCATCGCTGTCGGTCTCCAGATTGGCGATCAGCCTGTTTACTTCCGTTCTGAATCGCTCATTGCCTACAGCGTTACTGGCCTCTGACATAGCCAACAGGATTCCCAGCGCGTTTTTAATCAGCTTGAGGTCCGTCTCCAGTGTGGATATCCGGCGAAGGTTTTTGTCGTGCCGCTCACGAAGCTCGTCATTTTCTTCACGAAGCAGGTTGTTGCTCTCTTTCAGCAGCTGAACCTGCTCCTTATAGTTGGAGATGATTTCACCGCCCGCCCTGTTGCTGATGCCCAGAGAAAGGAGGCTTGCTGCTAAAGGCTTCCAGAGAACTGCTACTGCCCCGCCGCCAAATATGAGGCCGAGAACGCCAGTGATGATGCTGTTTTCACCCATGCTTAACCTCACGGGCGCTGTTTGATGTGCTGTTCATAGCCGTCTCCGGCATTGCCCGGAGGTATCCGGCCGTTTGCTGTGAAAAGTCGCCCGCTGCCACGTGGGGGAAATCCATGAGGTCGCTTTGATTGGCAGGGGCGAAAACGAGAAACCCAGCTCTGTGGCTGGGCTTTTTAATTGGGTGCAGAAATGCAAAAAGCCCTCGCGGATGGTGAGTCCGGAGGGCTTTCTAATTATCACAGAGTGATGGAATTTGTACTTTGGCGTACCCTAAGAACACTTAAGGCAGCTTATGTGAATATAGTTGCTCATTTGCTCATTGATGTCAACACGTACTAAGCAACTTTCCTCACTTTGTTTACTTTTACCCTCTCGTTCATCGCTTTTAGCAGCGGCATATAGATTATGTACTGGCTTGCAGACAATATTTCCTTCACCTCTCTGCGGCATGTGCTCATCGAAGGGATCTTCATGCGGTTGCCGCCCCGGGTGGTTAATTTGCGCGGACTTGCGACCCGATGATAGTAAGATGCGATTGCGTGCTCGGTAGAGCCATGCGCGTAGTAGCTCAGCAGAATGCCGAAAGCTTTTTTATCGATGCTCATGACGGAGTCCACGACCTGAGAAATCAAGAGTCCGTCATCATCGTTACACATCGGTCGGTATGGATAAGACTGCGGCTCAACAGATGACATCCACTGCGCGATGACGCTGCTCTGCCGCTTTTCCAGTCTCCCTGAATATACCCAGGCGCCCCAAAGCTCCAGCCAGTTGTTTACCCAGCTATGCTGCTCATCCGTTAATTTAAGCTCGCGTACCGCCATGGCTACCTCCCTTTAGTTTCAGCTCAATGCGTATCAGTCGATAGTTGATCTCATACATGCCGCGCATCCTGAGAATGCGTAGCTTGCGCCATTTGTCTTTGAGGTAATCACTCATGCTGCCTCTCTTTGCCTGACCAATGCCCGCAGCAAAGCCCTGTAACGCGCTCTGATGCGTTCCAGTTCCTCTCTGGTGTATCGGTGTGGTTGGTTGTTAGATTCGAGCGCCTCGACGCGCTGAAGGCCGATTTTGGTGATGAGATTAATGCGGTACGGACCGATGTTGCCGGAGTGATGGGTGTTACACGCTGAGCACTGGCTGTGTACGTTGTCCTCGTCGAAGCGTAACTGTGATGCCGCCGCCGTGGTTCGATAGTGCCCGGCGTGGTAGCTGACCGCCGTTGTGCTGCCGCAGCTGATGCAGATATCTCCGTCTCTCGCCCTGATGTAGTCGTTGAATGCTCGCTGGGTCATGTTCATCCAGTGGCTTAACGGCTTCACATCTGCTTTGCGCTTATTCCAGGCTGCACGCTGCTCTTTCTCCTGACGCTTTTGCTTGCGCTCGGATAGCAGGGTTGCGAGTTGGATGGCGCACTTAGGGGAGCAGACTGTCTGGAGGCTATTGCGGGGGATAAACTTCTCGGGGCAACACTTGCACTTCTTAGGCTTCGGCGGCTTGGGCTTGGTGCCTTTAGCCATCGCCACCTCCCTGCACCTGAACAATAGTCAATATGTTCCCGAACACTGCGCCGGTATCGATATAGTTCAGATTGCCTGCCTTAGCTGCGCGCTGAACCGGTGTATGTCCGAAGTAAAATGCATCAGCACCTTCAATTCCACGCTCTTTTCCATCAGCTAGCGCATTAAATCTTGACCTATCCCACACAGCCCTTTCGGTATCTATAGCACTGCCGAGTTTATATTTGTCAGAGGGATAATCTGCATGAGCAATGACGATCGTCTTTCCGCTGAGCTCCAGCTCAATAACGTATGGCAGGCGCTCTGCTTTAGCGATAAGTGCACGAGCGAGAACCTCTTGGTCATAATCCAGACGATTAAACCAGTCGCCGCCATTATGAAACCATAGATTAACGTTCCTTCCTGCCAGAGCATTGATAGCCATTTCCTCATGATTGCCTCGAACACAGACAAACCACTTCTCCATAATCAAATCAAGACACTCCAGATTCTGGGGGCCGCGGTCAATTAAGTCTCCGACTGAAATCAAAAGGTCCTGCTGCCTGTCGAATTGCAGTTCATCAAGCTGTGTCATAAGCCGGTTATAACAACCGTGCAGATCACCAACGACGAAAATGTTTCTGTATTTGCTTCCATCAATCTTCTGGTAAATATCAGCCATCATTGCCACCTGTCATATCGTATGCTGGGTCTTTGCCTATTAACTCATCGAGGCAGCTGGCGCAGTAGTACACCTCGTCAGGCTTGAGTGGTTCGCCGCAGTTTTCACACATTACTCGCCCCCTTTCCCTCTGCTCTGATGCGCTGAACCGCCTCATTCAGTGCTGCTCTTTGACTTTCAGTCCACTCACTATTGAGCTCTTTCGCCATGAACTTAAGTCTGTCTGCCTCTGTTCTGTCCATCAGGAGTAGTTTGCGGCCATCTTCAAGCCAGACATCAACCTGACTGACTTCCACTCCATATAGCTTTCTGGCCGCAAAGGCAGAAGCGTGCAGCAAAGCAATCCAGATGCATTTCATCGTGCTCTCCTCATGCGGTCCCATTTGGCTTTTAACAGCCCGTACGTGTAATCAAATGTCTTTACCTCACTGGCTTCCTGAATGCGCTTACGTCGCGTTCTGGTGCGCGGTGTGGGGATGAATATCATGTGGTCCATGATGATTTGCGTGGGGGACTTCCGTTGTCTGCTCATCGCGCCCTCTTCGCAAGGTTTTGGCACGTTCCGGTAGATAGTCCGGTTCTTGCGCTGATGATTGACCATGCCAGCCCCTGACTGCGGAGGTGTGCAATGCGGTTACAGAATTCCTGTGAGTGAGAAAAGTGTCTGCCATGTTTCATGATTGACTCCCGTACATTTGGGCCCATTCGATTTCACGCCGGGCTTCGTCGCTGAATTTCACGTTCTGCTCTGTGCCAAACCAGTAAATCGCCTCGATGACCTCGACCATTTCTCTCACCCGCATCTTGCTGGTCCGGGAACCGAACATGACGACGCCGCCGCCGATACCGGGTGCGGTGCGCTGCTGTTCGTTTTTGGATTTCGCAACGAGTGCGGTGATAAGGTCTTTCCAGTCTTCCGGGCTGTACTTCTGTCCGTACCATTCAACCTGGCGGGACAGGTCGTGCAAAAGCGGCCACATACGGCGGTTTTGGTCCGTACTGCGCTTGCGCTCCTGAATGACTATTTCGACTGGTTTGTTGCTATCGGTGGGGAGTTGCTGGATGGCGGTGATGCAGTTCTGTCTGATGCTGTTGTCTCTCAGTAGATAACGTTGCGTTTCCACTGTTACCTCCCTTCAAGTGTCTCCACGTAGTCATAGAGGTTGTCTGCTGCTGCACTGAGAAGCAGATCGATTGATTGCTTATTGTGGCCACCCTCGCGGATCATCTTCAGTGCGGTGAGGATGGCTGAGCGGGAGTCTTTAACAGGCTGATGCTTTGGTCTGAGGGGGATTACGTTGTTCATGATTACCTCACCACATAAGATCTTCGTGTGCTGGGCCCACATCTTCCATGCTTAGCAGCACATACCCTGGTAGATAGGTGCTCACATCGGCAACGTGTGATACCTGCCGAATGGCAAAGCGCCCGGTAAAGTTATCTCCATCCCATTCGCATAGGTTGAGAATATCGCCCTGCTTGTAGGCTCGGTCGTTTTTGCGTAGCTCTGCACGTTTAATGCCAGCATCGACTGGGGAAAAGTGTTCAGGAAGTATCTTAATGTGATGCTCTGTCATACGTCCTCCGGTGGTAATGGGAGTGGTTGCCAGTGTGTTACGTTTGCCATCAGCGAGTCACTGCTCTCATCTGGAGAATGTCCGCTGTCATTCCCATAGCGAAGACTCTCTAAAAAGCCAAAATTCTTGATTCCTTTATGCCATGAAAAGCCGTAATAGGCAGGAATGACACCAATCTCGCAATTAACTAAAACGGGAAGCGGTGTTCTCCAGGAGTTCTCTGCAATTTCAGGCATCCGGTCGCTGCACTTAATCCACTCGCTCATCCTTCCCTCCCATCATTCTCAATCACCCGATAGGCGATGATGTCTTTACTTCCACCGGAGTGCGTCCAATCCCATAGTGAGCGACCGCCACTTTGTGCCCTCTCTCTAAATCTAACCTCGATACCGCATTCCTGTAGTACCGGACACTCGCCCCCGCCCCACTCAATCCAGCCATCCTCAGCCTTCTCCTGCTGCTCCAGTTCCAATCCTGCCATTGCCAGAAGCTCTCGCCCATCCTGCACCCACTGGCCTGATACTCCTGCGAATCGGTAGGTCACCACATCACAAACAGCATCAGGATTGTGCCGATAAAGCCGGAGAAGGTAGTCAGCCACATCACCAACAGGTCGCTTGATGTCTGGCACCTTGCCGGGTTTTCGCATCACGATGAAAACGTCACCGTCGCCTTCAGGCTGCTCCAGCACTGGCAGCGCAATCTCAAGGGCTTGCAGGTACTTCTCTTCCCTCAGGCTCAGGCCTACGTGCGGGTTAGCCTGATGCTCGCGTAGATGACCGATATCCATGCGTGCAATTTCAGCTGTTAGTTTCTGCATGTTTAGCCCCCATAGCGCCAGTCATTGGCCGGCTGCTCTTTGGTTTTGTTGTCGGAATACTGCTGTGCGGCAGCAGCCTGATCGATATTGACGAAGTGGCCATTCTTCCAGCTCATGTAGAACGTCTTTGGCTGGCCAGAGCGGTATTTGCCGATGATGATTTCTGCCAGGCCTTTCATGTCGCTGTTCTCGTTGTAAATCTCATCGCGGTACGGGAACACGATAACGTCAGCGTCTTTCTCGATTGAGCTGGAGCCCGCCAGGTCGCCCATGTTCGGGCGCTTATCGGCGCGGCCGTCAACGTTACGATTGAGCTGGGCCAGCAGAATCACCGGTACCTTGTTGCGCAGGCAGAACTGCTTCAGCTTTCGGGTTATCTCAGCGATGGCCAGGTCAGCGCGTTCGGCTTTAGGCATTGGCAGCAGGCCGAGGTAGTCGATGGCCAGAAAGCTCAGGCCGCCGTCCAGGTTCATGCGCTCGGCCTGAGCGATGATTTCGTCAATCGTGAACGAGCCAACCAGTACGAAGTTATTTTCATCCAGCAGCGTGCCTGTGGCCGTTGTAAGCCGCGTGTAATCCTCCTGAGACATACCAAGCGGGTTGCGCAGCGAGCCAATCGATATGCCGCCACGGTCAGCGATGTGACGTTCCACAACCTGCGTTTCTGACATCTCCATCGAGATAAGCAGACCAGTTCCCTTCTGCCGGCCGATTGAGTTGGCGATGTTGATGGCCAGCTCTGTCTTACCCATCCCGGGACGGCCGGCAATGACAATCAGGTCTGTCCGGTCAAAGCCGCCATACTCAGCATCCAGTGCCTCGATGCCGGTCTGCAGGTACAGGCCAGAGTCGGTGCCCTTCATGCGCTCTTCCAGAACGTCGAAGTAATCGGGGATCATGTCACCAATGCGTCGCGGCAGTTTGTCGTTGGTTTCAAACTGCAGCTTTGCCAGCAGGCCGGTTGCGGTAGCGATGCTCTCGTTGATGTTCTGCGTGTTGGCGCTGGCCAGCAGCTGTGCCGCCTTGTTCAGCTCCTCGACGCCTTTACGAAGCATCCAGCACTGCCGGACCCGCTTAGCCCACGCCTTGATGTTTGCTGCAGAGCTGCACTGCCGGGAGATTGTCAGCACGTAGTCTCGGCTTTCCTCCGGGATGCCATCGCGTACTGTGAACGGGTCGATGGGCTCGGCCTTGTCCAGCAGTGTGACGATGGCCTGATACATGCTGCGCAGGTGGTGATTCGCGAAAGACTCAACCGGGAGTTTGCTGGCGATGTCGCGGCAGTCAACGTGATCGCCTTTGATGAGCATCGAACCAATCAGCTGCTGCTCGAAGTCTAAGCTGTCCATGTCATTCCTCCTGGCTGATGATTTTGTCGATGCGCTCCTGGCGCAGAGCTGTTTCTATGCCGTACTTCTTTCCGGAAGGATTATCACCGCACGCATAAGCAGTCGGCGTATAGCCGTACTCGATATAACCGTTGATGAACCGGTCAATCTGCTGTGCAGGGCGCCCGGTTTCTTTGCAGTGCTTCAGGTGGGAGTCATACAGCCGCTTGATGCCCTTCTCAGTGGTTGCGCTGATGCTGACCATTTTCGGCAGGCCGTATGTTTCGGCTTTGCGGTTCCATGTGTCTTTCAGCTGGTCACGGTCGAAGTGGTATTTGCTGACTGTCTGACGCTTTTGCTTTTCAGCAGGCATCGACTCATCCCCGGCAGGGGATATAGGGGTTATTTCTTTTTTATTTTGAATAATATCTTTTGTGTGTTCCGTTTTGGTAACACCCTGAGTTACCGCTTTGGGAACATTTTCTGTTACCGATTTGGTAACAATGTTATCTATCTGGGAACAGGTAGGGATTTCCCATTCTGATATGTTTTTGTTTGGTCCGATTTTGCTACCCTCTTTCAGCAAAACCTTCATAGCTATCAGTTCATTTTTAGCAATGTTTGCCTTGGGTCTGCTGATGCGGCATAGCTCAGCTAACTGACTGTCAGCAATGCGATCCATCTTCTTTTTGAAGCCATATGTCTTGCGACAGACAGCGTGCGCCACCTTGGCCTGATTGCGCGTCAGATTAGCCCCGATCAGTTCCTCGTAAAGCTTCATTGCCAACATGATGAACCCGTCATCAGTATCGGCCACACGCTGCTCCACAACCTTGAGATCAGGTTTTATCGGTTGAACGTTGTCATATGCGAGATTAATCATTGCCTGACTCCTTGGCTTTCTTTGCCTCTTCCAGACAGCGACGTAAACCACTTGCCGCAAGTCTCTGGAAGCTGTTGCAAAAGTTATCCCTGGCCTGCTCTTTCAGGCGTTTAAAACTTGGTTGCTCATCGGGCTTCATGTATAATTCCCCTATTGAAATTGCTCAGATTTCGATATCAGGCCTCAAACGTTCCAGCGTTTGGGGCCTTTTCTTTTCCGCTAATCGCCTCAATGGTTTCCTGCACTAAACGTCCCATCGGGCTTACTTCCCATGCCATTCTTGCCGTGCAAATGACGGCAGCTATAAAGCGCCAGTCGGCACGACTAATCTTCGACTCATGGCAACCAACACCTTTAGCGAACTCTCGCCCGGTCATCTGTGAAACTGCGAGAAGGAGATCTGTCTGCGTTCTGTTGATATCGTTCTCGGTTGGTTTGCTGTAGTTTGCTGAACTCATGTTGGATAATTCTCTTGTTGAATAAGTAATTGCGCGACGGCCGGATGGCTGTCACGTATGAATCGTTAATTTGATTACTGCCCTTTTTCAGGGCGGGAATGTTTAAGAGCGGGATACTGCTTAAGCTGCTTTGGTTTTTAACTCAGCGAAAACCAGTTTTTCTTTTGATACTGACTTAATGCGCTTAAAGAACTTGGTGCCTTTCTCGATACTTTCAGCCATCTGGGGAGATGCGCGGCGATATCCATATGCAATCTGGTCTAGATAGCCAACGGATGTCTTTGCTAGCTGAGCGAGATGAGACCAGTCTTCTTTAGTCGCTTCCTGCCGCCAGCGGAGAAGGTCATTAATCATCTGCAAACCCTTTTTTGTTGAAGATTAATCAAAGTTTATCTCAATGATAAATACTGTGCAAGCTGATTTATCATTTTGCATATTTATCATTTTGCTAAGTAATGAGATCATTGCAGGCATGGAAACTAAAGACATCCGGCGGCAGAACCTGCGCGCCCTCATAAACGAGCACACCCTCAATAACTTATCCAGGGCTGCTTTTGCAGAGAAGGTTGGGATAACTGCCAGCCAGCTCAGTCAGGTCGCATCGCCAAAGTTTGTACGCAACATTGGTGATGTGCTGGCTCGCCGTGTAGAGAGCGCCTTTGGATTACCTGCAGGATGGATGGATAACATCCACACAGATGCTGATTCCAAACCAGGCAAAACTGAGTCTGCTAACAATTACAACTTGCAAAATCTTTCAGGAAACTATACTGATCATACATACAGGTTAGAACAACTTGATGTGGAGATCAGTTGTGGTGGAGGAAGGATGAACAGTGACTATCCAGAAGTAATTCAGTCAATTGAGATTGACCCTGAATATGCGAAACGCATGTTTGGCGGCAGGCCTGCGTCCTCTTTAAAGATAACGACCGCTGTAGGCGATAGCATGAAGGGGTCTGTGGAGCCTGGGGAATTAGTGGTTCTGGATGTCACAGTCGGACGCTTTGTCAGTGATGGCATATATGCGTTCACATATGGAGATACCGTCCACATAAAGCGCCTGCAGAGACTGAAGGACAGGCTTATTGTCATAAGTGATAACCAAACTTATGAAAAATGGGAGATCAGCTCTGACGATGAATCGCAGCTCCATATACAGGGGTTTGTGGTCGGCAAATGGGAGATGAACTACACCCGCCTTGGGTAAGCCCTTCCCCGTCAAATGCTAAATAAACCAGCCTTGAGCTGGTTTTTTTACGTCTCAAGAAAATTTGCTAAATTTATTTATCCTTTAACAACATATATTTATCCAAAAACCGCCCTCCAATGATAAATTATTTATCATCCTGCTATTTACCAATGTTTATCTTTGAGATAAATTAAATCCCATCAGCAGGACGCTGAAGCAATACAGGGACACGGAAATGATTCCCGCCGCTCCTTAACATCAGGCGCTGAAAAAGCGCAAACATTCAAAGCAGAAAGCTTTGGTGAGCGACAGCGCTCAGCCAAAGCTAACTGACAGGAGAATGACCATGAACGCACAAGAACGCCGCCGTGCTGCCCGCGCTGAGAAGCAATCAGCATGGAAAGATGCCAACCCCCTGTTGGTTGGCGTAACTGCTAAGCCAGCTTACCGGCCGATTCTGACACTGAATCGCAAGCCTACTGACCGGGTAGTTAAAGCAGTCGATACCGAGACGGAGTATCACAAGCAGATTCTGGCCGGCGCTGCGAAATATATCGGCAACGATGTTGATTCAGCGATGTGCTTACCACAGGTAGCCATCTTCAGTGCTGGCTATCGCAAATCTAAAGACAACGTAACGGCGAGGTGATCGTGTCAGCGACTTTAATTACTGAGCATGGCATCTCGCCATGTCCATTCTGCGGAGCAAGGGCTCAGCTGAAACGCTGGGTAATGACTCCGGCAGGAAGCACTGCTTCAGATAGCAGTTATGGCGTTCAGTGCGCGGGATGCACCGCAAAGATTTACATGCTGGATACGCCTGAGTTGGCACTGAGTAAATGGAACAGCCGATCAGCGGCGGCAGGTGAGCGTGGGTGAAGATGAGTTTGAGGAACATCCTGATGACGACATGAGTCAGTATCAGGATTATCCATTTGATTACGACTATTGAGGCTGCCTAACCCGCAGTCTTTTTTAATCACAGCGTGTACGCAGCAGACATTTAAGAGGTGAGTATGGGTAATTTAGCAGCTTCAGTGCGGATTCTGGATAAGCAGAATCGCGTGGGTTTTGCAAAAAACATGGTGCTTAACCATTGGGATAGCCTCTCTGTTAAGCAGGTCAATTTCTTCAGCAGATACATCCGGATGTTCGATAAATAACCCGCCATCGAGCGGGTATTTTTTTACCTTAACAAAGGCCAATACCATGGTGAGCGACGTTGATTACTACTGCGGTTGGTTAGTGTTTATCGTGCTGATGGTGCTGGGGTTTATAGCAGGAGGTTGAGATGGAATCCAAAGGCTTGCCGTGGAGTCAGGCGCTGCTGGCAATGGAGCAAGGTAAGCGTGTACGAAATGAATACTTCACCCGAGAAGAATACTTCGAGATGCGTCAAGGAAGAATCTATGCCGAAGACGGCTGCTCAATGCGCGGATGGTACCGCGGTGAGGATTGGCAGAAAACAGGATGGTCGATTGTGGGCCAGTAACCACTACAGGAGAGAGGAATGGAGTGGATTAAGTGCAGTGATCAGCTGCCAGAAGCATGTCAGCAGGTTCTAGTTAATGACTTGAATGGCGAAGGTGTGCTCATCGCTTGGCGCTCTTTATGGCGCGGCTCTGGTGGTATACCTACAGGCGAATGGGCTTGGTCGTTTCAGGTTGCTGGCATTGAACATGAGGACGTAAATATCAAAGAGTGGTGCGCATATTCTGAACCAACCGAGTGACACCGCAATGCCGTTATGTGTGACGGCATGACGATGCATTCTGCATCACCGCTTGAAAGGTTACGAATAATCAGAACGTTTCACCCTTACGGGAGCCGCAATGGCTCCCTTTCTTTTTGACACCAGTAAATAACCACTATCAGGAGTAACCCCATGCCTACTTATGCAATGGCAGGGGCGGCATCGGGCTGCCCCTTTATCACAGAATCACAGTTAGAACGTATCACCCGCCGCATGCGTGCTGCAGCCCGCAGCCTGTTAAACGCCATGAGCCAGAGAGGCACCAAATGAAATCACGCTACTTCACGAAAGCACAGGAGCTTTCCAGAGAGGCCCATCTATACAGCGACAAAGCGAAGTGGGCTATGGCAATGCGGTTACTGCGGAGGGCGCTTTAAATGAATCAGATGACGCCAGAAATTGAAAAAGAAGTTAGCCAGTTATCGCGACTGTCACACGTAGCAAGTGCCCTGATGTATCGCAAGAAAGGTGACCGTGTGCGGATGAACCAGGAGCGGCTGCTGGCTAAGTGCGAGAAGCTGAAGCAGATGTATTTTATCGGGCCCTGCCCGTTCTGAGAGGTAATTATGGGCACAGCAACACTAATTCTCGGCGAGTCAGGAACCGGAAAATCTACCAGCCTGCGAAACCTTAATCCTGAAGATGTGATTCTGGTTAAGCCGGTAGGTAAGCCGCTGCCATTCAAGTCACGAGACTGGAAGCCGTGGGACGCAAAGAGCAAGCAGGGTGTAGTGGTTAGCAGTGACCGGTGGGATGTCATTGTTAAAGTCATCCAGGGCGCTACAGGCTACGGCAAGCGCGTCGTAATCATTGATGACTTCCAGTACGTGATGAGTAACGAGTTCATGCGCCGCTCAGAGGAGAAGTCGTTCGATAAGTTTACCGAAATAGGCCGGCACGCATGGGAGGTCATCAAAGCCGCGCAGGATGCCCCTGATGACCTTCGCGTCTACTTCCTTGCGCACACTGAAGAAACAGCAATGGGCCGCACCAAGATGAAGACGATCGGAAAGATGCTCGACGAAAAGATAACTGTCGAAGGAATGTTTACCATCGTTCTGCGCACCCTCACCCGCGATGAGCAGTTCTTCTTCACTACCAAGAACAACGGCGCTGACACCGTCAAGTCGCCGATGGGCATGTTTGAAACCAATGAAATCGATAATGACCTGGCATTCGTGGATGCGACTATCTGCGAGTACTGGGGGCTATCAAACGTTCACAACCTCAAGGAAAACGCCGCATGAGCAATGTTATTTTCACCTATAACCAGGAAGCAGCACTGACCGCCGGACAGGGCGGCTTTATCAATGAGTCTGGTGCTTACGTCATCACCATTACTGAGGCGGCCCTGACCACTTCTTCCGGCGGCGCAAAAGCTATTGAGTTTTCAGGCGAGGCTGACGACGGGCGTAAGGTGCAGTATCTGAGCGTTTATGTCAGCAAAAAGGACGGCACCGACAACACCTTTGGCGTCAACATGATCCACGCCATCATGGGCTGCACAGGCGTAGCCCAGCTGACCAATCACATGAAGGCCGCCGGCCAGTACGTTGCTCCTGAGTTTGCTGGCAAGAAGGTAGGCCTCGTGCTGCAGAAGGTGCTGCGCAGTAAGAACGACGGCTCCGATACTTACGGGCTTGAAATCAGGATGCCGTTCATTGCTCAGACACATCAGACCCTGCTTGAGAAATCAGAAGGGAAATCGCCTGAAGCTGTAGAACGAATGGTCGCAGGCCTGAAAGACAAAGACGAGCGCAGGAAAGGCTCAGCCGGCGGCAGCGCATCCTATAACGATTACCCGCTGCACGACGAAGGTTACACCCCATTCTGATTTAACCCACCAATAAGGCCGCCTTATGAACCCATCACCGGTATATCCGGCGCATTCGTCACGCCTGAACGGAGTTGACGAAGAGATTAAGCGTCGCAAACAGGAAGTGCTGAATGGCGTTCTGGCGGCCTTAGCAGCACAGGAAGCAGGTAACGACCATCCGCAGCTGCTGACACGTCAGCGCAGAGAGGATGCTTACCTGGCTGAGCTGATACGCAGAGAGCATGAGGAGATGGCTAAGCACCCTCCTCTGCCACAAATCATCGTCACCCAACCTGTTCTAGAGGTCTGGGGCGACTTCAGAGACACCCGACGCGGCCGGTATGGCGCAACACTGATGGAGTGATGCTGGCCTGTACCCGGCTGGCATTGCATGAGGGGAAAGAGATGGCACGATTAGAACTTGGCTTTTCACCATTTAGCAAAACTATCCAACTCGCGAAGATGAAAGACCTCGGCAACGGCGTCCGCCAGCGTGTTGGTAATGACCGCGGCCGTGACGTGACCAATGAAGCTGCGCAGATGGTTTGGCAGTTAGTTATGTCCGAGGGTGGCCGCGTTGAATGGAGCCTAGATGATGGTAGCAAAATGGTGCTGGAAGCCAACAAGCAGTTACCCAAACATAGCGCCTCCCGGCTCCGCGCCGAAACCGACACCACTCCTTCCCAATATGAATCACTGGCAGGTGGCAAATGAGCGCAACACTTAAACCTTGTCCGTTTTGCGGATCGAAAAAGCCTTATTTAACCAGTGAGCCAGATCACCCAGAGTACGGCAGCGGCGGGCGATATTACTTTGTCGTGTGCCCGGACTGCAGATGTCGCTCAGGCAGCAAATATGCTCACGAAACTTGCCCTCTTTTTTATTCTGAGGTTCGTCAGGAATGGAATCAACGCCCAGCACAGGAAGGTGACCAATGAGCACTCGCGGCAAGATGTGGGCTGTTATGTGGGTAGCGTGCACAATCATCTGGACGGGGGTGGCTTATGCAATTTGACATCAAACCGAAAGAGCGCCCGATCCTCTTAAATGCCGAAATGGTTCGAGCAGTGCTGGACGGCAGAAAGACGCAGACGCGCCGGATCATGAAAGTGCAGCCGTCCGCCGATTTCTGTCCGATGAATATGGAGCTGGAAACGGACTTTACCGCTCGGTGGTATACGCCCGGTGTGGTCGATAAAGACGGTTACTTACAGCCAGCTAAGAAGCAGGTTTTTGGTGTTGCCAGCGAGGATGAGGGCTACACCTGCCCTTTCGGTGCAGTAGGCGATCGACTATGGGTACGTGAGAAGACCCGCGTCGATTTACTTCTGCAAAATCACCGTGCTCATGTTCGTTATGAGGCTGATGGCGAGTATCGGATAGTTTCTGTACCTGAGCGCATTAAGCCTATGGTTGAGGGCAGTTGCATGTCAAACGGCTGCTATCGCGAGGCTTCCCGCATAACGCTGGAGATTACCGGCGTTCGTGTGGAGCGATTGAGCAGTATCAGTGAAGAGGACTCAGCTTCCGAAGGTGTTGGCTCTGCAGTTTGGTTTGCCGCTAAAGGCGTGCCGGAAGAAAAGTGGACGTCGCTGGGTGAGCATGGGGCGTATCGAGCATCACATATCAACAGCTTCGCCAGTTTGTGGGAATCCATCTACGGCGCTGACAGCTGGCAGGCTAACCCGTGGGTGTGGGTAATTGAGTTTAAGCGCGTGGAGGATGAGCATGCCTATTCACCCGATGCCGGTTGAGCTGAAAGAGCCGCTGATTCGCTTCCTGTCTGACCGGGAGGCACGTATTGAATTCTCGCTGGAGATGTACTCGCGACTACACGACCTGGGTGAAGCTGTTGCGCTGGCAGTGCTGACAAAGGAACCGGAGGCAGCATGCTCATCGGCTTCGTCATCGTAATAGTCTCTGCCCTTCCCGCTCCGGTGTCTGAGCGTATATATCCAACCATTGAAGCCTGCGAGCAGATAAGGGCGCGTCTACATGAGCGCCGGCCACTGGTGCAATTAGAATGCGCCGAGGTGCGCCGGTAGCGATATACTCCAGTCAGGAGGAATCGCTATGTCACACAATCTCGCAGCACGCAGTAAAGAAGAGCGCGATAAGGTTAATGTCGATCTGGCTGCATCAGGCGTCGCCTACAAAGAGCGCATGAACATGCCGGTTATCGCTATGGAAGTGGAGCTGCAGCAGCCGGAGAGCCAGCGGGAGTATTTCCGCGAGCGCCTGCAGCATTACAGGAACGCCGCCCTGCAGTTCCCGCGCGGCACTGACCCGATTTATCAGAAGGAGGAGAAGCTATGAGTCTTCATTCGAATCGTGATGGCATTGAAGAAGGTGAGCGTGAGCACAGGAGGAAGATTGATGAGCTCATGGAAGAAGAACGGAATCTACTTGAGCATGCTGAAAACGGAACCTTTGACCCGAGCGACCAGAGAAGGCTGGATGACATTCAGACCGAAATTAACCGGCGAAATTACGAAATAGGCCGCATGAAATCATAACAACCTGCTCCGGCAGGTTTTTTTACGCCCAAATTCTGGAGAATAACTATGTGCGACATTGCAGATGATGCGTCAGACCTTGAAATTCTGAATACAGAAATCGCCCTTGCTAACCGGCCTCGCCCGGAACCGCGGTCATCCATTTGCCTTAACGGCGACTGTGGTGAACCTTCCCGCGATGGATGCAGTTACTGCAGCTGCGAGTGCAGAGAAGATCATGAAAAGGTTATCTGGGCAGAGAAGAACCGGAGGACGGCATAGACGGCCGGCAGACACCGCATGATCACCCCACTCCACCTCATCATCACCATCGTAGCAATCATCATAATCAAAACCATCTTCAGCTACCTGTGATGCGGCACGATCGGCGCCCGTCTCAGTAGCGCTTATGCGTATTTCGGAGGTTTTATGGAAAACGTAATTCAGCTGATGCCGAGTAAATGGGTGTCAGAATCTGTTCTTCAAACAATTACCGGACTGAAGGGCAACACTATAAAAAAGGCACGTACTGAATGCTGGATGGAGGGAAGAGAGTACAAGCACGTTTCGGCCGATGGCATCCCCTTCGATAACAGCCAGTGCTTCTATGACTGGAAGCTTGTTGAGAAATGGATAGACAGCCTGCCGGCAGCGATTCCCCGGCGCAAATCTGCTTAAATGCAGATCCCTTTCAACAGGAGAATGGAAAATGGCTGGATATCCAACAGGTGTTGCCCCGAACAAGAACCATCTTCGCATCTGGTTCATGTTTGAAGGGCAAAGACGGTGGGAGGCGCTCGGGGTACCTGACACGCCGAAAAACAGGAAAATGGCTGGCGAGCTGCGTAGCAATATTGTGTACCGGATAAAGACAGGGACGTTTGATTACCGCAGTCAGTTCCCCGACTCGCCATCATTTAAAAATGAACCGGAATCTTCAAAACCAGTTGCCATACGTGATGTCGCGGATTTATGGCTAAAACTCAAAAAGCCTGACTGGGCAAACAGTTCGTATGTGACAACAGAGCGACGGGTTCGCGTCACGCTCGACAACATTGGCAACAGCAGGGACATAAAGTCGATCATGCAGAAGGACCTGCTTAACCTGCGTATCGAGCTGCTAAACGGGAGCTATTTCACTGGCAGAGGAATGAATATACAGAAGAAAGGAAGAACGGCCGCTACTGTGAACTCCAGCATGTCCGATCTGAAAGCCATCTTCGCCTTTGCACACGGCAACGGATATATAGAGGCAAACCCAATGACGGGTATTAAGCCTCTTAAAAAATCCAATAAGCGTCCAGACCCAATTACCCGTGATGAGTTTCCGCGCCTCATAGCGGGATGCCGTACTCGCCAGACCGCCAACATGTGGTCACTGGCGATTATGACAGGGCTGCGTCACGGGGAGATATGTGCGCTTGCATGGGAAGATATAGATCTCGAGGCGAAAACAATCACAGTGTCACGCAATCTGACTCCACAGGGTATTTTTACTCCACCGAAAACTGAAGCGGGCAACAGGGTCATCAGCATGATTGATGCAGCAGTAGAGGTTCTCCGGGACCAGCGCCAGCTGACAAGAATGTATCCCCAGATATCATTCACCTTTCACACCAGAGAGTACGGGGAACGGATAGAGGATCAGAAGACATTCGTATTTAACGCCAGCATTGACTCTGTTAACGGGCGAGCAGGCAGCTACTACTCTGCTGAGTCGCTGGGTCAGATATGGAACGGTGCACTTAAGCGTGCAGGCCTTCGCCACCGTAAAGCATATCAGTCCAGGCATACCTTCGCATGCTGGGCATTGTCTGCAGGCGCAAACCCGAATTACGTCGCCGCGCAAATGGGCCATTCAGATGCGCAGATGGTCTACCGGGTTTATGGCACCTGGATGTCAGAGAACAATACGGATCAGCTATCCATCATCAACACGAAAATGAACGATCTTGTGCTACATACGTGCTCCGCTAAGGCTGCAATGTAGTATTTATTTTTTTATTCAGCTACTTACAAAGCTAAACCTGCATATTCATAATATCGCTGTACGCACTCACCAGCTTGTTGCGCACCTGAATCCCCATCTGCATAGAGATAGAGGACTTCTGCAGATCAACCATGACGTCGTTAAGCTGCACGCCAGGCTTACCGAGCTCAAAATCCTGCGCCTGCGTGCGGGCGGTGGTCTGGGTTTCACTGATCTTGTCCAGCGCCGCTTTCATCGTGGCACCAAAATCGAGCTGGCCGGAGGAGTGAGTTTCCTTGCCGGCCGCCTGCAGTGAGGTCATCTGCAGCTGCTGCAGCACGCCATCTATTGCCTGAATTGACATCTTTATACCTCGCAGAAAAAGGGAGTGAATTTTTTACGCCTGCAAAGTTAGCACAGTGTCAATAGGACAAAGGCGCTAAATAGCCCCTAAAACCCCGGCTTATTCAGCCATCGAAGTCATGCGATTCATCAATAATGCCTGCCATAAGATTGGAATTTCATTTTTACCCTAAAGTTTTTGCGGCGCGGTCCGAAAGGAAACGCCCGTGCGGGGAGCTCACTTCGTCAGCTACCGCCGGCACTCTAATGGCCAGCAGCGCAATTACCGGGTAGACGTATCAGGGAGTCTGTTTTGTTACCACAACTTACCCGGTCAATTATGTCAGGCAGGAATCGGTCATGAATGCGAGTGCAGCCGCTACACAGGATACAGCAAAGAAAGGCATAACAGACCTTTTCGCCCGCCTGCGCGCTAATCCGCGAATTCCCCTCATCATCGCTGCGGCCGCAGCCATTGCGGTTGTGCTGGCGCTGGTGCTCTGGGCCAAAGCGCCCGATTACCGCGTGCTCTATAACAACCTCTCTGATGAAGATGGCGGCGCCATTGTCACCCAGCTGACGCAGATGAACATCCCCTATCAGTTCGCTGAAAACGGCGGTGCCCTGATGGTGCCGGCCGATAAAGTGCATGAACTGCGCCTGCGCCTCGCGCAGCAGGGCCTGCCGAAAGGCGGCTCGGTAGGCTTTGAGCTGATGGATAAAGAGAAGTTCGGTATCAGCCAGTTCAGCGAGCAGATCAACTACCAGCGTGCGCTGGAGGGTGAACTGGCACGCACGATTGAAACGCTGGGTCCGGTCAAGGCCGTACGCGTGCACCTGGCGATGCCGAAACCTACCCTTTTCGTTCGCGAACAGAAAGCGCCGTCGGCTTCAGTGACGCTGACGCTGCAGCCTGGCCGGGCACTGGATGAAGGGCAGATCCAGGCCATCCAGCATATGGTCTCCAGCAGCGTGGCGGGCCTGCCGCCGGGCAACGTCACCGTGGTCGATCAGACCGGCCGCCTGCTGACCCGCTCCGACAGTGAAGGACGCGATCTCAACGACGCCCAGCTGAAATATGCCGCTGAAGTTGAAGCGCGTTATCAGCAGCGTATTGAAGCGATACTGAACCCGATTGTTGGCCAGGGCAACGTACACGCGCAGGTCACCGCTCAGATTAACTTCGACCGCAGTGAACAGACGGATGAGAAGTATCAGCCAAACGCCAATCCAGCCAACTCCGCGGTGCGTTCGCGTCAGACCAGCACCAGCGATCAGAACGGCAGCGCTTATCCGGGTGGCGTACCTGGCGCCCTCTCTAATCAGCCTGCGCCTGCTAACAATGCACCGGTGACAAATCCGGCGCAGCAGAACGCGGCTAATGGCCAGAACAATGCGGCGCAGAATGCCGGTACCACCACCAGCACCGCCAGCCAGAGCAGCGGCCCGAGCAGCTCCAGCCGTAATGATACGGTGAACTATGAGCTCGACCGCTCAATCCGCCACACCAAACTCAACGTTGGCGATGTGCAGCGTCTGTCAGTCGCCGTGGTCGTGAACTACCGCGATGACGGTAAAGGCAAAGCGGTCGCGCTGAACGATCAGCAGATCAAACAGATTGAAGATTTAACCCGCGAAGCGATGGGCTATTCGCAGACGCGCGGCGACAGCATCAATGTGGTGAACTCGGTATTCAATACCACCGAGCCTGCAGGTGGCGATCTGCCGTTCTGGCAGCAGCAATCGTTCTTCGATCAGCTGATGAATGCCGGCCGCTGGCTGCTGGTGGCGCTGGTTGCGTTCATCCTCTACCGCAAACTGGTGCGTCCGCAGCTGATGCGCAAACGCGAAGCGGAACAGGCCGCTGCTGAAGCCGTGGCTGCCCGCGCCGCTGCGCAGGAAGAAGAAGCTGCTTATAGCGTGCAGATTAATAAAGATGAGCTGGACCAGGAGCGTAAATCTTCTAACCGCATGAGCGCCGAAGTGATGAGCCAGCGCATCCGCGATATGTCTGAAAACGATCCGCGCGTCGTGGCGCTGGTTATCCGTGAATGGATGAGTAACGAACTATGAGTCTGACCGGTACAGAAAAAAGCGCCATCCTGATGATGACCATCGGCGAAGAGCGCGCAGCTGAAGTGTTTAAACACCTGAACCAGCGTGAAGTGCAGCATCTCAGCGCGGCGATGGCCAGCATGAAGCAGATATCGCACAAGCAGCTGACAGAAGTCCTGCGTGAGTTCGAGACCGATGCTGAGCAGTTTGCGGCGCTGAGCCTGAACTCCAACGACTACCTGCGCTCGGTACTGATCAAGGCGCTGGGCGAGGAGCGCGCCTCCAGCCTGCTGGAAGATATCCTGGAGACGCGCGAAACCACCAGCGGTATGGA
The DNA here is from genome assembly GCF_046940275.1 of Pantoea sp. SIMBA_079. Taxonomy (NCBI): domain Bacteria; kingdom Pseudomonadati; phylum Pseudomonadota; class Gammaproteobacteria; order Enterobacterales; family Erwiniaceae; genus Pantoea; species Pantoea sp. SIMBA_079. The sequence continues at coordinate 362,748 of NZ_JAWRYR010000001.1, read as the reverse complement.
AACGCTCAACTTTATGGAGCCGCAGGCGGCTGCCGATCTTATCCGCGACGAACATCCGCAGATCATCGCCACCATCCTGGTGCACCTGAAACGTGGTCAGGCGGCCGATATTCTGGCGCTGTTTGACGAACGCCTGCGTCACGATGTGATGCTGCGTATCGCCACCTTCGGCGGCGTTCAGCCAGCGGCGCTGGCGGAGCTGACTGAAGTCCTGAACAGCCTGCTGGATGGCACCAACCTCAAGCGTGCGAAGATGGGCGGCGTGAGAACCGCGGCCGAAATTATCAACCTGATGAAAACGCAGCAGGAAGAGGCGGTCATCGAAGCGGTACGCGATTTCGACGGCGAACTGGCACAGAAAATCATCGACGAGATGTTCCTGTTCGAAAACCTGGTGGAAGTGGACGATCGCAGCATCCAGCGTCTGCTGCAGGAAGTGGAGTCCGAGCAGCTGCTGATTGCGCTGAAAGGTTCCGAGCAGCCGCTGCGCGAGAAGTTCCTCAAGAACATGTCTGCGCGTGCAGCCGACATCCTGCGCGACGACCTGGCCAACCGCGGTCCGGTGCGTATGTCTGCAGTAGAGAACGAACAAAAAGCGATTCTGCTGGTGGTGCGCCGTCTGGCAGAAGCGGGCGAAATGGTGATTGGTGGCAGCGAGGAAACCTATGTCTGATGCATTTTCTGCCCGTCCGTGGCAGCGCTGGCTGCCTGACGATCTGGCAGCGCCACTGAGCACCGCGCCTGACCTGCCGCCTGCGGGGCATGATGCTGACGCTGATGTCATGACGTTCAGCGAAGAGGATGAGCAGCAACAGCAGCTGGAGCGGATGCAGCAGCAGATGCGTAAAGATGCGCAGACGCAGGGCTACAGCGAAGGCTACCAGAAAGGATTTGCGGAAGCGCAGCAGAATGGCTACGACGCCGGCTTTCAGCAGGGTCTGGCCGACGCACAGCAGCAGCAGGCGCCGCTGCAGGCGCGCATGCAGCAGCTGGTGACTGAGTTCCACCATACGCTGGAAGCGCTGGACAGCGTCATCGCCTCGCGGCTGATGCAGCTGGCGCTGGAGGCCGCCCGTACCGTTATCGGTCAGGCGACGCAGGTGGATGGCAGCGCCCTGCTGCGGCAAATCCAGCAGCTGATCCAGCAGGAACCGATGTTCAGCGGCAAACCGCAGCTGCGCGTGCATCCGGACGACCTGCAGCGCGTGGAGCAGACGCTTGGCCCCACGCTTGATCTGCACGGCTGGCGGCTGCTGGCGGACAGTACGCTGCACCCCGGCGGCTGCAAGCTCAGCGCTGAAGATGGCGATCTTGACGCCAGCGTGGCAACCCGCTGGCAGGAGCTGTGCCGTCTGGCAGCGCCGGGAGCACTCTGATGACGTCTCGTCTGTCGCGCTGGCTTGGCGCACTCGACTCCTTTGAACAGCGTATCAGCCAGGTGCAGACCGTGCGACGCTATGGGCGCCTGACGCGCGCCACCGGGCTGGTGCTGGAAGCGACCGGGCTGCAGCTGCCGCTGGGCGCAACCTGCATTATTGAACGCCATGACAACGGCCACATCACCGAAGTAGAGAGTGAAGTGGTGGGCTTTAACGGGCAGAAGCTGTTTCTGATGCCGCTGGAAGAAGTTGACGGTATTTTGCCCGGCGCCCGCGTCTATGCGCGCATGAACGGCGAGCACAGCGGCAAACAGCTGCTGCTGGGACCGGAACTGCTGGGACGGGTGCTGGATGGCAGCGGCAAGCCGCTTGATGGCCTGCCTGCGCCTGAAACCGGTTATCGCGCACCCCTGATCACCCCGCACTTTAACCCGCTGCAGCGCACGCCGATCCATGACGTGCTTGATACTGGCGTGCGGGCCATTAACGCCCTGCTGACGGTGGGACGCGGCCAGCGCATGGGACTGTTTGCCGGTTCCGGCGTGGGTAAATCGGTGCTGCTGGGCATGATGGCGCGCTATACCAAAGCCGACGTAATTGTGGTTGGCCTGATTGGCGAACGCGGCCGTGAAGTCAAAGAGTTCATCGAAAATATTCTGGGTGCCGAAGGCCGCGCCCGCTCGGTGGTGATCGCCGCGCCGGCCGATGTCTCCCCGCTGCTGCGCATGCAGGGCGCCGCCTACGCCACGCGCATTGCGGAAGATTTTCGCGATCGCGGCCAGCACGTACTGCTGATCATGGACTCGCTGACCCGCTACGCGATGGCGCAGCGTGAAATTGCGCTGGCAATTGGTGAGCCGCCGGCAACTAAAGGCTATCCCCCTTCCGTATTCGCCAAGCTGCCGGCGCTGGTAGAACGGGCCGGGAACGGCATCGACGGCGGCGGGTCAATCACGGCGTTTTATACCGTACTGACCGAGGGTGACGATCAGCAGGATCCTATCGCTGACTCCGCGCGCGCCATTCTGGACGGGCATATTGTTCTGTCGCGCCGGCTGGCGGAAGCGGGTCACTACCCGGCTATTGATATCGAAGCGTCGATCAGTCGCGTAATGACCTCGCTGATTGATGAAACACATTACGCCCGCGTGCGGCAGTTTAAGCAGCTGCTGTCCAGCTATCAGCGTAACCGCGATCTGGTCAGCGTTGGCGCCTACGCCGCCGGCAGCGATCCGATGCTGGACCGGGCAATTACGCTCTATCCGCAGATGGAAGCATTTCTGCATCAGGGGATTTTTGAGCGCAGTGAATATGATGACGCCTGCCTGCACCTGCAGACGCTGTTTGGTTAACGCTGTTATCAGACGAGGCTGACCCATGAAAACCGCCAGTGCAATTGACACCCTGCGCGACCTTGCCGAACAGGATCTGGACGATGCTGTCGTCCATCTTGGCAACATGCGGCGCGGCCAGCAGCAGGCTAATGAACAGCTCAGCATGCTGCTGGACTATCTGGATGAGTATCGCAACAAGCTCAATCAGGATATGTCCGGCGGTATTACCAGCATGCGCTGGAGCAACTACCACCAGTTTATTCAGACGCTGGAAAAAGCGATTGACCAGCATCGCCAGCAGCTCAGCCAGTGGGATCAGCGCACTGAACAGGCGCTGGGCAGCTGGCGGGAAAAACATAAAAAACTCAATGCCTATCAGATGCTGATCACCCGCGCTGAAGAGAGTGCATTGCGTCAGGAAAACCGTCTCGATCAGAAACGGATGGATGAATTTGCCCAACGGGCCGCACTGAGGAAAAGCGAATGACTACGCTGCAAGCCCTGCTTACGCATACTGCAAAAGTCGCTAAAACAGCTGTCGCAACGGATGCGGCACCAGAGAACACGGCAACGGGTGACAGTCTGCCGTCCCATTTTATCACCGAGCTGGGTAATCAGCTGCTGGCGCTGGCGAAACAGCAGGGAAAACTGCAGCCGGGTGAGACCCGCGGCGCTGAAGAGGCTGCCGGTAAAGATGATAAAACATCACTGAGTACGCTGCTGCAGGCACTGGACAAACCAGATGCCTTAAATGCACTTTTCCAGCCGGCGGGATCTAAAGCCGGGCTTAAATCCGCCGATGATAGTGATGAGCCTGCCGTTACTCCGTTAAGTGCCAGCGACTTACAGAACGTGCAGGCGCTGTTTGCCATGCTGCCGGCGATGGTGGAAAACCGTCCGCCGCTGGCCTCCGGTGCTCAGCCGCCGGTAGCCGCTAACGCCACCGCAGGTACGCCGCTTAACGCGGCGCTGACAGGGGCGCTGCTGACGGGCACCGCGCAGGCAACTGAGCAGGCAGACGCGGCGGTACCCCACACCGGCAGTCAGGATGCGCCAGCGCTTACCGCGCGCGCTGACGCCCTGGCCGCCAGCAGTCACAGCAGCACCGCGCCCGCCGGTAGTGGGGCACTGACGCTGGATGAGAGTTTCCGGCAGATGCTGGGGGGGCTCAGTAAAAGCGATGAGCGGCACGCGCTGTCAGCCGGACAGGAGCAGCCAGCCGCGCATCTCAGCACCCTGTTCAGCAGCAGCGCACCGGTTAATACCGCCAGCGCCAGCCTGCAGGGCACGCCGTCAACGCCGATGCTGAATGCACAGCTTGGCAGTCAGGAGTGGCAGCAGGCGCTGGGTCAGCAGATTGTGATGTTCAGCCGCAACGGGCAGCAGAATGCTGAACTGCGGCTGCATCCGGAAGATTTAGGCGCGCTGCAGATCAGCCTGACAATGGATAAGGACCAGGCGCAGCTTACGCTGGTTTCAGGTCACAGCCATGTCAGAGCGGCGCTGGAAGCCGCCCTGCCTCAGCTGCGCAGTGCACTGGCGGAGAGCGGCATTAACCTGGGCCAGAGTCAGGTCAGCAGCGACGCGTTTGCCCAGAGCCAGCAGCAGCACGCCGGACAGCAGGAGAATCAGCGCGACGGCCAGTATGGCCGCTTTACTCAGGCGCTGGAGAGTGACAGTGAGATAACACCTGTAGCCGTTCCGGCGACCCTGCAGGCGCGCGCTGCCGGCAGCGGTGGCGTTGATATTTTTGCCTGACAGCGGCTAAACGCTGAAGGTAAGCGTAAAACTCGCGTCTTTTCTTCCCATTGTTTGACTTAAGACGCGGGATAATCTGTTCAGGTAAGCCGAGAGGCTTGCCCATAATTCACAGGAAGTACTGCAAACATGTCTGATAACGCGAAAGCAAAAGGCCGCAAACGTTCATTACTGATTCCGGTGTTACTGATTTTAACACTGGCCGCTTGCAGCGTAGCAGGCTATGCAGTCTGGCGAATGATGAATAAACACGAGGGTGACAAACCGGAGGCCGCGAAAGTTGAGCCACCGCCCGCCCCCGTCTTTTTTGCAATGGATACGTTTACGGTTAACCTGGTCAATCCTGACAACGATCCCGATCGCGTGCTGTACGTAGGCTTTACGCTGCGTCTGCCGGATGAGGATACCCGTCGCCGGTTGAACGATTACCTGCCGGAAGTGCGCAGCCGTCTGCTGCTGCTGCTGTCGCGTCAGAACGCGGCGCAGCTGGCAACCGAACAGGGCAAACAGGCTCTGGTTGAGCAGATAAAACAGGTGATGGCGCCGCCGCTGGTAACCGGACAACCTGCACAGGCCGTCAGTGATGTGCTGTTTACCGCCTTCATTTTGAGGTGATTTAATGGGCGATAGCATTCTCTCCCAGGCTGAAATTGACGCGCTGCTTAACGGCGACAGTGACAGCGCGGAAGTAGAGAAAATTTCCACCGGGAGCGATGGCGACATTCGCCCTTACGATCCCAACACCCAGCGTCGCGTGGTACGCGAGCGGCTGCAGGCGCTGGAGATCATTAATGAACGTTTTGCGCGCCATTTTCGTATGGCGCTGTTTAACCTGCTGCGCCGCAGTCCGGATATCAGCGTAGGGGCGATAAAAATTCAGCCCTACCATGAGTTTGCCCGCAACCTGCCGGTGCCAACCAACCTGAACCTGATCCATCTGCAGCCGCTGCGCGGCACGGCACTGGTCGTGTTCTCACCAAGCCTGGTTTTTATCGCCGTCGATAACCTGTTTGGTGGTGACGGTCGCTTTCCGACCAAAGTAGAGGGACGTGAGTTTACCCATACTGAACAGCGCGTGATCCGCCGCATGCTGAAGCTGGCGCTGGATGGCTACAGCGACGCGTGGAAAGCGATCTACCCGCTGGAAGTGGAGTATGTCCGTTCAGAGATGCAGGTGAAATTCACCAACATCACCACCTCACCTAACGATATTGTGGTCAACACGCCTTTTCAGGTGGAGATTGGCAACCTGGTGGGTGAGTTTAACATCTGTATTCCGTTTTCCATGATTGAGCCGCTGCGCGAGCTGCTGGTCAATCCACCGCTGGAGAACTCCCGTCAGGAAGATACCCACTGGCGCGATAATCTGGTGAAGCAGGTGCAGCACTCTGAGCTGGAGCTGATTGCACATTTTGCCGAAACCTCAATGCGCCTGTCGCGCATTTTGCAGCTTAAACCCGGCGATGTGCTGCCGATTGAGAAGCCGGATCGCATTATTGCCCATGTGGATGGCGTTCCGGTGCTGACCAGCCAGTACGGCATGCTGAATGGCCAGTACGCGCTGCGCGTTGAACATCTGATAAACCCGATTTTGAATTCGCTGAATGAGGAACAGCCCAATGAGTGACAGCAAAAACCCGTCCGACGATATCTCCGCGGACGATCTGTGGGCTGAAGCAATGAACGAGCAGACCGGCAGCGGCAGCGCACCGGCCGCCAGTGAAAATGTTTTTAAGGCGTTTGAGAGCGCCGGCGCCAGCGGTGCCATGCAGGATATCGATCTGATCATGGATATCCCGGTCAAACTTACCGTTGAACTGGGACGTACCAAGATGACGATCAAAGAGCTGCTGCGTCTGACGCAGGGTTCTGTGGTGTCACTGGATGGCCTCGCCGGTGAACCGCTGGATATTCTGATCAACGGCTATCTGATTGCACAAGGTGAAGTCGTGGTCGTGAATGATAAATATGGTGTACGCATCACCGATATCATTACGCCTTCTGAACGCATGCGTCGTCTGAGCCGCTGATGATGCAAAACAGCGCACAGACCCTGCAGCCGGCGCACACACAGCCGGTGGTCTCTACCGGCTCCGTGGTGGGCCAGGTCGGTACGATGCTGGCAGTTATCGTTCTGCTGATTCTGGCCTGCGGCTGGCTGGCAAAACGCATGGGTTTTGCGCCAAAAACGGTGAATGCGCAGGCGCTGAAAGTCAGCGCCAGCGTACAGGTCGGGCGTCAGGAGCGGGTGGTGATCGTTGAAACCGCCGATGCGCGTCTGGTGCTGGGTGTGACAGCGCAGCAGATCACCCATCTGCACTCGCTGCCGCCGTTACCGCCTGAAGAGCACCCACAGGCTCAGCCTGTACCGCAGGATTTTCGTCAGATCCTCCACAACCTGGTTAAACGTCCCGGAAAACCTTAATGATGCGTCGATTACTCTCTCTGCTGCCGCTGCTGATGCTGCTGGCACCGGCTGCGCACGCGCAGTTGCCTGGTCTGGTCAGCCAGCCGCTGGCTAATGGCGGGCAGAGCTGGTCACTGCCGGTACAGACGCTGGTGTTTATCACCTCGCTGACCTTTATCCCGGCCGTACTGCTGATGATGACCAGTTTTACGCGCATCATTATCGTGTTTGGCCTGCTGCGTAACGCGCTGGGTACGCCGTCGGCGCCGCCTAATCAGGTGATGCTCGGCCTGGCGCTGTTCCTGACCTTTTTCATCATGGCGCCCACGTTCGACAAAATTTATGCTGATGCCTACCTGCCCTTCAGTCAGGACAAAATCAGCATGGAGGTGGCGCTGGATAAAGGTGCCCAGCCGCTGCGCGAGTTCATGCTGCGCCAGACGCGCGAAGCCGATCTTGCCCTGTTTGCCCGCCTGGCCAATACCGCGCCCATTGATGGCCCGGAAGCGGTGCCGATGCGTATCCTGCTGCCCGCGTACGTCACCAGCGAGCTGAAAACCGCATTTCAGATTGGCTTCACGGTCTTTATCCCTTTTCTGATTATCGATCTGGTGGTCGCCAGCGTACTGATGGCATTAGGTATGATGATGGTCCCGCCGGCGACAATTGCGCTGCCGTTTAAGCTGATGCTGTTTGTGCTGGTTGACGGCTGGCAGCTGCTGGTGGGATCGCTGGCCCAGAGCTTTTATTCCTGACCCTTCAACAATCTTTCCCTGACAGGAGCACAGTATGACCCCGGAATCGGTAATGGTAATGGGCCAGGAAGCGATGCGCGTCGCGCTGATGATGGCGGCTCCGCTCCTGCTGGTCGCGATGGTAAGCGGACTGATCATCAGTATCCTGCAGGCGGCAACGCAGATTAATGAACAGACGCTCTCTTTTATCCCCAAAATTCTGGCGGTGGCGGCCACCGGCGTGATCGCCGGTCCGTGGATGCTGAATCTGATGCTGGATTACATTCGCACCCTGTTCAGCAACCTGCCTTACATCATCGGCTGATGGTTACCCTCGACAGCAGTCAGCTGATCCACTGGGTGGCGCAGTTTTTCTGGCCGATGGCACGCCTGCTGGCGCTGTTTGCCAGCGCGCCGGTGCTGAATGAGCGCAATATCCCCAAGCGGGTAAAAGTGGCGCTTGCGTTTGTGATCACCTGGATTTTGCTGCCGCTGCTGCCACCGGTAGAGGTTACCCTGTTCTCACCTGCCGGCTTCTGGATGCTGATTCAGCAGCTGCTGATTGGTGCGGGCATCGGTCTGACCATGCAGATGGCGTTTTCAGCCGTTAAGCTGGCGGGTGAAATCATTGGTTTACAGATGGGATTATCTTTCGCTACGCTGCTGGACCCGAACACGCGGGTCAACATGCCGCTGCTGGCTCGCTTTCTGGATATGCTGGCCATGCTGCTGTTTCTGACTTTCAACGGGCACCTGTGGCTGATCTCGCTGCTGGCAGACAGTTTTCAGACGTTGCCTGTCAGTGCAGAGCCGCTGAGTGCTGATGCCTTCATGGGACTGGTCAAAGGTGCCGGGTTAATTTTCCTTAATGGCATGATGTTAGCGCTGCCCTTAATCATTTTGCTCCTCACGCTAAACCTGGCACTGGGTTTGTTAAACCGTGTTTCACCTCAACTGTCGGTTTTTGCTATTGGCTTTCCTGTTACCTTAACGGTCGGCATCCTCTCCATGGGTATGCTGATGCCCCTTCTTGCCCCGTTTTGCGAACATCTGTTCAGCGAAGTCTTTGATTTACTCGCCCGATTTGTCTCAGAACTTTCCCCTGCACGTTAGTTAACGATACTGTTACCATTCTGAAGTGATAGTTAAGCAGTCAAAATCATTCCGTATACTTTTCAAACCATTTTTTTCAGAAATCAACTGAGGAAATTCTGATAAATCGATATTTATCGTGAAAAACATTCTTATTAAACGGTGCCTGGAGTATTTTAGTCAGACGATTCTTAAGGTGGTTTCCCTGACGGATCGGTTGGCAAAATGCTCAAGGGTATGTTTTTAAACAAAAAAAATTTAAAAGCGATTTTTCTTGTCTAATTTCCCTTTTTCCGGCATTGTCAACACTCGCTGAAGCGTCACACTTTCGCGAAACAAATGTTTTTAAGATTTGTCCTATCAGAATTGCCTGTAACATGCGCGATAGTGACACAGCTCTCAAAAACAGAGCGGAAGGTATACCTAAAGCAAATTCCTGGTGATTCCCGCTATCGCCGGGAAAAGAATGACGTGGATGGAACACAAAAAACTTCGCAGAACGGGTCAGGGAAGAGTCATGATGGCACAGGGATATAATTTGCCAGACTGCAAAGCAGAATAAAAAAGTGTCTTTGAAAATTTCTCTCGTACCGCAAACGCGTATTCATCGTTGATTTAAACGGATAACAAATTGGTGAGGGTCGCTATAATGCCAACGATTATTATGGATTCATGTAACTACACACGCCTGGGCCTGTCGGACTATATGTCGGCAAAAGGAGTTAAAAAGAAAAACATTACTGCAGCCACGGATATCGAACAGCTACAACAAAAATGCGAGCAACTAAAACCTGGCGTAGTATTTATTAACGAAGATTGCTTTATTCACGAAGCCGATTCAAGCGATCGTATTCGTGCTATTATCACACAGCACCCGGATACTCTTTTCTTTATTTTCATGGCGATCTCAAATATCCATTTTGAGGAATATCTCTACGTTCGTAAGAACCTGATTATTACATCAAAATCGATAAAGACGTCAACACTGGATTCCCTGCTGGGCACTTACCTGCAAAAGAAACTCAATGCGTCACCGCGTATTTCCGCCGGGATGGATATTCATCCACTGACGCTGAGCCAGACTGAATCAAATATGCTGAAAATGTGGATGTCAGGCCATGACACTATTCAGATTTCAGACAAAATGCAGATCAAAGCTAAAACCGTTTCATCTCATAAAGGCAATATTAAGCGTAAAATCAAAACGCATAATAAACAGGTTATCTATCATGTGGTACGTCTGACAGATAATGTAACCTCCGGCATTTATGTTAACGTGCGATAAACTGTCTGCGACATAATTTATGCTGCTGCAGGGCTGGTCTATTGACCGGCCCTGTTGTTTTTTAACGCTTTTGCGATCGCGATCTCATATTCTCATCTAAGTCTTTACCCTGCCCTGCCGATGTTTGTTTTCAGAACCCTTACCACTATGAGAGCAAGGAAATGAAAACAGCATCGATCGATGTAGATAATAAGCTCAGCCTCTGGCAAAACCTGCGCCTGATGCCACTGTTCAGCGTAATATTCGGCGGCATTTTGCTGCTTTTTGCCCTGTGTATTGGTCTTGCCAGTTATTTTCTGATCCAGAGTAACAACTCGCTGAACGACGCAACGGAAGAGATTCAGGTGCGCATGGGGATATCCAACAGCTCTAATCACCTGCGCACCGCCCGACTTAATATATTGCAGGCAGGCGCGGCAACGCGTATTGGCGAGATGGAGAGTTACCGCGCCGATCTGGCGCGGACGGAAACCCGTATTAAACAGGCACGCGAAGGATTTACGCTTTATATGGCGCGTGATGTCAAAACGCCCGCCGATCTGGCACTGGACGCGCCGCTGACTGCCAGCTTCAATCAATATATTGAGAAAGGCGTGAAGCCGATGATGGAATCGGCACGTCAGGGCAGCTTTGAAGGCATTGTGGCGCAGGAGACCGATGTGACCCGCAAGCTGGATGATGCGTATAACGCGCTGCTGCTGAAGGCCATTAAAATCCGCACCGAACGAGCCGAGATGATTAACGCCCAGGCGGCGCACCAGGCACGCCTTGGTTTTATCGCCATGGCAGCGGCATTTACAGCGGCTTTAGTGCTGGTTGTGCTGACCTTTATCTTTCTGCGGCGCATCATTATTAATCCACTGCGCCAGTCGGTCGTCCGCATTGAGCGTATTGCCCGGGGCGATTTGACCGCCGCCGATGTGCCGTGCGGGCGTAACGAAATCGGCATGCTGCTGCATAATCTGCAGCTGATGCAGGCCGCGCTGGTACGCACCGTGGGCAGCGTGCGTGAAGGGGCGGAGGCGATCTATCAGGGAACCAGTGAAATTTCCGCCGGCAACACCGATCTCTCCTCCCGTACCGAGCAGCAGGCTTCAGCGCTGGAACAGACCGCCGCCAGTATGGAGCAGCTCACTGCCACCGTGAAGCAGAATGCGGAAAACGCCCATCACGCCAGTCAGCTGGCGGCTGACGCTTCTGACAAAGCGCGCAACGGCGGCGATCTGGTCGGCGGCGTAGTGAAAACCATGAACAACATCTCCGGTAGCTCGAAAAAGATTGCCGAAATCACCAGCGTTATTAACAGCATTGCTTTTCAGACGAATATTCTGGCGCTTAATGCCGCTGTAGAAGCCGCACGGGCGGGTGAACAGGGTCGCGGCTTCGCCGTGGTCGCCAGCGAAGTACGCAGTCTGGCGCAGCGCAGCGCTCAGGCAGCGAAAGAGATCGAGACGCTGATTGCCGAGTCGGTGGCGCTGATTAGCAACGGATCGCATCAGGTGGGCGAAGCGGGAACAACCATGAGTGACATTGTTGAAGCCGTACGGCGCGTCACCGATATCATGGCAGAAATTGCGGCAGCGTCAGATGAGCAGAGTCGCGGGATTCAGCAGGTTAGCCTGGCGGTCACAGAGATGGACAATGTGACGCAGCAAAACGCCTCACTGGTTGAAGAAGCCTCCTCTGCAGCGGCCTCGCTGGAAGATCAGGCGGGTAAACTGACGCAGGCGGTGGCCGCGTTCCGCCTCAGCGATACGGGTTCCGCTATGATGAGGGGTGTGGCCCCCGTAAAAGCAGCACCTGCGGCTCAGCGCCCGGTACGTCCGGCACTGGCGGTATCAGGCAGCGATAACTGGGAGACCTTCTGACAGCAGGCGCCCCGCTGAATCGTCAGCCGGGGCGCGCTGTTTTATCTGTTCAGCTGCTGCAGGCAGGCTCAACAAATACGCCTTCAGCATGGTCGCTTTCGTTGAAAAACCAGATGCCCAGCGGATAATCCTCCAGCGCGACCAGATACATAGTGCCTTCGTTAAACGGCTCCACTGCCAGTAGTTTACCGGCGCGGCGCGGGCCGCCATCTGTTTTCACCGTTACGCGTTCGCCAACCTGCATTGTGACCTCTCAGCTGCTGTTTTGCGCCAGTGTAACGTAAACAGGCCGCGAAATAGTGATCGCGATCAGCGACGGGCGATAACCCAGACAGCGTGAACGATGCCGGGAATATAGCCGCACAGCGTCAGCAGAATGTTCAGCCAGAACGCTCCGCCAAAGCCCACCTGCATAAATACGCCCAGCGGTGGCAGCAAAATAGCGATAATAATGCGCAGCAAATCCATACTAACTCCTTGTTATCAATAATAATCAGACAGCGTTAAGCATAGCTGCTTCTGATAAAAACAGGAGCGACGGCAGGTAAAGAACTGTCAAAAGCCATATTTGCACGCTCTCAACGTCTTACAACGAGATACCTGCCAGAAAAAATGCCGATCTTCTTTTCGCTATACTCCCCCCTCAGAGAAGCAACCAGCCTAAAAGTAACAACGCTTTTTGCCATACAGCGCAGGCTTTTTTTGCCTGTCGGGCTGCGCGCGTATGACGGAGCCGCACTATACTTATGGCTCACCCTGGCTTCCCGGAGTCCCCGTATGCGTGCAGAAGAGACCCGCCCTCGCTTTCCCCCGGCAGGCAGTCCGGAGCAGAAAAAAGAGCGCGATACCGAATGGTTTGATTCATCCGCTAAAACCGTGGATCAGGCGCGCTGCCTTTCTGAACAGTGTGAAGTGGATATACACGACTGCAGCTTCTGTGAAACGAATCGCTGAAATCGATTTCAAAAAAAAACCCGGCTCCGGCCGGGTTAAATTTATCAATGAATTCGTTACACCAGGAAATGGTAATGCCGTTTCAGATTACGCTCACTGTGCATGAAGGCAACCAGCATTTATGCATATAAAGTGCAGAAATGTGCATATCACGTAGCGTTAAACCAGCCGGATGGCCGCCCCGCCTGCGCTTTTCGCTGCATAATTCACGTACCGTCAGCCTGACCTGCGCCGCGTTTTAAGATTATTCCTGGTTGTCGCGTTCAGCAAGCCGGAAAAACGTGCAATCTTCATAACGCTATTATACTGATTACTCTCTGCTTTACTCACATCTGTGGTGTAAGGAGTATGACGATGATTGACCCCGATTCCCCTCTGCTGGTAGTGACCGATCTGGATGGCTCGCTGCTGGATCACCACGATTATAACTGGGAAGCTGCCCGCCCGTGGCTGGAGCACTTTGCTGCACGCCAGATCCCGGTGGTGCTCTGTTCCAGTAAAACCGCCGCAGAGATTATCCCGCTACAGAAGCGCCTGGGTATCAGTGGTGCGCCGTTTATCGCTGAAAATGGTGCCCGTATCAGCTTTGGTCAGGACGTTACGGTTAATGATGAGCCAGCCGCTGACTATCTGGCGCTGTGCGACATTCTTGGTGCGCTGAAAGCGGAATTTCGCTTTACCGGCTTTCACGATCTCAGTGACAGCGACGTGGCGAGCTTTACCGGCCTGCCACTGAGCGAAGCCCGGTTAAGTCGTCTGCGTGATGCCTCGGAAGTGATTTTATGGCGCGACGAGAATGAGCAACTGGATGCGTTTCGCGCCGCACTGGCCCGCCATCAGCTTGCGCTGACGCAGGGTGGTCGCTTCTGGCACGTGATGCCGGAAAACTGCGGCAAAGGGATAGCGCTGACGCAGCTGCAGCAGCAGCTGATGCAGCAGGATGGTGTACGCCGGATAACGCTGGGTCTGGGTGACGGCCCCAATGATATTCCGATGCTGGAACAGGCAGACTATGCGGTCATTATTAAAGGCTTCAGCAAGTCGCCGGTTGAACTCAGCCGTACCGACCGCGACCATATCTATCGCACAACGCAAACCGGACCGGAAGGCTGGTGCGAAGGCATAGATCATTTTCTGGCCCCCCATAAGCCGTAATCTGAGGATGAGACGATGAGTGATTTTTATCAGAATGGCGTAATTACGAATTTCCATAACCTCACCCATCGCCGTACAGAGTCGCTGGAAAAAGAGATGGTGCAGTTTGCCCGCCGGCGCAAAATGGGTCTGATTCTGCCGTCGCTGTTCTCCGAACTGGAGGGCCCGGCGCTGGATAATATTGTCAATGAACTGGCGCAGGTACCTTACCTGGAAGAGATTGTGATTGGTCTCGACCGCGCCGATCGCGATCAGTTTCTGTTTGCCCGCGACTTCTTCTCACGCCTGCCACAGCGGCACCGTATCCTGTGGAATGATGGCCCGCGCCTGAAAGCTATCGATGCTGAACTGGATAAGGAGGGTCTGTCCCCCAGCCAGCCGGGCAAAGGACGCAACGTCTGGTTCTGTACCGGTTATACCCTGGCATCCGATCGCACCCAGTGCGTAGCGCTGCACGACTGCGACATTGTGACCTACGAACGCGGTATGCTGGCGCGCCTGCTCTATCCGCTGGCCAACCCTTCGTTTCAGTATGAATTTTGCAAAGGGTTTTATGCGCGCGTCGCGGACGGCAAGCTTAACGGCCGCGTTGGCCGTCTGCTGGTAGGACCCATGCTGCGTTCGCTGCAGCAGGTGTACGGTCACTCGGAGTATCTCGACTACCTCAGCAGCTTTCGCTATCCCCTCTCCGGCGAGTTTGCCATGCGTACCCATGTGCTTAACGGCATTAAAATACCCGGCGACTGGGGACTGGAGATAGGCGTGCTGTCTGAGATCTATCGCAACTACACCACCCGCCAGAGCTGTCAGGTAGAGATTGCCGATCACTATGACCACAAGCATCAGCCGCTGGCCGAAGAGGATGGCACCGGGGGTCTGAAACGCATGAGCAGTGATATTGTGCAATCGCTGCTGCGTAAGCTGGCCACAATGGGTGTGCCGCTGACCAGCGACTCATTTCGCGTGCTGAAAGCGACTTACTACCGTAATGCACTGGATATGATGGAGATCTACCGGCATGAAGCGACAATGAACGGTCTGTCGTTCGATCAGCATAAGGAAGAGGCGGCGGTGGAGATGTTTACGCAGGCCATTCTTGACGCCGGTCAGTCGTTTATTGAACGTCCCAACGATAAGCCCTTTATTCCGAGCTGGAGTCGCGTTCAGTCGGCGTTCCCGGATATTCTGCAGCGGATTTATCAGGCGGTCGAAGAAGATAACGAGGGCAACGTGTAAGGCGATACGGGACGGTGAAACCGTCCCGGACAGATTCAGCTGGCAAGCCGGGATTCCGTCGTTATGTGACTCAATTCATCACTACGGAATGCCTCACGACGCACGCTGTAGCCATCATACCAACGGCACTCTACCATTCCGCTGGCATAGCCGGTTACCACCATCGTGGGTCCGCCCTGTTTGTGCTGAACTTCATCACTCACTGCAAAGGTCATACCGCGCTCTCCCTTTTACCGTTGATTGAACGCTTAAAGGTATAGCAGCCGGGCAGACAATTTGCCTATAGGATAATGTTATTAATGTGATAAAAGAGGAATAAGCAGTGCAAAATCTTGTTCTTAAACAAAGCCGGTAATGTTTATTACCGGCTTTGAAATTTTTTTAACTGCCGCAATCAGATTTTGCAGCCTTCACACTCAGCATCGTCACTGAGTTCAGCGGGTACTTCACTGGCTTTTTCCGCCGCTTTCGCTTCAGCCTCTTCCAGCTGGGCATCGATATCAAATTCAAACATATCGTCGTTCATCATCACTCTCCTGAAAATTAGTGTGCCGCGCGTTATATCGCATTGTCAGAGATAAGCGGTAAGCGGCTTGTGCGCCGCTTGCCGCACAGGCCTTTTATGCCGACTTACCGCGCACTTTGGCAATCAGGTTAACCACCAGCAGCACAACTGCGCCGACAATAAACCCGAGTACCAGATTGGCCCCGTTGCTCAGCAGGCTGGAGACCAGACCGTTAAAGCCGCTGCTGTATTCGCTGATAGCGTGATGCAGTGGCGTAATACCGTGCACAATGATGCCGCCACCCACCAGAAACATCGCCAGCGTGCCGACCACGGTAAGAATTTTCATCAGCCACGGCGCCATCGCCAGCAGAAAACCGCCTACCGCCTGCGCCAGTGCAGAGGACTTTTCCCGCAGCCAGTAGCCGAGGTCATCAATCTTCACAATCATCGCCACAATGCCATACACACCAATGGTGACCAGAATGGCAATACCGGCGAGGATCAGCACCTGGTTAAGCAGCGGCGCCTCTGAAACGATGCCCAGCGTAATGGCCACAATCTCTGCAGAAAGAATAAAGTCAGTGCGCACTGCGCCTTTGACCTTGCTCTTTTCGTAGGCGCGCGGATCCTGCTGTGCCAGATTGTCGAGCCGCTGCTGACGCGCCTCCGGGCTTTTTTCTTCTTTATCATGCTGCAGGCTGTGTAACACCTTTTCCACCCCTTCATAGCAGAGGTAGGCGCCGCCCAGCATCAGTAACGGCGTGATAAGCCAGGGGGCAAATGCGGAAATCACCAGCGCCAGCGGCACCAGGATCAGCTTGTTCAGAAATGAGCCCTTCGCCACGCCCCAGACCACCGGCAATTCGCGATTGGCTTTGACCCCGGTGACCTGCTGCGCATTTAGCGATAAATCGTCGCCCAGCACGCCAGCGGTTTTTTTTGCGGCAACCTTGCCCATGACTGAAATGTCATCCAGCAGCGTTGCGATATCATCCAGAAGCGTAAGTAAACTGGTTCCTGCCAAAATGGTAATCCTTATTCCGGTTAGTGTTCCTGACAACAGGGGCAGCGCTCAACCCATGTCACCGACATGTCGGCGATGCCCTCACAGTCCCATTCAACGCGTAGCGTTTTTCCCTGCGTATCCGCTGCATGCAGATATTTGCTTACCGGACTCTCGGTCATGCCGCTGATCTCTTCCGTGGCAATCAGCCGATCGTCCAGCCAGATGCGAGCCGTGGCCTGTGTCGCCACCAGCCGCTCGTCGCGCAGCTGATAGAGCCGTCTGACCGTCAGTTTGATACTGCTCATGGTAGTGCTCCGCGTCCCAGAGAAAAACGTGATCTAAACGGTTATTGCCGCGAAAAGCAATCATCGCCGGCTAGACGGGCCGGTAATGATGCAATCCCTGGTGATCCAGCTCAGCGCTCTGCCCGGCAGCCAGCAGCCACTCCTCAAGACGCTCAATCAGCTGACCGTCGTCCAGCCGCAGCTTACCGCGCAGCGCGCACTCCCAGACAATCAGCACCTTCCATCCGGTTTCCTGCAGCTGCTGCACATAGCGTCTGTCACGTTCAACGTTACTGTTGATTTTACCGTTCCAGAAGCCGGTGCGCGTGGCAGGCATTTTGAACAGATAGCAGTGGTGGCGATGCCAGAAACAGCCGTGCACAAAGATAATTGCCTGCTGCTCAGGCAGCACGAAATCGGGCCGTCCCGGCAGCGCTTTATCCTGCACGCGAAAGCTGAAGCCGCGATCTTTCAGTATCGCGGCCACGCGTTGTTCAATCGCCGTATCCTGATTACGGATCGCGCGCATATTTTTACTGCGGATCGCTTGTGAGTGCACGTCAGCCATGCCGTTTCCTTTTCCTGCGGGCTTATTCAACTTTAGCGTTTTACGGCAAAAGCGAAAGCAGCAGCGTGAAAGAGTGCGGCACGCCACGCAGCGCACGACACGACACGACACGCTAATTTCAACCCTGGCAGATGAGTGGTAGCATAGCCGCTCAACTGTTAAGGAAAAACGCATGCTCGTTCCCGATCCCGCCGCACCGGCTACCCCCTCTTTGTTAACCGCTGCGCAGGATGACTTAGCGCTGTTACTGCAGGTACTCGATATCTACGCAGCGCGCGATGTGATGCAGACCCTCAACGCCGCCGGCACAGGTCACTGGAGCGTGGCGAAGCTGAACCGCCTGCGCAGTGGCAAAGGCACATCGGCCACGCTTCTGCCGTCTGAGATCGCCAGCCTGCGCGCCCTGCTGCCCTCACGACCGGACCACTATGACAGGCCCGCCTTCCAGTTTATCGATCTCTTTGCCGGTATTGGCGGCATCCGGCGCGGCTTTGAGCAGGCCGGCGGCGAGTGCGTTTTTACCAGCGAATGGAATAAAGAGGCGGTCCGCACCTATAAAGCGAATCACTACTGCGATCCGCTGCGCCACCAGTTTAATACGGATATCCGTCTTGTGACGCAGCCAGCCGGCCTCACTGAAGAGGCGGCTATTTATCAGCATATCGATCGCGCTATCCCCGATCATCAGGTGCTGCTGGCCGGCTTTCCCTGTCAGCCTTTTTCGCTGGCGGGGGTCAGTAAAAAGAACGCCCTCGGTCGGGCGCACGGGTTTGAATGTGAGGCGCAGGGCACGCTGTTTTTCGACGTGGCGCGCATTCTCGCGGCTAAAAAACCGGCGTTTTTTGTGCTGGAAAATGTCAAAAACCTGAAGAGTCACGATAAGGGCCGCACCTTCGCCATTATTATGGCCACGCTGGATGAGCTGGGTTATGACGTGGCGGATGCTGACGATAAAGGCACGCCGGACGCTAAAGTGATCGACGCGCGCTATTTTCTGCCGCAGCACCGTGAACGTATTGTCCTGGTCGGTATCCGGCGCGACAGCGGCGTTAATCAGCCCTTTTCACTGCGCGCTCTGCCGGCACTCTATCCGCCACAGGTGCCGCCACTGCAGAGCCTGCTGGACGCGGATCCGGGCGAAAAATATACCCTCTCCCCCACGCTCTGGCACTACCTGTACCGCTATGCACAAAAGCATAAGGCGAAAGGCAATGGCTTTGGCTATGGTCTGAACGACCCGCAGGATCCGCACTGCTGCGTGCGCACGCTTTCAGCGCGCTACTATAAAGATGGCTCGGAGATCCTGATCGATCGCGGCTGGGATCGCGCGCTGGGTGAGCAGAACTTTACCGCTGCTGAAAACATGGCACGCCGCCCGCGCCGGCTGAGCCCGCGCGAGTGCGCGCGCCTGATGGGATTTGAAGCGCCGGGCGAAGCGACGTTTCGCATCCCGGTCTCTGATACGCAGGCCTATCGTCAGTTTGGCAATTCCGTGGTAGTGCCGGTATTTGCTGCGGTCGCGAAATTGCTGCTGCCGCTGATTGAACAGTACAGGCTGAACCCGTCAGATCGGGCTGCTGGCTGATAATGCATCAGAAAGCACTCACCCGCCGGACGGCGGGTGAGTGCAAACATTACTTCTTCTTCTTGCTCTTTTTCAGCAGCGCCCGGATTTGACGCAGCTCCGTGGCGCTTAACCGATCGTCCGGCGTCTCGTCGGAGTGCAGATTATCTGCCGCTGTCTCCTGCTGCGGGGCACTCTGCAGGCTTGCCTGCAATCGGCTGATAATCTCCTGACTCATTGAAACCTGATTATCAGCGGCCAGCTGCTTAATCTCCTCTTTCAGCGCCGGATCAATTTTTATCGTAATGTTCACGGTTTCAGTCATTTCCATACTCCCTGATATTTTTTTCACAAACGTAACGGAAGATGACGTGAGTTAACAGCCTGTCATAAAAATTTAATATTCCTGTAACGTGCAACAAAAGTCGCGCAGTACGGATTCATCAACTCCGGCTAAATTGCCCTGCAGTTCAGCACAGAGTTTGGCCATGTAGTGCACCAGAAAATCCGCGTTGTATTCTGCCAGACGGCGTCCTGCTGCCGTTTGCATGGTATCGGGCAGGCGCAGCAGCTTTTTCTGAAAATGATCCAGCGTCCACTTCACATCATCGAGTTCGCGATCGCGGCCCAGCGGATCGTCACTGTCAAACAGAGGCCGGCCCAGTGCGCCAGCGGTATAGAACACGCGTGCCAGCCCGATAGCCCCCAGCGACTCCAGCCGATCGGCATCCTGCACAATTTTTGCTTCCGCTGTCAGCGGCGTAATCGCGGCACTGAAACTGTGCGCCTGCACGGCGTGCGCCACGCTATCCATAAGCTCAGCGGGAAAATCAGGGAAATCCTGCTGCAGAATACGGCGCGTCTCTTCAGCGGCAAAAGTTGAGGCGAGATGACGCTGCGGATGGTTCTTTGGCAGATTAACCACATCGTGAAAATAGCTGGCGGTCAGCACCACCATGGCATCGGCGGGCGTCTCCTGCATAATGCGCGCTGCGCTCATCCAGACCCGACGCAAATGCCCCACATCATGCGCCTTATCCTCATGCTGCCAGTTCAGCCGCAGCCAGTGTTCATAGCGTTGTTGCCAGTGTGTAATGGACATGATGCTTCTCCTGTTATGGCATGTGATGCGCGGCGGGAGCCACACAGGCTCACCTGCTATCTTAGCGGGCAGGTCATGACACTTTTCTTACAGCATTTTCAGGGCGGGAGGAAAAATTTTGCGATCCTGATCATGTTATAGCGTTGTTAAGCGCGCTTTCCCAGTGGCCTTTTTGTTTTCAGTTTTTCCTTATGCCGTCCGGCTGTTGCTAAATATGGTTAACATAGTTTATGTATCGCGCTTAACCGCGATGCCGGCTTAGTGTAAATTTCAGGGGCCAGCCATCGCTGACTGCCAGCCAGTTATTAGCGGAGAAAAAGGTGAAATAGTCTGAAAATATTTCTATTTTGGCCGTTATAACGTACTGTATAGGGGAAATTTCCGCATTTCGCCGATGTGTTAAGCGATCTGCACCCCACTTTTTGCCTGGATGTTTTTTTAATACCGGAACAGGAAGAGGATGCCTGATTATCAGGTGACAAATTATTAAGCAAATTTGTTTGAAACCTTTATGCTAATGTTCTCATCCTGTACAGGATGTACCGTTAACGCTTTCCGGGTTCGTGATATAACAAGAGGTAAAAAATGAAAGAACGGCCGATTCTTTTTTCCGAACAGCGGGTTCGCGCCCTGCTGGTTGGCCAGCAAACACAGACCCGACGCATTATGAAGACGCAGGCATTTGGTCCAGGACAGGACCACCATGAAGGCGTTCACGCGTTTGATGTCAGTGCAAATCATCTTCACGGCTACAAACTGATGTCGATGTCCGATATCAGTGCGCACTGTCCGTTCGGACAGGTTGGCGATCGTCTGTGGGTGCGTGAGACCTGGCGCGGCCCGATCGTACCGGAAGCGCAGCTGGCTGAGTACGATCGCGATCCCCAGCTATTTCGCCATCCCGATTACTGCCAGTATCGTGCTGACAGCAATGAATTTGGTCAGCTGGAAGACGATCTGCAGGACGCAGAGCAGTTTGGCTGGCAGACGGCAATCCACATGCCACGCTGGGCAAGCCGCATCGATCTGACCATCACCGCGATTCGGGCTGAAAAGATTCAGGATATCAGCGAGGATGACATCATGGCAGAGGGCGTTCAGACTGACTCGCACTTTCTGAACAACTTCTTTACCATGAATATGAATTCAGAATCGCCCAAAGAGGCGTACCGCAAGGCGTGGCAAAAGCAGTATGGTGCAACCAGCTGGGAAGTTAATCCCTGGGTCTGGGTCATTGCATTCGAACGCGTTGCCCGCGAAAGCTGATCGCCGTAAAACCGCGCCCTGCGCCTCTTCTCTCTGCCGGAAGAGGCGCTTACGCTCTCCCCCGCTTATTTTGCTTTTCACTTTGCAAGCGCAATCACAGACTCCGTTCCCGCTAACAGGTTGAATAATGGGTTTGACGTCTGGCACATTCTGCCCCGTCAGCACCCTTTTTCTCCTTTCATACAGGCGCTGCGATGTTTAAATGGTCCCGGAACGCCCCTAAGTCCGATGCTGCCGCTGAGCTACCCTGGACGCAGGCGCTGCGACAGCCTGTTTTTTCACTGCTTAATCACGACGAACACGCCATGCTGATCGGTATGGCGCAGCGCTTTTTGCAGCAGAAAAAATTTGTGCTGCTGCAGGGCACTGAAATGGATGCGCTACACAGCGCCCGTCTGGCGCTGCTGTTTTGTCTGCCGGTACTGAAGCTGGGGCTGGAGTGGCTGGATGGTTTTCACGACGTGCTCATCTATCCTGAACCGTTTGAGGTTGATGACCGCTGGGAAGATGAGAGTGGCCTGGTGCATCAGGCGCCCGCGGTACACGCCGGGCAGAGCTGGACACAGGGGCCTGTGGTGCTCAACGCGCTGGATATTCTCGACGCGTTTGATCTTTCAGGCTATAACCTGGTGATCCACGAAGTAGCGCACAAACTGGATGCGCGCGGCAGCGGTTATACCAGCGGCATCCCCGCCATCCCGCTGCGCGAGGTTGCGGCATGGGAGAAAGATTTGCTGCAGGTTATGCATGAAATTGAAGACGAAGTGGCGCTCACCGGTGAAGAGGCGGCAACGTTTGATCCTTATGCCGCCAGCGATCCGGCCGAATGTTTTGCTGTGCTGTCAGAATATTTTTTTACTGCACCTGACCTCCTCCGGCAGCGCTTCCCGGACATGTATCGTCATCTGCAGCTGTTTTACCGTCAGGATCCGGCTACCCGGCTCACCGCGCTGACAGCGGAATCTGCCTGATCTCTGTGCGGGTTGTATCTTTGCTAGCCAGTTGAATGCAATTGTGTTTTAAGCGGTTGACAGGCTCGCCCGGGGCCACTACTATTCGCCTCGTTCACACGATTCCTCTGTAGTTCAGTCGGTAGAACGGCGGACTGTTAATCCGTATGTCACTGGTTCGAGTCCAGTCAGAGGAGCCAGAATCAGAAAAGCCCGCTCAGGGAAACCTGAGCGGGCTTTTTGCTGCTCTGCACTTAGCGCAGACGGCCGTCAATATCCCCTAACGCCGCAATCTCTGCCTCGCTGTAGCCCGCTTCACGCAGCGGTGCGACGATTTCCCGCTGCAGCTCGGGCACATACCCTATCAGCACATCACCGGCACCATAAATCCGCGCCTGTTTCAGCGTCGCAGGCAGCAGCAGGGATTCAGCGCGATCCAGCGTCACGTTCACACCGTTCGCTTCCACTGTCAGCGGATCGCCCAGGTTAGTAAGGATACGGACACTGCTGAAATGCAGCATCTGAGTACGTTCAAACTGCCAGCGCTCCAGCGCAAAATAAGGCCCGGCGCAGCAAATACGGCGCAACAGATGGCCATCTTCAATCAGTACGCCAGCCTGAGGCGCAGCGTGCAGTTCCGGACGTAACTCCTGCAGCAGCGCATCAATATTTTGCTGCCACTCCTCATCTGACAAACGCGACCCGTCTTCCATTCGCCACGGCATAGCGTGCTGCTGAATATCCGAGGTCTGCTCAATTTCATAAATCAGCGTGTCGGGTCCGAAACTGTGCAGCATGCCGCCAGGCACATAGAAAGTATCGCCGGTTTTCACCGGCACCCGGTGCATGACCGCGTCATACTGTTCTGCCAGCAGCGCCGTTTTCAGCGCGGCGTTATCCACGCCATCCCGCACGCCAAGCAGGCAGCTCGCTCCCGGTGCAGCCCACAGAATGTACCACGCCTCGGTTTTACCGTTTGGCTGCCCCTCACGCTGCTGCGCGAGGGCATCACTGGCATGCAGATGGACCGGCAGCATCCCGCTGCCGTCAATAAACTTACTCAGCAGCGGAAAATGCGGGCCGCGCCAGCCGGGCGCAACCAGCTCATCCGGATAACGCCGGGTCAGTTCACGCAGCGTACACCCTGCCAGCTCGCCATTTGTCACGCTGGCGATCATACCGTCCACGTCACTGACTTCCCAGGTTTCAGCCACAAGGGTGTCGGGCAGCCCGGCTTTGCCCAGCTGCTGACGAATACGCTGCCCCCCAAAGGTATGCGTGGCGATTGGTGTCGTCAGCTTCAGCGGATAAGCGATCATCTTGTCTCCCTGCCCGGCGTTAAATCACCGCCACCCCGCCGGTTACGGCAATGCTTGCCCCCGAGATATAGCTGGCTTCGTCGCTGGCCAGCATGACATAAGCAGAAGCCAGTTCAGCAGGCTGCCCCATACGCTGCAGCGGCACCTGGCTGCCAAAACTTTCGACCTGCTGCGGCGGCATGGTGGCCGGGATGAGCGGCGTCCAGATAGGCCCCGGTGCGACCGCATTAGCACGAATGCCCTTATCCGCCAGCAGCGCGGCAAGGCTGCCGGAGAAGTTAATGATGGCGGCTTTGGTGGCAGAGTAGGCAATCAGTTTTGGTTTCGGCTGATCGGCGTTGACTGACGCGGTGTTAATAATGGAACTGCCGGCTGGCATATGCGGTACCGCGGCTTTGCAGATATAGAACATCGCATAGAGATTGGTTTTCATCGTGCGGTCAAACTCGTCATCATCAATCTCATCCAGCGAGTCGCGCGTCATCTGGAAAGCGGCGTTGTTGACCACAATATCAATTTTGCCAAACCGCTCTGCCGTCTGTGCCACGATGCTGCGGCAGTGCTCCGCCTGCATGATATCCCCCGCGATCAGCAGCGCCTGCTGCCCGGCAGCTTCCACCAGCTGTGCGGTATCTTTTGCATCTTCATGTTCATCCAGATAAGAGATGACCACATCGGCGCCTTCACGGGCGTAAGCGATAGCCACCGCACGGCCGATGCCGGAGTCGCCGCCGGTGATAATCGCCGTTTTCCCTTTCAGACGGCCGCTGCCCTGATAGCTGGTTTCGCCGTGATCGGGCACCGGCTGCATCTCCCGAAAACTGCCGGGCCACTGCTGCTGCTGCGCCTGCTGCGGATTTTGTGGGCGATCGGTCATAACGTGCTCCTTTGTCAGCGAAGAGATAATTTGGCTTAGGTGAACAGCATCAAGTGTAGCAGTCATAACCAGAATGCAAGCCAGTCTGATAAGCGTAACGGTCTGAGAGATAAGCCTATTCCGACATAACATGGCGGTTATGCGGACACATTATGTGCAAAAACATTGCGGCAGCAGGCGGCAGATGCAGAGGAAATCAGCAGGTTGCTGCAGGAAGCAGCAAACAACAGGCGAGCGGTAAATCACATTTTGACAGCCGCATAAGAGTTGATTATCATGCGCGCCGAAACACAATTCCTCTGTAGTTCAGTCGGTAGAACGGCGGACTGTTAATCCGTATGTCACTGGTTCGAGTCCAGTCAGAGGAGCCAGATTAAAAAAGCCAGATGTCAGCTGACATCTGGCTTTTTGCGTTTTGGCTGAAAGGCCGTGATCCGGATTAGAACTCCACCACCACATTGCCTTTTGGCACGCTGCAGCAGGAGAGGATATAGCCCTCTTCGGCATCCTCGTCGGTGATGCCGCCGTTGTGGTTCATCTCAACCTCCCCTTCCAGACATTTCACCTTGCAGGTGCCGCAGATCCCCATGCCGCACGCTTTCGGGATATGCAGACCCAGCTTGGCAGCGGCGGCGTGGACCGTCTCGCCGGGCGCAATTTTCACGCTCTTGTCACTCTGCGTGAACGCCACGGTCAGCAGTTCTGAACTGCAGAGCGCATCAGCCAGCTCGGCCGCCTCTTCCGCCTCCTGCACCACCTGTTCCTGTACCACCTCCGGCGTGGCGCCAAACGACTCTTCATGATAATGCGTCATATCGTAGCCAACGCTTTCCAGAATCGCTTTCACCGCCCGCATATAGGGTGTCGGTCCGCAGCAGAAGATCTCCCGCTCCATAAAGTCAGGCGCAATCATCTGCATCATGGCGTGGTTCAGGAAACCGCGAAAACCTGACCAGTATTGCCCTGATTCATAGCGTTCGCAGATGATGCTCAGTTTAAAATTGGGGATACGCGCCGTCATATTTTCCAGATCGCGGCGGAAAATAATATCTTCCGGCGTGCGGGCGCTGTGCACAAACACCATGTCCACGTCGGCGTTAGTGTCAAAATACCAGCGCGCCATCGACATCATCGGCGTAATGCCGACGCCACCTGAGAGAAACAGCGCCTTATCGCCGGGGTAATCGATGCAGTTAAACTGCCCTACCGGGCCATGCACCGCCAGATCCATGCCTTCGCGCATATTCGCATGCAGCCAGTTGGAGACCACGCCGCCCGGCACCTGTTTCACCGTGATTGAAAAACTGTAGGGTACCGAGGGGGAACTGGAGATGGTGTAGGAGCGAAACACGGTCTGCTCCTCTATCGTCAGCTCCAGCGTGACAAACTGCCCGGGCTTAAAGAAGAACATCACCGGCTGCTCGGCCATAAAGCAGAAGGTTTTCACGTCCCAGGTTTCCTGTATGACTTTAACGCACCGCACCGCATGACGGCCATTGGTCCAGGTCTGCGTGGTGACAGGCTCAAAAGCATTGGTATTCAGTACCGTGATATTTCTCTCTGTCATACATTTCATTCCCATCAGGATTGGAGTGATCAATTGCCTGTATTGACGCATGGATAACCACAGGCTTTTGAGCCAGAAACTGCGATTCTCCGTGTAACCCTGTGACAGCATTTAGTTATACGCGACACGGAAATGCCTGAAAAACCCACATCGGCAGGAAATTCTGCGCACGCGTCTTTAACAGAGGGGATTTATGTCGCTGGCAGAACATTGACGGGTGCCTAACCGGTGCAGCATGGATTGCACATGTAATCCGTAGCGATCTTACGGGCTTCCAGCCAGGCGGAAGTCCGGTTTTGTTGATATCCGGCTGCGCCTGTCGGGCGCGAACCACTCCCTTTTCAACCGCGCGAGAAGAGCAACATTATGAGTCACAACGATCTGCTGAATATCACCTGTACAAGCCTTGTCGATGCGAGCGACCGTATGCAGGATCTGCTCGAAAAACGCCAGCCCAACTATTCACTGCCGCAGGCGCTTTATAATGACCCGACTCTGTTTCGCATTGATATGGAGGAGGTGTTTCAGAAAGAGTGGCTGTTTGCCGGTATGAGTAGCGAAATCCCGAAAAAGGGTGACTACTTTACGCTGGAGGTCGGACAGAACCCGGTGCTGGTTCTGCGCGATGCAGAAGGCAACATCAACGCGTTTCATAACACCTGTCGCCATCGCGGCTCGCGGCTCTGCTCACAGCAGCGCGGCAAGGTGGCGAATCTGGTCTGCCCCTACCACCAGTGGACATACGATTTAAAAGGCAACCTGCTGTTCGCCGGCTCAGAGATGAACCAGTCGTTTGACATGAAGCAGCACGGCCTGAAAAAAGCGCACTGCAAAACCGCGGGCGGATTTGTCTTTATCTGCCTGGCCGAGACGCCACCGGAGTCTGACTTCGATGAGTTTCTGGCCACGCTGGCAGAGTATATGGAACCCTATGATGTGGAGAACACCAAGCTGGCGGCAGAGTCCCACATGTATGAAAAAGCCAACTGGAAGCTGGTGCTGGAGAATAACCGCGAATGTTATCACTGCGCCGGCAGTCATCCGGAACTGCTGAACAGCCTGCTGGAGTGGGATGACACCAACGATCCACGCGCACCGCAAAGTTTTCACGACTACTACAACAAGCAGGCGGCGCTATGGGATGAGCAGGGTATTCCGCACCGCCATCAGAGCTTCGGCCTGCGCAACCGGATTGTGCGTATGCCGCTGAAGGAAGGCACCAAAGTCATGACCATTGACGGTCGTGAGGGCTGCACCCGGCTGCTGGGTCGTTTCACCAGCCACTATCAGGGATCGATGCGTATTCTGCACCTGCCCAACTCATGGAACCATATGCAAAGCGATCACTTTATCGTGTTCCGCGTGCTGCCGATCTCTGCACAGGAGACGATGGTCACCACAAAATGGTTTGTGCATAAAGATGCGGTGGCGGGTGTCGATTACGATCCGGAACGTCTGCGCACCGTATGGGACGCAACCAATGAACAGGATCGCGTTCTGGGCGAAGAGAACCAGCGTGGTATCAACTCGATCGGCTATCAGCCTGGTCCCTATTCAGAAACCTATGAATTTGGCGTGATTAACTTTATCGACTGGTACAGTGAAACCGTGCTTAAAAACGTAAAAGGCTGATCTGATAACAGAAAACCCGGCTGGCGCAGTGAAACGCCAGCCGGGTTTTCATCGTTCAGAGAGGCAGTTAGCGGATCACGCCTTCCTCCAGCAGCAGATCAAAAACTGCCTGCGCCATCTCATTCGCCGGCTTATTCTGCAGCACTTTGCCGCCTTCGCTCTGTGATTTAGCCGTGGCTGCTTTAAAGCGATCCGCAGCTGTTTTAGCTTTCACTTTTTTCAGTCGCTTAGGCCGCTTACGCGCAGGCGCAATCTCCCAGGCTGCCATCGCCGCATCCGGTACCTCCCTGCCCGCAGCGGTGACAATCTCTGCACGGTTAGCCGGACCAAACGCGCTCTGGCGCGGCGCGGCGGCAGCCATGTCCACGCTGGCGATAAACGGGAGCGCAACCCGCAGCAGGCGCCGCTGGCCGCGCGGCAGCGCCTGTAACACTTCGGCGTCAGTGCCGTTCAGGCTGACTATCTCTGCCACACCCACCACCACCGGGATCTCCAGCGCTTCTGCCAGCAAAAAAGGCAGCATACCCGACGACTCGCCGCGCTCCGCCCGGCCGCCGGTGAGGATCACATCCGGGTGATCCTGTTTAAGATAATGACTCAGCACCGCTACCGCATCGCCCTGTTCTGTCATTGGCAGCACGCGCAGCGTCTCCACCCCCATGCCAGCGTAGCTGCGCAGCGCCACGTTGTGCGGATCGCCGGCGTGAAGCAGTTCCAGATCGCCGGAGGCCAGCGCCAGCCCCATTTCTACCGCACGTGCATCCTGTCCGGCGCGGCGGGCTCTGCCCGACTCCGGATGCAGTCCGACGGATATCAGCGCCGTAATACGGCACCCGCTGTGGTGTGCTTTATGCTGCATGGTTAAGTTCCTCATTACGCCAGGCGCGCGCCAGGCGCGCCAGCTCGGCCAGAATCGCATCGCTGTCGCCGATGACGCTCAGCGACGCGCGGCTGACCATATCGCAGCCGGGATCGGTATTAATGGCAATAACCCGATCGCACTGCGCAATCCCCTGCAGATGCTGCACTGCGCCGGAGATGCCCACCGCCAGATAGACCCGCGCCGTCACCCAGGTGCCGGTAGCGCCGACCTGACGGAAACGCGGCATATGGCCATTATCAACGGCGACGCGGCTGGCGCCTTCGGTGGCCCCCAGAATCTCTGCGGTCGCGTGGAACTGCGCCCAGTCGCCGACGCCGTTACCGGCAGACAAAATAAACTCCGCTTCACCCAGCGGCACGGCTGCCGGATCAACCGGCATCAGACCACAGTCGGTGATGCGTGCGGCGCCAATACTCTGCAGCCCGACGCTCACCGGCAGCACTTCATGACGGGTTTCATCCACGGGTTCAGCGCACTCTGCTGACAGCAGCATCACGCGCGCAACCGGACGAGTAATGTCAGCACTGCCGCCTGCCGCCCGGCTGATACAGCGCTCGCCTTCTATGCGCCACACCTGCGTGGCGGGTCGTTCACCGCAGCGTGCGGCAAAACGACAGCCCAGCTCAAAGCCGGCAGCAATGCTATCCGGAAACAGCCAGAAGCGCGGTGTCAGTTCATTTTCTGCCGCCATCAGCGCATGGATGCGCTGTTCCGGGTTATACCCCTCATAACGATCGCCGCTGAAATGCAGCAGCCGGTCAACGCCCGCAGTGGCAAAGCTCTCTTCACGGTGTTCACCAAATACCACGGCCATCACCACACCTGCTCCGCCGGCCTCACGCACCAGCTGATGCGCCTGTCCCAGCACGTCGCGATCGTGGCCGGTTAGCCGGCCACCGGTCATGTCCAGCACTACCGCCACGCAGTAATCCGGCTGCGCCACGCGGTGCAGCGGCAGCTCCGCAACGTGCGGTGTCCCGCTACTGCGCCGGCCGGAAAGCTGGGTAAATGCATTGACGTTCTCGCGATCGATTCGCTTCAGTCCATTTGGCCCGGTAAAGCCGACAGCGTGCGGATTCTTACGCAGCAGCCCGGACGGGCCGCGGCTCTCCTGTACCGGCAGCATCAGCTCTGCATGCTGCGGATGCAGCCGGTTGCGGGCAATCCACTCAAGACGCGGATCGCGACGTACAGGGGTTTCCATCAGATCACCTCCACAGCAATTTGGCGCTCGCGCAGCTTCGCCGGCAGCGGCTTTTTCGGCTCGCTGAGGGCTTCAGCCACCAGTTCAGCGATATCTTTTACGTCCGGACGCGGTCCGACGACACCTTCCAGCATGGCGGTACACTGCTGACAGCCAACGGCAATCAGCTCTGCGCCGGTCTGTTTTGCATCTTCCATACGCATGTCAGCAATACGCCGCTCTCCCGGAATATCAGTGATGGGCGCACCGCCGCCGCCGCCGCAGCAGCGTGAGCGAAAGCCGGAGCGGTCCATTTCGCTGAGTTTGATCCCCAGCTCTGCCAGCAGCTCACGCGGTGACGCATATTCACCGTTGTAGCGGCCGAGATAGCACGGGTCATGCCAGGTCACGCTGCCGCCTTTGTAATCTTTCAGATCCAGCAGCTGCGCCTTAACCAGCTCATTAATGAAGGTGGTGTGATGCAGCACCTCATAGTCAGGCTGCGTACCTGCCGGGTAAAAATCGGGATACTCATTTTTCAGGCAGTGAAAGGCGTGCGGATCGGTGGTTACGATGCGGTTAAAGCGATATTTCTGCAGCGTGGCAATATTGCTGCGGGCGAGCCGCTGAAACGTGGCGTCATCGCCGAGGCGTCGCGCAACGTCTCCGCTATCCAGCTCTTCATCACCCAGCACTGCAAAATTGACGCCGGCGGCCCTGAGCACTTTGACAAACGCGCGCAGAATACGCTGGCTGCGCATATCAAACGCCCCGTCTGAGACCCAGAACAGCACGTCAGCCTGCCCGACATCCTGCATCAGCGGCAGGTTCTGATCTGCTGACCAGTGCGTGCGGCTGCGCGGATTAAACCCACCGGGATTATCCGTCTGGCTGAGATTATCCAGCACTTCAGCGCCTTTGCCGGGCGTCTGCCCCTTTTCCAGCGTCATAAAGCGGCGCATGTCCACAATCGCGTCGACGTGTTCAATCATCATCGGGCACTCCTCCACGCAGGCGCGGCAGGTGGTGCAGGACCAGAGCGTCTCTTCTTTGATCAGCCCCCCGACAATCGGCTGATGCGGCTGCCCGCACGCTTCCCCCACCGGCACGCCCGGATAGGGGCTGCCGGCAAAGCGCGCGTCGCTGCCGCCTGCCATCCCGATGACCATATCCTGAATCAGCTTTTTCGGATTCAGTGGCTGACCGGCCGCAAACGCCGGGCACATCGCTTCACATTTACCGCACTGTACGCAGGCGTCAAAGCCCAGCAGCTGGTTCCATTTGAAATCTGCCGGCTCGCCGACGCCAAGCTTTGTGGCAGTCAGATCAACCGGCTTCAGGCCCACAGAGCGACCGCCGCCAAAGCGGGCCGGACGGCGATGAAAGGCAAGATGCAGCGCACCGGCAAAGGCGTGTTTCATCGGTCCGCCCCACGCCATGCCGAACAGCATTTCACCCAGCCCCCAGCAGATGCCTGCCAGCAGCAGTGCAGCCATGACCCAGCGCCCTGCCTCGCCAAAGAGATCGGAGACCGGCAGCGTGGTGATAAAGAACGTGGCTGCAAACACCAGCAGGCTTTTTGGCAGGCGCATCCACGGTCCGCGCGAAAGACGGGCCGGCGGATTGCGGCGGCGATACCAGATAAACAGCGCACCGCTAAACATCACCAGCAGCGCACCCGCCAGTACCCCATCCACCAGCGTGCCGCTGACGCCTGCCAGATGAACCATGAGGATCAGCAGCATCGACAGCACAAAGCCGCCGGCGGTTGCCACATGGCTACGTGACATATATTTGTCACGTGCGACCACGTGATGCAGGTCAACTAAATAGCGGCGGGGCATCGCCATCAGGCCGCTTAGCAGGGCAACCTGCTCCGGTTGTCCGCGCCGCCAGAGCAGAACGCGCCTGACCATACCCACGATGGCCAGGATCACCGCGCCAAGAAGTAACCAGGGGAGTATCCGATCAAGTACCATGATGTGCCCTTTCCAGACAATTTCTGTTAAATGCAGCGTGCGGTACCGCTTCCGGATACCGCACGCTTTGCGTCAGCGACGGCGAAACTACAGGTCCTTGCAGAGACGCAGCGCATCGTAGATCGCGGCGTGGACATTGCGCTGCGATACGCAGTCGCCAAGCCGCCACAGGATCATGCCGCTGCCCGCCTGTTCCAGCACCGGCTGGGGCCGGATATCAAACAGCGCTTCTACGTCAATCTGTCCCTTGTTACGCGATTCCGCTTTCAGCGCGTAGTAGAGTTCCTCATTGGGACGGGTGCCGTTTTCTACGACGATCTGATCCACCACCCGCTCCTCTTTCTGCCCGGTATACTCATTCTCCAGCACTGCCACCAGCTTCTCGCCCTCGCGGTAGACCTTTTCCAGCGCCAGATCGGAGGTCATTACCACTGCTTTTTCATACAGGCTGCGGTAGTAAGTCGGGAAGGTGGTGCCGCCAATACCCACGCCGGGTTTGATATCGCCGGTCACCAGCTCCACCAGCGCACCGCGTGCAGCGAGGAAATCGGAGACGGACATACCGGAAAACTCACAGATAGAGTCATACACCAGTACGTTCTTGCCAGGCTCCACGACGCCGTTCAGCACGTCCCAGCTGGAGACCACCAGCCCTTCTGCCGCGCCCCATTCCGGGTTCTGCTCAAGGAAAGGCTCTCCGCCGGTTGCAAGAATGCAGACGTCGGGCGTGAGATCGCGGATCATCGCCATATCCGCCGTGGTGTCGGTCATTACCTTGACGCCAAGACGCTCAATCTCCATCGCTAACCAGCGCGTGATGCCGGCCATCTGATCGCGCTGTGGTGCTTTTGCTGCAATCGTAATCTGCCCGCCCAGCTCGCTGGCACGTTCTATCAGCGTGACCTTATGCCCGCGCTCTGCCGCGACCCGTGCCGCTTCCAGCCCGCCCGGTCCGCCGCCAATCACCACGACATTGCGCACCGGCCCTTCGGTTTTGGTGATGATATGTGGCAGCCCCATATATTCGCGCGAAGTGGCCGCGTTCTGAATGCACAGCACATCCAGTCCCATATATTGCCGATCGATGCAGTAGTTGGCGCCGACGCACTGGCGGATTTGATCCACCTGATTCATTTTGATCTTGGCGATCAGATGCGGATCGGCGATATGGGCACGCGTCATACCCACAAAGTCAACGTAGCCCGCTTCGAGAATACGCTGCGCCTGATTGGGATCTTTAATGTTCTGCGCGTGGATCACCGGCACCGTGACCACTTCTTTAATACCCGCCGCCAGGTGCAGGAACGGCTCAGGCGGATAGCTCATATTCGGAATAACGTTCGCCAGCGTGTTGTGGGTGTCGCAGCCGGAACCGACCACGCCAAAATAATCCACCATGCCGGTTTTATCGTAATAGGCGGCAATCTGCCGCATATCTTCATGGCTGAGGCCGTCGGGATGGAACTCATCACCGGTTATACGCATGCCGACAACGAAATCGGGTCCGACTGCGTCACGCACGGCTTTCAGTACCTCGATGCCAAAGCGCATCCGCTTTTCAAAACTCCCGCCCCACTCATCCGTGCGCTTATTGACACGCGGTGACCAGAACTGATCGATCATATGCTGATGCACGGCAGATAACTCTACGCCGTCGAGACCCCCCGCTTTGGCACGCTGTGCCGCTTTTGCAAAGTCGCCGATGACGCGCCAGATCTCCTCTTCCTCGATGGTTTTGCAGGTGGCGCGGTGCACCGGCTCACGGATGCCGGAGGGTGACATCAGGTTAGGCCAGTTCTCGCCATCCCAGCGCGAACGCCGCCCCATATGAGAGATCTGGATCATGATTTTGCCACCGTGCTGGTGCACGGCATCGGCGAGATTCTGGAAGTGCGGAATAATCCGGTCGGTACTCAGGTTAACCGAACTCCACCAGCTCTGCGGACTGTCGATCGAAACCACGCTTGAGCCACCGCAGATACAGAGCCCGCAGCCGCCTTTGGCTTTCTCTTCGTAATATCTCACATAGCGATCGGTGGTCATCCCGCCGTCAGTGGCATACACCTCGGCGTGGGCGGTGCTGACAATACGGTTACGGATAGTCAGTTTATTTATTTTTAATGGCTCAAACAGCAGATCAAACTGTGACATAGCTTCACCTTAATTCCGTTCTGATATCCGGCCCGCCAGCCTGCGGTTCAGTGGTAATGCGGGGGTACGCAGCCAGCGCTGCGTACCGGGTCTTATACTGGCGAAACGGTAAAAACACCGTACTCACATCCCTCTTCGGCGGCGCTCTGCGTCTGTACCGCCTGAGTTTTCACGCTGTAGCCGAGGCTCTGTGCAATCTGGTCCATCGCGCCGGCAAACCAGCCGGTAAACATGTAGTCCACCTTGCGGTTGACTTTGCCGTACTGGTAGACAAACGCAGAGTGATCGAGCCGGATACGCGCCGTGCCCTGTTTCAGATCCAGGGCTTCGGTGGAAAACAAGCCCCAGCCGCGCTGAGAAAGACGTTTCATGTAGTGCTCAAACACTGCATCGCCAGACAGGCCATGCAGTTCAGCCTCTTTTTCGCACCAGTGCCAGGCCGATTTATAGCCCGCTTTGTAGAGGATGGCGGCGTAGCGTTCAGCGCCAATTTCCTCTTCAATCCCCATATGGTTGTTCACAAAAAAGTGCCGGGGCACGTATAACATGGGTAACGCATCGGTGGTCCAGACGCCGGTTTCATCATCGACGCTGATCGGCATTTCAGGCGCATGTGCCATGGTTTACCTCGCTTATTCGTGTTAACAGGCCAGATGATCACTCGTGCCAGACATTTGCCAGCAGGTTGAGCCAGTTCTCACCCATAAATTTGCGCACCTGCTTCTCGGTAAAGCCGTGGCGCAGCAGTGCAGCCGTTAAATTCGGGAACTCACCCAGCGTGCGAATGCCTTCCGGGTTGATGATTTTGCCGAAGTCGGTGAGCTGACGGGCGTAGCCTTTATCGTGCGTCAGCCACTCGAAAAACGCCTGACCGTGGCCCTGCGTAAAGTCGGTGCCGATGCCGATCTGATCTTCCCCCACCAGATTGAAGATGTAGTCGATCGCTTCCACGTAGTCCTCAATCGTGGAGTGAATGCCATTCTTCAGGAACGGAGTAAACATGGTGACGCCCACAAATCCGCCGTGGTCCGCAATGAACTTCAGCTCTTCGTCAGACTTATTGCGCGGATGATCTTTCAGGCCAGACGGGAGACAGTGGGAATAACAGACCGGTTTTTTCGACGCCAGGATCACCTCTTTAGAGGTCTGCGCGCCTACATGAGAGAGATCGCACAGCATGCCGACGCGGTTCATCTCTGCCACGACTTCATGACCATAACCTGAGAGGCCGCCATCACGTTCATAGCAGCCGGTGCCCACCAGGTTCTGCGTGTTATAGGCCATCTGCACGACGCCAACGCCCAGCTCTTTGAACACCTGAATGTAGCCCAGCTGATCCTCAAACGCGTGCGCATTCTGGAAGCCCATCAGGATGCCGGTTTTGCCTTCATCCTTAGCGCGCCGGATATCGCGGGTGTTGGTCACTTTGGTGACCAGATCGGCGTTCTGCGCAATGAGGTTATTCATTTCCACGATATTATTCACCGTGCCCTGAAACCCTTCCCACACGGAGACCGTGCAGTTGGCAGCCGTCAGCCCGCCGCGGCGCATATCTTCAAACAGCTCTCTGTCCCATTTCGCAATCACCAGCCCATCGATGACAATCGCAGAATTATGCAATTCAGTAGCGTTCATATCTTCCTCTCTGGTTTGATTCATAACCGGGTGCGGCCGAATGAAAACAGAATAGGGTTTACGCTGCGGATGAATTGTTCTGAAAACGTCACTTGCCTGACAGCTGGCGCAGCCCGGAAAGGGAACAGGCGATTTAAACCGATGAGCGGACATAAAAAAGCTGCCATGAAGGCAGCGTTTTCAGCCGGCGTGAATTACAGGCGGGATGCGTCAGACATCCGTTGATAAAGCCACTGAGCCAAAGGTTGGCTCAAAACGCGCTTCATTCAGGATGCGCAGAGAAGCCGATACCGTACTCTCCTGCTGCCAGTTGGTCAGACCGGGCAGTTCTGCCATAAAAAATTGCGTCAGCGTTTTGCCGCCTCCCTGGCTGTGTACGCCCCGCCGCTCTTCGCGTGGCGGTACGCCCAGGTGTTCGCGGTAACATTTGCTGAAGTGCGGCGTAGAGACAAAGCCACACGCCAGGGCTATTTCGATAATCGACATTGAGGTCTGTTTCAGCAGCTGGCGGGCGCGGAACAGCCGCAGCTTGAGATAGTATCGTGAAGGCGAACAGCGCAGGTATTTCTGAAACAGCCGTTCCAGCTGGCGCCGCGACAGGCCCACGTAGCCTGCCAGCTCGTCAAGATCGATCGCCTCCTCAATATTGGCCTCCATCAGCGAGACCGCTTCAACCAGGCTTGGCTGCGCCGTACCGAGTACGTGGCGCAGCGGAATACGCTGGTAGTCTGATTCATTGCGTACGCGATCGCAGATAAACATCTCTGAGATCCCGGCGGTAAGCTGGTGACCAAAATGGCGCTGGATCATCGTCAGCATCATATCCATGGGCACGGTGCCGCCGCTGCTGGTCATGCGATCGTGCTCAATCACAAACAGCTGGTTGGTACAGATGACTTTGGGATACGCCTCCTGCATTGACGCAATACACTCCCAGTGTGCGCTGCAGTGATACCCATCCAGTAGCCCGGCTTCCGCCAGCAGATAGGGTCCGGTACAGATGCCGCCAATCAGGATTTTGCGGCGCGCCATGCTCTGCAGCCAGCTCACCTGACGGCTGGTATAACTGCGGGTAATGTTGACACCCCCGACCACGATCAGCACATCCAGTGCTGCCACGTTAGCCATCGAATGATCGGGCGTAATTGAAATACCATCACTTGCCACAACGGGCGCACCCTCTTCACTGACGGTACACCAGCTATACAGCTCTTTGCCGCTTAGCTGGTTCGCCATGCGTAAAGGTTCCACTGCGGTTGCCAGAGCCATCATGGTGAAATTATTGACGAGTAAAAAGCCTACGCTGCGCTTTTTAATATCATTAGAGGGACTTTTCAAAATTGCGTCTGTGTCGAACATGTGCGCTGACCTCTATATAGGCTAAACAGAAACATTACCCGGGGGCATTTCCCCCAATCGCTTTCCATCACCTATAGAGTAAGCAACAGACATGCCATTCGTCACCAGGATAGACATCCCGAAAATGACACACAGTTAACATAAGCGAAACAAATGTTTGTTCGGCTTCACAGATTTGATCTTTGCTGCCGCGTTAGCGTCTTTCAGCCTCAAAACAGTGCAGGCGCTGACCCGTTTTGGTTAAGTCAGCGCATTTTGCACCCTTTTACGTCACTGTTCACTGCCTGCGCACATTACGATCTGCATAAGATGCTGTAACCAATTACTTACACAGCATTAACATTCAATCGCATTGACCGCCAGACCGCCTTTCGACGTCTCTTTGTATTTATCCTGCATGTCGCGTCCGGTATCGCGCATGGTACGGATCACTTTATCCAGCGAAATAAAGTGCTGACCATCGCCGCGCAGCGCCATCTGCGCGGCATTGATCGCTTTCATTGCCGCAATCGCGTTGCGTTCAATACAGGGAACCTGCACCAGTCCGCCCACCGGATCGCAGGTCAGGCCAAGGTTATGCTCCAGCGCAATTTCAGCCGCGTTCTCTACCTGTTCCGGCGTACCGCCCAGCACTTCTGTCAGCCCGGCTGCCGCCATTGCACAGGCGGAACCGACCTCTCCCTGACAGCCCACCTCAGCGCCGGATATAGAAGCATTCTTCTTACACAGCGCGCCGACGGCCGCCGCGGCCAGCAGGAAATCCACCACATCTTCTTCGCGCGCGCGCGCTTCAAACTGCATGTAGTACATCAGTACGGCCGGTACAATTCCGGCTGCGCCGTTGGTCGGTGCCGTCACCATCCGCCCGCCTGCGGCGTTCTCTTCGTTGACCGCCAGCGCATAGAGGTTGATCCAGTCCATAGCAGAGAGCGTGGAGCTGATGACATTCTCCGCTGAGGCGCGGCGCAGGGACTGATACAGCGCTGGCGCACGGCGGCGCACCTGCAGCCCGCCAGGCAGTATGCCCTCCTGGGCCAGCCCGTTAGCGATACACTGCTGCATCACCTCCCAGATCTGTGCCAGCCCGCTGCGGATCGCCGCTTCGTCACGCCACACCTTTTCATTTTCCAGCATCAGCGTACTGATACGCAGCCCTTTTTCGCGGCAGTGCGCCAGCAGTTCCGCTCCGCTGTTGAAGTCATACGGCAGTGAGCACTGCGGCACCAGATGTGCCGTGGCCGTTGCTTCCTCTTCATCCAGTACAAAGCCGCCGCCAATGGAGTAATAGACCACGGAAAGGCTGTCGCCAGTGCGAAAGTACGCGCTCAGCCGCATGGCGTTCGGGTGATAAGCGAGCACGTCATCCACGAACAGCAGATCCTGATGCCAGTCAAACTCGATGTTTTCGCCCCAGGGCAGCGTTACCGAACCGGTTTCGCAGATCGCCTGTACCGTAGCGTTAATGATGTGCGGATCGATGGTATCCGGTGAGGCTCCCATCAGCCCTAACAGCACCGCTTTGTCAGTACTGTGGCCGCGTCCGGTTGCGCTCAGCGAGCCAAACAGTTCGATCTTGATGCGGCAGAGCGCCTGCCGCCTGTCACTGTGGCTCAGCTGCTCAACAAAGCGCTGTGCCGCGCGCATGGGCCCGACGGTATGCGAACTGGAGGGGCCAATTCCGACTTTAAATAAATCGAAGACGCTAATACTCATTCTGCTCTCCCGGGCTCACGGCCATGTAGTGTTTAACCGCCGCATTATCGGTGGCGTAAAAAATTAATGGATGCCGGATAACGACGCATTTCACCATGAACTCGCCATTTTCCGCCCGGCACGGCCGTGCCAGCCTGCTGCAGACAGGCAGGCGCCGCCCTATGTCGCAAATTGACATAGCCCCGGCGTTACCAAACATCCTGGCCGCAGTGGCGCTGGGTATTATCAACCCACACTCAATTTACCGCTGCCCTGAATGGCTCAGTACCGGAGCAGGCGCCGCGCGATTATCCGGGCAAGGAGACAGGCATGTTTGCGAAGAGCGACACGATTCAGAGCTTTGACAGTGAACTGTGGCAGGCGATAGAGCAGGAAGCGGTGCGTCAGGAAGAGCACATCGAGCTTATCGCTTCAGAGAACTACACCAGCCCGCGCGTTATGCAGGCGCAGGGTACGGTACTGACCAATAAATATGCGGAGGGCTATCCGGCCAAACGCTACTACGGCGGCTGCGAATATGTCGACATCGTGGAGAAACTGGCGATTGAACGCGCCTGCACGCTGTTCGGGGCCGATTATGCCAACGTGCAGCCGCACTCCGGCTCACAGGCCAACGCGGCGGTATACATGGCGCTGTGCCAGCCGGGCGACACCGTTCTGGGCATGAGTCTGGCGCACGGCGGTCACCTGACGCACGGTGCGCACGTGAACTTCTCCGGCAAGATTTACCACGCCGTGCAGTATGGGCTGAATGAAGCCACGGGCGAGATCGACTACGACCAGGTGGAAGCGCTGGCGCTGGAGCATAAGCCAAAGATGATTGTGGCTGGCTTCTCTGCCTATTCACGCGTGGTTGACTGGGCACGCTTTCGCGCTATCGCCGACAAAACAGGCGCGTGGCTGTTTGTCGATATGGCGCACGTCGCAGGCCTCGTTGCCGCGGGCATCTACCCTAATCCGCTGCCGTTCGCTGACGTGGTTACGACCACCACGCATAAAACCCTGCGCGGTCCGCGCGGCGGTCTGATCCTGGCGAAAGCCAACCCGGAGCTGGAGAAGAAGCTGAATGCTGCCGTGTTCCCCGGCGGCCAGGGCGGTCCGCTGATGCATGTGATCGCCGCTAAAGCCGTGGCCTTTAAAGAGGCGATGCAGCCTGACTACGCGAAGTATCAGCGTCAGGTCGTTAAGAATGCGCAGGCGATGGCAGAGGTATTTGTCTCGCGCCAATACGATGTGGTGTCAGGGGGTACAGATAACCATCTGTTTCTGCTTAGCCTGATCAAACAGGGCCTGACCGGTAAAGCGGCGGATGCCGCGCTGGGCCGCGCCAATATTACCGTTAATAAAAATGCCGTACCAGGCGATCCGCAGTCGCCGTTTGTGACCTCCGGCCTGCGTATCGGTGCGCCGGTGATCACCACGCGCGGCTTCAGTGAGGAGAACTGCCGCACGCTGGCAGGCTGGATCGCAGACATCCTCGACGTGATGCACAACGAGGAGCAGCTGGAGGCGAAAATTGCGCAGGTGAAACAGCAGGTGCTGTCGCTGTGTGCAGATTTCCCGGTTTACCGCTAAGCCAGAACGCCCCCGGCCAGCCGCGGGGCGCCGTCTTACCCTCTGTCCATTCGCACACGCGGTATCGTTACGGGAGTAGATAACTATGCAACGCTATTCAGGATTTGGCCTGCTCAAACACAGTCTGAGCTATCACGAGAACTGGCAGAAGGTCTGGCGCAACCCGACACCGCAGAAACGCTATGACGTCATTATTATCGGCGGCGGTGGCCACGGCCTGGCCACCGCTTACTATCTGGCAAAGGAGCACGGCATCACCAACGTGGCGGTGCTGGAAAAGGGCCACCTCGGCGGTGGCAACATCTGCCGCAACACCACCATTGTCCGCTCTAACT
Source organism: Pantoea sp. SIMBA_079 (assembly GCF_046940275.1). Taxonomy (NCBI): domain Bacteria; kingdom Pseudomonadati; phylum Pseudomonadota; class Gammaproteobacteria; order Enterobacterales; family Erwiniaceae; genus Pantoea; species Pantoea sp. SIMBA_079. The sequence goes on along the minus strand of NZ_JAWRYR010000001.1, from coordinate 322,090 downwards.
ACCTGTGGGATGAATCAGCCGCGCTCTATGAGCACTCCATGAAACTCTGGGAAGGACTGTCGCAGGAGCTGAACTACAACCAGATGTTTTCGCAGCGTGGTGTCTATCACACCTGCCATACGCTGCAGGATCTGCGCACCAATGAGCGGCTGGCTAACGCCAACCGCCTGCAGGGCGTCGACAACGAAATGGTCTATGGCGACCAGCTGCAGCGTGAGATCCCGGCGCTCGACTGCAGTAAAGATGCGCGTTATCCGGTGCTGGGCGCTTCAGTACAGCGGCGCGGCGGCAACGCCCGTCATGATGCGGTGGCCTGGGGGTATGCCCGCGCAGCCGACAGTCTGGGTGTGGATCTGATCCAGAACTGTGAAGTGATCGATATGGAGATCAGCGACGGCAAGATCACCGGCGTGAAAACCCGCAACCATGGCGTAATCAAAGCCGACCGCGTGGGCTGCGTGACCGCCGGCAACTCCGGCGTGATGGCAAAAATGGCGGGCTTTGAACTGCCGGTTGAGTCGCATCCGCTGCAGGCGCTGGTTTCAGAGCCGATTAAACCTTTCCTGGATACGGTTGTGATGTCCAACCATGTACACGGCTATATGAGCCAGTCTGATAAAGGCGACCTGGTGATTGGTGCCGGCATTGACGGCTGGGTCGGTTATGGTCAGCGCGGATCGTACAGCGTGATTGAGCATACGATCCAGGCGATTGTTGAGCTCTTCCCCTGCACCAGCCGCGTACGCATGAACCGTCAGTGGGGCGGCATTGTCGATACCTGCCCTGACGCCAGCCCCATTCTTTCAGCAACCCCGGTACGCAACCTGTTTTTCAACTGCGGCTGGGGCACCGGTGGTTTTAAAGGCACGCCCGGCTCCGGCAACCTGTTTGCTCACCAGCTGGCGCACGGCACGCCGCATCCAATCGCTGAACCTTTTGCAATGTCCCGTTTTTACACCGGGGCCCTGGTTGATGAACATGGCGCTGCGGGCGTGGCCCACTAAGGACTTTTAGCATGCTGCACATTTACTGTCCTCACTGTGGTGAGTATCGCGAAGAAGAAGAGTTTCATCCGCGCGGTCAGGCGCATATCGCCCGGCCCGCTAATCCGGATGCCTGCAGCGACGAGGAGTGGGGAACCTTTCTCTATTTCCGCAAAAATCCGCGCGGTATGCATAACGAACTCTGGGTACATAGCGCCGGCTGCCGTAAATTTTTTAACCTGACGCGTGACACACAGACGTATGAAATCAAACGTGTTTATACACTCGATGAACAGCCTGAAGCCGGCGAGCAAGGGTAAGGAGCGCAGAGCATGAGCCAGAAAAATCGCCTGCCGTCCGGCGGCAGAATCAATCGTTCCACCCCGCTGAACTTTACCTGGAACGGCCGCCAGTATCAGGGCTATGAAGGCGATACCGTCGCGTCTGCCCTGCTGGCCAACGGCATTGATATTGTCGGACGCAGTTTTAAATACAGCCGCCCGCGCGGCATCGTTGCCGCGGGCGCGGAAGAGCCGAATGCCGTACTGCAGCTGGGTGCAACGGAAGCGACTCAGGTACCCAACGTGCGCGCCACGCAGCAGACGCTCTATGAGGGCCTGGTCTGCTCGGCCACCAACGGCTGGCCCAATGTGGAATCTGACCTGATGGGGCTGGTGGGTAACCTCGGCGGCAAAGTGATGCCGCCCGGCTTTTACTACAAAACCTTTATGTATCCGCAGTCAATGTGGCCGACTTACGAGAAATTTATCCGTAAGGCCGCAGGGCTGGGACGCGCGCCGCAGGAGAAAGACCCGGATATTTATGACGCCATGAATCAGCACTGCGATGTGATGATCGTGGGCGCCGGTCCGGCGGGCCTGATGGCGGCGCTGACCGCCGGCCGCAGCGGTGCGCGCGTGATCCTGGCGGATGAGCAGAGCGAACCGGGCGGACACCTGCTCGCCAGCCGCGAACTGATCGAGGGCAAGCCGGCCGCCGACTGGGTTGCAGAGGTGGTGGCAGAACTGGCCACCATGCCGGAAGTGACGCTGCTGATGCGCGCGACGGTGAACGGCTATCACGATCATAACTTCTTAACCATTAATGAGAACCGCACAGATTACCACGGCGACCGCGCGGCAGCCGGACAGGTACGTCAGCGCATGCACCGCGTGCGGGCGCACTGGGTAGTGCTTGCCACCGGCGCGCAGGAGCGCCCGCTGGTCTTCAGCCACAACGATGTGCCCGGCTGCATGATCGCCTCGGCTATCTCCGTCTATATCAATCGCTATGGCGTGGTGCCCGGCAATCAGCTGGTGCTGATGACCACCAACGACAGTGCCTATCAGACTGCGCTGGACTGGGCCGATGCCGGTCGTGAGGTTGTGGCCGTGGTCGATACGCGCGCCGCCACTAAAGGTGAGCTGGCCGCCGCCGTGCGCCGCCGCGGTATTCGGGTGATCAACGGCAGCGCGGTGATCGACGTACAGGGTAAAAAGCGCGTCAGCGGCGTCACCATTGCCGCTATCGATAAGAAAGGCGATGCCCTTACCGGCAAGCCCTTTACCCTCTCCTGCGATACCGTGGCCAGCTCCGGTGGCTGGAGCCCGGTGATCCACCTCGCCGGACATACCGGCAGCCGTCCGGTCTGGAACAGCGACGTCATTGGCTTCCTGCCTGGCCCCACCACGCAGCAGCAGCTGACGGCGGGTGGTATCAACGGCCGCTACGCGCTCGACAATGTGCTGCAGGAGGGGATCAAAGCGGGTCAGGACGCCGTGCTGAAACTTGGGCTGACGCCGGTTGAGGTCGCGCTGCCTGAGGTGAAAAAGTGGATTGAGCATACGCCCGCCGCGCTGTTTCATATTCCGCACACCAAACCAATCAGCCGGGCGCCTAAACAGTTTGTTGATTTCCAGAACGATGTGACGGCGGCCGGCATTGCGCTGGCAACGCGTGAAGGGTTTGAGGCGATTGAGCACATCAAGCGCTATACGGCGATGGGGTTTGGTACCGATCAGGGAAAGCTCGGCAACATCAACGGCATGGCGATTGCCGCCAAAGTGATGGGCAAAACCATTCCCGAGACCGGCACCACGGTGTTTCGTCCGAACTATACGCCGATCGCTTTTGGCGCTATCGCGGGGCGTAACTGCGGCGAGCTGTTTGATCCTAAACGCTTTACCGCCATGCATAAGTGGCACGTACAGCAGGGTGCGAAGTTTGAGGATGTCGGCCAGTGGAAACGTCCGTGGTACTACCCGCGTCCGGGGGAAACCATGCAGCAGTCGCTGGATCGCGAATGCCGCGCAGTGCGCAGCGGCGTCGGTATCCTTGACGCGTCCACCCTCGGCAAAATTGATATTCAGGGTAAAGATGCGCGCGAGTTTATCAGCCGCGTCTATACCAACGCCTGGGCTAAGCTCGGCGTGGGCAAGTGCCGCTACGGCCTGATGTGCGGTGAAACCGGCATGGTGTTTGACGACGGTGTGACCTCCTGCCTCGCGGAGAACCATTTTCTGATGACCACCACGACCGGCGGCGCGGCGCACGTTATGGAGTGGCTGGAGCTCTACCATCAGACTGAATGGCCGGAGCTGGAAGTGTTCTTCACCAGCGTGACCGATCACTGGGCAACCATGACCATTTCCGGTCCGGAGAGCCGCAACCTGCTGGCGGAACTCTGCAGCGATGTCTCTCTGGATAAAGAGACCTTTAAGTTCATGGACTGGCAGGAAGGCACGGTTGCCGGCGTACCGGCGCGTATCTTCCGCATCTCATTTACCGGTGAACTGTCGTTTGAGATCAACGTGCAGGCAAACTACGGGCTTGCGGTCTGGGAGAAGCTGTTTGAGCACGGGGCGAAATACGATCTGACGCCGTACGGCACGGAGACCATGCACATTCTGCGTGCGGAGAAAGGTTTCATTATTGCCGGTCAGGATACGGATGGATCCGTCACGCCGCACGATCTCAATATGGGCTGGTGCGTCGCCGATTCAAAACCGTTTAGCTATATCGGCAAGCGCGGTATGGCGCGGGAAGACTGTGTGCGCGAGCAGCGTAAACAACTGGTGGGCCTGAAAACGCGTGACCCGCTGGTGGTGCTGCCGGAAGGTGCGCAGGCGGTAGCCAATCCGCAGCAGCCGGTGCCGATGGATCTGCTGGGCCACGTCAGCTCCAGCTACTGGAGCGCCAATCTGAACCGCAGTATCGCAATGGGCTTTATCAAAGGCGGGCTGCAACGTATGGGCGAAACCGTGTTTTATCCGCTGGCAGATGGCCGTGTGGTTGAAGCGGAAATCTGCAGCCCGGTCTTTATCGATCCGAAAGGAGAACGTCAACATGTCTGAAACCCTCTTACCTGAAACCAAACCCGCAGGGACCGTCAGACAGGTCGCGGTCATGAACCAGGTCGCGCCGCAGGTGCGCGCCGAGTCGCCGCTGCATCACGCCGATCGCGGTCCCGTCACCGCCAGTCAGTCTCAGCAGGCAGGCGTTGAACTGCGCGAGCTGGCGCTGTACGGGCATCTGGTACTGCGCGGTTCGCAAAACAATGTGAGCTTTATGCAGGGCTGCCTGACGGTATTAGGTGTCCCGCTGCCTGTCGCGCCGCTGACCTCTGCCGAAGATGGCGATATCTCCGTGCGCTGGCTCAGTCCCGATGAGTGGCTGGTGGTGCTGCCAATGGATCAGCTGTTCCCGGTAGAGAAAGCGCTGCGCGCTGAAATCGACGGCCACTGTTCGGTGGTGAACGTCAGCGGCGGCCAGACCATTCTGGCGCTCTCCGGTAAACATGCTGTGGATGTGCTGAAGAAAAGTACGGTGCTTGATCTGCATCCGTCACAGTTTCCGGTCGGCAAAGTTGCCGGGTCGGTGTTTGCGAAGAGCAGCGCGCTGATCCGCCGCACCGGTCCGGAAAGCTGGGAGCTGGTGATCCGCCGCAGTTTTGCAGAGTACATCTGGCTCTGGCTACGGGATGCCAGCCGGGAATATGGCCTGAAGATCACCACGTAATATCCGGCCGTGCCGGCGCGGCTAACTGCCCGCCGGCACGCCTTTCTCTTATTATCAGGAGTCGCCCATGAGCGTGCTGCCCGATTCATGGATTTTTACCGCCAGCTGCCCGAGTAAATTAGGCACGGTGGATGTCGTGACCCGGTTTATGGCGGAATCGGGTCACTATATTAATGAAATCCATTCGTTCGATGACCGCGTCAGCCACCACTTTTTTATTCGCGTTGCTTTTTCACCCGCTGCGCAATTCAGTACCGATATATTCCGTGATAATTTCACTCCGCGTGTAGCCCCGTTTGAAATGCAATGGCAGCTTACCCCGCCGCAGCATCGTGAGCGCGTGGCCATTCTGGTCTCTAAATTTGATCACTGTCTGAATGACCTGTTATTCCGGCATCGCACCGGACAATTATCTATTGATGTGCCCCTGATTATTTCTAACCACCCCGATCTCTGCTCACTGGCTGAATGGCACGGCATTCCCTGGTACCATCTGCCGGTAAATAATGCGAATCGCGCAGAACAGGAAGCTCAAATTCTTGCTCTGCTGGATCAATATAATATCGACCTGGTGGTACTGGCACGCTATATGCAGGTTCTTTCGCCGCTGATGTGTGAAAAGCTCGACGGTAAAGCCATTAATATTCATCACTCACTGCTGCCGGGATTTAAAGGCGCACGCCCCTACCATCAGGCGTGGGAAAAAGGCGTCAAAATGGTCGGTGCCACAGCGCACTACGTTAATAATGACCTGGATGAGGGACCCATTATTACGCAGGGTATTCAGAGTGTCGATCACGCGCTTTATCCCGATGACCTGATCAGTCGCGGCCAGGATATTGAACGCGTCACGCTATTTAATGCAGTACGTTATCACGTTGAAAAACGTGTGTTTTTAAGCGGCAAGCGCACGGTGGTTTTCAGTTAACCGGTGCAATCGCCAATAAAAAGTGCAGTGAATGCACCAGCAGGCTGCACGTTTTTATCTTTTTTCGGAAAACAGGGTAATCAGGGATTGATCACGACCTTCAGCGTTAAATAAAACAGAACCTGTCCTGACATCAGCGGCAGGTTTTTAACAACAACACGTAAGTCGCGAGGAAATCACTATGGCGGATTCCAGAGATCCGATGACGCCTGATGGCGAAGTATCGCCCTATGATACTGACTATCAGGTAGGCCAGGATAATATTATCGTGAATGTCGGACCCTTTGGTCTGGATATTCACAACCGGGTATTTGCGATATCCGGCATCGCCGTAATTCTATTCGTTATATTAACGCTGGCGTTTCAGAGTGATGTGGCCCCGCTGTTCAAAGGCATGCTGAGCTGGCTTACCACTAAACTCGACTGGTTTTTCATTGGCGCAGGCAATATTTTTGTCATCATCTGTCTGGGACTGGTTTTCTCACCGCTGGGCAAGGTGCGGCTCGGCGGCACCCTCGCCCGTCCCGATTACAACTACGTCACCTGGTTCTCGATGCTGTTTGCCGCCGGCATGGGTATCGGCCTGATGTTTTACGGCGTCTCTGAGCCGCTGTCGCATTTCTCCAGCGCGATAGGCGGCACGGTGACTGAAAACGGCGTGCGTACCGACTGGGCGCCGCTGGGCGGTGCGGGTGGCTCAGCGGAAGAGGCTACCCGGCTGGCTATGGCGGCTACCATTTTCCACTGGGCACTGCATCCGTGGGCGATCTACGCCGTTCTCGCCCTGGGGCTGGCACTCTTCACCTTTAACAAAGGCCTGCCGCTGACTATCCGGTCACTCTTTTATCCGCTGCTGGGTGATGCCGTATGGGGCTGGCCTGGTCATCTGATCGACATTCTTGCCGTGCTGGCCACGCTGTTTGGCCTCGCCACCTCCCTGGGGCTGGGTGCTTCGCAGGCGGCGTCCGGACTCAATTTTCTGTTTGATGTGCCGCTGGGACAGACCACGCAGATTGTACTGGTGATTGTCATCACCGCTATCGCCACCTTTTCCGTGGTCGCCGGACTGGATACGGGGGTACGGCGCTTATCGGAAGCGAACATGATCCTCGCCGGCCTGCTGCTGCTGTTTATTATCGTGGTCGGCCCGACCATGCTGCTGTTCAGCGGCTTTTTCTCTAATCTCGTCTCCTACATTGAGTTCCTGCCCGCGCTCTCCAATCCGGTCTCCCGCCCCGACAGCAGCTTTGCTGCCGGCTGGACCTCCTTCTACTGGGCGTGGTGGATCTCCTGGTCGCCGTTTGTCGGCATGTTTATCGCGCGTATCTCACGCGGCCGCACCGTGCGGGAGTTTATTATCTCGGTGCTGCTGGTGCCGTCGCTGGCGTGCGTGCTGTGGATGACGGTGCTGGGTGGCACCACGATCCATCAATATTTTACCGAAGGGTATCAGAGTATTGCTGATGCCATTCTGCCGCTGCAGCTCTTTACCATGCTCGACACGCTACCGCTGGCAAAAATCACCTGCGTGGTCGCCATCATTCTGGTGGTGGTGTTCTTTGTCACCTCAGCTGACTCCGGCACGCTGGTGATCGATATCATCGCCTCCGGCGGTAAAATTGAATCCCCGACTGCGCAACGCGTATTCTGGTGCGTGTTTGAAGCGCTGGTCGCCATCGTACTGATCCTCGGCGGCGGGCTGGATGCCCTGCAGGCAATGGTGGTCTCCACCGGATTGCCTTTTGCACTGGTGCTGCTGGTCGCATCGGTCGCCGTTGTAAAGGGATTGCTCTCTGAGCCACGCCCGACGCGCCCGGCCCCCGCTGTGCGCAATCAATAGCACGCACGCAGGCGGATAGCCAGCCAGGCTATCCGCCGCTGCAGGTGCAGGAAGGGAGATCGCTATGCAGGCCGGACATCAGGAAATCATCGACTTTATTCAGCGCTACCCGCCGTTTAACACTCTGCCGCTGGCGGCACTGGCGCGCATTGCAGCCACCCTTGAAGTGAGCTATTACAAAGCCGGTACGCCGATCCTCACCTTTGGCCAGCAGGTCGACGCCTGGTATATCATCCGCAGCGGCGCGGTAGAGATTTATCGCCGCAACGGCGACCTGTATAACCGACTGAGCGCCGGCGGCTATTTTGGTGAGTTCGGTTTATTGCGTGAGAACAGCGTGCGCTTTCCGGTTACCGCGCTGGAAGATACGCTGACCTATCTTATTCCCGCCCCGATTTTTAATGAGCTATTCAGCAAATACGAAGAGTTTGCCGATCTGGTCGAGGTGGAAGATCGCACCCGCCTGCGGCAAACCGTTGCGCGAACCGAAGAGGCGAGCGGCCTGATGACGTCACGCATTGAAGCGCTGATTAGCCGGCTACCGGTGACCATCGACAGCCGCGCCACGGTGTGTGAAGCGGCGCAAAAAATGAGTAAAGAAGGGGTGTCGTCACTGCTGATTGTGACCCCGGATGCTGACGGGGAAACCCCGCAGCGACTGGCGGGCATCGTGACGGATAAAGATTTGCGCGATCGGGTCATTGCCCGCGGGCTGAACTTCAATACGCCGGTCGGAACGATCATGACCGGGCAGCTGACGCACGTCGCTCATCATCAGCTGGTATTTGAAGCGATGCTGATCATGATGCAGCACAACATACATCATCTGCCGGTGCTGAAGCAGGGTCAGCCGGTCGGGGTGATCTCTCAGTCAGATATCATCCGCTATGAGTCGCAAAACAGCCTGTTTCTTGTCAGCCGTATTTTTCACTGCAACAGCATCAGTGAGCTGAGCGCGCTGAAAAATGAGGTACGCGCCTGTTTTAGCCGCATCGTGCGCGAAGACGCCAATTCGCAGATGACGGGCCGCGCCATGGCGGTTATCGGGCGCAGCTTCACGCAGCGGCTGCTGGCGCTGGCTGAAGCTGAACTGGGCCCGCCGCCGGTGCCCTACTGTTTTATTACGCTGGGATCGATGGCACGTCAGGAGCAGCTGCTTGTAACCGACCAGGATAACGCGCTGATCCTCGACAACCGGTATGACGCCTTCCGGCATGAAGCCTATTTCATGGCGCTGGCGCGCCGCGTCTGCGATGGCCTGGCGGCCTGCGGCTATCACTACTGCAGCGGCAATATCATGGCCACCAACGGGCGCTGGCGTCAGCCGCTGGCCGTCTGGGAAGGATACTTTGATGAATGGATTGACACCCCTTCCCCGCAGACGCTGCTGGACAGCGCAATTTTCTTCGATCTTGATGCCGTCTGGGGTCAGCTGGAGTGGGGTGAGCAGCTGAATAAACGCATCACGCATAAGGTCCGGCACAACTCGCGCTTTCTCGCCTGTATGGCGCGCAACGCGCTGCTGCGCAAACCGCCGCTGGGTTTCTTTAAAAATTTTGTGATGGAGCCTTCGGGTCAGCACACGCAGTCCATCGATATGAAACGTCGCGGCACTGCCCCGCTGGCCGATCTGATCCGCGTGCATGCGCTGGCGGCCGGTTCAGCCGCTCGCAACTCGTTTGACCGGCTGCAGGATATTATGCAAACCGATCTGCTGCCGCACGGGCGCGGTCAGGATCTGCGTGACGCACTGGAATTTATCTCGATGGTACGTATCCGGCATCAGGCGCAGGACGTGGAGAACGGTCAGGAGCCGGATAACCGCATTGAGCCGCTCAATCTCTCTGAGTTCGAGCGCAAAAACCTTAAGGATGCCTTTCAGATCCTGAGCAACGCGCAGAAATTCCTGAAATACCGTTATCAGCCAGGCCGGAAAGTGTGAGGTAACTATGCTGCATATCAGTAAACAGCTGCTGCGATCTGCGCCGGCACCGGCACCGCGCGCAGGGTTCGCGCCGGACTGGCCCGCGCTGCTGGCGCAGCAGGCAGAGACAGCACGCCATCCGGCGCTGCAGCACTACTACCGGGCTGGCGTACCGGATGCGGCGACGCCCATCAGCGAGGTGCCGCTGCTGGCAATGGACTTTGAAACCACCGGGCTGAATACCCGGCGCGACGATATTGTCAGTATCGGCCTTATTCCCCTCAGCCTGACGCGTATCCGGCTTAGCGAAAGCGAGCACTGGATCCTCAACCCGCGTGCCGATCTGCGCCATGAATCAGTGGTCATTCACGGCATCACCCACGCGACGGTGGCGCACGCACCCGATCTGAGTGAACGGCTGCTGAAGCTGCTGACCATGATGGCGGGCCGCGTGATGGTGGTTCACCATCGCGGCATCGAGCAGCATTTTCTGAACGCGGCGCTGCAGCGGCGCATCGGAGAAGGCATTATTTTTCCCTGTATCGACACGCTGGCGCTGGAAGGGCTGCTTTGTCAGCACGCACCGGTCAGCCGGCTGCGAAAACTGTGGCGCGGCAGCGCCCGCCCCTCGCTGTGCCTGCCGGAGAGCCGGGCGCGTTACCATCTGCCGCACTACCCGGCACATAACGCGCTGACGGACGCACTGGGCTGTGCCGAGCTGCTGCAGGCGCAGTGTGCCCACCACTTCCCGCCGCAGACGCCATTACGCGAGCTATGGTGCTGAGCCACCTGCTTTCGCCAGCATGCGCCGGTAGTTGCTTAGCCATTTGCCGCTGCTGAGTCGCCACCAGAAGCAGAGACCGCGCACCGTCCAGTCAAGGAACATACCGAGCCACACGCCGACCACCCCCATGCCAAGTTCAATGCCCAGCAGATAGCCCGCTACCACGCGCGCGCCCCACATACTGAACATCGAGACAAACATCGTGTAGCGTGCGTCGCGGGCCCCTTTCAGTCCGGCGGGCAGCACCCAGGAGGCGGTCCAGATCGGCATAAAGGCGGCGTTGAGCCAGATCAGATGTTTTGTGACCTCAATTACCGCCGGATCGCGGGTATAGAAGCGCGCCAGCGTACCCGCCAGCGGAACGGTGATCAGCGCCAGCGTACAGAGCCCGATCATCGCCAGCCAGAACACATGCCTGATTTGACGCTCCGCCTGCATCACCTGATTCCGGCCAAGCCGTTTGCCGGTAATGATGGTGGAGGCAGAACCCAGCGCGTTGCCCGGCAGGTTGATCAGCGTGGCAATAGAGAACGCGATAAAGTTACCGGCGATTTCATTGGTGCCCATACCGGCGACAAAGATCTGCGTCAGCAGCTTACCGCCGTTAAACAGCACGGACTCAATACTGGCCGGCACGCCGATCCCCAGCACTTCCATCAGGATGGCGCGATCCCAGCGGCGGAAGTAGCTGCTGAGCGTGAGCTTCAGCGCCGGGCTGATACCGCGCCAGAGCGCATAGAGCACCGCCAGCGCACCGATGTAGCGTGAAATTGTCAGCCCGAGGCCCGCCCCGATGAACCCCATTCCTTCCCAGCCCAGCGCGCCATAAATCAGCACGCTGCTGATCATGATGTTCAGGATATTCATGCCACCGTTGATCAGCATCGGAATTTTGGTGTTACCCGCGCCGCGCAGCGCACCGCTGCCAATCAGCGCAATGGCCGCCGCCGGATAACTCCAGGCGGAGGTCTGCAGATAACTCAGCGCCAGCTGTTTGACCTGCGGGTCTGCGCTGCCGGCGATGACGTCAATGATCAGGTGTCCCCAGAACTCAATCGCCAGCGCCAGCACCAGCGCCAGCACGGTCATCAGCCCCAGCGACTGCCGGGTGGCCGCGCGGGCGCGTTTCCCGTTGCGGCGCGCCAGGCTAAACGCCACCACCACCGTGGTGCCGAGATCGATAGCCGCAAAAAAGGAGATGATCACCATGTTGAAGCTGTCTGCCAGCCCGACACCCGCCATCGCCTCTTTGCCCAGCCAGCTGACCAGAAACGTGCTCAGCACGCCCATCAGCATGACGCAGAGGTTTTCGATAAAGATAGGGATCGCCAGCGGCGCGATCTCACGCCACAACAGCGTGCGGTAAGTCCGGCGCCGGGGATACCACGCCGTGTTGCGAACCGCCCGCATTACTGCCACACCGGGATTTTGCAAGAGAGTACCAAATCACTTTGGATGAGAGAGGAGAGGTAATGATGATAGGCGGCCAGCGATTATGCAAAGTCTTTGCGGCAGCCATTTAATCATTATTACAAACTTTTTATTTCTGCCCGCTTTGCGCAGCCACGTTAATTTCCGTACGCAATAATTACGCTGGCATAGCGTCACAGATTCTTAATTATATCAGCCGGTTTATCCGCTATGCTCTGCTCAACCTGATCCATTTTCCTGAAGGAGAATCTATGCAAACACAACGGAACGGATTGACTGCCCATCAGGCACTGGATGAACTGGAGCGCTGCTACGATGCAGCGGTTGAGGCGCTGCGCAACGCTATCCGCGACTTCACTGAACAGGGTACGCTGCCCGACGCAGAGCAGCGGCAGCAGGGGCTGTTTGTCTATCCGGAGCTGCGCCTGACCTGGCAGGGAGAGGGTCCGCAGCAGAACCGCACCCGTGCCTGGGGCCGCTTTACCCATACCGGCCGCTACAGCACGACGATTACCCGCCCTGCGCTGCTGCGCCACTATCTCAGCGAGCAGCTGCAGATGATTGAGAAAGAGTATGACGTGCTGATTGAAGTAGGGCCGTCGCAGCAGGAGATCCCCTACCCTTACGTGATTGACGGTTCGGATCTGTCGCTTGACCGCTCGATGAGCGCCAGTATTGCCCGCCATTTCCCGACCACCGAGCTGTCGCAGATTGGCGATGAGACCGCAGATGGCCTGTTCAACGCCGATGCCCGCTTCCCGCTCTCCCATTTTGACGCACTGCGTACCGACTTCTCGCTGGCGCGCCTGCGGCACTACACCGGTACGGCTGTGGAACACTTCCAGCCTTTCGTGCTATTCACCAACTACACCCGGTACGTCGATGAGTTTGTGCGCTGGGCGATAGAACAGGTGCAGGATCCTGCCACGCCCTATGACAGTCTCGCCTGCGCCGGCGACGTAGTCATCACGGCGGAAACGGCCGATCCCGCCGCGATGATGTCCGATCTGGCGTGGAAAAAGCACCAGATGCCCGCCTGGCATCTTACCTCCCCCAACCGGCGCGGAATTACGCTGGTCAACATTGGCGTAGGCCCTTCCAATGCCAAAACTATCTGCGATCATCTGGCAGTAACGCGTCCGCACGCCTGGCTGATGATTGGCCACTGCGGCGGCCTGCGCGAAAGTCAGAATATCGGCGACTATGTGCTGGCCCACGCCTACCTGCGTGATGACCATGTGCTCGACAGCGTGCTGCCGCCGGATATTCCGGTACCCAGCATCGCCGAAGTGCAGCGTGCGCTCTACGATGCGACCAAGTCAGTGAGCGGCATGCCGGGTGAAGAGGTTAAACAGCGGCTGCGTACCGGTACGGTGGTCACCACTGACGATCGCAACTGGGAGCTGCGCTACGCCGCTTCCGCGCTGCGTTTTAACCTGAGCCGCGCCGTGGCGGTGGATATGGAGAGTGCGACTATCGCGGCGCAGGGCTACCGCTTTCGCGTGCCTTACGGCACGCTGCTGTGCGTTTCTGATAAACCGCTGCACGGTGAGATCAAGCTGCCGGGTCAGGCGAACCGCTTTTACGAGGGGGCCATTTCTGAACATCTGCAGATTGGCATTTGTGCGGTAGAGCTGCTGCGCGCCGAGGGCGATAAGCTGCATTCCCGCAAGCTGCGCACGTTCAACGAGCCGCCGTTCCGGTAACGCACCAGCCTGCGTCCATCAGCAGGGAAGCCCGGGCGGGCTTCCCTTTTTTAATCAGGCGCTGAGCCAGCCCAGCTTGATGACAAACAGCAGTGAGAGGATCACCAGTGCGCTATTGACCTCCCTGCTACGACCGCTCAGCAGCTTAACGACGGTCCAGGTGATGAAACCAAAGGCGATGCCGTTGGCAATGGAGTAGGTCAGCGGCATGGTCAGCGCCGTTACCGTTACCGGTGCTGCCGTCGTCACATCTTTCCAGTCAATTTCCGCCAGGCCGGACGCCATCAGTACGGCGACAAACAGCAGCGCCGGGGCAGTGGCCCAGACCGGCACGCTGCCCGCCAGCGGTGAGAAGAACAGGCTCAGCAGAAACAGCACGGCTACCACAACCGCCGTCAGACCGGTGCGTCCGCCGGCGCTGACGCCAGCCGCGGATTCCACATAGCTGGTGGTGGTTGAAGTGCCGAGCAGTGAGCCAAACAGCGCCGCCGCGCTGTCAGCGATCAGTGCGCGTCCCATTTTTGGCACGTTGCCCTGCTCATCCGCCAGGCCTGCGCGTTTCGTCACGCCCAGCAGCGTGCCCGTGTTATCAAACACATCAACAAACAGAAAGGCAAAAATTACGCTTACCAGCCCCACATTGAAGGCGCCGGCGATGTCGAGCTGCATAAAGGTAGGCGCAATCGAAGGCGGTGCGGAGAAGACGCCGCCAAACGGCGTCAGGCCGATGCCCATAGAGATAAAGGTCACCACCAGAATACCGATCAGCACCGCGCCGGTCACGCGGCGCGCTTCCAGCACCACGATGATAAAAAAGCCGAGCAGCGCCAGCAGCGGCCCCGGTTTGGTCAGATCGCCCAGCCCGACCAGCGTCGCCGGGTTATCCACCACAATGCCGGCACCTTCCAGCGCGATCAGCGCCAGAAACAGACCGATACCGGCGGCAATGCCGGCCCGCAGCGGCAGCGGGATGCTGGCGATAATCCACTCACGAATTTTAAAGATGGAGAGGGCAAAGAAGATCACTGCCGAAAGAAACACTGCGCCCAGCGCAATCTGCCAGGTGTAACCCATATGCAGCACAACGGTGTAAGTGAAAAACGCGTTCAGCCCCATGCCGGGGGCCAGCGCAATCGGATAGTTAGCAATCAGTCCCATCAGAATCGAGCCGATTGCTGCCGCGAGACAGGTCGCCACGAACACCGCTCCTTTATCCATGCCGGTCGCGCCCAGAATCGCGGGGTTAACAAACAGGATATAGGCCATTGCGAGGAAGGTGGTGATCCCCGCCACGATCTCCGTGCGCACGGTGGTGTTGTGCGCCTTAAGCTTAAACAGTTTCTCTAACATCATTCTCTCTCATGAACGGAGACGCAGCGGCTGCGCGTTCTCACTGGCCAACGTGGTTAACAGCTGATTGTTTTTTGCTGAAAGCGAGTCTGCCGGACGTAAGGTTGCCCCCTCCGCTTTCCCCTGTCCTGATAGCAATTGCTGTGCCATCCTCTGCGCAATCGTTTACGTTTTCAGATACGCATCCGGTTAAGAAAAGTCTGAACCAGAAAGAAGCGCGATTATGGTGCATTGCCCCGCTGCTGCGCAATCGTTTTCCTTCATGCCACATTGTGCGCAATAATTTTGCGGTGCCGCACGCTTTCGCGTTCTGCCTGGCGATATCGCTCACGTTTCTGCTGCACGATTCAGCAGGTCAAAAACAGCAGGTTATAGTGCCTCTACTCTCTGCATGATAACGAGGCCGCGCCATGAAGCCCGCGATACTGATCGTTGACGATGATCGTGCCATCTGCGAACTGCTGCACGATGTCTTAAGTGAGCATGTTTCTGCCGTCTATCGCTGCCACCTCGGGCGCGATGTCCAGGCGCTGCTGACGCTGCACCCGGACATTTCGCTGGTGATGCTCGATATGATGCTGCCGGATACTAACGGGCTGCTGGTTCTGCAGCAGATCCAGCGAGAACATCCGGGCGTGCTGGTGATCATGCTGACTGGTATGGGATCGGAGGCCGAGATGGTGGTTGGCCTCGAAATGGGTGCCGATGACTATATCGCTAAGCCGTTCAATCCGCGTGTGGTGGTGGCCAGAGCGCGCGCCGCGCTGCGCCGCAGCGGCAGGCACGGGGAACCGGAGAGCGTACCCCCTGCAGGCTGGCAGTTCAACGGCTGGCAGCTGGATGAGATGCGCTGCCAGCTGCTGAATCCGCAGCGTGAAAGCGTGCCGCTGACGCAGGGAGAATATACGCTGCTGCGTGCGCTGGTTGCCCATGCCCGCAAAGTGTTAACGCGCGACCAGTTGCTGGAGCTGACGCACAGCGAAACGCTGGATGTCTTTGACCGCACTATCGACGTGCTGATCATGCGGCTGCGGCGTAAAATCGAAGCGAACCCGCATCAGCCAAACCTTATCCGCACCATTCGCGGCCTCGGCTATGTGTTTTCAGCCGACGTAGTGCGTCCGGCGGCGCGCGTGTCGCAGATCGCCTGATCCATCCAGCGCTGCATTTCCGGTAACGGCCGGATACCATCCAGCGCATTCGCCGCGCGCAGGTTAAAGCAGGCGCAGGTGTGCGCCAGCTGCAGGGTGGCTGACAGCGTATAGCCCTCGTGGCTGGCGTACAGCACGCCGGCGCAGAAAGCGTCCCCGGCCCCCACGCTGCCGACAATATCGCTGGCATCAAGCTGCCATGCCGGCTGCCAGCACGCCTCTCCGCCCCTTTCTGCCCCCCATGCGCCTTCCGGTGCGTGGATCACCACGCGCTGACGCACGCCCTGCTGCAGAAGCCAGACGCCCGCAGCGGCAAACGCCTCCGGCGGTGCCAGCCCGGTGCCGTGCCGCAGCGGGATGCCGGTCAGCGCTGACGCTTCCAGTTCATTGATGATCAGATAGTCGAGCCAGCGCAGCGCCGGCAGCACCAGGGCGCGGTGATCGCCGGCGCGGGAGACCAGATCGAGCGAGGTCAGATAGCCGCGCTGCTGCATCTGTGCCAGCAGCCGCGCGCTGCGCGTGCCGAACTGCGCGTCAGGCTGGTCAAGCTGGTCGAGCAGCAGCAGATAGCCGAGATGAAAAATGCGGTGCGGGGTTGCAAGCTCGCGGAAATGCGCCACATCAAGCAGCGCGCTGGCGCCGCGCGCGTGGAAAAAGGTGCGCTGACCATCCGGCGTGGTCATCACCTGCGTCATGGCGGTGGCCGCCGCACGGGTGCGCGTCACGCCGTGGCACTCCACGCCCTCCTCACGCAGCCGCTGCAGCAGATAGTCACCGTCCGCATCCTCGCCCGTGATACCGGCACCCGCCAGCGGTAAACCTGACTGCATGCGTGCCAGCGTCAGGATCACATTCGGCACCGCGCCGCCGCTGCAGCGCTCGCGCGCCACAATTTCGGTCAGCCAGCCCTGCTCCGGCCAGTGCGTAATGCGCTGTACATGATCGACCAGCAGGGTACCGGCGGCCAGAATGCCGCTGCGCGCCGTCATCTCAGGCGCGTCCGCTGCTGCCGAAGATCTGCATCTGCTGCGCGACCACGCTGCTGATATTGCGCTCCACCGCCATAAGCAGCTCAGCAAAACTGTCATAGCGGGCGTCGCGCTGGCCGATCTGCGTTTCGATTGCGTCCAGCGCCGCCTGAGACATGCCGGTATAGAAGTTGATTTTATGAATGCCAAGCGTAATAGCGCGGCGAAAGTCGGCGTCGCTAATCCCCGAGCCGCCGTGCAGCACCAGCGGAATACCTGCTGCGCTGCGGATCGCCGCCAGCCGGTCGAAGTCGAGGCGGGGTTCGCCTTTATATTTACCGTGCGCGTTGCCAATCGCCACCGCCAGGCAGTCGATGCCGGTGCTCTTTACAAAGTCAGCCGCCCGCGCCGGATCGGTAAACTTTGCGCTGTCCGCTTCACCGGTCAGCGCTCCGCCTTCGTCGCCGCCCACCGCGCCCAGCTCCGCTTCGACCGAAACGCCCACCGCATGACAGAGTCTGACGACTTCCTGCGTCTGACGCACATTCTCGTCATAGGTCAGCCCGGAGCCGTCAAACATTACCGAGGTAAAGCCGAGGCGTACCGCCTGTACCACCGCCTCAAAATGCAGACCGTGATCGAGATTGAGTACCACCGGAATCGCGTGCCGCGCCGCCTCACAGCGAATCGCCGCAACCAGGTGATCGAGGCTGACATACTTAAAATGCACCTCGGCGAGATTGATGATAAAGGGTGAGCGCTGCTGCTCTGCCGCCTGGAACAGCGCGCGCAGAAAGTGGGTGTCGAGGACGTTGAATGCGCCCAGCGCGTAGCCGTGCTGCTGCGCATGGGCCAGCCCCTGCGCCAGAGATATCAGTGCCATGAAGTGCTCCCGTCACGTGAGGGGTAAATGGATGGCGCGGCGGCAGACAAACGTGTTGCCGCCGCAGCCCTCTCCCGCCTGCGGGAGAGGGATTACCGCCGGAATATCCGGCGCGTTATTTCACTGTCCAGCCTTTGTAGCTGCTCACGTTGTTGCGATCGATCATCGTCACCGGAATCAGCACCGGTTTGTCAGGGGCAGGTTTACCCTGCAGTATGTTGTAACCAATTTCTACCGCTTTCTCCGCCATCACCTGCGGATCCTGCGCCGGGGTCGCCACAAACAGCGAGCCTTTGCGCTTCAGCGCCTCTTCCCCGTCCGGCGAACCATCAACGCCTACAATAAAGAATTCGCTGCGCTGCGCCTGTTTTGCCGCCAGATCGGCGCCGATTGCGGTCGGGTCATTGATGGCAAATACGGCGTCGATCTTCGGATTAGCCGAAAGCAGGCCGGTCATCACCTCCAGCCCGCCTTCACGGCTGCCTTTGGCGTTCTGGTTGTAGGAGAGCAGCTTAATATCGGGGTGCGTTTTCAGCTCATTCATACAGCCTTCGACGCGGTTCTGCACCGCCGAAACCGGCGGCCCGTTAATGATCACGACGTTGCCCTTCGCGTTCAGGCGGTCAGAGATATATTTGCACGCCATGGCACCTGCCTGGGTGTTATCCGAGGTAATCGTCGCGTTAGCACCATCGGCGGCCACGTCCACCGCCACCACAACAATGCCGGCGTCACGCGCCCGCTTCACCGCCGGCGCAATGCCTTTAGAGTCGGCGGCGTTAAGAATGATCATATCCACTTTGGCGGCGATGAAATTATCAATCTGCCCCACCTGCTGACCGAGATCGTAGCCGCTGGAGACCAGCGTCACGTTGACCTTGTCGCCCGCCAGCTCGCGGGCTTTCAGCTCGGCACCTTTGGTGATCTGCACAAAGAACGGGTTGGCGAGATCGCCTACGGTCACCCCTATCGATTTCAGCTCTTTCGCCTGCACCAGCGGCGCGCTCAGCAGCGTGGCCGCCAGCAGTCCGGTTACAATCGGATTAAAACGCATAGTTGATGTTCTCCTGCTTTTTATTGTTAGCGGTCCGCGGGATCGCCACCTGGAAACGCTGCACCGGCCTTCAGCTGACGTGATGACGGGTACGGTATTTATCGATTAATACGGCCACGATGATCACGCCGCCTTTGATCACCAGCTGCCAGAAGTAGGAGACGCCCATCAGCGTCATGCCGTTGTTGAGCGTGGCGATAATCAGCGCCCCAATCAGCGTGCCGGTGATGGTGCCGATACCGCCGACAAAGCTGGTGCCGCCGAGGATCACCGCAGCAATCGCATCCAGTTCATACCCCACGCCAAGGTTGCCGTTGGCGCTGTAGAGCCGTGAGGCGCTCATCAGCCCCCCCAGCCCGGAGAGCAGACCGCTCATGGCGTAAACAAAGATCAGCACTGCGCCCACTTTGATCCCGGTCAGACGAGCCGCCTGCATGTTGCCGCCCACGGCATAGATATGAATACCCAGGGTGGTACGGCGCAGAATGAACCAGCAGAGCGCAATGACCGCAAAGGCGATAATAATCAGCCACGGCACCGGGCCGAGATAACCGTTACCTATCCATTCAAAATTGATATTGGAGTTAATGACCGTCGTGCCGTCAGCCAGCAGGTAGGCGGCCCCGCGCAGGGCGGTATAGGTGCCGAGCGTGACAATAAACGGCGGCAGTCCGGCCCAGGCGACCAGAATGCCGTTAAACAGCCCCATGATAAGCCCGGCCCCCAGCGCTGCAGGGATCGTCAGACTGGCAAAGGCGGGATCGAGCGATACCACCATGGCCACTACCGCGGTGGTGCCGAGCATCGAGCCCACCGACAGATCGATACCGCCGGTCAGAATGACAAACGTCATCCCCGCCGCCAGCACGATATTGATAGAGGCCTGACGGGTTATGTTCAGCAGGTTCGCTTCGGTAAAAAAGTTAGGCGCAATAAAGCCAAACACCGCCACAATCAGGATCAGAATCGGCAGGATCCCCACCGTCTGCAGCAAATCACTCATTAACGCCCGTTTCAGCGTCGGGCTGGCTACGCGTGTGGTTTCGCTGGTCATTCCCCTCTCCTCAGGCTGTAACCGGCTGAGCGCCGGTGGCCAGTGTCATGATATTTTCCTGGCTGATTGCGTCACCGCTCAGCTCGCCGGCAATGGTGCCTTCACGCATGACGTAGACGCGATCGCTCATGCCCACCACCTCCGGCAGTTCGCTGGAGATCATCAGAATCGCCACGCCCTGCTGCGCCAGCTGATTCATCATGCGGTAAATTTCACTCTTCGCCCCGACATCCACGCCGCGCGTCGGTTCGTCCAGAATCAGAATGCGCGGCGCAATAGATACCCAGCGCGAAATCAGCAGCTTCTGCTGGTTGCCGCCTGAGAGCCCGCCCGCGCGTACCTGCGCATGCGGCACGCGAATATTGAGCGACGCGATAGCGTCACTGGCGATCTTCTGCCCCTTGCGCCGGTTCAGCAGGCCGTAGCTGGCGTCGCGCTCCAGCGTCGCCATCACAATGTTCTCCCGCGCGGCCAGCTCCAGAAACAGCCCCTGCTCTTTGCGGTTCTCGGTAAGAAAGCCGATGCCGCGGGCGATCGCTTCACGCGGAGAACGGATGTGCACTTTTTCACCGTCGATCCAGATCTCTCCGCCCGCGGGCTGCTGCACGCCGAAAATCAGCTGCGCCAGCTCGCTGCGTCCGGCCCCCACCAGGCCGGCGAGGCCGACGATCTCACCGGCACGCACCGCCAGGCTGCTGGGGTGGACTTTGTTCCGGTCAGTCAGGTGATTGACCGCCAGACGGATAGCCCCAAATGGAATGTCGCGCGCTTTATTAAACAGGTCGCTGAGCGGACGCCCGACCATCATGCGCACCAGCTCGCTGGCGTTAAGCTGCTCACGCGTCAGGCTGCCCACATACTCACCGTCGCGCAGCACGCTGACGCGATCGGACAGTTCATAGACCTCAGCCATACGGTGGCTGATGTAGATAATCGCCATACCTTCACTGCGCAGCCGCTTGATCAGCGCAAACAGCTGTTCCGTTTCCCGGCTGGAGAGCGCGGCGGTAGGTTCATCCATCACCAGAATGCGGCTGTTGCGGTGCAGCGCGCGGGCGATCTCTACCTGCTGCTGCTCGGCGATGCTCAGACGCCCGACCAGATCGGTCGCGCTAAAGCGCGCGCCCAGCCGCGCAATCACCTGCTGCGCCTCTTCTGCCATCTGCCGGCGTCTGACCAGCCCGCCGCGCGCAATCTCACTGCCGAGAAAAATGTTTTCCGCGACCGTAAGGTTGGGTGCCAGATTGATCTCCTGATAGATCAGCGTAATGCCCGCCGCCAGCGCCTCTTTGGGGCCGCGGATGACGTAAGATTTCCCTTCAATCAGGATCTCCCCGCTGCTGGCGCTGTAGGCACCGGCCAGAATCTTCATCAGGGTGCTCTTACCGGCCCCGTTTTCCCCCATCAGCGCGTGTACTTCGCCCGGCCAGACGGTGAGGTCCACGCCCTTCAGAGCGTAAAAGCTGCCGAAGCGCCGGGTAATACCGCGCATTTCCAGTATCGGTGCTGTCATTGCCGCGCTCCTGCTGCCGGATAGTGCTGAGCAGTGTCACCGCGCAACATAAATGGAAAATGTCAGCGTCTGTTCATATTTGTCATATTGCTTCTGATGGCCACTTTTATACTCGGCTGACGTTTCGCATGACGAGGTGGCGCATGAGTCAGACTCTGCCGTGGTATGCCGGTGCCCGTGGCCGCCTGCTGCTGTTTAATCTGCTGGTGGTCGGCGTAACGCTGGCGGTCAGCCTGGTGGCGATTACCGGATTCCGTCACGCCGGTACGATTCAGGAAGAGGCGCAGGCGCAGACGCTGGCCGATATGAATGGCAGCCTGGCGCTGGCACGTGACACGGCCAACGTGGCGACGGCAGCGGTACGTCTGTCGCAGGTCGTGGGCGCACTGGAGTACCAGAGTGAATCGGCGCGTCTGCAACAGACGCAGCAGGCGCTGCAGCAGGCGCTGACGCAGCTGGCAGCGGCACCTGTTGCCAGGCTGCAGCCCGCCCTGCTCAGCCGCATTCGTGAGCGCAGCCAGATGCTGGAGCAGAGCATCACGCTGCTGCTGCAGAGGGGGCATCAGCGGCACCTGCAGCGTAATACCATGCTAAGCGGGCTGTGGCAGGCCCAGCTGCTGCTGAACCGCATTAATGCCCTGGCAAGCAACGCCGCTTTTCTGCCGCTGCGTCAGCAGAGCGAGAGCCTGCTCGCGGTAGCGATCCGCTCCGCCACGCCGCAGGCTGCGGTGCAGCAGCTCACCTCTATTTTGCCGGTCTGGTCAGCCCTGCCGCTGGAGGGGGTGCTGGCACTGCAGCGGGCGCGCTTTATCCGCGTTCTCAGCGCGCTGGAGCCCGTTGCCCTGGACCTTGAAGAGAGCGATACCGGCATCGCTTACGCGACTTATCGCATCAAGGCGCTGGTGGCGATGCTCAATGAGGACATTACCCGCTATGTGCAGCAGGTCGCCCAGCAGAGCGATGCACGCAGCGCCAGCACGCACCGTGAACTCGACTCAGTCATCGGGTTTATCGCACTGTTTATGCTGCTGGCGCTGCTGATCACCGGTTACGCCGGCTACTACATCTACCGCAATCTCGGCTCCGGTCTTACCGCTATCGCCCGCGCCATGACGCAGCTGGCGCAGGGAGAGAAAGGCGTCAGCGTGCCCGGTCAGACGCGGCGCGACGAACTGGGCGATCTGGCGCGGGCGTTTAACGTTTTCGCCCGCAACACCGCCTCACTGGCGCACACCTCTTCACTGCTGAAGGAGAAAAGCACCCAGCTGGAGTCAACCTTTCTCGCCATGCGCGACGGCTTTGCGCTGTTTGATAACAGCGGGCAGCTGGTGGTCTGGAACGCACAATATGCGCAGCTGCTGGGTATTGCGCCGCATGAGCTTCAGCGCGGCCTGCACTATCAGCAGCTGCTGGCACGACTGAATGTGCAGCTGCTCAGCCTGCAGGATGCGCAGGAGGTGCGGCTGCCCGACGGGCGTACGCTGGAGCTGCGTTTCAGTCCGGTGCCGCGCCGTGGCATGGTCAACACCGTGCTGGAGCGCACCTCGCGCAAGGCGCTGGAAGAGGCGCTGCTGCACAGCCAGAAAATGAAAGCGGTGGGCCAGCTCACCGGCGGCCTGGCGCACGATTTTAACAATCTGCTGGCCGTGATTATCGGCAGCCTGGCGCTCACAGCCGATCAGCTGCCGGCTGGCACGCTGGCGACCCGCATAGAGCGCGCCCGCCAGGCCGCGGACCGCGCCGCGCAGCTTACCCAGCGCCTGCTCGCGTTTTCCCGTAAACAGGCGCTCTATCCGCGGGCGGTTGCGGTGGTGGATCTGGTCGAAGATCTGCATTCGCTGCTGCAGCACGCCCTGCTGCCCGGTCAGCAGCTGGTGACCGAGGCGCCGCGGCCCGGCTGGCCGGCGTGGATTGATGCCGGTCAGCTTGAAAATGCGCTGATGAACCTGGTGGTCAACGCGCGCGATGCGCTGCAGCAGCAGCCCGGCGAGATTGTGCTGCGCGTCTGGAACCAGCGCAAAGCGTCGGCAGCGGGAAAACGCGAGTGGGTGGTGGTGGAGGTCATCGATCGCGGCTGCGGCATGTCAGCGGAAGTCCGTCAGCAGGTCTTTGAACCTTTCTTCACCACCAAACCTACCGGCAGTGGCAGCGGACTGGGGCTCTCGATGGTCTATGGCTTTGTGCGGCAGTCGGGCGGTGAAATTGCGCTGGAAACCGCGCCGGGCCAGGGCACCACGGTACGCCTGCTGCTGCCGCGCGCGGCGGAAGCAGCACAGCCGGTCGCTGCGCCTCCGCCTGCTGTACCCGGCGCCAGCCGCGATCGTCTGGTGCTGGTACTGGATGATGAACCCGCCGTGCGGCAGACGCTGTGTGATCATTTGCATCAGCTTGGCTATCTGACGCTGGAGTGCGGCGACGGTGCCAGCGCGCTGGCGCTGCTGCAGCAGACGCCTGATATCGATCTGCTGATCAGTGATCTGATGCTGCCTGGTCCGCTCAGCGGCGCCGATGTAATACGTCAGGCGCAGCAGCAGTGGCCGCAGCTCGCGACGCTGCTGATCAGCGGGCAGGATCTGCGCCGGTCGCAGGTGACGTTACCGCTGTGCGAGCGGCTGGCGAAGCCCTGGCAGCAGGCGCAGCTGGTTCAGGCGCTGGAGCGGGCCTGGCAGCGCAGCGCACGGCTGAGCCGCGCGCGGCAGGCTGCGCCTTCAGCACCGGTATCCCGCGGATAGCAAGTGCTCAGCACACCGTGACCCTGACGTCATGCGGCAGCGCCATTAATGTTTCGCCGCAGGTAAACATTAAATCACCCCGCTGCCGGGAGGGGTGCGGATGCTCGCGCAGATAAGTGAGCACCGCCGGCGGCAGCTGCGGTGCGACCGCGCGCGTTTCACGCAGCCCGCCGCCACTGAGACGCAATGTCAGACCGCCGTTCAGGCCTGGTAACTCAATAATCAGCGTACGGATATTGCCGGCGGCATGCTGCCGGGCCATCAGACAGGCGGGATCGGGATTTGCCCCGGCGTGACTCAGGGCCAGCGACGCCTCACAGGCGGGGACCAGCGGCATGCCGGTACAAAAATGCAGCGAGCTGCGCAGCGCCGCACTGTCAATCTGCGGATCGAGCCAGAGCGTATCGGCCCCCTCTTCCCGCGTCAGCAGCAGCGCGCTGGCGGCTGAGGAGAGTTCGTTTCGCCCCGGCATCAGCGGCAGCGACACCACGACGCCTGGCTCGCTCATCGCTTTGCGGAGGCGGCGGGACGCCTGCTGAGCATCCGCGACGGAATAATGAAAACTGGCCAGTAAGCTCATGGGTCCTCTTTGTGTACCGGAATAAAAAATAAACTGCCGGGCTGTTCAGCGCCCTGCTCCGGGCTGAGACGGGATCGGCCCTGCCCGGCTTGATAGACGCTCAGGATGCGTGGAGCAGATGACAGCGGGGTGACGACGGCATGACGGCCTGATGAATCTGCCGCTGCAGCCCCCCTGACGCATCAGGATGATTAATAAGTCCATCTGACGCTGTGCCGCTTACCGCCAGGCACAAACCCGCCTTTCTGCTAACTTATTCATTAGGGCCGCCTGTTTATATGAAGAAAAAATAATGAATTCAATCAGAACATCCCGTCAGTTCCGGCACAGTTTTTTGCGTCAGGTGGTCGCGCCGCTGATCGCGATTCTGGGGCTGTCGTTTGCCGGGGCCGGCAGCGGGCTTTACTGGGGGACATCCGTGACCAACAGTGAAGCGCGTGAGCAGCAGCAGCGTATGATTTCCGCCTCATTTGACCAGAGCCTCAGTGAGCATTTGCGCCAGCTGCGCAGCCTGACGCGCTGGTCACCGCTTGCCGGCCATCTGACACGGGGTGACGCAGACCAGGCCTGGCTGGATCAGAATGTTGGCAGCTGGCTCTATGAGATGTTTGCGCATCAGCTGATCCTGCTGCTGGACAGCAGGCAGCAGCCGGTTGCCGTCTGGCGCAACGGTGAACCGGTCAGCCCACAGGCGGTCGGTCCGTGGCTGCGCAATCTGCTCGCCACGCCGCTGGTAACCCGCGCGGCTGGCGCAGAGGACCGGGCCGATTTTGTGCGTATTGCCGGCCGCGCTGCTGCGCTGGCCGTGGGCAGGATCAGCGCACCTGATAGTACCACCCGGTTTAGCCTGGTGAGCGTTGCGTTTCTCGATGACGGCTATCTGCGCCACCTCTCCGAACGCAGCCAGCTGGCGCAGCTGCACTTTAGCGACACGCCGCCTACTGATAAGAAGAGCGCGTTCTGGACACTTTCATCGCAGAGTGGCCAGCGGGTAGGCTATCTGAGCTGGCAGCCCGACAAGCCTGGCGCACAGATGCTGCGGACTATCATCCCCTCGACGCTGCTGTCGGTGATGATCATTACCCTGCTCTGCCTGTTTATGGTGCGGCGCATCTGGACCTCTTCACTCAGTCTGTCACAGTCGCTGGTCCGGCTGGGCGCCAGCGAGGCGCAGGCGCAGCATCTTGCGTTTCATGACGTGCTGACCGGCCTGCCCAACCGTGCGCTGGTAGAAGATCGTCTGACCCAGGCGCTGGCCGCCGCGCTCCGGCACGATCGCCGCGTGGCGCTGCTGCTGCTCGATCTGGATCGGTTTAAAAATATCAATGACACCTGGGGTCATCACGCCGGTGATGAACTCATCCGCGAGGTGGCGCGTCGCCTGAGCGAGATGGTGCGTACCAGCGACACCGTGGGACGCATTGGCGGCGATGAATTTATTATCGTGATGCCGGATACGGAGACTATCGGCCAGGTGCATACGCTGGCGCAGCGCATCATCAGCACGCTCAGCGCCCCTTATCATCTGCTGGGTAATGAGCTGTGGGTCGGCGTCAGCATCGGGCTGGCGCTGGCACCGAACGATGGCACAGATCGGCTGGAGCTGATGCGTAAGGCAGATATCGCGCTGTATGACGCCAAAAATCACGGGCGCGGTCAGTTTCGCCAGTTTGAAAAAGCGATGGATGAGTCGCTGCGTACGCGGCAGGAGCTGGCGGCCGAGCTGCGTCAGGCGCTGGTCAATTTTACCGGCCTCGCCGTCTGGTATCAGCCGCTGATGGAGATTAATGGCGAGCGCGTCGTTGGCGTTGAGGCTCTGCTGCGCTGGCATCATCCGACACGCGGCGATATCTCCCCGGCTGACTTTATCGCTATCGCTGAAGAGACCGGACTGATCCTGCCGCTGGGCGAGTGGGTGCTGCGCGAAGCCTGCAAGACATCGCTGAAGCTGCCGCAGGTGGTGGTGGCAGTGAACGTGTCGCCGGTGCAGTTTCGCAGCAGTGGCTTTGTGCCCCGGCTGCTGGAGATTGTACAGAGCGAAGGGGCCGATCCGCAGCGTCTGGAGCTGGAGATCACCGAAGGCGTGCTGATTGAGGATGAGCATGCGGCACGCAGCTGTATTGTCGCCCTGCGTGAAGCGGGCTTCCGTATCGCGCTGGACGATTTTGGCACCGGTTACTCCAGTCTCAACTATCTGAGCAGTTTCCCGGTCGATAAGATAAAAATTGACCGTTCATTTACTCAGTCGCTCGGTGTGGCCGATAATTCAGCCGCGATTATCGAATCGGTGGTGCGGCTGGGACACGCTATGGGCCTTACCGTGACCGCCGAAGGCGTGGAGACGGAAGGACAGATGCACGCCCTCGCCAGCGCCGGCTGTAACCAGCTGCAGGGTTACCTGTTCAGCCATGCCGTCCCGCTGGCCGAGATTGAAAAAATGGTATAGGTGTCAGGGACGTATAAATGACGCCAGGGACGCATTAATGCGTCCCCTACGAGCACCGGGAATGCGTTGGTTATCGCGCCCGAATATAAATCTGCAGGGGCGCCATTGATGGCGCCCTGGCAATAATAAGCCACGGACGCATAAACGAAGCCACGGATGCATAAACGAAGCCAGGAGCGCATGAATGCGCCCCCTGTGGTGGATATGCAGGCGCGCCATTAATAGCGCCCGGATAACCGGCACCGCCGTATCCGTAGGGGCGCCATTGATGGCGCCCTGGCAACAATAAGCTACGGCGCATAAACGAAGCCAGGGGCGCATTAATGCGCCCCCTGTGGTGGATATGAAGGGGTGCCATTGATGGCGCCCTTACTTTTTCGCGACATCTCGCATCGTTAACGTGACTGACTCGCCTTTCTGCGCTGGAAAGAGAAAATAGCGGCGCAGGGAGGCACAATGCGAAACCGTAAAAATCCGCGTCTGACGCAATTTGATTATCGTACACCCGGCGCTTATTTCATTACCCTGGTCACCCGACAGCGCGCGTTACGGCTGGGGGAGATCCTGTCCGGCAGCCTGCACGCTTCGCCAGCCGGCCTCTGCGTTACCGAAGAGTGGGAGCGCCTTTCTGCCCGTTACAGCACGCTGGCAACAGATGCGTTTGTGGTAATGCCCAATCATCTGCACGGCATTATCTGGCTGCATCCGGGTAATCGTTGTTCGTTATCAGCCATTATTAATCACTTTAAAGCGGGTATTTCACGGCGCGCCGGGGTGCCTTTATGGCAGCGCGGCTTTTATGACCGCGTTATCCGTACGGAACAGGAGCTGGACGCGGTTCGCCGTTATATTGCAGAGAATCCACTGAAGTGGGAGCTGGACCGGTTGTTTGTTCGAGAACAGACGAGACATTTAAAGGATGAGAGGGGGGAATAGATGATGCCAGGGACGCATGAATGCGTCCCCTACGGCGGCACCGGGGATGCGTTATTTATCGTACCCGAATATAAATCTGTAGGGGCGCCATTTATGGCGCCCTGGCGGCAGTCAGGCACAGTGCATAAACGATGCCAGGGACGCATGAATGCGTCCCCTACGGCGGCACCGGGGATGCGTTATTTATCGCGCCCGGATATGAATCTGTAGGGGCGCCATTTATGGCGCCCTGGCGGCAGTCAGGCACAGTGCATAAACGATGCCAGGGACGCATGAATGCGTCCCCTACGGCGGCACCGGGGATGCGTTATTTATCGCGCCCGGATATGAATCTGTAGGGGCGCCATTTATGGCGCCCTGGCGACAGTCGGGCACAGTGCATAAACGATGCCAGGGGCGCATGAATGCGCCCCCTACGGGCAACTCTCGACATGCAGGGGCGCCATTTATGGCGCCCGGATAACAGACAGAGACCCGGCGGGATCAGCGTTTAGGGCGGATAAGCTGGCTGGCGGTGTCACCGATAATCTGTGCCACCCCGCGATCGCCTTTTACCATGGATGCCATAAACGATTTCGCCTGCTTAAACGTGATATGCGGCGGCAGCGGGGCCACTTCCGGATCGGTTTTCACCTCCAGCACCACCGGACGGGTTGCGCTGAGCGCCTGCTGCCAGGCGGCGGCTAACTCATCCGGATTATCAACCACGATCCCCTGCAGGCCGAGACTTTCGGCAAAGCGCGCGTAAGGCACATCGGGCAGCTGCTGCGACGCCTCGAAGCGCGGATTACCTTCCATCACGCGCTGCTCCCAGGTGACCTGATTAAGATCCTGGTTATTAAACACGCAGACAATCAGCCGCGGATCGGCCCACTGCTGCCAGTATTTCTGAATAGTGATGAGTTCAGCCATATTGTTCATCTGCATCGCCCCGTCTCCGACCAGCGCCACAACCGGTTTATCGGGATAAGCAAATTTGGCGGCGATAGCAAACGGCACGGCGGCGCCCATACAGGCGAGACCGCCGGACAGGGTGGCGCGCTGTCCCTGCTTCACGCGATAGTCGCGCGCAAACCAGTTAGCGCAGGAGCCGGAGTCAGAGGTGACGATAGCGTTTTCCGGCAGCTGCGGCGACATCTCCCACACCACCCGCTGTGGATTGACCGGGTTAGCCGGCGCCAGCGCCCGCTCCTCCATCAGCTGCCACCAGTCGCGTACCTGCACCGCGATCTGCTCCTGCCAGTGGCGATCGCTTTTATGCTGCAGCAGCGGTATCAGCGCCCGCAGCGTTTCGGCGCTGTCCCCGTGCAGGTTAACTTCACAGGGATAGCGCAGGCCCAGCATTGCCGGGTCAATATCAATCTGTACCGCACGCACCTTGCCTTCGGCGGGTAAAAATTCGGTCCACGGGAAACCGGTGCCGATCATCAGCAGCGTGTCGCACTCCTGCATCAGATCCCACGACGGTTTGGTGCCGAGCAGGCCAATCGATCCGGTTACAAAAGGCGCATCGTCCGGCAGCACATCTTTGCCCAGCAGCGCTTTGGCGACGCCCGCACCGAGCAGGTTCGCGGCCTGAACGACTTCCACTGCCGCACCGCGTGCGCCTGCACCTATCAGGATCGCCACCTTGCTGCCGGCGTTGAGTACCTCTGCCGCGCGCTGCAGATCCGCCTCATACGGGACGATTTTCGGTCGCTGATAGCCGGGGCCCGAGTGGGTAAAGCCGTGCGCATGCTGCGGCGGCTGCCAGGTTTCATCCTGAATATCTTTTGGCAGGATCAGCACCGCCACGCCGTTCTGCGCTTTTGCGATACGCACGCCGCGATCGACCAGATGCTGGATCTGCGCTGGCGCGGCCGCTTCCTGTACGAAATTGGCGACATCAGAAAACACGCGATCGAGGTTCATCTCCTGCTGATAACTGGCGCCGCGCGCGGTCGCCTCAGCCTGTCCGGCAATCGCCAGCACCGGCGCATGATCCATTTTGGCATCATAAAGGCCGGTCAGCAGATGGGTAGCGCCCGGTCCGCCGGTAGAGAGGCAGACGCCAAGCTCACCGGTAAATTTGGCGTGCCCGGCGGCCATAAACGCCGCCATCTCTTCATGACGCACCTGAATAAATTCAATACCGGCACCCGCTTTGTTGGCGCGCTGAATGGCACCCAGTACGCCGTTGATACCATCACCCGGATAGCCGTAAATGCGCGTGACGCCCCACGCCTGCAGACGCTCGACAAAAAAATCGCTGGTTTTTTTACTCATCCCGCTGCTCCCTTAGAGGCTGTTGTCAGCTTTTAAGGGTAGCTGACAGAAACGGGCGTGCGGAGAATCTGCCGGATTAAGGTTTGCTGACGCTGCCGGATGACACGCTAACTCAGTGCCGGAGAGACCAGCGCAAAACAGTGTATGTCGTCTGCTGTGCGCCAGGGGGTGCCGTGCACCATGATGTGCGGTGCGTCGACCTGCTGCAGACCCAGCGTTGCCAGCCAGGCCGCCAGCCCGGCGTCAGGCGTATCAAGCCGGACAAACTGACCGGTCAGCGTGTGCAGCAGCGCGGCAATGAGCGCCTGCGCTACGGTACCGTCGCGGGCAATAACCGGGCCGATCGTCCACCCGCGGCCAAAGCGCCGCAGACTGGCAAAACCCTGCACGCTTTGCGCATCGCGCACCAGAACGCTGCCGGGTAGCAACTGCTGCAGCAGACGCGCACGCTGCAGACCGGTCGCCTGCCGGTCAAGCGCACACATATCCGCATACGCTGCGCTGCACGCCGGTTCCAGCCTCAGCGCAGGCGGCAGCGGTATAGCGGCAGGTGCGGCTAACGCCGCGGTCTGGTACTGCCATACCTGACCACACTCCCTGAATCCCAGCTGTGCATAGAGGCCTTTTCCCATTTCCGTTGCATGCAGGCGCAGCGTACAGCCGGCGAAACGCGCGATCAGCGCCTGCATCAGCCTGCGCCCGATGCCGCGTCCGCGCGCGGTCTGGTCCACCACTACCAGGCCGATGGTGGCAGCCGTGCTTCCCCAGCGCCAGCCAAGCGCGCAGCCGGACACCCGCCCCGCCTCTTCCATCACAACACCTTCCCCCAGCGCAATCAGCTGCTGCCAGTCCTCAATACGGTGTGGCCAGCCCGCCTGCTGCGTCAGGGCATGGCCAGCCGCGGCATCTGTCGCCGTAATATCACGCAACGTCATGCTCATGCGATTCTCCCTTAATGAATGCAGAAGAAGAGTGCCATACCGCGGCCGTGCCCGACAGTCTCAGATCTGAAAATCGAGCGCGGGTTCTTCCTCACTCTCATATGAGAGCGCCTGACGCCTGATCTCCTCCAGCGACAGGTTGGCGTTGCAGAGCTCCAGAAACTGCCAGACATAGTTGCGCTGCAGCTGCCCGCGCTTCAGGCCAAGCCACACGGTGTTAGCCTCAAACAGATGGCGGGCATCAATCCTGACCAGATGGTCGCCCTGATAGATATCGCACGCCTGATCGGCGAGGATCCCCACGCCGAGCCCCAGCTCCACATAGGTTTTCACCACGTCAGAATCCTGCGCGCTCAGGACAATATCAGGCCGCAGGCTGGCTGCCTGAAACGCCCGGTCAACGCGTGATCGGCCAGTGATCCCCTGCCGGTACGTGACCAATGGCCAGGCGCTCAGGCTTTCAAGTGACACCGGCTGCTGCTGCAGCAGGTCGTGACCGGGCGGCACCAGCAGCGAATGATGCCAGCTGAACCAGGGAAAAGCCGCCAGGCTGGCATGGTTAACCAGCTGCTCAGAGGCGATACCGACATCCGCTTCGCCTGCCAGCAGCATCGCAACAATCTCCTGCGGCGAGCCCTGATTCAGCTCCAGCCGCACGTTGGGATAGAGCTCGCGGAACGCTTTGATGACGCGCGGCAGGCTGTAACGCGCCTGCGTGTGGGTGGTGGCGATCGTCAGCACGCCGCTGGTCTCGTTGGTAAATACATCGGCCAGACGCCGCACTTTGCCTGCCTCATCCAGAATGCGTTCGGCAATGGTCAGCAGCGCTTTACCCGGCTCTGTCATGCCCAGCAGACGCTTTCCGCGCCGGATGAATATCTCCACGCCCAGCTCATCTTCCAGATCGCGGATATGCCGGCTGACACCGGACTGCGAGGTAAACAGCGTATTGGCGACTTCGGTCAGATTGAAGTCGCAGCGGGCGGCTTCCCGTATAATTTTAAGCTGCTGGAAATTCACACCCTCTCTCCTTTCTGGCACGGTTTTCGCCATGGTAGGGAGCGGAACTAAATACAACAAATAATAAAAAACCGCCTGTTATGCGGTTTAGTAATAAGGCGTATGGCTGCGACAGGCCGTTTTTAGCCCACCAGCATCAGCTCGCGATCGGCAACAGTGGGCTTATTCAATAGCGACAGCAGAATGGTTTTTACCGCCTGTGCCGCAGGCGAGAGCGGCAGCTGCGCAGACATGTTCAGCGACAGCGGCAGCGTCAGTGAGGGTGATGTGATGCGGGCCATCCAGGCGTGGGTTGAGCTGACCAGCGCCCGGGCAGCGGATTCCGGCAGCACGGTTACGCCCAGCCCGCTGGACACCGCGGCGGTCAGGGTGGCGATTGATTCAATTTCGCCAATGATGCGCGCGCTCAGGCGGCGCAGTGAAAACGCTTCATCTACCCGCTTGCGCACCGCGCTGTAGTCACGCGGCAGAAACAGGTTCATCTGCGCGACGTCGGCCAGATCCACCGCTGACCCCGGGCAGGCGGTTGCGCCGACCAGGTAAAGCTCCTCTTTCAGCAGCGGCAGGCTGGTCACGCCAGCCGTGGGCGCGCGATCGTAGAGCACGGCCATATCAAGCTGACCGTTCAGCACTTTATCGTTCAGCGAGCTGCCGCTGTTTTCATGCAAATACACCAGCACATCCGGATACTGCTCGCGCACGGTCTGCAGCAGCGGCATGGTCAGAGCGGAGGCCGCCGTGCCAGGTGCCAGACCAATAGAAACCTGTCCGGTCAGCGTCTGGCCCGCCTGGCTGACGGCGGCCTGCGCCTGCTCACACTGACGTAATATGGTGCGGGCGTGCGCATAGAGAATTTTACCCGCGTCGGTAGGCGTTACGCCGCGCTTGGTACGGATCAGCAGCTGCTGATCCAGTTCGCTTTCCAGCGTTGCCACCTGCTGACTGAGGGCCGGCTGCGCAATATGCAGTACTTCGGCGGCGCGGGTCAGGCTGCCGATATCGACGATGTTCACAAAATACTTCAGCCGTCTTAAGTTCATGTTGCCTCCGTCAATTCCGGTTTACCCGTTAAGGGCGTGTGGCCTGCTGGCCGATAAACAGAGTTTTGCAATAAGCAGGCCAGTTATTTCATCGCAGAAAAAAACGGCGTATCAGAGAGATTAAAAGACTGGAAAATAAGCTTTTGTGATTACCTGAAAGGAAGCAGAGTGTGCCGGTGCCGCAGCGGGCGGCTAAAGCGGGAGCTGGCATGCACTCTGCTGGTGCAAAACCTGCAAGGCAGACGTGCAAAAAAGTGATGACAGGAAACCGGTACGTTGTTTTTGCCTCCGGCCTGACCCCGGCCGTGCCGGGGTCAGTTGTGCCGCAGAGAGCGATGACTTAGCGTTTTTTGCGGTTGCGATGCATATCAATTGACACCGCAGCAACGATAATCATGCCTTTGATAATGTCCTGCACATAAGCGTCTACACCGACGAAGGTGAAGCCGCTCTTGATGAGTCCCAGGATCACGGCACCGATCAGCGTGCCGGTGATGCGCCCCACGCCGCCCATCAGGCTGCTGCCCCCGATAACCGCGGCGGCGATCGCATCCAGCTCATACGCCATCCCCATGCTTGACTGACCGCTGCTGACGCGCGCTGCCAGTACCACACCTGCCAGGCCTGAGAGCGCACCGGCAATGGTATAGACGATGATCAGATACTTATTAACGTTGATGCCGGACACTTTGGCTGATGTCATGTTGCCGCCAATGGCATAGACATATTTGCCGTAGCGGGTATGTTTCAGCGCGATATGGAACAGGAATGCCACCACCAGAAAGATGATAACCGGCATTGCACCCTGACCAATCGAGGTAAAGCTGTCTGACAGAAAGCTGATGGGATTACCCTGCGTATAGTATTGCGCCAGGCCGCGCGCGGACACCATCATCCCCAGCGTGGCGATAAAGGGCGGAATACCGGTACGGGTGATCAGTACGCCGTTGATGACGCCGCACAGCAGTCCGACACCGATACCGGCGCCGATGGGGATGGCCGCAGGCAGGTTAACCAGCGAGGGGAACATTGGCGACAGGCTTTCTGAGGTCTGCGCCAGGCTGGCCGCCACCACCGCCGTCAGGGCGATAACGGAGCCGGAGGAGAGGTCGATGCCGGTGGTGATGATCACCTGCGTAACGCCGACCGCGATAATGCCGATAATGGCCACCTGCAGGACAATCAGCACTAAACGGTTGGTGTTGAGCAGAAAAGACTGATCGCGTACGTACCAGCCGGCAATTTCAAAAATCAGCGCAATGCCTAACATCACCACAAAAATGCCGGTATCTTTCGGCAATTTATGGCGCAGATTACTGAAGAAAGAGCTTTGTTCAGTGGCCTGCGGGGCCGTAGCTTTTACATTATTCATAGGGATCTCAAGCCTCACTCAGATGCCAGCGACAAAATGGTTTCCTGGTCGGCCTCTTCTTTACTGAGGATGCCGGTTATGCGCCCGCCGTGCATCACCATGATGCGGTCACTCATGCCGAGAATTTCCGGCAGTTCAGAAGAGACCATGATGATAGCCACACCGCGATTAGCGAGTTCACTGATCAGGCGGTAGATCTCGGCTTTGGCCCCTACATCGATACCGCGGGTCGGTTCGTCCAGAATCAGGATCTTCGGCTGCGCCAGCAGCCAGCGCGCAATCAGCACTTTTTGCTGGTTACCGCCGCTGAGGTTATTGATGATCTGATCCATGGTCGGCGTTTTAATATTGAGCTTGCGGATCTGATCCATACAGTCCTGCGCCATTTTCACATGGCTGACAAAGCCGCTTTTGCCGGTGTAATCGGGCATGTTAACGATGCTCATGTTCTCCATCACCGACAGCACCAGAAACAGCCCCGACTTTTTGCGATCCTCAGTGAGAAACGCCATGCCTTTTTCAATGGCCGTAGAGGGCGAATCGATGCTGACCGGTACGCCATCGATCAGCACTTCACCGCTGTCATAACTCTCCATACCAAACAGGCTTTCCATCACCTCACTGCGTCCCGCACCCACCAGCCCGGCAACGCCCAGGATCTCCCCTTTGCGTACGCTGAAGCTGATATCGCTGAAGCGATCTTTGCTGGTCAGGCCGCGCACCGTCAGCACATCTTCGCCGATGGTGCCGTTGAATTTCGGAAACAGCTGGGTCAGCTCGCGCCCCACCATCTGGGTGATCAGCGACTGCCGCGTAAACGCGCTGGTATCGTTGCTTCCGACCCAGGTACCGTCACGGAAGATGCTGATCTCAT
This sequence comes from Pantoea sp. SIMBA_079, assembly GCF_046940275.1. NCBI lineage: Bacteria > Pseudomonadati > Pseudomonadota > Gammaproteobacteria > Enterobacterales > Erwiniaceae > Pantoea > Pantoea sp. SIMBA_079. The sequence goes on along the minus strand of NZ_JAWRYR010000001.1, from coordinate 286,298 downwards.
CGGTAATAGTGAAGATCTCATCCATCTTATGGCTGATATAGATAATCGCCTTGCCCTGCGCCCGCAGGTCGCGAATGATAGTGAACAGATGCGCCACTTCGGTTTCGGTGAGCGCGGAGGTGGGCTCATCCATGATCACCACGTCAGAGTTCCATGATACCGCTTTGGCAATCTCCACCATCTGCTGCGCCGCAATGCTCAGCTCGCCCACCATGCGATCCGCTTTAAGGCGAATATTGAGTTTATTAAGCAACTCCTGCGTCTGGCGGTTCAGCAGCGCGTGATCGACAAAGCCAAACTTCATCGGCTCACGTCCCAGCCAGATATTTTCCGCCACGGTCATATGCGGCACCAGGTTCAGCTCCTGATGGATCATTGAGATGCCGGAACGCAACGCGTCCATGGTGTCCTGGAACTGCACGGGTTCCCCTTTGATGCGGATAGTGCCCTTATCGGGACGGTAAATCCCGATAAGGCATTTCATCAGCGTGGATTTGCCTGCGCCATTCTCGCCCATCAGGGCATGTACCGACCCCGGCCTGATTCGCAGTGAGACATTGTCGAGTGCCTTCACTCCGGGGAAGAACTTGCTGATGCCTTCGGCTTCAAGCGCAAAAGCGGTCATACATCACCTCCATACGGCTTAAGGGGGGAGCGGTTATTTCTGGTTGCGGTTCTCAAACTGCGCCATGTTCTCTTTGGTGATCAGCTGATAAGGGATGTTGATCACTTTCTCAACTTTCTCACCTTTTGCCAGGCTGACAGCAGCCCGCACCGCGCCTTCACCCTGCCCTTTGGCATCCTGGAAAACCGTGGCGACCATTTTGCCGTTTTTCAGCATCTGCAGCGCATCCGGGGTGCCATCCACGCCGGCAATCAGGATATGGTTCGGGTTTTTGCCCAGCGCCTGCAGGGCACCAATCGCCATTTCATCGTTGTTAGAGGCGATAGCCTGGATGTCATCGCCGGCGGTCATCCAGTTGCTGACCACATCCACCGCGTCGTTACGGGTGAATTTTGCCGTCTGCTTCTGCACCACTTTGATATCAGGATATTTCGCTACCACCGCTTCCACGCCTTTGGTGCGGTCGCGTGTTGATTCGTTCGCTAAATCACCCATCAGGATCGCCACGTTGCCTTTGCCGTTCATCGCTTTGGCCAGCGCTTCCATCTGCAGGCGGCCCGCCAGCTCTGAGTCTGAGCCGACATACGCCATTTTGTTTGTGAGTTCACCGGCAGGTTTACGGTTAACGAAGATCAGGGGAATATCCGCTTTCTTCGCCGCGTCCATGATCGGTTTCACGGCATTGGTATCCACCGGGTTAACGATAATGGCGTCCACGCCCTGCCCGATAAAGTTCTGTACCTGCTGCAGCTGCTGCGACACGTCTCCTTTGGCATCTTCCAGCTGGCCTTTAACATTATCTTTCTGCATCTCTTTCTGCATCGCCGTGCGCAGAATGGTCAGAAAGTTGTCGTCAAACAGCGCCATTGAGACACCAACCTGCAGATCTTTCGCCATAACCGCAGCGGGCAACATGCAGGCTAACAGGGAAGTGACTAACGCTTTTTTAAATTTCATAGGGCACCTTCTTATTGTTAGTTAACGCACGCACAGCATGATGCATCAGGTAAATGAAAAAAATCTTTTGCCTTTGCGCACCGCGACTGGCGTTATTTATGGGTACAGATTTTAGATAGTGGCACTTTACGCGCTGAAGCCAGCTGATGTTGCTCTGAAGAACGCGCTCCTTATCAACAGGTTAATTTTGCTGTTACCGCCGCCTGGTAAAAAATAGTTTCCGGCGTGATGATAAGCAGTTCATTTGTTTCATACTTGTTTCATATGAAATTTTCATCATAAAAGCACTGAAACGGTTGTTTTAAAATCAGCAAACCGCAAAAATTTGACACGCCTCTAACATCTCAGCGGAAATGCCTCTGAAGTGCGATCCTGTTGGCAGTTTGCTTTGCCACCACATCAGGCAGAAAAGCAGCAGAATGGTGCTTTTGCGCGCACTTAAACCAAAAGTGTGCAGTACGGCTTTGACAAGCGGGATCGCGCTCGCTACTATTCGCCTCGTTCACACGATTCCTCTGTAGTTCAGTCGGTAGAACGGCGGACTGTTAATCCGTATGTCACTGGTTCGAGTCCAGTCAGAGGAGCCAGAATTAGAAAAGCCCGCTCAGGGAAACCTGAGCGGGCTTTTTGCTGTGTTGCGTTTGAAATAGCGCAATGACGGGTGCTGTACCAGGCTGGCCGGGTACGCGGGTCTGCCGGGTCAGGCTTTGCGGAGTGTTAACTGACTTTAACCGACAGGTCTTTGCGGTTTCGCAAATTGTGATAAAGAGTTGTATTGCTTTCGGCATCTCCTTCAAGCGCGGAATAAAGACTTAACGTGTCGCTGTCTGAATACATACCCGAAGAATATCCTGAAGCAGGACCAAAATCAGACTCAGAATTTTTCCGGAATTCGATAAAAGAAACTACATCATTGCTTGTTATGCTTTTTTCTAAGATATTAATCTTGAGTTCTGATTCATTGCTGACAGAAGGTTTAGTATTATGATTCATTCCTGATAATTCATCATATTCACGTTTTAACCTATCTGCATTCTCTTCAGTTGTAATCAATTTTATCTGAGGGGGCACATTACTAAGAATTGAAAAAACATCCCTTGTATTCAAATTAGCATCATGAATATCAGTAAGATTAATTTCTCCTGATGGCATAAGAAGATCATTGCCTCTGCTCAGTCCTAATGTTTCCCTGAGCATGATCGATGAGCAGAGAGCAGCAAAATTGCTGTCAGGTACAAAACTTTCTGCCTTTTCGCTACCTCTGGATACGGTAATCTGCATTGCGTTGTACCGGCTATCTGGCCTTAGCGTAATGTCCATTTTATTGAGATGTAGCTCTATTTTCCCCATATTTTGCAGTGACTCTGGTGTAGCTTTTCTGTCCCGAAGTTCGGTTCTAAGTTGAGCTATCACTGACTTATAAACTTCCTCTTTTTCTCTTCTGACGCCACCAAGCGTAAATATATTAACAAGGTGTTCCAGCATACCTTTAGGTCTGGCGACATCTTTCATATTTAATTCACTGCCTATACCCATGGCATATGCACTAAGTCGGGAAGCTTCTTTGGTACTGATTAAAGCGGGAACTGACATAATTTCTCCTGAACTGCGTCTACAAAAACAGCCCTATAGTTAAAATGATCTCCTGTCCGCGCGCTCTCTAAATTCGCTCCTTATGGTTCAACGTCCCTGGCTGGCTTCGCGCCACACGTACTGCTGTCCGGGCTGGAGTATGCCTGTGTTATCATGGGGTTTTTGATCAACGCTGTGAAAACCATGTCTGAGACCCCCAGTAAACGCAAAAACGATCCGGAAGGATTAAAGCGCCGTATCATTGCGGCTGCGCTCTCTGTTTTCGCCGAATATGGCCTGACGGGCGCGCGCATGGAGCAGATTGCAGCGCTGGCGCAGACCACGAAGCGCATGGTGGTTTATCACTTCACCAGCAAAGAAGCGCTCTACATTGAGGTGCTGGAGCAGGTGTATCGCGCCATGCGCGAGCATGAAACCAGCCTGCAGCTTGCCACGCTCGAACCGGAACAGGCGATGATCAAACTGGTTGAGGCGAGCTTTGATTATCATGTGGCGCATCCGGACTTTATGCGGCTGGTCTGCAGCGAAAATCTGCTGCGCGGCCGCTATATCATGCAGTCTGAGCGGATCAAAACGCTTAACCGCAGCGCGCTCGAACTGCTTGAAGCGATACTGACGCGTGGCCAGCAGCAGGGACTGTTTTGTCGCGACCTCAGCAGCGTGGATGTGCACCGCCTGATCAGCAGTATCTGCGTTCACCATGTGTCGAACCGCTATACCTTTCATACGCTGTTCACGCCTGACGACAGCGAAGCGGAAACCATCCGCCGCAACCGTCAGCTGGCGGTAACGGCAACGCTGCGTTACATTCGCCAGGCCCCGTCGTCTGCGGGTTCGCTGTGATGGTCTACGCTTGATCTCATCAACGGGACGGTCACAGACCTGAGACTAAGGAACACTGAAGTGAACAAAGATGCCCTTCTCTATCCGTTACGCAACACCCAGGATACTGAACACGATACAGCCCTCTGGAACTGGGCGCAGAACTCTGTGGTGGGCCAGCGTCAGCAGCTGCACCAGCCACAAACGGAAGCTGAGCTGCAGCAGCTGCTGCGCGATACGCGCGGAAAAGTGCGTCTGATGGGCAGCCGGCTGTCGCCAGGCCGGATGCTCTGCGTGCAACCCGACGACCTGCTGCTCGACCTGAGCGCCTTTACCGGCGTACTGGCTGAAGATGACCACACCATTACCTTTGCGGCCGGTACGCTGCTGCAGACGGTGTATGACACCTTAACCGCGCGCGATCGCATGCTCGCCTCTTCGCCGGGCGTGATTGCCGTGCAGACGCTGGCGGGTGCGCTGGCGACCGGGACCCATGGTCAGGGATTACAGCAGAGTTCGCTGGCGGATGAAGCGCTGCGCATTCGCATGGTGCTGGCCGATGGCAGCGTGCGTGAGTTTGTGCGCGGCGAACCTGACTTCCCGGCAGCGCAGGTTGCCCTGGGTTCGCTTGGCGTGGTAACTACGGTTACGCTGCGCACCCAGCCGTTTCGCTTATTTACCTGCTATAAATTTGCCGTCAGCGCCGATGCGCTGGAGCAGGATCTGCTGAAGTGGAACCGTGACTATGAGCTGAGTAAAGCCTGGTGGTTTGTCGATGACAACCTGATGCATGTCTGGAACGCTGAGCAGGCCAGCGAAGAGGATACGCAGGCCTGGCACGCCAATGGACGTCAGGTGATTGAGCATGGCGATAACGCCGACAGCAGCCTGAATCATACCATTGATCAGACGCTGGCCCAGATGCACCGCGATACGCAAATCCACGGTAAAGGTGGTAAACAGTTCCGCACCGTCACCCGCTTCCGCGACTTCACCGATGTCAGCGGCGATATTTATCAGCTTTTTTGTCGCGGCATCGCGGTCCCGCAGATCAACGTAGAAATTGCCGTGCCGCTCGATAAAACGCCGCAGGTTATCAGCAAGATTAAAGCCTGGTATGCCGAAAATCAGCCGCACATGCACTACCCGATTATCCTGCGCTGCACCGGCGCCTCAGAAGGCTGGCTGAGCCCGTCACATCAGCAGCCCTCCTGCTTCTTTGGGTTTGTCGTGTACTACGCGGATGATGGCTCGCTGTCGCAGGAGGGTCTGCATTTTCTGACGGAAGTAGAGAAACTGCTGGCAGCTGAAGGCGGACGCCCGCACTGGGGGAAATATTACGATCCGCAGCGCTATCAGTGGCGCGATATTTATCCGCAGTGGGATGCTTTCCGCACGGTGCGTGAGACGCTGGATCCTACCCGCCGTTTCAGCAACGACTACGCCACCGCGCTTTTTGACTGATGTCTGAACAGGGAGAGAATATGTTCGCCTGGGTAACGCTGCTGACGCAGCCCGATTATGTTATTGGCGTGAAAGCGCTGCACCGTTCGCTTCAGCGCAGTGAAACCCGCTGGCCGCTGGTTGTGATGGTCACGGATGCGATCGATGCCGGGACGCGCGCTGCGCTGCAGGCTGCAGGCTGTGTGATTAAGCCTGTTGCGCCGCTGATGCCCGACAGCGCGCTGGAGCAGCACTACGCGTCGGCACAGTTTGGTGAGGTGTGGAGCAAATTACGCGCGTGGGAGCTGACCGACTATGAGCGCGTGGTTTTTCTGGATGCTGATATGCTGGTTCTGCAGAACATGGATGAGCTGTTTACGCTGGATATGGGTAAATATGCGCTGGCCGCCTGTCACGCCTGCCGCTGTAATCCAAACCAGATTGCGAGCTATCCGGCCAGCTGGCAGCCGGAAAACTGTCACTATACCTGGCATGACCGGGGCGAAGCGGCACCTGCCACGCTCGACGCTTATCTTAACGGCGGTTTTCTGGTGCTGAAACCGGATAACGCCGTGTTCAGCTGGCTGCAGCAGAAAGTGCAGGAGATTGACGATCTTAAACGCTATCCCTTCTCGGAGCAGGATCTGCTGAATGAAGTGTTTGCTGGCCGCTGGTTGCCGCTTTCCTACATCTATAACGCGCTAAAGACGCTGCCCTTTCAGCACAGCGCTATGTGGCAGCAGGATAAGGTTAAAAACCTGCACTATATCCTCGCCAAGCCGTGGAAGCGCGATCTCACCCAGCCGGAAGAAGAACGCGACCGCTATTATGCGCTGGATAAACTGTGGTGGGAGCGTGGTACCGCATAGCGGCGCCGGCTTTCATACGCGGCCAGGGCGCCATGAATGGCGCCCCTGCGGTGATGATTTACGTAGGGGCCGCATTGATGCGGCCCTGGTTTCATTTGCGGCCAGGGCGCCATGAATGATAATGCAACGTAGGGGCCGCATTGATGCGGCCCTGGTTTCATTTACGGCCAGGGCGCCATGAATGGCGCCCCTACAATGATGATGTACCGTAGGGGCCGCATTATTGCGGCCCTGATTTCATACGCGGCAAAGAGCGCCATGAATGGCGCCCCTGCGGTGATGATGTACCGTAGGGGCCGCATTATTGCGGCCCTGATTTCATACGCGGCAAAGGGCGCCATGAATGGCGCCCCTACAATGATGGTGTACCGCAGGGGCCGCATTGATGCGGCCCTGGTTTCATTTGCGGCCAGGGTGCCATGAATGGCGCCCCTGCGGTGATGATTTACGTAGGGGCCGCATTGATGCGGCCCTGGTTTCATTTGCGGCCAGGGCGCCATGAATGGCGCCCCTACAATGATGATGTACCGTAGGGGCCGCATTATTGCGGCCCAGGTTTCATACGCGGCCAGGGCGCCATGAATGGCGCCCCTACAATGATGGTGTACCGTAGGGGCCGCATTATTGCGGCCCTGATTTCATACGCGGCAAAGAGCGCCATGAATGGCGCCCCTGCGGTGATGGTGTACCGCAGGGGCCGCATTATTGCGGCCCTGGTTTCATACCCGGCCAGGGCGCCATGAATGGCGCCCCTACAATGATGTATGCAGGGGCCGCATTATTGCGGCCCTGGTTTCATTTACGGCCAGGGCGCCATGAATGGCGCCCCTGCGGTGATGATTTACGTAGGGGCCGCATTGATGCGGCCCTGGTTTCATTTGCGGCCAGGGCGCCATGAATGGCGCCCCTACAATGATGGTGTACCGTAGGGGCCGCATTATTGCGGCCCTGGTTTCATACCCGGCCAGGGCGCCATGAATGGCGCCCCTACGGTCATGATGTATGCAGGGGCCGCATTGATGCGGCCCTGATTTTATACGCGTCCCGCAATGATTAACGCCAGCCAAGCGCCGGGGCGACGTGGGTAAGAATGCTGTCGATAACGTGCGCGCAGTAATCCACGCCGAGCTGATTTGGAATAGTCAGCAGCAGCGTATCTGCCTCTGCAATACCCTCATCTTCTGCCAGCATCTTTATCAGGCGATCCGGCTCGGCTGCATAGCTGCGGCCGAAAATGGCGCGCGTCTTCTCATCCAGAAAACCAACTGAATCCTGATCCTGACCGCCGCGGCCGAAGTAAGCGCGATCGGTATCATTCATCAGCGCAAAGATACTGCGGCTCACCGACACGCGTGGCGCACGCTGATGGCCTGCGGCAGCCCATGCTGCGCGGTAGGCACGGATCTGCTGTGCCTGCTGCACATGGAACGGTTCGCCGGTTTCATCATCTTTCAGAGTGGAACTCTGCAGATTCATTCCCTGCTCTGCGGCCCAGACGGCAGTGGCATTTGAGCCAGATCCCCACCAGATACGCTCGCGCAGCCCTTCAGAGAACGGCTCCAGACGCAGCAGCCCTGGGGGATTCGGGAACATTGGCTGGGGATTTGGCTTTGCAAATCCCTCACCGCGCAGCACGTCCAGCAGCGCTTCCGTGTGCCGGCGCCCCATATCCGCGTCGCTCTCGCCGGCGCGGGGATCAAAACCAAAGTAGCGATACCCCTCAATCACCTGCTCCGGCGAACCGCGGCTCAGCCCCAGCTGCAGACGGCCGCCGGAAATCAGATCGGCTGCACCCGCATCTTCTGCCATATAGAGCGGATTTTCATAACGCATATCGATAACGCCAGTACCGATTTCAATACGGCGGGTCTTTGCCCCCACCGCAGCCAGCAGCGGGAAAGGCGAACTCAGCTGGCGGGCAAAGTGGTGGACGCGGAAATAGGCGCCGTCTGCCCCCAGCTCTTCTGCCGCGACCGCAAGGTCAATAGACTGCAGCAGTACATCCTGCGCCGAGCGGGTGGCAGAATGGGGTGATGGCGTCCAGTGGCCGAATGAGAGAAAACCAATTTTTTTCATGTTTCAGTACTCCCCGCCAGCGACAGAATCGCCTGACGTTACCTATGTATAAATCGATAAACAAAGGGTACGCCAGCGCGGTGATGAGTGATAGCCAATAGTTTTCGTGCGCATCTTCAACTTTTTTGTACAACCGCACCCACCCTCTCGCCTATCAATCTCAGCTATCTTTAAAACACCGATTTGCCAAACAGGCTGATGCACTCAGGGATGCCTTATGCACCTTATCTCTTTACCTATGTATGACATCGACAGCGCAACAACGGCGGCAACTACCGATGCGCTACTGAAACTGCTGGCAAAACGCGATGTGACAGCACAGGTGGTTGCACCGGACGATCTGCTTACCCACTGGCGCGACGACAATCTGCTGCTAAGCCAGACCTGCGGCTATGCGCTGGTCAGTCAGCTGCCAGAGGTACAGCTGGTCGGCACGCTGCAGTCGTGTGCACCGGGCTGTGAGGATCTGCGTTACCGCAGCTGGCTGGTGGTACGCCGGGAGGAGGACGATCGCATGCTGGAGGATTTCCGCGGACGGCGTGCCGTATGCAACAGCGCTGACTCTCACTCAGGCTATAACGCCCTGCGCTATGCGATCGCACCGCTTGCGCGGCACGGTAAGTTCTTTGCAGAAACGCACTTTAGCGGCAGCCATCAGCAGTCTCTGGCGGCGCTGCGCCGTAACGAAGCAGATATCGCGGCCATTGACTGTATTACCTGGGCACTGCTGCAAAAATATCAGCCGCAGGCGCTGGCCGGAGTGACCATTATTGGCGAGACGCCGCTCTGTCCGGCCCTGCCGCTTATTACGTCTGCCCGCACCGACAGTCTGCTGCTGGAAAAGCTGCGCAGCGCGTTATTTGAACTGGCCAACGTTGAGGATTTTAAACCGCTGATGCAGGCCAATCTGCTGAACGGTTTTTCAGTGCCCTGTCGCAGTTACTATGATGAGGTCCTCGCATGGGAGCAGCAGGCGGCGGCACTGGGCGTGACCCGGCTCTGAACAACGCAGGAACAGGTGACAACCGGGAAAATTTGGTACACTCGCCGCAGTCAATTCAGGAGAATGTAATGACCGCGCGCTCTGTAACGCTGGATGATGTCGCCCGCCTGGCTGGCGTCTCATATCAAACGGTATCCCGGGTACTAAACCATTCGTCACAGGTCTCAGCTCGCACGCGTGCCCGGGTAGAGGCGGCGATGGCAGAACTCAGCTATGTGCCCAATCGGGTGGCGCAACAGCTGGCGGGTAAGGCAACGCGCACGCTGGGACTGGCCACCAGCGATCTGGCGCTGATGGCACCGGCACAGATCGCTTCTGCGATTCAGCAACGGGCCGCTGCCGGGGGGTATCATCTGGTGATCGCCATGGCTAACGCACAGAGTGCCGCGCAGGATACGGTTAATGAGCTGCTGGCGCAGCGCGTTGATGCGCTGCTGATTAACCTGCCGCTGGATGCCGGACAGGCGGCACAGATCCAGCAGCAGTGTGGCAGTAAGCCCGCCCTGTTTCTCGATGTCGAAACCTGTGCGCCGGTACCGCAGTGTCAGTATCAGAGCAGCTGCGGCGCACAGCAGGCGGTGGATCATCTGGTGGCGCTGGGTCACCGTGAAATTGGCGTGCTGAACGGTCCGGCGCGCTCAGCGTCGGCCCGCGCCCGCTTTAGTGACTGGCAGCGGGCGCTGGCACACCATCAGCTGCAGCCTTATTGTGTTCTGGACGGTGACTGGAGCGCGGCGTCCGGCTATCAGGCGCTGCTTACCCTGCTGCCGGATCGGCTGCCGCAGGCGCTGCTGGTTGCTAACGATCAGATGGCGCTGGGGGCAATGCGCGCGCTGCACCAGCACGGCGTCGCGATCCCGGCGGATATCTCGCTGATTGGCTACGATGATACTGCAGAGAGCGCCTGGTACCAGCCACCGCTGACCACCGTCCGGCAGGATCTGCAGCAGCTGGGGCGTATCAGCGTGGAGCGGATCCTGGCGCAGCTGGCCGGACAAACGCTGCGTGCGCTGCCGCTGGAGACGGAGCTTGTTCTGCGTGAAACCACGGCCGCTCCGCAGCGCAATGGCGTCGATACGGGCGAAATTGCCCGCCAGCTGCAGGCACTGGCGCAGGCATTAAAAAGGTCGCCATAATGGCGACCTCGTCACAGTGAAACCTTACCGCTGCACTTAGTGTCCTTTCGGTTCACCCATGCTTTTCAGTTTTTTCGACAGATCGCGACGTTCTTTCGACAGATCGGCATTTTTAATGATGTATTCATCCACGCGATCTTCATAGTCCACGCGCATAGAGGCGATAATTTCCTGGATCGCCTCCACGCTCATGCCGGGTTTGATATATTCACTCAGGTTATCCAGCAGCAACACACGTTTCTGGTTATCACGGATTTTCTTTTCGTTATCGTGAATTTCGCGCTGCAGTTTGTTTTTACGACGAAACATACGCACAAACTCCAGCACGTCCTGAAATGATTGCTTGGCATTTTCCATGTTGGCACCTTTCTTAAGGCCTGCCGCAGCAGGCGGAATAGTCATATAACGTCAAGAGTTGTAGCTTAGCGGCTGTTGAGCCGGGTTAGCAATTCTCACAGCAAATTTCAGACTGGCTCTTATCTTAGCGCAAAGAAAGGGCAATTCGCACTAAGTGGTTGCCAGAGAAAACTATTTGCGCAGCGCCAGCCGGACCAGATCGGTCATACGCTCCAGCTGCCGCGCCTGCTCCAGACTTAGCCAGACGTAGCCGTATATCGCCGTGGTTTCCAGCTGCGCGCTGCCGCTGGCGATCAGCGCCTCCAGCTCCTGCACAATCTCCTCCAGCGCGTGGCTGTTAGCGATAACCTGTTCCGTCTCCCCTTTTTGCAGCAGCAGCGCCAGCGCGTTCAGCGTCTCTTCCGTCATCTGCTGCGTGCGCCGCAGCGCGGGTGCATTCAGCAGCAGCAGATGGCTCTCACGCGAGGCCCACCAGGCTTCAATCTGCATCTGCATGGTATTGACCATGTTACGGTTGATGGTCTGGATCGCCTCAAACACCGATTTCGGAATGCGCGTCTCTTTACTGGCGGGCTCCAGCAGCGCACGCATTCTGATGACGCTGCTGAGCAGCTTCTGAAAGCGCGGACTGAGACGCGGTTTCTCGACCAGATTGGGTGAAAAACCGGCGTGATGGATCTTTGCCATGCTGACAAACGCATCGGAGAGCTGAATACGCCAGTGGATATAGGCACGCTGCGCCCAGATGGCACTAAACAGCAGCGCCATCAGCGAGCCTAAAATGACATCGCCGCCGCGCCACAGCGCCACGGTGAAATCACCGGCCGGCGCCCCCACCACCACGCCGAGCGTGATACCAATCAGCAGGGCCATATAGGGATGCTTGCCCAGCGTCAGGTAGCCACAGACAATCATGACCGCAAAGCACCAGACCAGCATCAGCGGCAGCGAGATAAGCTCCAGCTTTAGCGCAATCAGACCGGAAATCAGCCCGGCAAAGGTTCCGCTGATACGCTGGATCACGCGCGGCAGTACGTTACCCCAGGTAGAGATGGGTCCCATCACGACCACCAGCGTAATCAGCGGCCAGGTGCCTTCAGGAATATTCGTCAGCCTGACAAACAGGAAGCAGAGTACAAAGGCGATAGCGATACGCACACCGTGAACGGCGCGGTAGTGGCGGTAGAACCAGAATTCAATCGACGAGACAGGCTTGTCAGCGCGTAACATGGTTATCCGGGAACGGGAAAAATTTGCGCGCTATGTTACCCTGGCATGGCAGCAGGCTTCAGCCCCTGCCGCCGCTTTTTCCCGCTTTTTTTATGTTCGCATACGTCAGATAACAGTGGCGTCACATTCTGCTTTCAAAACAGAAACGCAGCGATAACGCCACGGTTAACCCGATCAGAGTTTACGCTTCACGTAGTCGCTGATACGGGTCACGATGCCCGCCTCTTCCACCGTCTGCAGCGCATACAGCGGATAGCTTGCCAGCTGTTTATCTTTATCCAGTACCTGAATTTCACCAATCTGCTCGCCGGCTTTCAGCGGTGCGGTGAGATCTTTGCGATCGATAACATATTTCGCCATTACGTTAGCCACTTCGCTGCGCGGCAGCGACAGATAGATATCCTGCGTGGTACCCACCTCGACTTTATGCGGATTGCCGTACCAGACGTTTTCGCTGCCGATCTTCTTGCCGGCATGGAACAGCTGCACGGTATCAAAGTTGCTTTGCCCCCACGTCAGCAGTTTGCGCGCCTGCTCTTCGCGCCCTTTGGAACTTTTGCCGCCCATGATCACCGCGATCAGCCGGTGGCGGCCCTCAACGCTGGAAGCGACAATGTTAAACCCGGCGCTCTCGGTATGGCCGGTTTTCATCCCGTCTACGTGCAGATGCTGATCCCACAGCAGGCCATTACGGTTGTTCTGCGTAATGCCGTTATAGCTCAGGGTTTTCTCGCTATACATAGCGTAAAAGTCCTGCTCGCCATTAATAATGGCGCGTGACAGCACCGCCAGATCGCGGGCCGTGGTGTGCTGGCCCGGTGCATCGAGGCCGTGTACGGTTTCAAAATGCGTATGCGTCAGACCGAGCTTCTGCACATAGTGATTCATCATGGTGACGAAACTCTCCTGGCTGCCGGCCACGTAGTCTGCCAGCGCCACGCAGGCATCATTACCGGAATCGATAATAACCCCGCGCATCAGATCGCGTACCGTGACTTTATCGCCCGGCTTGAGGAACATCAGCGAGGAGCCTTTGAACACCGGATTGCCCGCCGCCCAGGCATCTTTGCCCACGGTGACAACATCATCCCGGGTGATTTTATGCTGATCGACCGCGCGATCGACCACATAGCCGGTCATCAGCTTGGTGAGGCTGGCGGGATTACGCTCTGCATCCGGATTGCCGGCAGTGAGGATCTGCCCGGTGGTAGCGTCCATTAATACCCATGATGCGGCATCAATACCCGGCGCCGTCACGGGAAACGGCAGGCTGTCATCCGCCTGCGCCATTGATGCCATCACCACTAATCCAGAAAGAGTTACCCACACACGCCTTTTCAACACATTGTCCTCAGTTTAAAAATGAATTTACCGCCGCACGTTGTACGGCAAATGGCGCTTTGATATCTGAATAAATTGAAAAAAAGTATGTCCCGTACAGAAAAAGTGCAGGTCCGCCCGCAGCGCGGCGGATGAGGGTTGTGCTGGCTGAAACGCCCGACTATTCTGTGGGTTGATTTTTCAATCCAGGATAACGCCGTGCCCGCCTCTGAGTTCACCTTTCTGTTCCATGATTATGAAACCTTCGGTAAGAGCCCGTCGCTGGATCGTCCGGCCCAGTTTGCCGGCCTGCGCACCGATGCCGACTTTAACCCGATGGGTGAACCGCAGGTGTTTTACTGTCAGCCCGCAGATGACTATCTGCCACAGCCGGAAGCGGTGATGATCACCGGCATTACGCCGCAGGTTGCGCGCACGCGCGGCGTCACGGAAGCGGAATTTGCCGCACGTATCCACTCGCTGTTTACCCAGCCCAATACCTGCGTGATCGGCTATAACAACGTGCGTTTTGACGACGAAGTCACGCGCAATATTTTCTACCGCAACTTTTTTGATCCCTACGGCTGGAGCTGGCAGAACGGCAATTCGCGCTGGGATCTGCTGGATGTGATGCGCGCCTGCTACGCGCTGCGGCCGGAAGGGATTGTCTGGCCTGAAAATGAGGAGGGCTTTCCCAGCTTTAAGCTGGAGCATCTCACGAAAGCCAACGGCGTGGCGCACGAACAGGCGCACGATGCGATGTCTGACGTGTGGGCTACGCTGGCGATGGCAAAACTGGTCAAAGAGAAGCAGCCAAAGCTGTATGCGTTTCTCTTCGCGCACCGCAATAAGCAAAAGCTGATGACCCTGATTGATATTCCGCAGATGAAGCCGCTGGTTCACGTCTCCGGTATGTTTGGCGCTGCGCGGGGCAATACCAGCTGGATTGTGCCGCTGGCGTGGCATCCTGATAACAAAAATGCGCTGATTGTGGCTGACCTGGCCGGCGATATGACCCCGCTGCTGGAGCTGGAGCCGGACGCGCTGCGCGAGCGTCTCTATACGCGGCAGAGCGAGCTGGGCGATGCCGCACCGGTGCCCATTAAGCTGGTACACATTAATAAGTGTCCGGTGCTGGCTCCGGCCAGCACGCTGCGCCCGGAAGATGCGGAGCGACTCGGGATCGATCGCCAGTACTGTCTGGCGAACCTCGCCCTGCTGCGCCAGCATGTCGCCGTGCGTGAGAAAGTGGTGACGCTGTTTGCTGAAGCGGAACCCTTTACGCCGTCAGCGGATGTCGATGCGCAGCTGTATGACGGCTTCTTCAGCGACGCCGATCGCGCCGGCATGACGATTATCCGTCAGACGGCGCCGCAGAATCTGCCGGCGCTGGATCTTACGTTCAACGACCCGCGCGTTAATCCGTTGCTGTTTCGCTACCGGGCGCGTAACTTTCCCGGGACGCTCGACGATCGCGAGCAGCAGCGCTGGCTGCAGCATCGCCGCGAAGCGTTGAATGCCGAACGGGTGCAGGCATTTTTGCTGGAGCTGGAATCCCTGGCGAGCCTGCATGAAGAGGATGCGGAAAAGATGGCGCAGCTGAAGGCGCTCTATCACTACGCCCAGGCGCTGGTTTCCTGAAGTGAAACAGGTGTCAGAAGTGAAACCAGGTTAATACAAATATACCAGGCGAAGGTAACGGGTGTGTAGCGGGGAATAACTCTTGCAGAAAGCAGACCGGAGGCGCAGCGCCTCCGGTCACGGGCATTACACTTCTTCGCTGAACTGCGGGACCGGATTACGGAAGGTACGGGTGACGAACGCCAGGTAGATAATACCAATTGCGCCCCATACCAGACCCAGCACCATGGAGGTCTCTTCGAGGTTGATCCATAGCGCACCCACCGTCAGCGCGCCCATTACAGGCAGCACCAGATAGTTCAGGTGGTCTTTCAGCGTTTTGTTACGCTTCTCGCGGATCCAGAACTGTGCGATCACGGAGAGGTTAACAAAGGTGAATGCGACCAGCGCACCAAAGTTGATCAGCGCCGTAGCGGTCACCAGATCAAAGTTGATAGCCAGCAGTGCCACCGCGCCCACCAGCAGTACGTTCAGTGACGGCGTGCGATATTTTGGATGCACGAAGCCAAAGATGCGCTGCGGGAACACGCCATCGCGGCCCATTACATACATCAGACGTGAAACGCCTGCGTGTGCCGCCATACCTGACGCCAGCACGGTCACCACAGAGAAGATCAGGATCCCGATCTGCAGCGCTTTACCGGCCACAAACAGCATGATTTCAGGCTGTGACGAGTCCGGATTCTGGAAACGCGAGATATCCGGGAAGTAGAGCTGCAGGAAGTAGGAGACCGCGATAAAGATCACGCCACCAATCAGCGCCGTCAGGAAAATCGCGCGCGGGATCGTGCGTTCAGCATCTTTGGTCTCTTCCGACAGCGAGCTGATGCCGTCAAAGCCGAGGAACGAGAAGCAGAGAATCGTCGCACCGGTGATCATCGGCACCACCTGAGCATGCTCAGACCAGAACGGTTTCGTGCTTACCAGCGTACCGGAGCCAATACCGTGCGCCACACCGTAAACCACCATACCGGTAATCACGGCCATGACCACAACCTGCAGCACCACAATGACGCTGTTGAAGTTAGCCACGGTTTTGATACCACGCAGGTTGGAGATGGTCATAAAGGCCACCAGCAGCACAACGAAAATCCACGACGGAATACCCGGCACCAGCGACTCAAAGTAGCTTTTTGCCAGCAGGATGTTGATCATCGGCATGAACAGATAGTCCAGCAGCGATGACCAGCCCACCATAAAGCCGACGTGCGGACTGATGGCTTTCTGAGCGTAGGTATAAGCGGAGCCCGCAGATGGGAAGCGGCGTACCAGCTTACCGTAACTCACAGCCGTAAACAGAATCGCAATCAGGGCGAAAGCATAGGCGGTGGCGACGTGGCCGTCGGTTAAACCTGACACAATGCCGAAGGTATCAAACAGGGTCATTGGCTGCATATACGCCAGGCCCATCATGACGACCGGAAGCAGGGTCAGAGTTTTTTTCAGATGTGCACGCTGAGGTGCGGCAGAGGTATTAAGCGCCATTGTTCAGACCCCCTACAGCAGCAACTGATGTCAGTTGTACCACAGGGATACTGCGCAATGTGCTGCAGTGAGAAGTGATATTAGTGTTTGCGATTGTCGCCGCGCCGTAATCATCACGAAAGCGAGAACCAGCCAGTGCTGGTGCAATTGTAAACAGTCCCATCTTTGTTCCTCAAATCTCACGCAGAAGCGTGTTTCGGTGTCTATCTATCCGGATACGTGTCCGGCCTCGGTTATGTATGTATTAAAAACATTATGCAAAAAAATAACCGACGCTCAATGCGTCGGCTATGTTCTGTCTTTTGCAGGGGGCATATTTTGCCCCAACTTATACCATCGACACAAGACGTTAACGCAATTCTTCTGCTCGTCAGGCGTTCTTTAGCATCCAGTCAATCTCTGTGGCGGTGATCAGGCGTTCAAATTCCCGCAGCTCACACTGCTTACAGCTGTGCCATACGCGGCTGAAACGCTCTCCCAGCAGCTTCTGCAGCGGGTAGCTGCTTTCAAATTCATAAAGGGCGTCACTCTGGCGAACCGGCAGTGCCAGCCCTTCCGCCGCATGTCCGTTTCCGGTCACCGCATGAGGTAAAGGTAGCTGATTATCCAGACCGTGCAAAATCCCGGCAAGAATTGTTGACACAACCAGGTAGGGATTGGCATCTGCACCCGCCACGCGATACTCCACGCGATGGTTCTCTTTGTCACCGCACGGTATACGCAGCGCCACGGTGCGATTGTTATGCCCCCATGACGCCTGCAGCGGCACAAACGACTCTGGCGAGAAGCGCCGGTAAGCATTGACATTGGGTGCCAGCAGCGCCATTGACGCCGGCATCAGGTCAATCATGCCTGCCAGCGCGCGCTTCAGCAGCGGCGAGTTGCTGCCATCATCCAGAGAAAACGCGTTATGATCCGCCGCGTCAAGCATGCTGATGTGTACGTGCATGCCGCTGCCGGCATACTCCTCATACGGCTTCGCCATAAACGTGGCGGTCATACCGTGATTTTCCGCCACCTGTCGCACCAGCCGCTTCAGCAGAACCGCGTCATCACACGCTTTGAGAATATCCTGCGTGTGATGCAGATTGATCTCAAACTGCCCCGGCGAGGCTTCTGCCAGTGCCCCATCGGCCGGGATCCCCTGCCGCTGCGCCAGCGCATCGATATCGCGCAGCACGTCAGCAAAATGATCGAGGTTATCTACTGAATAAACCTGACAGTGCATGTTGCGCTCTGCGCTGCCTGGCGAGCACGGCGGCTGAATAAATCCGCCAGCATCACGTTGCTTATCAACCAGATAGAACTCCAGCTCTACCGCTACCGCCGGAAACAGTCCGCGATTACGCAGCTGCTGCCACAGCCGGTTCAGCACGTTTCGGGGTTCAACGTCAAAGGGAGTGCCATCTTGGTTGCACATCGTCAGCAGCAGCTGAGCAATGCGTTGCGGATCGGAAGCAGAAGGTATAAGCGTGCCGGGAACAGGAATACAGAGGTTATCGGGTTCGCCAAGCGCCTGGCCGAGACCGGCTTCTTCAACGGTATTGCCGAGAATGTCCATGGCAAAAACAGAGGCGGGAAAGTAACACCCTTTTTCGAGCCTGGGGAGCGCGGCGACAGGGATCCGTTTACCGCGAAAAACACCATTTAAATCATTTAACAGGATATCGACATACTGCGTTTCAGGATGGCGTTCCAGCCAGGTTTTCACCTCCAGCTGGAACGCGCTTGTTCGCTTCTCTTCACTGTGCCGCGTGAAGTCTTCTACTTCCACGATATTCGTCATATACCACCCGCCAGTTACCGTTAATGAGGTTTGCGCGATGCTTTAATTCCGAACTACAGCTCTAACATAGCGCCAACACAAATAGTGTGCAAATGTAACAATCTGGTTTGCAGTTCGGCGCGGGCAGATTAGATTGAGAATAACAGGCTCGCTTACGCGCCTGCCTGACCCTGCCGGCAGAGCGATCGTACTCTCAGCGTGGTAACCGGATGATGACAGATTCTGTAAAACCGCTGATCGGGATAGTGATGTGCCAGAATATGACTGGCCCCCACCCCGCTCAGACGCTGCACAATAAATATCCGGATGCGGTGGTCGCGGCGGGCGGTGTTCCGCTGCCGCTGCCGCATCAGCTGCTGGACGCACCAGAGTTGCTGGCGCAAAGCATGGCGCTGCTGGACGGCCTGCTGCTGCCTGGCAGCCCCAGCAACATTGAACCCTGGCACTATGGCGAAGCGGGCAGTGAAGCGCACAGCGATCCGGCCCGCGACCGCCTGGCTTTTGCTGCCATTACCTGGGCGACCAGCCGGCAGATGCCGCTGTTTGGTATCTGCCGCGGCCTGCAGGAGCTGGTGGTCGCCAACGGCGGTGCCCTGTATCGTCAGCTGCATCAGGTTGAAGGATTTCAGGATCACCGTGAAGATCCTGCGCGGCCGCTGTCGCAGCAGTACGCGGCGGCGCATCTGGTCACGCCGGAACCGGACGGGTTGCTGAGTCAGCTGCCTGACTGCCATGCCCCCTTTACCGTTAACTCACTGCATGCGCAGGGCGTACGCACGCCGGGACCGCAGCTGCGCATAGAGGCGCGCGCCGCAGATGGCGTAATTGAGGCGGTGAGCCTGCGTCATCACCCTTTTGCGCTGGCGGTGCAGTGGCATCCGGAGTGGCAGTCTGAGCAGAACCCGGTTTCACGTCAGCTGTTTGCTGCATTTATTCAGGCCGCCAGCGATTATCACCGGTCACGACCCTGAGGAGGATGTGATGCATCATGTGGAGAGCTATTACGCAGCCAGCGCCAACCCGCACGCCCCCTGGCCTGCGCTGCAGGAGAGCATTCAGTGCGACGTCTGTATTATCGGCGGCGGCTTTACCGGCCTCTCCTCGGCGCTGTTTCTGACCGAAGCGGGCTACGACGTGGTTGTGCTGGAGGCGGCCACCATCGGCTTTGGCGCCAGCGGACGCAACGGCGGTCAGGTGGTGAATTCCTACAGCCGCGACGTGGATGTAATAGAGCAGCGCTACGGTAAAGCGACCGCAGCGATGCTGGGCAGCATGATGTTTGAGGGTGCCGATATTATCCGCGACCGTATCGATCGCTATGCGATCAGCTGCGACTACCGGCCGGGCGGTATTTTTGCCGCCCTGAATCAGCGGCAGATGGGCCACCTGCGGCGTCAGCAGGCGAGCTGGGCGCGCTACGGTAATCAGAGCCTGGAGCTGCTGGATGAGCGCGGTATCCGGCGGGAGATCGCTACCGATCGCTATGTCGGTGGCCTGCTGGATAAGCGCGGCGCACATCTGCACCCGCTGAATCTGGCGCTGGGAGAAGCGGAGGCGATCCGCCGCCACGGCGGGCGCATCTATGAACACTCTGCTGCCCTCGGCGTACACTACGGTACACCGCACCGCATTACCACCGCGCACGGAGAGGTACACGCCACCTTTGTGATTTTTGCCGGTAACGCCTATCTGCCGGCGCAGCTGGAGCCGCGCCTGAGCCGTAAAAGCATGCCGTGCGGCTCACAGATTGTGACCACCGAACCGCTCAGCCGTGACCAGGCGCTGGGGCTGCTGCCTAACAACTACTGCGTGGAGGATTGTAACTATCTGCTCGATTACTTCCGTCTTACTGCGGATAACCGCCTGCTGTATGGCGGGGGCGTGGTGTATGGCGCGCGCGAACCGGCTGATATCGATGCCCTGATCCTGCCCAAGCTGCAGCGCACGTTTCCCCAGCTGCGCACTATCAAAATCAGCCACCGCTGGAGCGGTAATTTCCTGCTGACGCTGTCGCGTATGCCGCAGTTTGGTCAGCTGGAGCGCAACGCCTATTTTATGCAGGGCGACAGCGGCCACGGCGTCACCTGCACGCATCTCGCCGGCAAGCTGATTGCCGAAGTGCTGCGCGGTCAGGCGGAGCGGTTTGACGCTTTTGCCCGGCTTCCGCACCTGCCATTCCCGGGCGGACGCCGGTTTAAAGTCCCGCTGACGGCGATGGGTGCCGTATGGTATGCATTACGCGATCGGCTGGGCGTCTGATCCGCAGCGGGAGATGCGTGTCTCCCGCTGCGTTTAGGCCAGCGGCATGCGCGCCGGATCGGGATAACGATACTCAAAGCCGAGCTCATCACAAATTTTTGTGCCATCGATCAGCTTCCCGGTTGGCCGGTCAGGCTGCGCACTGAACGTCGGGGGCACCAGACCCAGCTTCTTTGTGACGTCAGGATAAAACGTATCCCGCGACGGATGATGCGGCGCGCAGAGGTTGTAGGTATGCCCTCCTTTCGGCCGCTGCAGCAGCAGCATAATCGCTTCCACCACATCATCCAGATGCACCAGGTTGACGCCGTGGCTGCCCTGTTCCAGCCCGGTTTTTCCGGCAAGAAAGCGGCCAGGATGACGGTCTGGTCCTACCAGGCCGGCGAGCCGCAGAATATCCACGCTGGTGCCTGGCAGGCCGTGCAGCCAGTGCTCCAGCTCAACCAGCGTTTTGCCGGCGACCGTCTCCGGCTGCAGCGCACTCTGCTCTTTCATGACCCCCTCGCCTGCGCCATACACCGAGGTGGAGCTGGTGAATATAATGCGTGGCACCCGGCTTGCCAGCGCCGTGTCCACTACGTTTTGCACCGCCTGCATATAGGCATCAGCACCCTGCACGGTGCGACTGGCAGGCAGCGTGACCACCAGCGCATCCACCTGCATCAGCGTCTCAAGTTCATCTGCATCACACTCAATTTCCGGCGTCAGTTTCAGCTGAAACGCTTCAATGCCGCAGCGCCGCGCGGCTTCAACGCCATCCGGCGTGGTTTTCGTGCCGGTGACGTCCCAGCCCCGCGCCGTCAGCGCCATTGCCAGCGGCATACCCAGCCAGCCCAGACCCGTAATCGCGACTCGTTTCATCTCTGCTCCTGCTGTTGCGCGCCATTGTTCTCTCATCTTAGAGCGGGGCTGCCCGGCAAACCAGCGCAAAGTGTTGCGGAAGGTTCCGTAAACTGACGTTAAAAAAGGGTTGCCAAGCCGCGCCATCTTCGCTAGGTTAATCAGCACGCAAATGAATACTCATTCAGCAACGGAATTTATTATGACACGCGTTCAGTTCAACCATCATCACCACCATCACCCTGACTAGTCTTTCAGGCGATGTGTGCTGGGAGACGTTCAGGATCTTCCAGTGGTGCGAGCGCAAAGAGAGCCCCCGGAAGATCATCTTCCGGGGGTTTTTTTATGGGCGAACGCAAACGCAACACGTTCAGACAGGATCAAATAAGAGGACAGGAACCATGTTAGATAACACCCGTTTACGCATAGCTATGCAGAAATCTGGCCGTTTGAGTGATGAATCACGCGAACTGCTGGCGCGCTGCGGCATCAAAATCAACCTTCAGCAGCAGCGTCTGATTGCGTTTGCGGAGAACATGCCTATCGATATCCTGCGCGTGCGCGATGACGATATTCCCGGCCTGGTTATGGATGGCGTGGTCGATCTCGGCATTGTCGGTGAGAACGTGCTGGAAGAGGAGCTGCTGACCCGCCGTTCGCAGGGCGAAGACCCGCGCTACTTCACGCTGCGTCGCCTGGATTTCGGCGGCTGCCGCCTGTCGCTGGCGATGCCGGTTGATGCCGAATACACCGGTCCGCAGTGTCTCAGCAACGCCCGCATCGCGACCTCTTATCCGCACCTGCTGAAGCAGTATCTCGATAAACAGGACATCGCGTTTAAATCCTGCCTGCTGAACGGCTCTGTAGAGGTCGCGCCGCGTGCGGGCCTGGCCGATGCGATCTGCGATCTGGTCTCTACCGGCGCCACGCTTGAGGCCAACGGCCTGCGCGAAGTGGAGGTGATTTATCGCTCCAAAGCGGTACTGATCCAGCGCGACGGTGAGCTGCCAGCCGCAAAGCAGGCGCTGGTTGATACAATGATGACGCGCATTCAGGGCGTCATCAAAGCGCGTGAATCGAAATATATCATGCTGCACGCGCCGAGCGAGCGTCTGGAAGAGGTGATCGCTCTGCTGCCAGGTGCCGAGCGCCCGACCGTGCTGCCGCTGGCGGGCGAAGTGAGCCGCGTGGCGATGCACATGGTCAGCAGCGAGACGCTGTTCTGGGAAACCATGGAAAAACTGAAAGCGCTGGGTGCCAGCTCAATTCTGGTGCTGCCAATTGAAAAAATGCTGGAGTAACCGATGAGCACCCTGATGACCCCAATCAGCTGGCAGCAGTGTGACGCTGAACAGCAGCAGGCCTTGCTGCAGCGCCCGGCAATCGCCGCTTCTGCCACCGTCAGCGCCACCGTGCAGAACGTGCTGGCAGAAGTGAAATCGCGCGGCGACGCGGCACTGCGGGATTTCAGCGCGCAGTTTGATAAAGCACAGGTCAGCAATCTGCGCGTCTCTGCGGCAGAGATGCAGGCCGCCGGTGCGCGCCTGAGCGACGAGCTTAAACAGGCGATGGCGGTGGCCGTGCGCAATATTGAGACCTTCCACAACGCCCAGATTCTGGCCGCGGTGGATGTCGAAACGCAGCCCGGCGTGCGCTGTCAGCAGATCACACGGCCGGTGCAGTCGGTGGGCCTCTATATTCCGGGCGGTTCAGCGCCTCTCTTTTCCACCGTGCTGATGCTGGCAACGCCGGCGCGCATCGCCGGCTGCGGCCGCGTGGTGCTCTGCTCCCCGCCACCGATTGCCGATGAAATTCTGTATGCCGCGCAGCTGTGCGGCGTTCAGGAGGTATTTCAGGTCGGCGGCGCGCAGGCGATTGCTGCGCTGGCTTTCGGCACAGAAACGGTGCCGAAAGTGGATAAAATCTTTGGCCCGGGCAACGCCTGGGTGACGGAGGCGAAGCGGCAGGTCAGCCAGCGGCTCGACGGCGCGGCTATTGATATGCCTGCCGGCCCCTCTGAAGTGCTGGTTATTGCTGATGGAGGGGCAACGCCCGCGTTTGTCGCCTCCGATCTGCTGTCGCAGGCGGAGCACGGTCCTGACTCCCAGGTTATTCTGCTGACGCCATCGCAGGCGCTGGCCAGCGAGGTGGCGCAGGCCGTTGAGACGCAGCTGGCTGCACTGCCGCGCGCCGCAACCGCACGTCAGGCGCTGGCGAGCAGTCGCCTGATTGTGGCCCGGGATCTGGCACAGTGTGTGGCGATCTCAAACCAGTATGGACCGGAGCACCTGATCATTCAGACGCGCCAGCCGCGCGATCTGGTCGATGCCATCACCAGTGCCGGCTCGGTGTTTCTCGGCGACTGGTCACCGGAATCCGCCGGGGACTACGCTTCGGGCACTAACCACGTGCTGCCAACCTATGGTTATACCGCCACCAGCTCCAGCCTCGGACTGGCAGATTTTCAGAAGCGTATGACGGTGCAGGAGCTGACGCCGCAGGGCTTCATGAACCTGGCCGCTACCATTGAAACTCTGGCCGCCGCCGAGCAGCTTGATGCACACAAAAACGCCGTTACCCTGCGCGTTGCCGCCCTGAAGGAGCAAGCATGAGCACTGAAATTGAAGCGTTAGCGCGCGCTAACGTCCGCGCCCTGACGCCTTACCAGTCAGCGCGTCGCCTGGGTGGCAACGGTGATGTCTGGCTGAACGCTAACGAGTTTCCGCTGCCGGTGCCGTTTGAGCTGTCGCAGCAGACGCTGAATCGCTATCCGGAGTGCCAGCCGCGCGTGGTGATTGAGCGTTATGCCGCTTACGCCGGGTTAACGCCGGAGCAGGTTCTGGTCAGCCGCGGCGCTGATGAAGGCATTGAGCTACTGATGCGTGCGTTCTGCGAACCGGGTAAAGATGCCATTCTGTTCTGCCCGCCAACGTATGGTATGTACAGCGTCAGCGCGGAAACCATCGGCATTGAGTACCGTACCGTTCCGGCGCTGGACAACTGGCAGCTTAACCTGCCGGCGATTGCCGGCAGGCTCGACGGCGTAAAAGTGGTTTATCTCTGCAGCCCGAACAATCCGACCGGCAACCTGATCAATCAGGATGATATCCGGGCGCTGCTGGCCATGACCGCCGGTAAAGCGCTGGTGGTAGCAGATGAGGCATATATTGAGTTCTGCCCGGCCGCAACGCTTGCGGCGTGGCTGCAGGAATTTCCGCATCTGGTGATCCTCCGCACCCTGTCAAAAGCGTTTGCGCTGGCGGGTCTGCGCTGCGGTTTCACCCTGGCGAACAAGCCGGTTATCGACCTGCTGATGAAGGTGATCGCGCCTTATCCGCTGGCCACGCCGGTCGCTGACGTTGCAGCACAGGCGCTGAGCGAGGCGGGTATCACGCTGATGCGTCAGCACGTTGCCGAACTCAATGCGAACCGCGCATGGCTGTGCGAACAGCTACCGCAGCTGAGCGTGGTGGAGCAGGTGTTTCCGAGCGAGACTAACTATATTCTTGCGCGCTTCACCGACTCGCCAGCCGTGTTTAAATCGCTGTGGGATCAGGGCATTATTCTGCGTGACCAGAACAAAAATCCCGGTCTTGCCGGATGCCTGCGCATCTCAATTGGTACCCGAACCGAGTGCGAGCGCCTCATCGCCGCGCTGCAAGCCCTTTCCGTGGAGTAAGCATGAGCCAGAAGATCCTTTTTATTGACCGTGACGGCACGTTAATTGCCGAACCACCGTCCGACTTTCAGGTAGATCGCCTGGATAAACTGGCGCTGGAGAAAGATGTTATCCCTGCCCTGCTGGCGCTGCAGGAAGCGGGTTACCAGCTGGTGATGATCACCAATCAGGATGGCCTCGGCACCGAAAGTTTCCCGCAGGCCGATTTTGACGCGCCGCATACGCTGATGATGCAGATCTTCACCTCGCAGGGAATTAACTTCAGCGACGTGCTGATCTGCCCTCACCTGCCCGCCGATAACTGCGACTGCCGCAAACCCAAAACCCGGCTGGTAGAAGCGTGGCTGGCAGAAGGCGCGCTGGATAAAGCCAGCAGCTATGTGATTGGCGATCGTCAGACCGATCTGCAGCTGGCGGAAAACATGGGTATTCAGGGCCTGCGCTACGGCGCTGAAGGTGAGAGCTGGGCATCCATTCAGGCGCGCCTGACTCAGCGCGACCGCTATGCGCTGGTGAACCGCAACACCAAAGAGACCCAGATCAAAGTGGAAGTGTGGCTCGACCGCGAAGGCGGCAGCAAAATTAACACCGGCGTCGGCTTTTTTGACCACATGCTGGATCAGATCGCGGTACACGGCGGCTTTCGCATGAACATCGATGTGAAAGGCGATCTCTATATCGACGATCACCACACGGTGGAAGATACCGGCCTGGCGCTGGGTGAAGCGCTGCTCAGGGCGCTGGGCGACAAGCGTGGTATTGGCCGCTTCGGCTTTGTGCTGCCAATGGATGAGTGTCTGGCGCGCTGCGCGCTGGATATCTCCGGCCGGCCGCATCTCGAATACAAAGCGGAGTTCAGCTATCAGCGCGTGGGCGATCTCAGTACAGAGATGGTCGAGCACTTCTTCCGCTCGCTCTCCTACGCCATGATGAGCACGCTGCACCTGAAAACCAAAGGCCGTAACGATCACCATCGCGTGGAAAGTTTGTTCAAAGCGTTTGGCCGCACGCTGCGCCAGGCGATCCGTGTGGAAGGTAATACCCTGCCGAGCTCAAAAGGAGTGCTGTGATGAACGTGGTCATTCTCGACACCGGCTGCGCCAATCTCTCTTCGGTAAAATGGGCGATTGAGCGTCTTGGCTATACGCCCACGGTCAGCCGCGATCCGGATGTGGTGCTGCGCGCCGATAAGCTGCTGCTGCCGGGCGTTGGCACCGCGCAGGCGGCGATGAATCAGCTGGCAGAGCGCGAGCTGATTGAGCTGATCAAAGCCTGTACGCAGCCGGTGCTGGGGATCTGTCTCGGTATGCAGCTGCTGGGGCGCGGCAGCGACGAGAACGGCGGCATCACCACGCTGGGCATTGTTGATGAGCCGGTGGCGCTGATGGATACGCAGGATCTGCCGCTGCCGCACATGGGCTGGAATCAGATCACTGCAAAAGCGGGACATCATCTGTTCCGCGATATTCCGGATGGCAGCTACTTCTACTTTGTTCACAGCTACGCGATGCCGGTTAACGCCGCGACTATCGCGCAGTGCGACTACGGCCTGCCTTTTACCGCCGCGCTGCAGAAAGATAACTTCTTTGGCGTGCAGTTTCACCCCGAGCGCTCCGGCAAAGCGGGCGCGCAGCTGCTGAAAAACTTTCTGGAGATGTAATGATTATCCCCGCGTTAGATTTGATTGATGGCAAGGTGGTGCGCCTGCATCAGGGCGACTACGGCCAGCAGCGCGACTACGGCAGCGATCCGCTGCCGCGCCTGCAGGAGTATGAACGCCAGGGTGCCGGTGTGCTGCACCTGGTGGATTTAACCGGTGCGAAAGATCCGGCTAAACGCCAGATCCCTCTGCTGACCACGCTGCTGCGCGGCGTCAGCGTGCCGGTGCAGGTTGGCGGCGGCATTCGTCACCGTGATGATGTGGCGGCCCTGCTTGCCGCCGGGGCCACGCGCGTGGTGGTTGGCTCTACGGCCGTCAAACAGCCGGAAGCGGTGAAAGCGTGGTTTACCGAATTTGGTGCGGACGCCATTGTGCTGGCGCTGGATGTGCGTATTGACGCGGCTAACCGTAAAGAGGTGGCGATCAGCGGCTGGCAGGAAGCGGCGGGCGTTACGCTGGAAGAGGTGATTAGCGGGTATCAGTCCGTGGGCCTGAAGCACGTGCTCTGCACTGACATTTCGCGCGACGGCACGCTGAGCGGCTCAAACGTGGCGCTGTATAAAGAAGTGTCAGACGCTTTCCCGGACATCGCCTTTCAGAGTTCCGGTGGCATTGGCTCGCTGGCAGATATCGCCGCGCTGCGCGGCAGCGGTGCGCAGGGTGTGATCGTCGGTCGCGCCCTGCTGGAAGACAAATTTACGGTAGCGGAGGCGATTTCATGCTGGCAAAACGGATAATTCCCTGTCTGGACGTGCGTGACGGACAGGTTGTAAAAGGCGTGCAGTTCCGCAATCACGAAATCATCGGCGACATTGTGCCGCTGGCGCAGCGCTACGCGCAGGAAGGGGCCGACGAGCTGGTGTTTTATGACATCACCGCCTCATCGGATGGCCGCGTGGTCGATAAAAGCTGGGTCTCACGCGTAGCAGAAGTGATCGACATTCCGTTCTGCGTCGCGGGCGGCATCAGGAGTGAGGAGGATGCCGCGCGCATTCTGCAGTTTGGTGCCGACAAAATCTCTGTGAACTCCCCGGCACTGGCGGATCCGACGCTGATCACCCGTCTCGCCGACCGTTTTGGCGTGCAGTGCATCGTGGTGGGGATTGATACCTGGTTTGATGAAGCGAGCGGTAAATATCACGTTAATCAGTACACCGGTGATGAAGCGCGTACTCAGGTGACGCAGTGGGAAACCCTTGACTGGGTCAAAGAAGTACAGAAGCTGGGCGCGGGCGAAATTGTACTGAATATGATGAATCAGGATGGTGTACGCAATGGCTATGACCTGGTTCAGCTGCAGAAAGTACGCGACGTGTGCAGGGTGCCACTGATCGCATCCGGCGGAGCCGGCACCATGCCGCACTTTCTCGACGCGTTTACGCAGGCAAACGTTGATGGCGCGCTGGCGGCGTCAGTGTTTCACAAGCAGATTATTAATATCAGGGAGCTGAAAAACTTTCTGATCGACAACGGTGTGGAGATTCGCGCGTGTTAACAGCAGACCAACTGGCCCGCCTGGACTGGGTCAAAACCGCGGGCATGATGCCTGTTATCGTGCAGCACAGCGTCTCCGGCGAAGTGCTGATGCACGGTTATATGAATGAGGCGGCGCTGGAAAAAACGCTGGCGGAAGGTAATGTCACGTTTTTCTCGCGTACCAAAGAGCGGCTCTGGACCAAGGGCGAAAGCTCCGGCCACTTTCTGCAGGTGGTGAGTATGACACCGGACTGCGATAACGATACGCTGCTGGTGCTGGCAAACCCCATCGGGCCGACGTGCCATCTTGGCACCACCAGCTGTTTCTCACCCGCCGCCCCGGAGTGGGCGTTCCTTTACCAGCTGGAACAGCTGCTGGCGTCGCGTAAACACGCCGATCCTGCCAGCTCCTATACCGCCAGCCTCTACGCCAGCGGCACCAAGCGTATTGCGCAGAAGGTTGGTGAAGAAGGCGTGGAGACCGCGCTGGCAGCCACGGTAAACGATCGTCATGAACTGACCAATGAAGCCTCCGACCTGCTCTATCACCTGATGGTGCTGCTGCAGGATCAGGATCTGGATTTAAGCGCGATCGTTAATAACCTGCGCGCCCGTCATAAGTAACCAATTGTGCAATATGCTGCTCAAAATCAATGAAAATGAACTATTTTGAGCAGCATTCTTCTCAAAAAAATTAAATTCAGCTAATATTGAGCAATATACTGCGCAAAAAGGGCTGGCTATGCTGACCTTACAACTTTACCTTGACGGTGTCTGGCATGATGCTGCCATGCTCAATATTAACGTCCCCCAGCTTGGTCGTGGCAGCGAAGCATTACTGGCTTATGACTTTACCTATGCAGCAGAACACCTGGAGCGCAATGATATTGCCAGTTGTAGCCTGAATTATCCTGTCATGCTAATCGGTAGCCATTTTGCGCAGCCCTGGTTTGGGTTTCTGGATGATATTATTCCGGCCGGTGCCAGCCGTCGTTATTGGATCAGCCAACCGGGACTGCAGGGCAAATCCGCAGGTGAGCAGGATTACGCGCTATTGAAAGCGGGTACCATCGCCCCCGTGGGTAATCTGCGTATTAAAGAGTCTCTGCCACAGCTTCCTGTGAATAGCACTCTGCCAACCCGGCGTTTTTCCGCAGAATGGGCTATTGAGCGCGACAGTGATTTTCTTGAATACGCACAGCAGATGGGCGCGGCCAGCGGCGGTGCAACGGGTGCAGGCGGGGAAGCGCCAAAATTATTGTTACGCCGGAATGCACAACAGGAAGTGTGGATAGATACCTGGCAAGACGATCCTTTGAATCAGGATACCCCTTATCTCGTTAAATATCCGCGTGGTGCTCGCAGCCCGATTGATTGCGATATTCTGCGCGCCGAGTATCACTTCTATCATGAACTTCAGGCACTGGGCATAGACACCATTGATACCAGGCAAATGCTGTTGTGCGAAGGCACACGTTACCCATCGCTATGGCTACCACGATTTGATATAGCGTTCGTTGAAAACAGAAAAGTCCTGTATGGACTGGAATCCGTCTACTCACTGATGCAAAAAGCGCCGGGAAGCTATCTCAACCATTTCGACATCATTCACTGTCTGATTGAAAAGTTGAATTTGGCAGAGGCAGAACGCGAATCACTGGTTATTGAATGGGTTAAACGCGACATGCTGAACATTGCCTTTGGCAACTCCGATAATCATGGCCGTAACAGTGCTATTTTGAAAAAAACCAGCGGTATGTGGCTTGCCCCCGTTTACGATTTTGCGCCCATGAAAGCCGATCCTGAAGGTGTGGTTCGTACTACACAATGGGGCTCACCGTATGAAGAAGGCGGTCATTACAACTGGCATCTGATTGCACAACGTCTGAACTATCTGGTCTCTGAGAAAAGGTTACTGGAGGCGCTACGTATACTAGCGAAAAAGCTGACTGGTCTTAAGGCGCGCCTGGCGCAACGCGGTGTGCCTGCGTCAATTCTCGAAATGCCCGGCGTTGGCTTCAATTTTCTGGATGAGCGTATCGCAGGGTGGAAATTATGAAGAAAACCATGACGCCGTTTGAACGTGAAGCGTTATTACTGGCGTTATTACGTCAGTCGATTGAAGAAAAAGCCAGCCACGGCAAGTTACTTATGCAACTCCGCAAACAGGTGCTTGGATTTTCACAGGATCGCTATGCGACGCTGGCTGGCATCAGCCGGCGTACCCTGTCAGATATCGAACAGGATAAAGAGAGCGTGACCCTGAATGTGCTGAATCGCGCTTTCAGGCCGCTGGGGCTGGAAATGGGTTTGTTGCCACAACAATCTCATATGCGGCAAACGCTGATTGCGCTGCTGGCTCAACAAAGCGCATCCCATGACCACCCATGAAAAACTTATCGCCCTGCTCGACCAGCACGGCGCTCAATATCGCCTGCTGGAGCATGCAGCGACCGGGAAGTGCGAAGCAGTGGCGGCTTTGCGAGGTACAGAGGTGGGCCAGGGTGCGAAAGCGCTGGTGTGCCATGTCAAAGGT
This sequence comes from Pantoea sp. SIMBA_079, assembly GCF_046940275.1. NCBI lineage: Bacteria > Pseudomonadati > Pseudomonadota > Gammaproteobacteria > Enterobacterales > Erwiniaceae > Pantoea > Pantoea sp. SIMBA_079. The sequence continues at coordinate 255,505 of NZ_JAWRYR010000001.1, read as the reverse complement.
AACGGTATCAAACAATATGTCCTGGCGGTACTGCCGGCCGATCGGCAGGCAGACCTGAGTAAAGTGGCGGCTGCGGTGGGGGGACGTCGTGCCTCGCTGGCCTCCCCGGCAGAAGTGGATGCCCTGACCGCCTGTGTATTTGGGGCGATTCCACCGTTTAGCTTTCATGAAGATTTACGGCTGGTAGTCGATCCGCTGTTGTTTGAACGCTATGGCGAAATCGCGTTTAATGCCGGAGTGCTGGAGAGATCCGTAGTGCTGAATATTAACGATTACCAGCGGCTGCATAATGGTAACGTGATGAAAATAATCCTCTAATTGCCATCCGCCATCGCGGGGGGTACTCTCGGAATACCCGCTTTTACAACAGAAGAACCCGTTTATGGCACATTCCCGTTTTACCGCGCGTCTGCGCAATACCGTAGCGCTGGCGCTGCTGGCTGGCTGCGCTTTTGGCGCGCAGGCAAAGATTGATCAGGTGCGCTTTGCCGTTGATCCGACCTATCCGCCGTTTGAATCTAAAACGCCGCAGGGAAAACTGGTGGGATTCGATATCGATCTGGGTAACGCGCTGTGCGCGCAGATGCAGGCAAAATGCGTCTGGGTTGAAAGCCAGTTTGACGGCATGATCCCGGCGCTGAAAGCGCGCAAGTTTGACGCTATCCTTTCTGACATGGGCGTGACCGAAGAGCGTCTGAAGCAGATCGACTTTACCGAACCGATGTATGACACCCACGTGCAGCTGATGGCGCGTAAAGGTTCCGGTCTGCTGCCGACGGCGGAGTCGCTGAAGGGCAAGAGCGTGGGCGTTGAACAGGGCACGGTGCAGGAGCGCTATGCGCGCGCCAAATGGCAGCCGCACGGCGTAAATGTGGTGCCCTATGGCGACCAGGCCCAGGTGGAAAGCGACCTGATCTCCGGCCGTCTGGACGCGGTGTTTACCGACGCGGCACAGGCGGCTATCGGCTTTCTGAAACATCCGCAGGGCAGTGATTTTGCGCTGGCAGGTCCGATTGTACAGGACCCGCTTATCGGCCCCGGCACCGCCATTGGCCTGCGTAAAGGCGATACCGAACTGAAAGCGGCGCTTAACAACGCGTTTGATGAGCTGAAGAAAAACGGCACGTTTGACACTATCCAGAAGCGTTATTTCGCGACAGATATTTCTGTTCAGCCCTGAATATCCGGCGGCGCGTTTGCCGCCGTTTTTTTAACGGAACTATACTCTGTTCAGTCACCCTAACAGGCATGCGCGCTACTGCAGCCTCAGAAACAGGACACCGGCCGCACTATGCAACAACAACATCATCCATTACTGAGCGCCTCGCTGGGCACCCAGCGAGAGATTGTCAGCTTTCATTTCGGCACCGACTCGCAAAAGCGCGTTTATATTCAGGCCGCCCTGCACGGGGATGAGCTGCCGGGCATGGCGGTTGCCTGGTACCTCAAACAGAAACTGCTGGCGCTGGAGTCCGCAGGCAAACTGAAAGCCAAAATCACGCTGGTTCCGGTAGCCAATCCGCTGGCGCTGGGTCAGCACTGGCACGGCACGCATCTGGGACGTTTTCATACTCTTTCTGGTCAGGATTTTAACCGGCGCTTTCCGGCACTGGGTGAGAAGCTGGCGGCGGACCTGGCGGGATCGCTGACGCAGAGTGAATATGAAAACAGACGCCTGATCCGCGATGCTATCGACCTTTACTACCGCGATCAGATAGCCAGAACCGAGCTGGAGTCCCAGCGCTATACCCTGATGCGCATGGCAAGTCAGGCCGATCTGATGATTGACCTGCACTGCGACTGGGATGCACTGCCGCACCTTTATACGACGCCTCACGCCTGGTCTGAAGTGGAACCGCTGGCGCGCTGGCTCGGCAGCGAGGTGCAGCTGCTGGCGCAGATTTCCGGCGGTGAACCGTTCGACGAAGCGTGCTGCGAACCCTGGCTGACGCTGGCAAAACGCTTTAGTGATGATTACCCGATGCCGCGCGGTCTGCTGCCGGTGACGCTGGAGCTGCGCGGCGTCGCCGATGTCTCTCCGGAACAGGCGGAGAAAGATGCAGATGCGATTATTAACGCGCTGACCGAAAGCGGCTATATCAGCGGCGATCCGGGCGTCTCCCCGGCCCTGCGCCATCCGCCAACGCCGCTGGCGGGCTGTGAATATATTTATGCCCCCTACTCTGGTCTGCTGCTGAACCGGCGCAAGCTGGGCGAATGGATTAAACCAGGAGAAGTGGTGGCTGAGGTTGTTGATCCGGTTACCGATCACATTACGCCGCTGGTTGCTGAATTTGGCGGCGTACTCTACGCCAGAAACCTGACCAAGTTTGTCACGTCCGGGATGCTGGCGGTGCGGCTGGCGGGGGAGAAAGCTGGGCGCAGCGGAGAGCTGCTGGTGATGTAATGGCATAAAAAAACCGGCCACAGGGCCGGTTTTTTGTTTTAGTGACGACTGCGGTAGTTGCTGACAATACTGCGGCCAATCACGATGGCGGAGCCCAGTACGCCGCCCAGGATCAGGGCTAACAGTACGGTCAGGGTCTTTTTCGGACTGTCACGACGAATCGGCAGGTCTGCTTCAGCAATGTAGCGGAACGACTGCAGATTATCGGTCTGAATGGTGACGTGCGTAATCGAGAGCAGCGCGCGCTCAGCACTGTAATAGTCATCATCAAAATCGAGCGGTTTGGTCGCCTCATTGGACACCATTGCGCGTAACGCTTCACTGCCCAGCAGGTAAAGCGTGTCATCAGAGAGATACTCTGCCTGGCTCAGCTGCGATTTTGTCAGGCCGGCTACTTCTGCCACCTTCAGCGCCTGATTAATCACATCAAGACGATGCTGTTTTTTATTAATAGCGATCTGTTTATGCGCATCCAGAATATCTTTCAGCTCTTTGGCTTTCACACCCAGGCTATGTTTTATATCCCGGCCATAATCGCTGACCACTTCATTATTAACCGCCGTAAGATATTTTTTCAGCTGCGCCTGCGCCTCTTTTGCATGCTGCGCGACAAAAGAGATCGTCAGTGCATCGTTACTGCCTTTATTCACCTGGCTGATTTTTAATGTTTCGGGCTCTTCCTGATTTGCCAGCGCGCCGGCAAGCGCATTCACTGACGCACTAAAACGACTAAAGAGCTGGTTTTGCAAATCGGTAACTGACGGCTTTTCCTGAATGTTTTGCGCATACAGCACGCTCAGCGTGGCGTTATAGCTGGCAACCTGTCCCGCTGAAGGCAGCGTAACAATGGCCTCAGACGTCCATTTTTCTTTCGCCACGCTTAAATAGACAAGACTCAACAATATCGTCACTACCATCGTCGCAATAATTATCCACTTGCCTTTCCACAGCTGGACAATTATGTCGAGCAAATCTATTTCATCATTATTATTTGAAGCCAGAACGCCCGGATCGTTATTCAGTCCGGGCTTATTGTTTGCATTCATAAATTCAGTACTCGCCAATCATTGTCAGCATAGAAAAACACCTCCCGGACGGGAGGTGTTAAGAACAGTTACTCTAACCACTCGGTGTGGAACACGCCTTCTTTATCGGTACGCTTGTAAGTATGCGCACCAAAGTAGTCACGCTGCGCCTGGATCAGGTTGGCAGGCAGCACCGCTGAACGGTAGCTGTCATAGTACGCGATAGCAGCCGAGAAGGTCGGGGTCGGGATGCCGTTCTGTACGGCATAAGCCACCACATCGCGCAGCGCCTGCTGATACTGGTCAGCGATATCTTTAAAGTATGGCGCTAACAGCAGATTGGCGATATTGGCATCGGCAGCATAGGCATCAGTAATCTTCTGCAGGAACTGCGCACGAATGATGCAGCCGGCGCGGAAGATCTTCGCGATTTCACCATACTGCAGATCCCAGCTGTACTGCTCTGATGCCGCACGCAGCTGTGAGAAGCCCTGCGCATAGGAAACAATTTTGCCCAGATAGAGCGCGCGACGCACTTTCTCAACGAATTCAGCTTTATCACCGCTTACTGCCTGCGCCTGCGGACCGCTCAGTACTTTAGAGGCGGCAACGCGCTGCGTTTTCAGCGAGGAAAGGTAGCGGGCAAAGACTGATTCAGTGATCAGCGACAGTGGCTCACCCAGATCCAGCGAGCTCTGGCTGGTCCATTTACCGGTGCCTTTGTTCGCTGCTTCATCCAGAATCACATCGACCAGGTAGTTACCCGCTTCATCTTTCTTGGTGAAGATATCTTTCGTGATGTCGATCAGGTAGCTGCTCAGTTCGCCGTTGTTCCAGTCGGTAAAGGTTTCAGCCAGCTCTTCATTGCTCAGACCCAGCGCACCTTTCAGCAGCGCATAGGCTTCAGCAATCAGCTGCATATCGCCATATTCGATACCGTTATGGACCATCTTCACATAGTGACCGGCACCGTTCGGGCCAATGTACGCCACGCAGGCGTCGCCATCTTCTGCGCGGGCAGCGATTTTATCAAAGATTGGGGCAACGAGTTCATAAGCTTCTTTCTGACCGCCAGGCATGATAGAAGGGCCTTTCAGCGCGCCCTCTTCACCACCGGAGACGCCGGTACCGATGAAGTTAAAGCCCTGTTCACTGAGTTCCTGATTACGACGGATGGTGTCTTTGTAGAAGGTGTTACCGCCATCGATCAGAATGTCGCCTTTATCCAGATGCGGCGTCAGCGATGCGATAGTTTTGTCCGTCGCTTCACCCGCCTGCACCATCAGCAGAATACGGCGCGGTTTTTCCAGCGATTCAACAAACTCTTCTACCGTGTAAAACGGAGCAAGCTTTTTACCCGGGTTCTCAGCAATGACTTCATCGGTCTTTTCGCGTGAGCGGTTGAAGATGGACACGGTGTAACCACGGCTTTCAATGTTAAGAGCCAGGTTACGGCCCATGACTGCCATCCCTACTACGCCGATCTGTTGCTTAGACATTACATACTCCTGTCAGATGTATTTACTGCTGATGTGATTAGCAGCACAAAAGTACTTCGATGTTAACTCACTCATCTCAGATTTAGATAGCCTAAGATGCTTCCCCCGGCTCATTTGCGTAAATGTCAGGCATGAAATCAGATAACCCGCAAAATGAATGGCTTAGTTATCAGCCCATACCGGAGAAGCTTTTGCAAACGCGGGATCAAACGGTCCTTCTTTAACCTCAAGCATCAGGGCGCGTTCTGAAAGGCATTCGACGCTATGGATATCACCCGGATTAAATTCAACCAGCGTGATACCTGAGCGCGGCCCTGCAATAAACTGACGTACCACAGCACCCTGCGTATCATAAAGCCGGATATCCAGCTCCCCTTCCAGTACCGTGAACAGCTCCCACTGATGCGAAAGCTCATGGTAGTGAGGCTCAACAACGCTTCCGCTGACTAAACCAATCAGCAGACGCTGAACTTTGTCATCATGGGAAGCGTGCAGAAGAAAATGCGCGCGTTTGCGCACTGACTGCTCAGCATCCCGATAGAGCTGCTCGGTAACAGCCTTATCAATTACTCTCATGATTTACTCCAAATGCGTTTTCAATCTGACCTGCGGCAGCGCCCACTGAAAATTGCTCCAGCAGCAGCTGATAAGCAGCCGCACCCATCTCTTTTCTCAATGCCTCATCCTGCGTAAAGTTTATTGCCGCCTGCAGCAGACGCTCATCTTCACCGTTGATGAAAATCGTTCCGGCTTTGTTAGCATTAACGATATCGGCCAGATCGTTACCTTTATTGACGCTACCGAGGATTGGAATACTTTGCACCATATACCCCAGCAATTTTCCCGGAAAATTGTGTGAGGTATGGTTTGCTGCCAGAGAAAACAGACCAACATCAACCTCGGTCAGCAGACATTTAAAGGTCTTTTGATCCACCGACGGAAGATAGGTGAAGTTTGTCAACGCCCACTCCTGAGCGAGTTGATTAATCAGAGTGACTTCATCGCCCTGACCGACAAACAAAAAATGCGCCTGTGGAAAGTCCTGCATACCCTTTACCAGTCGCATCAGGTTCGTCATATCCTGTGCATGACCAATATTACCGCCGTAGAAAAACACCGTTTTGTTCTGCAGACCGGATGTCTTAACAATTGAATTGTATCCGCTATCCCCTGCACGAGCAGGTTCAATACTGGCCCAGTTGCGCAATACTCCCGCTTTTCGGTGCGGGTTATGCTGCATAAACAGCCTGAGATTATTTTCTGACATCAGCCCTATAAAACCGGCTTCATCGTAGAGGCGTTTCTCGAAATGACGGAAATACTTTTCGGTCAGCGAGCCCTGCTTAATCATGCCCGCATCAATGGCCCACTGTGGAAAAAAGTCACGCAGAATCAGATAGGATGAGCAAGCGCAGCGCTGTTTGATTTTCCTGACTAAATGCCCCCAAAAAACAGAGGGCGAATAATACACAATACCATCGAATGAGTTTGCTTTTATCTTATGACGTACCGCTCTCCACGCACGCACTGACAGCAGGCTTTCATTAATGGCCCGCTGGACATGACTGACATCTTTGATTGGACCCGTTCTGAAGCGCCAGACGGCAACCCCCTCTAACCTATCTTCCTGCAGTGCGTGCTGCAGATTTGCATCCGGGGTAATAACCGTAACGCTATGACCACGCTGAATGAACTCCTGCGCCAGCTCATGGAACATCTTTGCGCCGACGCGGGTACTGTGCGGAAGATAATCGTCAATTATAAAAGCAAATTTCATCAGTACTCTTTCCAGACAACCCGTTTAATGTAGTCAGTGTAGGAATGAATAATCCGGACAACTTTGTCTGATACATTCGGCATGCTGTAATCATAGACCTGACGCAGCAACCGCTCTTCGCCGCGCGGCTGAGTCTCAAGCACGGCAAGTGCCTGCAGCACGCGATCGCGCTCCAGTCCTGTCATCATAACCGAGGCCTCTTCAAAACCTTCCGGACGCTCATGCGCTTCGCGAATATTCAGCGCCGGGAAATTCATGATTGAGGACTCTTCAGTTATGGTTCCGCTGTCAGAAAGCACCGCCCGGGCATGTTTCTGCAGGTGATTATAGTCATGGAATCCAAGAGGTTTCAGCAGCTGAATTTTTTCGTGAAACACAATGCCGTTGGCTTCAATGCGGTTACGCGTGCGCGGATGCGTAGAGACGATAACCGGCAGCTGATACTTCTCAGCAATGGTATTCAGAATATCCGCCAGCTTAGCCAGCTGCTTCGGCGAATCGACGTTCTCTTCCCGGTGCGCACTGATAACAAAGAACTGATTTGCCTGAAGCTGCAGGCGCTCAAGCACATCAGAGCCATCAATCTGCGGCATGTAGTGTGTTAATACTTCATACATCGGACTACCGGTTTTGATAACCCGATCTGCCGGAAGACCTTCAGCCAGCAGATACTCACGCGCAATATCGCTATAGGTGAGGTTAACATCTGCGGTATGGTCAACAATCCGACGGTTGGTCTCTTCAGGAACGCGCTGATCAAAGCAGCGATTTCCAGCTTCCATATGGAAAATAGGGATTTTGCGACGTTTAGCCGCGATAGCAGAGATGCAGGAGTTGGTGTCCCCTAAGACCAGCATCGCTTCCGGCTGGACTTCGGCAAACACCTGGTCAATCTTAATGATTACCTGGCCAATCGTTTCTGCCGCGTTTTTTCCCGCAGCATCCAGAAAGAAGTCCGGCTTACGCACATTCAGGTCGTTGAAAAAGACTTCGTTAAGCTCATAGTCGTAGTTCTGACCGGTGTGAACCAGAATATGCTCACAGTACTGGTCAAGTTTATCCAGCACGCGCGACAGGCGGATAATTTCCGGACGCGTTCCTACAACTGAAACAATTTTTAGTTTTTTCATAAGGCTCTTTATAAAGGCGAAGAGAAGGTATCTGGGTTTTCCGGATCAAAAATTTCGTTAGCCCACACTATGGCAATAAGAGTTTCACTGCCAATATTTGTTACATCGTGGGCCCAGCCGGGAATAGTCTCAATGATGACTGGCTCAGCGTCACTGGTAACTACTTCATAATATTCGCCAGTGATCATGTGCCGGAATTTAAAGCGAGCTTTACCGCTCAGCACCAGAAATTTTTCAGTTTTAGTGTGGTGATAGTGCCCGCCACGTGTGATGCCTGGATAAGCAGTAAAGTAAGAAACCTGACCAGAGTCATGGCTTTTAAATGCCTCTACAAATGTTCCCCGGCTGTCCGAATGAGCCTTTACAGGATAGGAAAACTGGCTGACAGGCAGATAGCTGATATAGGTAGAGTACAGTGCTCTGACAAAACCTGTACCAACACGCTCGTTGATCAACGTTTTTCTGCTATGTTTGAAATTTCCCAGAGTACTGACAATATCGCCTAACTTAACGTTGAATTCAGGTTTCACTTCCAGAAAAATAGAATTATCCACATCAACGCTATTACCATCCATAACCCTGACAAATGATGCCATAACATCATCAATATAAACCAACCTGATCGCTTTTTCAGGGTCATCGATATGGACAGGCTTTTCATTTGCTATGTTATGGCAAAAGGTTGCTACGACAGAATTATAGTTTGGCCGGGCCCACTTACCGAATACTCCCGGTAACCTGCAAATATAAACCGGATTGTCAAACTCATCGAACAAAGACGCAAGCCGATTTTCTGCGGCGCGTTTAGAACGGCCATAATCAGTTTCTGCCTCAGCATGAATGGATGAACTAAACAAAACGGGGATTTTACGGCCCGTTTTGTGTATAACTTCAGCAATTGACTGATAAAGCACTTCCGTGAGACCGATATTATCAGTAGTGAAATCAGCAGGATTTTGCGGACGATTAACGCCCGCCAGATGAAACACAAAATCCATATCCTGCAACAGGGCTGACAGCTCATGCTCATCTTGTTTACGGTTGAACGTATGAACGGTTATATCCGGGAATTGCTTAAGATATAGATTAAGATTTTTGCCGATAAAACCTTCAGAACCTGTAATCAGGACATTCACTGCTTATTCCTCCGGATCCGCATGCTCGCCTTTGGCGATTTTATGCATAAAATCAAGTTTCATCAGCAGGCGTATCATGCCTTCAACATCAAGACGTTCTGTATTATGGGAGTTATATTCTTCTCCACACAAAGCATCAGTTAGTTTCTTTTCGCCTTCTTCGACAAATTTTGCGTAATTCAGATCGCGCGTATCAGCGGGAACGCGGAAATAATCACCCATATCTTCAGCACAGGCACGTTCTTCTTTGCTTAGCAGAGATTCATACAGCTTTTCACCATGACGGGAACCGATGACACTGACCTGGTGCTCAGGCTTATTCATCACTTTCAGGATTGCCTGGGTCAGGGTTTCTACAGTAGCCGCCGGCGCTTTCTGAACGAAGATATCACCATTGTTACCGTGCTCAAATGCATACAGGACCAGATCAACCGCATCTGCCAGCGTCATCATAAAACGCGTCATGCTGGGCTCAGTGATAGTAATGGTTTTGTCCTGCTGTACCTGCTGAACAAATAGCGGGATAACAGAACCGCGTGATGCCATTACGTTACCGTAGCGGGTGCCACAGATGACGGTGCCAGTGCCTTCAAGATTACGACTGGCCGCTACCATGACTTTTTCCATCATCGCTTTACTGATGCCCATAGCGTTGATTGGATAAACTGCTTTATCGGTGCTCAGACAAACGACACGTTTTACGCCAGCATTGATTGCGCAGTTCAGCACGTTTTCGGTGCCAAGAACGTTAGTGCGCACAGCCTGCATCGGGTGGAACTCGCACGAAGGCACCTGTTTCAGCGCTGCCGCATGGAAAACATAGTCCACACCACGCATGGCAGCAGCAATGCTGTTTTCGTCACGTACGTCTCCCAGATAAAACTTTAACTTCGCGCTATTATATTTCTTGCGCATGTCATCTTGTTTCTTTTCGTCACGACTGAATATACGAATTTCACCAATGTCGGTATCAAGAAAGCGCTTTAATACCGCGTTTCCAAACGAGCCAGTGCCACCGGTAATAAGTAGGGTTTTACCTTTAAACATCATTATCTCCTGATTAAATCTTTTGAAATTAAACATTGCAAATACATTGATGCACGCATATCCGCATAACTAAATTCCATAGCTCGCTTCCGACCGTTAAGAAGCGCAGAAGCTGATGTGGAATCATTGTCAACGTATTGAAAATATTTTGCGATTTTATTTGCTGCATCACAAGGATTAAGCGGATCAAAATAAATTGCATGCTCATTGCATACATCGTGATTAAAAGGTGTATCAGACGCAAATAAAGGCCTTTCCATAACCATAGCTTCTAATGGCGTTGCTGAAAAACATTCAAGCAGGCTGGGGAAAATTATTGCGTCCATATGTCTGTAGAAAATAGGGCATTGGTCAACCGTTAAGACACCCACATTGCAGATATCAGATTTGAATTTTTGATCACATGCTGCCCACTCTTCCGGACTAAAAGTAACATAAAACTCAGAATCAATATTATGTTCAGACTTGAGATAAGCCTTAACCTGGGGAAATATTTTTGTATTTTTATGAGGATAATTCCTACCTACAAAACCAATCTTTATTTTATCTTTTGGAAAGGGGCAATTAATTTCCTTCCATCGCTCAACCTGCAAGAATACTGCACTAAAACAATTATTTACCACAGTGACGTTTTGCGAATTGCAAATTTTTTTATCAACTAATCGACGCGCAACGTGCTCTAGCTCAACTATCAAATGATCAGCACGTTTGAAAAACATCTTTTGCAGGAAAAATTTCACCCTGGTTTTAACTTTATTCATGAAATTCATATTGGCATAGATTTCATTTTCAGGGTAGATTATCCATGGTTGAGCAAAGCCTGTAATATTTTCAAATTTCCTAGAAAAACTATATAACGGGCCAAATATCGTGAAAACTTTACTAAAAGAATTCAGTTTTTTTTGAAAATCTTTATTTAAGGCTTTTATACCATAGCTGTTTACTACACGATAATTAGGCAGAACTGTAAGATCATAATTCAAAGATCTAAGATTTTTATCAACTTCATCAGAAGCCCAAATTTCAAGTAGCTCAGGCAAGTTGCTCATCATAGTCAACTCACCGATAACTGAGGTCGCAACCTGCACACCACCACCAACGTGTAAATTACTGGCGTTAATAAGTACTTTATTTAGGTTCACGATTTTTCTCTTTAGGGTTTTGCTTTAGATTTAGCTACCAATGCATATATGAGTAGAATCCCCAGAGTAAATATCATACCTTTAATGGCAGTAAACATAACGGCATGCCAGATGAGAAATAACGAGAATGATACTTTAAACAAGAGAAACCCAACGATGAAATTTCTTTCTCTATTATATATAACTGTTTTTGCCTGCAAGTAACCTAGCATTGCAAAAACTAAGGTTTGCAGTATGAATGTAGGCAATAGGCCCATAGTTAAAAATTGAGCAGCCGGTGCAAAACCAGATAATGTTGTGCCTGTTGCGCTGTAATGTAAATAAGTTTGCAATGGTAGCAATTTGTAGGAAATATAATCCATTAAATTGATATTACTGGCACATCCAAATAGGCATTCATCCCCGATTTTTATTACCTCAGGAAATTCAAAGTTAATAATACTCCACAATACTTGCCCTTGTAATGCGATGCGCGTCAGAATAAAGTCTGAGCTATAGCCTTGAGCGACATAAGATATGCTTACAATCATTATCAGAGAGAATGCAGCAAGAAAAAGTAAGATAAATGTTGTTTTTTTAAGCTTTAAATCTCTTGTAAAAGAGGGAAGTAACATTCCCATTACAGCAAAATAAATTATAAAAGCGCTAAACTTTTGCCCTAACAATAAAACTGTAAGAAGAAAGTAAGAAATTAATAGAAATGATGACAAATACAAACCAGCTTTATTATAACGCTTATCAAAATAATAATAAACCACAAAATAAAAGGTCTGAATCATTAATGAAGGATAAAAAGATAAACCTTTGCTTTCCATCTCTGTCCAGAATGCTACCCTATTAATCCCATTTATTACAGGGCCGCCATAGAATAATAATAGCAAAAAACCTAATATCACAATAAACGTTAAGGATACAACGACAACTGAATTATATACTTTTTCTGAAAGGTTAGGCAGTCTTATTTTCCTTTTTGTCTGCATGGCAAAAGAAAACGTAACTTTAGAAACACCTATCGAATAAAAGAAATAAGCCAACATTATCAAAACAGAACCATTAGGTGAACCATATTGATCCACCTCTATCATATGTACACCATTATTAATCAGTAATAAACTTACGCACATACCAATATAGTAATAAAATGGCATTGCGCTGGTAAACAAAAAATCTGGATGGTTCTTATAGTAATAGTAAATAATAGCAATCAATGAAACCGGAACGACTAGATACTCTAACAGCTGCGTATTTCTATCACTATTTAGATACTCTACATAGCCAAGGACAAAAAAAATCACTGGCAGAAATAATGTGATGAAAAGATCAAATCGTCTTATAACCATATATTTTCATTATCTATAGCATCAATATTAGAAAAAACAATCGGCTTAATTACGCGGTTATATATTTCTTCCGCTTTGGCCATTGCAGCTTGTCCGGTAAGCATAAGATTCAGTGAACCAGGATATGTTGCCAGATAGCAGGCAGCGACAAAATCAAGAGCATAATCTCTGTCTATGGTTATATGCTCATCAATAAGTGCATCGTTCATAATATTAAACAAGTTGTGTGGATTATCAATCTTAATTACATTTTTATGATCTTCGTAAAAAACGCGACCAAATAAAAATACTTTTCTTCCTAATAGTAAAGCTTCGTAACCGACAGTACTAGTCAGGGTAATAACACCAGCAGAATATTTAATTAGCTTTTTAGTATTTTCATTAGGGCCCAGAATATTTACATTTGGTAGTTTTTTAAGATCGTTATAAAACTTTATTGATGGATAACCCCAGGCACTGACATGATCTTTTACATATAGCTTATATCCTTGCGGAAGGTTAAAAGCGATATTTTTGATAACTTCATACTCATTTAAATATGTGCCAGACAAAATTGACGTAGATGATTCTGGATGAAAATGCATTGGATAAAGTAAAAACCTATCTTTTCCCAGGTTACTCGCATCATAATAATTACGCAGCTTAAGCGTATTAATTTTTCTTCCAACATTTCTTAAAAAGAGATTAAGATAAGTTTTTACTGGATTACCAGACTGAAAGCTGTGATATTCATCATCTTTTATATGGGAAATCACACGCCTAATAGTTTTGTATTTCTCTTTATTTAAATATCGTTTAGAAATATCGACTTTATCGAGGCCATTAATTTTCATATAATCAGGAACAACAGTCTCAATATTATCCAAATAATTAGTAGCCCACTGAGATATTTCGTCAGGAACAATAATAAGATTATCCCTTATCAACTTAAAAAACTTTTTTGTCCTATTATCATTGAGCGGGTCTGAACTTAATGAAAAACGCCCTGGAATTCTGGAACCGCCTACTCCAATATATTGGATATTATTTTCCTTCGCGACAGCCCATGCTACATGAGAAAACGTATTAGAAACATTCTCATAAAGGACGTAATCCGTATTTGTTGTCTGAAAAATAAATTCGTAAAAAGATATCAGTGCGCTTAACAACCTAGATAGATAAGCTTTATCTTTAACGCCCCATATTTTATACACTTCTGCTCTTTCAAAGTCAGAAAGCAGCATGGCATTCAGATTATATTTATTATACTTTAATAGTAATTCAGGATTTAAATCGTGGTCGCGAAAATAAGAAGAAAATTCAAAAACTTTGCTCTGCAATGCGTCCAGATTATTACTGTCTTTTGAAAGTTCACTATCTACAGCAAATGATACGACCGCACCATCGTTCTGCAGCAACCTGCTCAAGTGATTAAAAAAATGATAATAATTAGGTGCGCCATTGGATAAAATTAATACATTCATTACTTTTTGAGTCCAACTATCGAGTTTGTAGTAACTGGAGTATTGATCTTTACATCCTGGCTTAATTTCTGCCCGATAATCTTTTCCATATATTTAGGCGCCAGTCCAAAACCTGGGCGAACACTTCGCACTGCATCGGCGGTAATCACTTCACCTTTTTTCAGATCTTTAACGAAATAGAGTGAACGACGGAACTGTACGTTACCCTGTTCGCTTGATTTGCGGCCATAATCTACGTTTCCTAAAGCAGACCACGCGGTTTTCACTCCACGGCAAAGTTGTTGCATTTCAACTGGCTCAAGCGAAAAACTATCATCCGGGCCACCACCAGAACGATTAAGTGTGAAATGTTTTTCAACTATCGCCGCACCTAAGGCAATACTTGTAATGGCAGTAGTATTGTCCAGCGTATGATCGGACAATCCTGTAACGAGGTTATGCTGTTGAATCATATCGCTGATGGTACGCAGATTATAATCTTCTGCTGGAGCAGGATAACCACTTACACAATGCAAAATAGCCAGCTCTTTGCAACCGGCAGAACGTGCTGCATCAATAGCTTCCTGAATCTCTTCAGCATCAGCCATCCCGGTAGAAATGATCATGGGTTTGCCGGTACTGGCGACATAACGGATCAAGGGCAGATCAATAGCTTCAAAAGAGGCAATCTTGTAAGCAGGTGCATTAAGCTCTTCAAGCAAGTCAACTGCTGTAGAATCAAAAGGCGAACTAAAAATTGTGATACCTACTTCAGCAGCTTTTTCAAATAACGTTTTATGCCACTCCCATGGCATTGCGGCTTCTTTGTAAAGGTTGTAGAGCGTCTTTCCATCCCATAATCCGCCTTTGATCTGAAAGTCTTCGCTATCTGAATTAAGAGTAATAGTATCAGCGGTATAAGTTTGCAGTTTGATAGCATCAGCACCTGCGATTTTCGCTTCTTCAATCAGTTTTAAAGCGTTTTCAATTTTGCCGTTATGATTAGCAGAAAGCTCAGCAATGACGTAGGGCGGGAAATCCTGACCAATCTGGCGTCCAGCAATGGTGATATATTTATTCATCTTATTTACCTTTTCCTGTCCACTCATTTTTTAAAAGTCCGAAACAAATAACATCATGATATGTGTTATTATCGAAGTGCTCCTGCCGCAGAACACCTTCAGTTGTAAATCCAAATTTTTCATGCAACGAAATAGATCGCTTATTGAAGTCGATAACACGCCCAACTATTTTCCTGACATTCATCTCATCAAATAAATATTCAATTATATTATATGCGAGGTATTTTCCCAGACCAGGTTTAGCATAAGGGTCTACATAAAATCCCCACTCTGCAATTTCATTCCCTACCAGGCTTATCTGCGCAAATCCTTTTGTTGTTTCATTAATTGAAAAAATAAAAGCAAACCTGTCTTTTCTCGTTGCTAATGACTCAAACCAGCTTACATGATCTACGCGTTTTATTATTTCTTTATTGAACATAAATAAGCGGATTGATTCATGGTTACGCCATTTTAGAATGAGGTCCAGATCGTCTTCACGCAACATTCTGATCGAATTATTTATCTTCAGATCAGCACCGATCATATAAGATTCTCCATCAGACAAGCTACGCGTTCTGCACCTTGTCCGTCAGCGACTAACGAACAGTTGGATGACATTGTGCTTAAAAGCTCAGCATCAGTCATGAAATTGCAGATATGCTCAGGTAGTAGCGCCAGAATATCTTGTTGAGAATTTATTACCCGTGCTGCATTTAATTTCTTAAGACTTTCAGCTATAACTCTCTGATTTTCAGCGACAACTATCATTATTGAGGGTACACCGAGAGCACAGCGTTCCCAGGCTGAAGACCCAGCCGCGCCAATCGCCAGGTCAGTTTCACTCAATAGCTTGCCCATTTCAGAGGTATCAATTAGCAAAGCTGTTTTCCAGGGATAATTTTCAATAGTTTTATATATTTCGTCCATCCAGGGAAACTTACTGCCGACAATGACATTGATACAACAATCATCTGGAAGGTTACTTTTTCTCAGGGCTTGCAGAACATCTTGCGTAGCATTGGCTGCGTCTACCCCGCCCATAGAAATCGTAATTGAGTGCAATCCATTTTTTTTTCTACGATTAAGGCTTGAGTCTCTCAATGCAGAAAACTCATCGCGCAGTAAAGCATATTTTGCACCCAGCAAAAATCTGCACGACTCAGGTGCTAACGCCAGATAATCTTCGACGGTTCTGCCAGCATTTTGATCTATCAGGACATCGCATTGATGCATACGATTTGCCAGATCATCAATGACGATAATTTTTTCTACTATTTCTTTAAGATAGCTTTCCCAGTCTGAATCAAGCGCATAATGATCCACCACGCATAAATCAATTTTCAAATCATCCAGCATACTGAGAACTTCGTGAGCATCCTGCATTTGTGTATAACCAAGCCAGTCTGCGTAACTGGCGGTTGTTTCTTTTCCATTATGAGGTTTTCTGAGCGAAAGGCAGAAATGACCGCGCTCAAGGATTTTTTCCTGAAGATGACCCTCATGAAGGCGAGTTGCAAAATAGCATTCTGCTCCTCGCCTTTTAAGTTGGTCGGCCAGAGTAAGACAACGCATTACATGACCCGTGCCTATAAGCAGCGATGCATCTGCACGAATAAGAATTTTTTTTCCTGTAAGCATTGCACTACCTTTTTAACAGATAATAAAGCTGCTCAGCTCTTTCCCAGTCACTATATGTATCAATATCCTGAACGCGCGTTCGGGGCAGCATCACAGGGATAGAGTCACTGGAAAATATAGGCTTCTGACTCAGCCAGGCCTCAGCGCTGCCCCAGTAGAATTGACCGGCATCATGCAGCCCTTCTTCAAGATCCTGCGACCGGGTATTATAGAACTCTGGAAAAAACATCTCTAATTTACCGTCCGCCTTTTTCTTCAATGCTCTCTGAATGGGGAAAGCGTATTCAGTAACGGAAAAAGCATAGTCTGCATCATGGTCTACCAGTAACTGGTGACCGATAATCAAGTCTTCCGGAATAACAAAAGGTGCAGTTGCATAAATGCAGCAGGCGTTTGTAATAGTCGCTATGTTTTCAGTCATCCATGTAATTGCGTGGGCAATTACCGGTACTGTCCCGGTGAAATCATCTGAAAGGTGTGCTGGCCGTTTGAAAGGAACCTGCGCACCAGCATTTCGGGCTACCTGCGCAATTTCTTCATCGTCAGTTGAGACGATGATGTGGTCAAACATATTGCTTTTCAGCGCTGTTTGTATTGAATGCACGATCATAGGCTGACCAGCGAATTCACGTATATTCTTTCTTGGAATTCGTTTGCTACCGCCACGCGCCGGAATAATGGCAATATTCATTGCTGTAATGCTTCTTTCAAACGCTGAACGACTTCATCTTGTTGTTCAGTAGTAAGAGTAGGAAACATAGGAATACTGATTGCTTCAGTGTAATACCTTTCTGCTTCCGGAAAATCTCCAGCTTTAAATCCCATCTCCTGATAGTATGGCTGGGTATGTACCGGTATATAATGCAGATTTACAATAATATCTTTGCTTCTGAGATAATTAAATACATCCAGATGCGTGGTTTTTATTTTGTCAAGCTGAAGCCTGACTACATATAAGTGTAACCCTGAATAACTATCAGGATGCTGCCACGGAAGTGTCAGAGGAAGCTCTGCGAGCAGTTCATTGTACCTTTCTGCAATTTCATGCCTCCTGGCAACGTACTGTTCCAATCTCTCCATCTGACTGGCACCTAAAGCAGCCTGAATATCTGTCATTCTATAGTTAAAGCCTAAAGCCACTTGCTGATAGTACCAAGGGCCATCCATTGGTTTAGTCATCAACTCAGGTTCACGAGTAATACCGTGACTTCTCAGAAGCCCCATGCTTGTAGCTAATTCATCACTATTAGTTACTGCCATACCACCTTCAGCAGTAGTAATGATTTTTACCGGATGGAAACTAAAAACTGTAATATCGCTAAATTTACAATTTCCGATTGGCTCATTTTTGTACTTGCCGCCGATTGCATGTGAAGCATCTTCTATAATTTTGAAACCAAACTTTAGAGACAGTTTATGAATGGCTTCCATATCACAAGGCTGACCGCACAGGTGAACCGGAACAACAATTTTTGGAAGACAATCTTTTTTCTCTGCCGCAATGAGTTTTTGTTCCAGCTTAACCGGGCAAAGATTATATGTTTTAGGATCAATATCAACAAAGTCTACCCGCGCTCCGCAATAGAGCGCGCAGTTAGCTGAAGCAACAAACGTGTTCGGTGTTGTCCATAACCAGTCATCTTTACCCAGCCCTAATGCAAGGCACGCAATATGCAATGCTGAAGTAGCGCTGTTTACAGCAAGTGCATGCTTAACATTAGAATGATGTGCAACTGCATTTTCAAAACGAGTGATCGCGGGACCTTGTGTTAAATTAACAGATTTTAACACTTCAACTACTGCGTCAATGTCAGCCTGAGTAATATCTTGTTGACCATATCTAATCATGATGAGCCCAATTCATATTAATTTGAATATTCGACATTGCCATAGCAATATCATTGCATGTTTAGCTAGTTTTGAATTCTTTTTTTGAATAATAGAAAACTACTGATTTAAATATCAAAATAAAGGTAAAGGCCGCTGTTATACCTGCTGGTACTGCAGTTATTTTATGATTATTTTGCAGCATTAGCACTGTTACAAAAAATACTAAAAGCGAAATTATATGACTGGCTATAATGGCTTTATCTTTTCCTATTGCATATAAAGCATAATGAAATATCATCCCTAAGGCGTTCATAGCTGTAGCAGCCAATAAAATATAATAAACTAACAAGTACTTTTCAAATATCGGCTTTTCAGTCCATTTGAGTAAGAATGGCATTAATAAAACACTAATGACAACAAATGCGATTGTTATTGCAACTGTTGTTATAGACATTTTTTTCAAATGTTTTCTAAATGCAATTTTGTCTCCATCATTTTTTAATTTTATAAGAGCCGGGTAACTAAATGAAAAAACGCCTGCGTCAAGAAAAGTCATTAATGTGCTGGCCATTCCTATAAACAATACGTAAGCACCGACTACCTCAAGATCGTTTAGATATTGCATCCAGTAGCGATCTACTGTTTGCAATCCTCTTAAAGCAAGCGTCGCAATGAGGAATAAGCCACTTACTTTTATTCCCTTAAGTATCCATGAATAGTCTATTTCACTCTTCCATCCGCCCATTTTGGCTTTCTTTAAAGAGCAAACTCCTAAAATTAAAGACAGTAAACCCGAAACTGACCAAAAAATAAAGATTGCGTTAAGTGTTGCAGGAATAATTTTGGAAGCCATGAGTATAACAATCAATATTGCCCATAAACCCTGCCTTACAAAAAGCAGAAAGCTTGCGGTAGTTTGTTTACTTATAGCCACTAGCAGGCGTGATATTTCTTGATTGACATGCTCTAATATCAGGATCAATATAAACCATGAGGCCTGAGCCAAACTTATTTTCCCACCAGCAACCGTAAAAATGAGTAAAACAAATAACACTATATATAATAAAAATGAAACAAAAGCCTGATTTTTAAGGAATGCTCCCCATTGTGATTTTTCACTTTTAATTATTTCACGCGTTGTATAAACATAGAAATCGAGACCAACGAAATACAGTGCATACCCTACTGTTGCAGTGAATATACCATATAAGCCGAGATCATTCGGAGCAAGATATTTTGCCAGGAAAAATATAAATAAAAACCTGCTCGCTAGCGTTATTCCTCGCAACGAGATATTTAAAACTCTTTTATTCATTGTTGATTCTTTCCTGCACATGATTTATTGAGTGCAATTTATACCGGTATCACTTGACAAACTAAAAGCTGATGGCCTTAAAATAATCAGATCATTATGATAAATGGCTATGCTACCGCCCCTGGCTTACGGCAACCACATGCCAGTTTAATCAATTTTTTAGTGCAATACGTATCAGCCGCTCAATAAACAACCACTATGGATATCAGAAGGTTAGCATATCAGCTTTCAGCATTTCACTGCTTGCTTTAATTGCTTATATAGTAAACAATTTGCGTCAGATGTTTCAGCTACTCTTCTGTTATCAGTTTCCACAGCTAATAGTTAAGTTTAACTAATTTCAATAAGAAAAAAAGGCCTCTGTTTCCAGAAGCCATCTTTTTTCTTTCGCACTGTTTTAATGCTCAGCAACATTAGCACATAAGTTGCTCAGTGTAATACCCGAACGTCACAGATTATAACCATTCGGATTCTTCGACTGCCAGTTCCACGTATCGCGCATCATCGCATCGATACCGCGCGTCACGCGCCAGTCGAGTTCATTGTTCGCAAGCGTTGCATCGGCCCAGAAAGCGGGCAGATCGCCGTCGCGGCGCGGTTTGAACTCGAACGGGATCGCTTTACCGGAAGCCGCTTCGAACGCTTTGATCATCTCCAGTACGGAGAAGCCAACGCCGCCGCCGAGGTTGTAAGCTTTATAACCCTCAACCTTGCTGAGGTGATCCAGCGCTTTCAGGTGCCCTTCTGCCAGATCGACGACATGGATATAGTCGCGCTGTGCGGTGCCGTCTGGCGTTTCGTAGTCGTTACCAAACACCCCGAGCTTGTCGAGACGACCAATCGCTACCTGTGCAATGTACGGCAGCAGGTTGTTCGGGATACCGGTCGGGTCTTCACCAATCTCGCCAGACTCGTGCGCGCCTACCGGATTGAAGTAGCGCAGCGCGATAGCTTTGAATTTGGGTTCCGCTTTGGCGAAATCGCGCATTACAAACTCAGTCATCAGCTTGGAGGTGCCATAAGGACTGGTGGTGCCGCCAATCGGCGTGGTTTCCACATAAGGAACCGGGGCGTCAGCACCGTACACGGTGGCTGATGAACTGAAGATGAAGTTCCAGACGCCCGCGTCGCGCATCTCTTCCAGCAGGACCACGGTGCCGGCTACGTTGTTTTCGTAGTATTCCAGCGGCTTACGCGTGGATTCCCCAACGGCTTTCAGCGCAGCGAAGTGGATCACAGCAGAGATGCTGTGGCTGGCAAACAGATCGCGCAGGCAGGCGCGGTCGCGGATATCGCCTTCAACGAATACCGCTTTTTTGCCCGCCAGTTTTTCAACGCGGTTGATCGCTTCGCGTGATGCATTGCAGAGGTTATCCAGAACCACCACGTCGTCACCGCGCTCCAGCAGCGCCAGTACCGTATGGGATCCGATATACCCTGCCCCGCCCGTTACCAAAATAGCCATGTCTACTCCTTGGAAACCGCGCAGGCTGCGCGGTATGGAAATGCTTACTTATCCAGAATCTTATGAATCGCTTCGCGGAAGTCGCGGCCCTGTGCGTTGCTGCGCAGGCCATAAGAGACAAACGCCTGCATATAGCCGAGTTTGCGGCCGCAGTCGAAGCTGGTACCGGTCAGCAGCTGCGCATCAACCGGTTTGGTTTTGCTCAGCGAGGCGATGGCGTCAGTCAGCTGAATACGGCCCCATGCGCCTGGCTCGGTTTTCTCAAGCTCAGCCCAGATGTCTGCAGACAGAACATAGCGACCCACTGCCGTCAGGTCAGAGTTCAGCTCAGCGGCATGCTCCGGCTTTTCAACGATGCTGGTGATCGTACTGATATCGCCCGGGTTGTCGATAGGCTGCTCGGTGGTCAGCACGCCATACTCAGAGAGATCTTCATTCGGCATATGTTTTGCCAGAACCTGGCTGCGACCGGTCTCTTCAAAACGCGCAACCATTGCGGCCAGGTTATAGCGCAGGTGATCGGCAGTAGAGTCATCCAGCAGTACGTCTGGCAGCACAACTACAAACGGGTTGTCGCCAATCATCGGACGCGCGCAAAGTACGGAGTGACCCAGACCCAGCGGATCGGCCTGACGAACGTTCATGATGGTAACGCCTGGCGGGCAGATAGACTGCACTTCGCTCAGCAGCTGACGCTTAACGCGCGCTTCCAGCAGGGCTTCCAGCTCGTAGGTGGTGTCGAAGTGGTTTTCCACTGCATTTTTGGAAGCATGGGTGACCAGCACAATCTCCTTAATGCCTGCCGCCACGCACTCGTCAACGATATACTGAATCATTGGTTTGTCGACGATAGGCAGCATCTCTTTTGGAATGGCTTTAGTCGCAGGGAGCATATGCATACCGAGGCCCGCAACCGGGATTACTGCTTTAAGCTTGGTCATATTTGTTCCATTTTATGAAGTGTAGACATGCATCGATTATGCAGTAATGGCCGCTCGGGCAAGTATAATCTTTATCTGAAAAGCCGACACTAACTCTCTGTCACAGCATCAGAAATTAGTGATCAGGGGCGGTCAGCGTCGGTAATTTTCCGGGCAAATTCAAGCGCTAAAGGCGGGTAAAAGCGTGACGTAAATAGCATTCTGCTATGGGGGTTAAGACCGGCGTTTTTCAGAATGATACGACGTGCAAAGAGCAGTCAGACAGCAAACAGGGGCGTCGTGAAGAACGCCCCTGCAGGATCGGCTTTTTGGCCAGCGCATAAGCCTGACATCGCCGCACCCATCACTGCGCCGATAACCCGTCCGCCTGCGCTTTCATACCCCTTACACCATCTGCTCCAGAATTTTCGCCAGCTCTCCGTAGGCAATATGCTGGTTAAACTCGGTTTCAACTTTATGGCGCGCGGCAGCCACTACCGGTGCAACATCAATGTCGCCACGCGACAGGCGCAGTAACGTAGCAGCCAGCTCATCGGCATCGTTCTCAGAGACCAGCCAGCCGCTGACGTTGTTCTGGATCAGCTCCGGAATGCCGCTGTGGTAGGTGGATACCACCGGCAGCCCCACCGCCATGGCCTCCATCAGCGCCACGGGGATCCCTTCCATGTCACCATCGGCAGCCGTTTTTGAGGGCAGCAGGAAAATATCAGCGTCGTTAAGCGCCTGACGGATCTCCTCCTGCGGCTTGAAGCCCGGCATGCTGACCATCTCTTTCAGGCCGGCACGGGCGATATGTTCACGCATCATGCCTTCCTGCTCGCCGTTGCCGATGATGGTGAATTCAAACTGGCCGCCTTTATCGCGCAGAATTTCACTGGCTTTAACTGCAACGTCCAGCCCTTTTTTCTCAGTCAGGCGTGCTACAGAGACGATGCGCAGCGGCTGGTGAAACGCTTCGCGCGGCCGGAAGTTGAATTTCTCCGGTTCGATACCCATCCGCGTTACGTGCACTTTTTCACGCGGACAGCCCATCTCAATCAGTTTGTTTTCCCAGAGGTGGCTGATCGGCAGCATCAATTCGCTCTGCTTAAACAGATTAATGTAATCCTGCTTGTGCTCCTCGAGGATATGGCGGCGTGAGATATCTGCACCGTGGAATACGGTCGCCTGCTTGCCTTTCAGTACGCCCAGTTCACGCAGTTTGTTTGCCAGCGCGCCGGCATAGCCGAAATGCACCAGAAAGACGTCGGCGGTGAAGGTCTGCTTCGCGTTAGCAACGATCGCCGGCAGCAGCAGCTTCTTTGCCTGTGCGCCGTAGCGTCCCACGTTGAGCGATTTGATCAGCGCCGGTTTGGCGATCTTCGGCAGCATCAGACCGATACGCTGCGTGAGCTTGTCGAGGTTCGATACCTTCTCTTCCGGCAGCAGATAGTGCGTTTTTGCCGCCAGGTTATAGTCGTCGAACGCGGCGTGACGGTTGATCATGTCACCTGGGAACACCGAGATGATTTCAACGTCATAGCCGGCATCAATAAAGTGGGTTACCTGGTTGAGGACAAACGTCTCAGAGGCAACCGGAAAACGCATGGTGAAAAAGGTTAACTTCATCACTTACCCCAATACATTCAGAAGTTCTTCGGTGATGCGGTTGCCTGTTTCACGCTTCTGCGCGACCGCGGTATTTACGTTCAGTTTCAGATTGCCGTGGTCAGCCAGCACTGTCTTGCGCTGAACGCGGGCCATCAGGCTCCGGGGCGTTTTACTGTTGTGCGTAAACAGCGCATTCTGCTGCTGCAGATAACCCGGGCTGGCCGGATAACAACGGATACCGTCACTACCCGGGTTTGCGCATGCTGCCTGCAGTGAGTCAGTCAGCCTGTACAAAATTACACCACCACCGCCATTCCCGCAGGTATGATTACCCGCCAATAAAATCGTCATACAAACTCCAGATATATTTTTTGTAATTCTTACAAGCCGCCGCTTCTATCCTGAGCAGCAAAGTGAACTCTGGCAAAAAAAACTGCAATGGGACAACGCCCGAAAAATGGTGCCAACTGCCTGTTATCTAACCTAAAGCTTCTTACGTAATTTCAGGGGCGCATAGATGCGACCCCCGTGTGTCCCATCGGGGCGCATAAATGCGCCCCCTACATATTTCGCAGAGGTGGCATTCATGCCGCCCTGGAGTCAGCCGATCTCTCATCCAGGGGCGCATTAATGCGCCCCCTACATTTCCCGTAGGGGCGGCATTCATGCCGCCCTGAGTCAGTCGATCTCGCATCCAGGGGCGCATGAATGCGCGTCCTGCGTATCCCAGCGGGGCGCATAAATGCGCCCCCTACAACATCCCGTAGGGGCGGCATTCATGCCGCCCTGAGTCAGTCGATCCCGCATCCAGAGGCGCATGAATGCGCGTCCTGCGTATCCCAGCGGGGCGCATAAATGTGCCCCTGCAGCGTTTATTTATCCCTTAAGGGCGAAATAAGGCATCGCGACCTGCTCGCCGTTGATCACCACTGACACAAACCCTTTAGGCTGGCGCGTATCCACCTGTTCCGGTTTCAGCTCGCGTGACGCCATCAGCAGGTCACCCTGCTCATTGCCGCCGATGCCCGCTTTACCGTTATGCAGGCTGAACCGCTGCGGCGCCTGCTGGCTGCCGTTGCCCGGCGTGCCTTTTACCATGGTGGCATCAACGCGCGCGCAGCGTCCGGTCATAAAGCGATCTTTGGCGGTGCTTTTTATCAGCACCACGGTGGCCGGCGTCCAGCCTGCCAGCCTGACCCAGACTTTGGTATCGGTGTCGGAACGCGCTACCAGCCGTACCTCCAGCACCGGAGCGCTGCCTTCGGCTGACCAGCTCGCCTCCGCTTTCTGCGTTTTGCGCTGCAGATGGATCACCGCCCGCCCGCCGGTCTGCTTGCCGCCGGTGACATCCATCATCGGCGTATCATCGGTGCCGGGGCTGAACTGTGACTGGCCAAACAGCTCAATCTCCCAGCTATCGCCCACGTCAGGTGAGTAGAAATTACCCAGTTCGAACCACGTCGCCTGGTTGGTGTTATTACTCAGGCGGAAGCGCGAGGTGATGTAGTTGTATTTAAGGCTGCCGTCGATGGCAACGCCATAAGACTCCACGCGGGTGGAGCCCATCTCCCAGATGCTCAGCCAGCGCTCGCCCTGCAGCGAGTTGTCGATCCAGCTGCCTGACTGCAGGTTCGTCTGGCGCATATTGAGACGCGAGTTGCGCGCATTAAGCGGGTTTTTGCAATCTTCCAGGCTCAGCGCGTCGATGATCCACTGTCCGTTAGAGATATCGCCAGGGTGCTCGCTGTGCTCAATCCAGCCGTTATGAATAATCGACTGACTGCAGCGCGGCAGGTTCAGCACCATTCCGCCGGTACAGCGCTGGGCGTTGAAGTTAGAGAGCTCTATCGCCGTGCTGTGATCCCAGACGCCCGCTTTCTGACCTGACCAGCCCGCTTTGATGACGTCACCGGTACAGGTATCGGCATACCACTGGTCAATTTTGCAGTCGAGCGTATCGAGCAGGCTGATTGAGGTGCCTCCTACGCGGTTAAAGCGCAGGCAGGCGCCGCGAAAGAACTGGCCGCCCGGGCAGGTGTTGCTGAACAACCCCTGCCGGTTGGGCCGCTTATCATTCTGGCCGTTGAAGTTAAGGTTTGAGATCTCCGTCCAGCGCGCTTTGACTTTAAACACAAAGTCAGAGCGGCCGTCAGAGACCAGCGTGGTCGCCGGAAAATAGCCGAAGTTAACCATCGCGCCGGAGATGCGGAAGAAGCGCTGCTCCTCCTCGCCGAAATCACAGCCGGTGACAAAAAATTTACCGGCCGGGAACTGCACGCAAATAGGCTGATTGTTATCGAGCGACCACTGATACATCGCTTTGATGGCCGGTGCCGCGTCTGTTTTTCCGTCGGCAATAGCACCAAATTCAAACAGCGTCAGACGGTTAAAATCTTCCACCACGCGCCGCCAGTAAAACCCGTTGCCGCTTAAGATAACGCCGTCATCATCACGCGCATCGCCATAAGCACCGACAAATTCGCCACCCCCCACTTCCAGCCCTTCATGCCAGCTCTTGAGCTTGATCTTGGCACCGGCAAACAGCGGGCGGGTTTTACGCAGCTCCTCAACGGACGGGATCTCGCCAATCAGCTGATAGCCGTTCGGCTGGGCCAGACGCTGGCTGAAATTATTCTGGCCGGGGCGTGAGACATCGGTAATGGAGAAGAGCGTGTTTCCCTCGCTGTCTTCCACCGCCATGGAGTGCGCCGGATTAGCGATCAGCGCAGCGTTATCATGGATAAATTGCGCAAAGTTACCTTTGTTCAGCGCAATCGGCTGGCTGATTTGCGCCACTTTGCCGCTGGCGTCGCGCAGGTAAACCGGGATCTGATTGCCTTTTTGACTGGCGTCGCTGCCCGCTTTACCGATCCACAGCCTGCCTTCAAAGTTCTGCCAGAACTGCGGCGGCATGGTATAGACATTTTCCGGCGTGAGGATCGGCACATCGCCCTGCGGGACGCTGGCCGGATCGACCGGTTTCAGCGCGGGCTGGCCGCTTTTCGCTGCGTAGCTGGAAAATGCGCTTACGGAAAGCGCGGTCACAATGGAGGAGGCGGCTGCCTGCAACACTTCTCTTCTTTTCATGCGTTCAATCCCGTGGTCAAAGTCAGTGTGTCCCGGCAGGCATCAAAAAGCATGGCGCTTATACCAGCGCCAGCCAGCTCTGTTTGATCTGATTACCGTCAAACTTGAGTGCGGTCTCTTTTGTCTTATCGCTCATGGCAAAGAACAGCGCATCATCGCTGGCAAGCTGTTCCATCCGCGCCAGAAACGTGGCTTTATCATTCATTGGCACCAGGAAACCATCTTCGCCGTGATTGATGATCTCCTGCGGGCCGGTCGGGCAGTCATAGGCCACCACCGGCAGGGACCAGGATTTCGCTTCCAGCAGCACCAGCGGCAACCCTTCATAGCGTGACGTCATCAGCGCCATATCGCTGTCGCGGTAGTAGTCGTTAATGTTGCTGACCTTGCCGACAAAGTTCACGCTGTTGGTAATACCGAGTGCAGCAGCCTGCTCATGCAGCTGCTGGCGCAGCTCGCCATCGCCGGCAATCGCCAGCGTCCACTCCGGATGCTTTTTGCTGAAATCTGCCCAGATATCCAGCAGCAGATCGAACCCTTTCTGGTTATCAAGCCGCCCGACCGCCAGCGCCTGGCGACTGCGCTGACGCCGTTCAAAGCCTTTGTACACTACCGGGTTGGGGATCTGCTGGCTGCGGATATGCCAGCGGCTGAAGACCTGCTGATCTTTATCCGTCAGGACAATGATGCGGTCGTAGTAGCGCAGCAGCAGCCATTTCATGAGTTTGATCGGCTTGCTGAAAGAGTTGATGGCGATATGCTCGCAGGCGTAGGCTTTAAAGGTTTTTTTCTTCAGCATCATCAGGTTCCAGAACGCAAACATCACGCTCAGGCGGCCCATACTGATGAGAAAAACGCAGTCAAAACCTTCCTGGTGAACGCGCGCTACGACACTTTTAATCGGGTTGCTGTGGCCTTCAAAACTGACGATCTCTTTTACACGCGTAAAGGGATAAAAGGTTTCGCCATGGCCCTCAAGGGAGTAAATAGTGATGGCGTGCTCTTCACCAAGGCACTCTGACATGAAGTTACAGATGTTCTCGGTGCCCGCATAGGAGTGGGCATCTTTGATCACCAAAACGACTTTTTTCATTTAACGCTTTCCACCTCAAAAATACAGAACGTAAAACCCATACTGGCTGCATGACTGCACGCAAACATGCGGATTTCAGCGATGCTTCAGGGCGAAAAGAACGCCATTCACCATATACCAGGTGTAATAGTAATAGACTTTTAATGGGTTGTTTTTATAGATAATTCTTAATAATTCCAGATGCCATTTCGCCGCCTTGTTTTTGTTCCGCGACAGCGAATCACCCAGCTCGTAATAGTTCACCAGCGTCTTGCGGATCACCCGCGCCTGTTTGTAGCGGGAAAAGAGCTCGTAGAGGAAAAGAAAGTCTTCATGCCCTTTACGCTGAAAGAAGATCCCCTGCGGTGGACGACGGAAACAGACTGATGAGAAGCAGACGCGATACTGCTTCTTCACAAAGTTATCCTGCTGCAGATACGGTTTGCCCCAGGTGATATCGTGTCCGGCGCTCTGCGTTTTATAGTGGTAATGCGTGATAACAAAGTCATCGCCGGCGGCGATGGCGGCAGCCTGCTCAGCCAGTTTCTCTGGATGCCACTCATCATCGCTGTCGAGAAACGCGATGATCTCTTCACTCGCAGCACGCAGCCCGACGTTGCGCGTTTCTGCTGCGCCCTGATTAACCTCATTGCTGAGAATAGTAATACGCGCATCCTGGCAGTGCTCACGCACCAGGGCCAGAGAGTCGTCGGTGGAGGTGTCATTAACCAGATAGAGATGCCAGTCGCTGTAGGTCTGTTTAACAATCGACTCAACCGCGCGCAGTACGGTTTTACGTGCGTTATACATCGGCATCACAATACCGATGGTGCCAACATGATTTGTCATTTTTATTGCCCGGAGTGTCAGGAACCAAAAAAATTGCTCCCGCGCGGGGAGCAAGTGGATGCGTGTCAGGAGACCGCTTTTCTGCCGCCAAACCGTGATTTCACCTTATCCATCAGGCGATTCATAAAGTAGGCGCGGTTGTCGCGGTTGGTCAGGAAAAAGTAGCGGGCAAAGCTCAGGCTCGCCTGCAGCGATTTACCGTCCATCTTGTAGCGCAGCGGCAGTTTGAATGCCTTATAGGTATGGACGTCACGCGTCGTCAGGTGCGGCTTCATGCTATCCAGCCAGAAGTAGGAGTACTTTACCGACTCCCCTTTGTGCTTAGAGCCAAATTTGGTCACCAGGTGATAGGTCGCCAGCGGTTTGGCAATCATCACAAACTCATAGCCCAGGCGATCGGCGCGGATACAGAAATCGTAGTCCTGATGGCGGATATAGCGCGTATCAAACTGGATTTTCAGCGCATCCTCGCGCTTCAGCACGATGGTACTGGTCTGGATAAAGCCGTAGCAGCCAAACAGATATTCAGCGACGGTCTCATTTTTGCCCGGCGCCTGCATCGGCATCACTTTCAGAAAACGGCCATCCTGATGAATATTGACCTGGCTGAAAATGACATAACGTAACTTCCCCTGCGCTTCCAGACGCGTAATGGTGTCGCGTACCTCTGAAAGTTTATCCGGGTGCCACTCGTCATCCGCATCAAGGAAGCTGATAAAGTCACCTTCAGCCAGTTCAATACCTTTGTTACGGGCGCCGGCGCCGTTGAGTTTGACCTCAGAAAGCTCCAGCTTAATTGTCAGCTCCTGATAGCGTTCATCCCGTACCACCTGCGCCAGCTCTGCCGCGTCAGCCGATTTGTCATCCACAATGATGACTTCAAAATTACGATAGCTTTGCGCTTTAACGCAGTCGAGCGTGGTGATAATCGATTTCGACGCGTTATACGCCGGAATGACGATTGAGAAGCGAATGTCCTGCATTGCCAGCACCTCTTAAACAGCTGTTCCAGATCCAACGGTAGCGCGAGCAGGCCCCGGAAAGAAATCGGTTTTATTCCGAAAAATCATACCGTTATTACTCTTTCTTCTGAGGATGCCGCGTACCATTACGGAAATACCAAAGATTGTGCTGTGTGTATATTTGGGTGCAAAACGCACCGAAAAAATGGCGTCGGCCTGAAAAGGCGTTGCCCGGCTGTGAGCCGCTGTGCTTCACCATAAAAACGGGGCGGATAAACCGCCCCGTGAAGGTGTTATTTAGCTTTTAGCTTCTTTGCCGTATTCGTAGTTGTAGTAGTCGTAACCATAACCGTAGGCGTTTGACGCTTTGCGTACCACGGCGTTGAGGATCACGCCCTTGATCTCAATGCCGTTCTGCGCGAAGCGCTTGTAGCTGACATCCAGTTCTTTCGTGGTGTTGGTTTCAAAGCGTGCAACCATCAGCGACGTTCCTGCCAGCTTACCAATGATAGAGGCATCGGTAACCGCCAGGATTGGTGGGGTATCGATCAGCACCAGGTCATAGTTTTTGCTCGCCCACTCCAGCAGCTCACTCATGCGACGATGCATCAGCAGCTCAGACGGGTTAGGTGGCACCTGACCACGTGGCAGGAAATCAAAGCCGTAGACGCCGCGCTGAATCATCGCCGGAGAGAACTCAGTCTTGCCGGAAAGGACGTTAGAGAGGCCCTGCTTGTTATCCGCACCCAGCAGCTCATGGGTGTAGCCGCGACGCATATCACCATCGATAAACAGCACGCGCTGACCCGCTTTGGCGACCAGAGTTGCCAGGTTGGCACAGACAAAGGTTTTACCAATGCCCGGGCTGGCGCCGGTGATCATCAGGATGTTGTTCTTCGCTTCCATCATCGCAAAGTGCAGGCTGGTACGCAGGCTGCGAATCGCTTCGATAGAGAGGTCAGTCGGGTTACCCAGCGCCAGCAGCGTATTGTGCGGATCGCTTTTCTCTTTGTGACCACGACGCGCCAGTGCTTCAGTATCTTTCTTGCGCTGCCACTCAGAGAGCGGGACGCTGGCGTAGACGTTCATGCCCAGCTCTTCCAGCTGCTCAGGATTGTCAATACCGTGATGGAACAGCGCTTTCAGCAGCACCAGACCGACCGACAGCAGCAGACCCAGAATCAGGCCAGCCAGTACAATCAGGGTTTTCTTCGGTGCAACCGGGCTACCGGCCGTTTCAGCGTTATCGATGATGCGGACATCACCTACGGTGCTTGCCTTGCTGATCCCCAGCTCCTGCTGACGGTTCAGCAGCTGCATGTAGATCTCCTGGCCCGACTGTACGTCACGCGTCAGTCGCAGGATCTCCTGCTGCGTCTGCGGCATAGAGGAGATGCGCTTGTTCAGCTGAGCCTGCTCCGCTTCCAGCGTTTTGCGTTTATCCAGCAGCGCGCGGTAGGTCGGGTGATCTTTGGTGAACAGCTGCGACACTTCTGCTTCACGGAAGGTCAGCTCGTTCAGCTGGCTCTGCACGCTGACAGAGGTATCCAGAGCGGACTTCGCTTCCAGCGACATATCAACAGACGCGTTCTCGCGGCGGAAGGTGTTCAGCTTATCTTCCGCATCATCCAGCTTGGCACGCACCTGAGGCAGCTGATTACGCAGGAACTGCAGGCTCTTTTCCGCCTGTTCAGACTTGCGCTCAACGTTCTGCAGCAGGTAGTTGTTGACGATCTGGTTCAGGACACGGCTCGCCTGCTCCGGATCTTCATCACGGTACTCAAGACCCAGTACGCCGGTGCTTTTGCCTTTATCGGCCACGGTCAGCGCACCCAGTACGGTTTTAATCGCCTGCAGGTCGGTCAGTTTGGTGACGCTGAAGGTCGTGCCTTCATCTGCCTGAATACCGCTGACCAGCATGGTGACTTCGCCATGCTGCTCCAGCTGACCCACGCGGCCTTTGAACAGTTCGTCGCCGTCGCTGCTCACGGTATAGGTATCTGCACC
This sequence comes from Pantoea sp. SIMBA_079, assembly GCF_046940275.1. Taxonomy (NCBI): domain Bacteria; kingdom Pseudomonadati; phylum Pseudomonadota; class Gammaproteobacteria; order Enterobacterales; family Erwiniaceae; genus Pantoea; species Pantoea sp. SIMBA_079. The sequence goes on along the minus strand of NZ_JAWRYR010000001.1, from coordinate 223,740 downwards.
GGTCACTTCCAGCTCAACGGTACGCTTGTCGATGCTGCGCGGGATCTCCAGACGGGAAATAGCGATCTGTCCCGGCTTGTTACCCATCAGGCGCGACAGGCCTTTACCAATGACCGGGAAGTAGTGCTGCTGCACTACGCTGTCCAGACCCAGATCCTGAACGGTTTTGCCGATGACCATACGGGATTCAAGGATCTGAATCTCGGTATCAGAGGCTGGCATGGCTGGCAGAACGTCGGTCAGATCGTTCAGCACCGAAGCGGTGTTTTTCTGCTCAACCTGTACCATGGCGTCTGCGCTATAGATTGGCGTCGCAAACAGTGTGTAGAGCGTTGCCACCAGCATAAAGAAGGCGGTAACGGCAACAATGATCCAGCGGTGATCAACCAGCTGTCCCACAAGATGCGCCAGATCCCATCCATTCGAATCTTCTTTTGGCGCGGTCATGACCTTGTTTTTAATATTCATGGATAATCCCAACTATCGGCTTAATACGTTGACCCATTTCTGGGTTGCGTTGTCCAGTAACCCGTACACAGCGTCGAAGGCCTCGCGGCTCTTTCGGTACGGGTCCGCAATTTCCTGTTGATTAAGCCAGTGCCCCAGCAGCATCGTTTTTCCGCGCGCGGCGGGATCGATGCGGTTGACCTGCTCAATATGGCGCTTCTCCATCACCAGAATCAGGTCGAAGTCACGGCACATTTCTGCCGTTAACTGCTGTGCCTGATGTCCGTCGAGTGAGAGGCCATGCTCAGCGGCAACCTCACTGGCCATCTTATCGGCCGGATACCCTTCCAGGGCACCCAGGCCGGCCGAGGCCACGCGCGTTTGCGGCAGTGCCCGTTTCAGCAGCCGCTCGGCGGTTGGCGAACGGCAGATGTTACCTACACAAACCACTAACACTGACTTAATCATGGTAAAACCTTAGTTCGACCAGTTGCGGAAGCGCAGCGCTGACGAGCTTGCATCGTCGATACCTACGATGGTCGGCAGCAGTCCGGAGATAACGCGGTTCCAGCGGGTAATCGGCGTGGCGGTGACGTAGACGATGTCATACGGTTCCAGCTGGAACTCCGTACCCATCACCATTGACGCCGCATCCTTGGTATTCAACTGATAGATGTTGGCGATTTTCGTGCGGTTAGCGCCGCGAATCGGACGGATAACGAACACGCCGGTTGCATCAGAGGTGGTCTGATCCATGCCCTGTGCGTTGCCCAGCGCTTCTGCCAGCGTCATGCCGCTGCGATCCATCTTCAGGGTAGCCTGCTGACGCACTTCACCCATTACAAAGACTTTGAGATCGTCATTACGCGGTACGTACAGAATATCGCCCGGATAGAGGAGATGGTTCTGGCTCAGGTCGCCATTTTGCATCAGGGCCTGCAGCGAAATACGCTGTTCGCGGCCGTTATGCGTCAGCACGACGTTGCGCCAGTCAGCATCAGCGGCCAGGCCGCCCGCGGCGTTGACTGCATCCAGTACGGTAAGCGGCACGTTGGTAATCGGCTGCTGACCAGATGTGGTCACCGACCCGGTGATATACGCTTTCTGCGAGCGGAAAGCCGCCAGGTTAACATCTACCTGCGGGCTTTCAATGTACTGCGCCAGACGACGCGCAATCTCCGCACGCACTTCCGTTACGGTGCGACCCGCGACGCGTACTTTACCGATGTACGGATAGAAAATTGTGCCGTCAGCCTGCACCCAGTTGCCGGTGTCGCTGGCGCTGCGGTACTGGCCGGCTGGGGTCGTCAGCTCCGGGTGATCCCAGACGGTGACATTCAGCACGTCGCCCACACCGATGCGATATTCGTAGCTCTGAATCTCGTTCTGCAGCTGTGGGTTAGCCTGTGCAACCAGCGGCTTAGGACGCATCTGCTCAACCAGACGAGGTGTCATCGGGAAGACGTTTACGTATTTATCGATGTCAAAGTTGCTATCCTGTTGCTCAATGACATCTTTTCCACTGGTGGTAAGGTGCGAACCTGGTTCAATGGTGCACCCGGAGAGAAAAGTTGCGGATACCAGTAAAGGTATCAATTTAGTTTTCATTATCATCTGGTTATTCGCTATCAGTTAATGATTGATAGAGGCGAAAACGCCGCTGTGTAAGCGTCTTACAAAAATTTAATTTAACGGGTTAAACACTGAAACTGTGGGTCATTATCATTGCTCCCTTGGTTTTTATGTTGTCACCGTGCCCCCGGACGACATCAATTAAAGCGGAATAGTGCCACTCAACAACCTATTCGCTTTAATCAGGCTCGATAATGGCAGTGTTCAGATAACAAGACTCCCAGCACCGGCAGTTATTCAGCGAGAGAGGCACCCTCTCCCGCCTTCGCTGTCTATCAATACGCGCCGTCGCGCTTAAGCACTACGCCGACTGTCTTAAACAGGATCGCAATATCATTCCACAGCGACCAGTTTTTGACATACCACGAGTCGAAATAGACGCGTGTTTCGTAGTCAACGTCGTTACGACCGCTGACCTGCCACAATCCCGTCATGCCTGGCTTGGCCATCAGGTAGTAATCTACATCCCCGGCATAACGGCAGAGTTCATCTTCAATCACCGGACGTGGCCCCACAAGGCTCATGTCGCCACGTACCACGTTCCACAGCTGCGGCAGCTCATCCAGACTGGTTTTACGGATGAAATGGCCAACTTTGGTAATACGCGGATCGTTCTTCAGTTTGAAATCTTTATCCCACTCCGCTCGCGCAACCGGATCGGTGCGCAGCACCTCTTCCAGCACTTCTTTGGAGTTGATCACCATTGAGCGAAACTTCAGGCATTTAAATTTACGTCCGTTCATACCGACACGTTCGTGACCGTAAATCGGCGGTCCGCCATCGCGGCCAACCATAAAACCGAGTACCAGCAGCGCCGGCGACAGCGCCACAATAATGCCGAGTGCACCGACGATGTCGAACGTGCGCTTGAGGAAACGCGAGGTGCGCTTCGCCAGGTTGTTGTTCACGCGCAGGATCATGACTTCGTGGCTGAAGATATAGGCCATGTCCGTTCCGTAGAGCGGTACACCACGCAGCGTCGGAATAACGGATACCGAACGGCAATTGTGCATAGCCAGGTTTTTCAGCCAGAGGTCGCGATACTGACTCTGTTCAGACTCAACCGCAACGATAAACTGCGTTTCGCTGTTGGTTAACTGCCAGAGCTCAGCTTCGTTATGCAGTACCGGTACGCCGGAAATGCTGGCCTGCGGGCAGCTGCCATCAACATCAAAGAAGGCGATAACGTCAAAGCCCATCACCTCTTCACTCTGCAGCGCCTGCCAGGCTTCCTGTGCGTTACGGCTGCTGCCAATGATGATGGTCTGCTTTTTCCACATACCGAAATGGTTCAGTACACGCTTGGAGACGGCACGCGCAACCGGGATCAGGATCAGCGCCAGAATCCAGGTCAGTACCCAGACAAAACGCGACATCTGCCACTGCGATAATGCAGAAATAGACAAATCGATGACCGAGAAAATAAACACGGTACGAAATATCTCTTTCAGCTCAAACCAGAATGGCTTGCGGTAAGTGTAATGGCGCAGACGCACCCAGAACCAGCCCGTACAGATAATTGACAGACAGATGTGAGTAGCAATTTTTAAATTGAGATCTTTTTCAGAGATATCAGCCAGTGGCGAGTCAGATAATGAATTAATCAGGGCGAGTGCAATAAACAACGCCGCGTTAAAACAAATTAAATCCGAGCACGCCAGTAAAAATTTGGTCAGAAGACTTTTATATGTAAATTCGTTATCGCGCATATTTAACTCTTTTATTTTATTTCCCTAATCCCTAACGCTACAGGCCTGTGTAATAAATGAGCGATACTCAGTCGGAGCCTGTTGAGCAAACTGCGGCGAACTCCCCGGTATTTAGGTCAATTCTCTATTGATTTTCGACAGAAAATTGTGATAAATACCAACGGATTAGTCTGAGTTCCATTGCCGCTACACCAGACAGTTCATTTCCTGTTTACGCCAGTTCAGGCACGCTACCGCCCCTGGCTGTCGCTGCCAATACCGCCTGCTCATCCTGTTTTGCGCTTTTTTAACCATTTTCCCAGGATAACTCCTGGCCGGATCGCGCAGGTTCACAATTCACAACTTTAAAATGCATAACCCTGCGCTATTAACCAGATTGGCGCGGACATTTACTGACACGTTGCTATACTAGTTATTACTGGCTTGTTTACAAGTAGGGCCCGTGCCCCCTGTGCTATTTTAGGAAAAAGACTACCAGCCATTAGTAATGACGCCACATCTGCCGCGCAATCAGCGGTGAAAATTCAGAATTATTCGGATATACGATTGATAAAATGTAAGCGGTAATCCTGCTCAATCGGCATAACAATTAATTGTGCGTAGCATCCCTTCTCCTGCATTCTTAATCCATACAGTTTGCTTATTTGGTCTGCTGCGGCCTGAGCATTTCCCTGGCCAGCGTGCAAAACCTTATACCAGCAGGCCCGGCAGCGTTTTTCCGGTTTCCGGCCATTCACTGTCATCAGATAAACCCCATTTTAAGACATTACGCTGACACGAGTATGCGGGCGTGGATCGGCGATCCGCCGATCCGGGAGAGGTTAGTCACGCTAATCATTCAGCAGCGGACACCGGACATTAATCGCCTGTGTTTATTGCCATTCTGGTTGAAAAGCTGCCGCGACCGGACGCGTGTGACGTCTCTGATGCTGGCGCTACCGATCCGCGCCGGGCTGCTGGCCTCGCTCTCGTGGCCAGTGACGCTGATACCGCCCCTGCTGACGGTCTGACCGCGCACGCGACCTGCTGCGCTTACCGGACGGTACTGTCCTGCTCTGCAAAGCAACCACTGAACTGATTGTGCGGCGGGAAGGTGGTGATAACGAGAGCGGTCAAAATAAGAACGGCGCTAAATTCTGGCCGGTGATGCAGGTGGTCGATCTGCTGTATCAGTCGCCGCACGGTGATTCAGCTGGTCTGCGCACATCGATCCGTCAGGCGCGCACGCGTTTTGCCTTTATTATGAATGAGTCTGGATCAGCTTAAGGGATCGTGACGCTGAGCGACGGAGTAAAGGCTAACGTGCCCTCCGGGCGCCCTCCAATGGCGCCCCTGCGGTGTTCTGCAGGGGCGCATTTCTGTCACCGGTCAGCCTCAGGGCTTTTTCGTGGACGGATGGCGATCAAGCCACTGGTTAAGGCGCGACTTTGCCTCGCTCTGCAGCTGCTGACGCACAACATCATCTATCGGCAACGAATACTGCAGCTTATCCCAGCGGCCATACATACGCAGCGGAACAGGCTGCTGATTGAGCACTTTCGCCAGACGCTCATCCCCTTTCCAGCCGCGCAACATCATATTGATGGTGACATCCAGCTGCTGCTGCACAATATCGACCGTTCCGTGCGTCTGTAGCGCCAGCTGGTTGCCGCCACCCTGCAGATCGGTAAACGCAACGTTGCCCTGCTGCAGACTGATACGCCCTGACAGCTGCTGGATGCCCTGATTATCAGGCTGATCGTTCGTTACCTGATTACTGGCGCGCGCAACGGCCCGGCGTACCATCTGTTGCAGATTAAGCTGCGTGAGCTGCAGATTGGTGGCCTCAATATCCGCACTACCCTGCCAGTTCTGCTTCGCCTCTTTTACGCTCAGCCCTGCCCCGCTCACCTTACCCTGCAGTGATAACGTTCCCTCAAGTGCAGCAGGCAGCGCCAGCGCTTTCAGCAGAGGGGCGATGGCGATATTTTCCAGTTCAGGCTGAAACGCAGCCCGGGTAACCGGCTGACGAATATCAATTTGCCCCGGCAGCGAAAAATGTCCGTCACCCAGCCTGCCCTGCAGCCGGGTGAGCGTCATCAGCCCCTGCTGGTTGCTGGCGTCGATCTGCAGGTTACTCAGCGTCAGCCCGCGCCACTGGCTCTGGTCCGCTTTCAGGGCAAGCTGCAGATCGAGCGTATTGAGCGGTGAATCGGCGTTATTGCGGAGGAGAGGTTCCGCAATCACCGGCGGCTGCACCGGCGCAGCCTGCGCGGTCCCGCTATCGCTGCTGACGGGCGCGCTAACGGCAAGGTTATCGATATTCAGCGAGGTTGCATGCAGCGCAAGGCGCAGCTGCTGCGGCATCGCAATACGTCCTTCGGCACTGCCCTGCAGCGTACTGTCGTTCGCGGTAAGCTGCATATCGGCCAGGGAGAACCGCTGTTTATCGGCGTTCCAGATCGCTTTTCCGCTCAGCGCGCCCTTGATCCCCTGCACCGGCAGATTCGCGCCGTCCAGCGCATAATCAAGCTGCGCCAGCGTGCCGCTGAGCTGATGCGGATAACGTGAGACATCCATCTCGCCCTGCAGCGCGACGCTGAGGTTGCGCTGATTACGTGACAGGCGCGTGCTCAGTTCAATGTGATTCTGTTTGCGGCTGTCCTGATCCAGACTCAGATTAAGATTGCGGAAGTTATACTCATCCCCGCCCGGCTGCTGCCAGATAAGCAGGCTGTCGGCCACGCGCAGTTTCGCTATCGCCAGGCTCCAGCTCTGTGAGGCGGCTAATGCCGGTTCGCTGTCGCCGGGACCGACGGGAGCCCCGCCGGGTTTCTGCGGCGCACTCTCCGGCGTGGCGCGAATAATCGCGTTTTTCAGCATCACCTGGCTGACACTGAGCTGATGCGTGAGCAGCGGCCAGAGATCGACATCCAGCCGCATGTTTTCGGCGGTCACCAGCGGCTGGCTGGCACCGGGTGCGGTGAGGCTCATGCGCCCGGAAAGAATGCTGAGCTGAGGCCAGACGTGCCAACGCAAATCGCTGCCTGTGACCAGCTGATAACCACTGCGCTGCTCTACCTGTTTTACCATGTAGGCACGAAAATCGTTGGGATTAACCAGTAGCACCAGTGCGGCCATCCCTGCCACCACTACCACTAACAGGATGGCCAGCGTGGTTATCAATCTTCTCATTGCATCCTCAATGTGATGACCCGCGCCTCGTCAGCCCTGCCCGGGCGCGGGTACAGCGATTAATCTTTATCAATACGGCTGGCGTCAGCACCCTGCTGACCGCGATATTTTGCATCTTCACGCCGGTTATAAGGACGTGCGGCCGGACCCGATAGCGGCTCAAAGCTCAGCGCCCCAATCAGCATACCGGGACGCAGCGCCAGCGGCAGCTTGCCGGAGTTATAAAACTCCAGCACGATACGCCCCTGCCAGCCAGGATCGATGCGGTGCGCCGTAACGTGAACCATTAACCCTAGTCGCGCCAGGGAAGAACGTCCATCCAGCCAGCCAACCAGATCGTCCGGAATGGTCACCGACTCCAGCGTGACCGCCAGCGCCAGCTCACCCGGATGCAGGAAAAACGCTTCACCTTCCGGTAACACAATCTCGTCACTCATTACCCGATCCAGCGCGGCGCTGACCGCGTGCTTGGGTCCGCTCAGGTCGATAAAGGCGGCTGTGTGACCGCTGAACGTACGAAATCCGTTACCCAGCCGTACATCTACCGTGGCGCCGTTAATGCGTTCCACCGGGGGACGCGGCTCAATGGCCAGCTTGCCGCTGTCGAGCCAGGCTTCAATATCGCGATCGCATAATCTCATCGCAGGAACTCCCTAATTAAGTGTAGCGAAAGGCCGTCAGCACGGTGACAGCCCTGACGCATTCGATCCATGCCGAAGCAGCGTATCAAAGATACTGATTAATTTTCGCTTTGAGAATATCGATAGCGATACGGTTTTTACCGCCGCGCGGCACAATAATGTCGGCGTACTGTTTGGAAGGCTCAATAAACTGCAGGAACATCGGACGGACCGTTTTCTGATACTGATTCATGACGGAATCCATGGAGCGACCACGTTCATTCACGTCGCGCTTCATGCGGCGCATCAGACAGATATCCAGTGGCGTGTCGACAAAAATAGAGAAGTTCATCTCCTGACGCAGACGCGCGTCAGTCAGCAGCAGAATGCCCTCAAGGATAATCACCTTTTTGGGCTTCAGATGAATGCTTTCGCTGGTACGGGTATGTTCAACATAGCTGTAAACCGGCAGATCGATATCCTGTCCTGACTTGATCGCACGCAGATGCTGCAGCAGCAGATCGTGATCCATCGCGCTCGGATGGTCATAGTTGGTTTTTACCCTCTCTTCCATGGTGAGGTGGCTTTGATCTTTATAGTAGGCATCTTCGGGGATCACACCGATATGCTCGTCACCGACCTGGTCACGGATTTCACGAAAGAGCGTGCTGGCAATAAGGCTTTTTCCGGATGCAGATGCACCTGCGATGCCAACGATCACGCACTGATGGGACTTGTCAGTCATACTTTTTTAAGACCTGATAACTGGGAGCACGCCTCTGCCGAAGCAGCAACGGGCCAAATGAGAGGGTTTGGTGGCGGCAATTATAGGTATTTCGCTGGTTTGACGCCAGAGTAAATGCGGCATCGCCTTTTTTCAGAAAATCTCCTTTTGGCAGGCAGCCGCTGAACCGATAGACTGTCAGGCTGCCCGCACCCGGTTGGTGCGGGTCGCCCGTTAGCCCTGCAAGGAAAAATATGAGCTGGAGAACACTGACCTATTTTGGCGACAGTATGCTGTTGATCCCCACCGCGGTGATCATCGCCCTGGTGCTGCCGTGGAAAAGCAACAGCCGGCGTACCGTCTGGTACTGGCTGCTGGCGTTTGGTCTCGCCGGTCTGCTGGTCAGCCTGTCTAAAATTATGTTTCTCGGCTTTGGCATTGGCAGCGCACGCTTTAATTTCACCGGCTTTAGCGGGCACAGCGCAATGTCATCCACGCTCTGGCCGGTGATGATGTGGCTGATTTCCGGGCGCTGGTCCACCTTCTGGCGCGCCGTAACCATCGCCATCGGCTACGCCATCCCGCTGATGGTCGGTTTCTCCCGCCTGGTTATTCACGCACACTCCGTCAGCGAAGTGCTGGCAGGCCTGCTGCTTGGCTTTACCCTGAGCAGCGCGTTTCTCATCAGCCAGCGCCGCACCGTACTCAAAGGCTTCAGCGCGCTTCAGGTCGGTGTCGCCTTTCTGGTACCGCTGCTGCTGATGGGGCACGGGCGCGTCGCCACCACGCAGCAGTTCCTTGAGCGCCTGTCGGTAAAGCTCGCCGGACTGGAAAAACCGTTTAAGCGTGCAGACCTTTTTCGCTGACAGCATCGTGACTTAAACCAATTCGGCGTAAAGATCCTGTCTGAATGTGCTAGCATGCTGAGCAGAAATTGACTGGCGTATTTTCCCCATACCGGGTTGCGCGCTGCTGGACTGGTACATGATTGTTAAGATAGTCACCGCGCAGGATACATCGCCAGGCCGCTGGCTGACTGCCGTCAGACTGAGCATACTGGCTTTTCTGCTTACGCTGTTTTGTCTGGAACTGATTGTGGTCAGCGGGCGTATTTCGCCGCTGTGGTATTCAACGGCGCTGATGACCGGCGTTATTTTCCGCGCGCCGCTGAAGCATATTCCGCTGCTGCTGGCTGGCTGTGTCGCGGGCACGACGCTGGCGAATCTGCTCATTATTGGCCCTGCGCTCAGCAATGTTAAATTTGCCATTCTGAACCTGATACAAGCGCTGCTGGCAGGCGGGATGCTGCGTCTGCTGCTGAATCGGCGTGCGCCACTTAATGCCCTGCCCGACTGGATCCGCTTTGCCCTGTGCGCCGGTGTGCTGGCCCCTCTGCTGGGCGGACTGATTGCGCTCTGGCTGCTGCAGGTGGATAAGCAGGCGCTGCTGCCCTTTTTAACGACCTGGGTGATTTCGGAAGTGATCGGCGTGCTGGCTTTTGGTCCGGTGGTACTGCTGTGGCCCGATAAGCCGCTGCGAGAGCTGATCGCCCCGGGCCGTCAGCTGGAGACCCTGCTGACGCTGCTGGTTACCCTGCTCGCCAGCTATCTCTCTCTGCGCTTTCTGCCGTGGCCGTTTACCTTTATCGTGGTGATCCTGTTTTGGTGCGCGGTCCGGCTGCCAAAATTTGAAGCGTTCCTGCTCTGTTTTATTAATGCCAGTTTCATCTCGCTGCTGCTGGCGCTGGACTGGGTCAATCCGGTACAAACCGGCGCGTCACCCGGCCTGGTTTCAGCCTGGCTGCCCTTTCTGCTGGTGCTGCTGCCCAGCCATATCATGGCGCTGGTGATGGACGCATTCCGGCGCGAGAAAAATCATATTACCGAAAGCGAAACGCGCTTCCGCAACGCGATGGAGTACTCTGCTATCGGTATGGCGCTGGTCGGCATCAACGGTAAATGGCAGCAGGTTAACCAGTCCCTTTGCCGTACGCTGGGTTATCGCGCGTATGAACTGACGCAGCTGACCTTTCAGGAGATCACTCATCCGGACGATCTGCACAGCGATCTGCAGCTAATGGAGCGTCTGCTGGCGGGCGATCTGATGTCCTACACCTTTGAAAAACGCTATTTCCGCAAAGATGGCGAGATTGTCTGGTCGCGTCTGACCGTCTCTATGGTGCGTGACGCGCAGCAGCAGCCGCTCTATTTTATCGCGCAGATTGTCGATATCTCCGAACTGCGTCAGAGCGAACAGCGGAACCGCCAGCTAATGGAGCGCATTACGCTGGCCAACGAAGCGGGCGGCATCGGCGTGTGGGAGTGGAACCTGAGAACCGGGGAGATGCTCTGGGACAAGCGCATGTATGAGCTGTTTGCGCTGGAGCCGGAGCAGAAACCCACGTATGACCTCTGGCTGCATCTGGTCGATCCGGCCGAGCGGGAAAGCCTGGCGCTGACTGTGCAGCAGGCCATTGAGCGCCGCTCGGCGTTTCATCTTGAGTATCGTCTCAACCTGCCGCACGGCGTACAGTTTATCCGCTCAGAAGCCAATCGTATTCTGAGTCAGGATGGGCAGATCGAGCGCATGCTCGGTATCTGTCAGGATATCACCTCACTGCGTACGCTTAACGAAGCGCTGTTCCAGGAAAAAGAGCGTATGGCGATCACCCTGGATTCGATTGGCGAAGCGGTGATCAGCACCGATGATGAGATGTGCGTGACCTTCATGAACCCGGTCGCTGAGAGCCTGAGCGGCTGGCCGCAGGAACAGGCGGCGGGCATGCCGCTCAGCGAGCTGCTGAATATTACGCGCGGCGCTGATGGCCCGCGTATTGAGAATCTGCTGCTCTGCACGTTACCGGATGAAAAAGTTTCTCCGACGCTGGATGAAGGGCTGGTGCTGCATACGCTGGCAGGCGCGCAGATTGAGATCCACTACAGCATTACCCCGCTGAAAACCCTGGCGGGCAGCACCATTGGTGCCGTGATGGTCATTCAGGATGTCAGCGAGTCGCGCCAGATCATGAAGCGTCTGAGCTATAGCGCGTCACACGATATGCTGACGCAGCTGCCCAACCGACCCAGTTTTGAGGATCAGCTGAAACGGCTGGTCAATGATGCGGCCGTCACCGGCACGCCGCATGTGCTGGTGTTTATCGACCTGGATAAATTTAAAGCAGTCAACGATACCGCAGGGCATGCGGCGGGTGATGCACTGCTGCGTGAGCTGGCGGTGCTGATGCAGCAGCAGCTGCGCAGCAGTGATATGCTGGCGCGCCTTGGTGGCGATGAGTTTGGCATCCTGCTGCCGCACTGCGAGGTCGACCACATCCGCGATCTGGTACAGAGCATTGTGGATGTTGTGAATGACTATACATTTTACTGGAAAACGCACCCTTACCATGTGGGTGCCAGCGCCGGCATCACACAGATTGATGCGCGCAACTGCCTCAGCAATGTGGTGATGTCGCAGGCCGATGTCGCCTGTTACAGCGCTAAACATGCCGGACGCGGTCAGTATCAGGTTTATCAGGATGCAGAGAGGTAAAGCAGCGCACTGCATATTGCCAGCATGACCAGCCTGCGCTAAAGTCGCCCCCTTTTTTTCTGGCATGGGGCATAAGATGTATATCGGTTTTGACTACGGCACAGCGAACTGCGCTATCGCAGTAAGCGATAACGGCACGCCGCGGATGCTGGCGCTGGAAAATGACCAGCCGCTGCTGCCCTCAATGATTTGCGCCCCCGTACGCGAGGCGATTAGCGAATGGCTGCATCGCCACCATCAGGTGCCCACTCCGGCGAGCGAAAGCACCACCCTGCTGCAGCGTGCACTGCGCTATAACCGCGAAGAAGATATCGAGATAACGCCTGGCAGCGTGCAGTTCGGGCTGACCGCGCTGCAGCAATATATGGTGGAGCCGGAAGATGTCTGGTTCGTCAAATCACCGAAATCCTTTTTAGGTGCCTCTGGCCTGAAGCCGCAGCAAATCGCCTTTTTTGAAGATCTGGTGTGCGCCATGATGGTGCATATCCGCCAGCAGGGTGAGGCGCAGCTCGGGCAGCAGATTGACCAGGCGGTTATCGGTCGCCCGGTGAACTTTCAGGGGCTGGGCGGTGACGATGCTAACCAGCAGGCGCAGGGTATTCTGCTGCGCGCGGCACAGCGGGCCGGCTTTCGTGACGTCGAGTTTCAGTTTGAGCCGGTCGCAGCCGGGCTGGACTTTGAAGCCACGCTGGACAGAGAGACGCGCGTGCTGGTGGTCGATATCGGCGGCGGCACCACCGACTGCTCCATGCTGCTGATGGGGCCAGAGTGGCGCCAGAAAGCTGACCGTCACGCCAGCCTGCTGGGCCATAGCGGCTGTCGCGTCGGCGGTAACGATCTCGACATTATGCTGGCGTTTAAAACGCTGATGCCGCTGCTGGGCCTGGGTGGCAGCACCCGCAAGGGCACGGCGCTCCCCGCCCTGCCGTGGTGGAACGCCGTCGCAATCAACGACGTTCCGGCGCAAAGCGAGTTCTATTCTGCGGCCTGCGGTAAGCTGCTGCAGGATCTGGTGCGGGATGCAGAAGCGGGAAACAGCGTGGCGCATCTGCTCAAAGTATGGCAGCAGAAGCTAAGCTACCGGCTGGTACGCGCGGCTGAAGAGAGCAAAATTGCGCTCTCAGCACAGGCGGAAACGGATGCGTCGCTGGCGTTTATTGCACAGTCACTGCAGGCAGAGATCAGCGCGACGCAGCTGGAAGAGGCGATCAGCCAGCCGCTGGAGCGGATGCTGGAACAGGTACAGCTGGCGCTGGCCACCAGCGAGACCCGCCCGGATGTGATCTATCTCACTGGCGGCAGCGCACGCTCGCCGGTGCTGCGTGCCGCGCTGCAGCAGGCGCTGCCTGACACCCCGATTGCCGGCGGCGATGACTTTGGCTCGGTAACCGCCGGACTGGCGCGCTGGGCAGAGGTGATGTTCCGCTAGTCAGTCGTAAGAGGAGGCGCAGCCTGTGCGCCTCCTCTTAGTCCGTCAGAAGTTGATATTGGCTGAGATGCCGCCGACAAAGGCGTCTTTCACCTCTCCGACCGCGCCCGGTGCCACGACATACTGCAGGTTAGGTCGCAGCTGCAGCCACTTCGCCAGCTGCGCATTGTAATAAATCTCATAGTTGTATTCCGAGCCCGCCTGCAGCGGCAGATAGGCCGGGCTGTCGAAGCGCGTTTCGCCGCTGGCCGCATTCTGCTGGCGCAGGGCGCGGCTGTAAGCGCTGTTAACGTGAATACGCGCGACGCCGGCACCTATCTCATCCTGCGGACGCGCATCGAACGGCCCCTTCCAGGTAAAACTGATGGACTGATAATTATCGGTTTTCGACGTCTTACGATCGTTCATTACCGCCTGCACCGTTATCCCCAGCCCGCGGCTGGCGTCCCCGCCCTGCGCGGTCAGCTGCTGCTGCAGCAGCAGGTAGCCGCCATACGCGTGATCCTGACGCTGATAGCCCCCTTCACGCCAGCTGCCGTAATTATCTCCGTTTACCGAGGAGTAGTAATAGCCAAGGCGATAGTTACCCGGCAGACCCGCTGCGCCCAGGGTCGGTTTCCAGCCCAGCTCGACCGGCACCAGATTGCCTTCTGAATGACGGGTATCCAGACGGAAACCGTCGCCGCGATCGTAGTTGGCACGATTCTGGTTATAGAAGCCGACCTGGAAGAAGAGATCGGGCGTGATGTTCGCTTTGACGCGCCCGCCCCACTGTGAAACCGGCCAGTTGAACCAGCGATCGCCGCGCCAGTTGCCTGCCTGCCCGCTGCCAAATGCAAGGTTCTGAAACTTGCTGTCAAGGCTGTCAAAATCTTCACCTACGGTGACCCGTCCGGCCTTGAGATTGACCCGGTTGTCAAACAGCCCTTTGCTCAGCCAGAACTGCGTCAGACGCCACGTCTGCCCGCGACCATAAACCTCCTGCACGGAGGAGAGCATGCCGGTGCGGCGATCGGCTACCTGATCAGAAATATTGCGCCCGTCGCGATTAGTCACCGTTACCTGGAACTGCGCATCCTGCCAGTCGAGCAGTTTCTGCAGATCGAGATTCGCGCCAAATGCCCACTGATCGCTGTAGCGCATAGAGGTGTGACTGTCAGCCCCGCCACCGAGGTTGGCGGCGCTCTCCATGGTGTAATTAACGTCAAACTTCACGCCCTCATTTTCCAGCTGCGCGCGGCTACCGTTCCAGTCGCCCAGCATCCAGGGTGAATCGTAGCTGAACGCATCTGCCGCGATGGCGCCAGAGCTGAACATAGCCAGCATCAGCGTGCCCGCAACCAGGCGTGGCAGCGGCCGCAAAGCAAAAATTGTTTTCATCGTTGTTATCTTCTGCAAGTTATAAGGGAAAATCGCGCAGAGGATAGTGCCGGGCAGCAGCAGGGTTTTGCAGTTTCGTGTGGATTTCGATCTGTACTGACAGTGGATTATCGCATTTGTGATGAAGATCTAAGATTTAAACATTTAAAACGTGACGGTGACTATTGATTGCTCTGCATCAATGTACGGGGTGCCGCAGCACCCCGGCCGGGATCAGACGCGGCTGGCGCGCGCCAGCTCCTCAATTTCCTGTTTGCTCAGCTCCAGCTGAGTGGCTTTGACCAGTTCATCCAGCTGCGCCAGCGAGGTTGCGCTGACAATCGGTGCGGTGATGCCGGGACGCGCAATCAGCCACGCCAGCGCCACCTGCGTGGCTGAGGCATCGTGTGAAGCGGCGATATCTTCCAGCGCCTCAATAATGCGACTGCCGCGCTCATTAAGATATTTTTCCACTATCGCCTGCCCGCGCGGGCTTTTGCTGGCATCCTGCGGCTTTTTGTACTTCCCGCTGAGAAAGCCGCTTGCCAGTGAGTAGTAGTTGATCACGCCAAGCCCGTTTTTCACTGCCACCTGCTCCAGGCCGTTCTCATACCCTTCGCGATCGTAAAGGTTATATTCCGGCTGCAGCGTTTCATAGCGAGCCAGCCCTTCTTTGCTGCTGACATCCAGCGCTTCCTGCAGGCGCGCTGCGGAGTAGTTTGAAGCACCGATGGCCCGCACTTTGCCCTCTTTGATCAGGGAGTCGAACGCTTTCAGGGTATCCACCAGCGGTGTCTGCTCATCATCGCGATGCGCCTGATAAAGATCGATCACATCCGTCTGCAGCCGGCGCAGCGAATCCTCTACCGCCTGACGAATGTAAGCGGGCTTCAGTCCGGTTTTTTCCGGCGACAGCTCCATGCCGACTTTGGTCGCCAGCACGATCCGATCGCGCTTGCCGCTCTGCTTCAGCCACTTGCCGATAATGGTTTCCGACTCCCCTCCCTGATTGCCCGGGACCCAGCGGGAATAGACATCCGCGGTATCGATAAAAAACAGGCCGTGTTCGACCAGCGCATCCAGCAGTGAAAACGAGGTCTTTTCATCGACCGTCCAGCCAAAAACATTGCCACCAAACGTCAGGCGCGGAACGGTAATACCACTGTCGCCCAGCTGGCGGGTTGCAGGTTGTTTCATTGCGCTCTCCCTGGTTAAACAAGATAGGTTTGTCTTTAAGCGTAGCAAATGAAAAAGTCGCAGCAGGGTCTATTCATGCCAGAATAGTGTCAGCATTGGGGATCCTTTACGCCGCGCTGAGCAGATATTCTTAATTCCTTCAATTTTCGCCTGGCGCAGGCGGCTACACTTATTTTCGTTTGCGCTGCCCGGATGTCGGGCAGGCATATCAGGAAGACGACATGGCTGGAGAGCACGCAGAGTAATGAAGAGTCGAACCAAAACGGGTCTGTTAGTTCTTATTGCGCTGGCGGTAGCGGCCGGCGGTTATTACGCCTGGCATTCGCGCACCACGCCATCACAGACGGCACCGGCTAACGAGAAGCGTGGCGCAGCAAACCGGCCAGCTACGCCGGTACAGGCCGCAGCCGCCGTGCTGCAAAGCGTGCCTTACTACCTGAATGGCCTCGGCACCGTCACCGCTGCAAATACGGTCACGGTGCGCAGTCGCGTTGAGGGTCAGCTGATGGCGCTGCATTTTACCGAGGGTGAACAGGTTGCTGCCGGCACGCTGCTGGCTGAGATCGATCCGCGGCCGTATCAGGTTGCGCTTACGCAGGCGCAGGGCCAGCTCGCCCGCGATCAGGCCACGCTGGCGAACGCCCGTCGCGATCTCAGCCGGTATGAAAAGCTGGCGAAAACATCACTGGTATCACAACAGGATCTCGATACCCAGCGGGCGCTGGTCAGTGAAACGCTGGGCACCCTTAAAGCGGATGAGGGCAACGTCGCGAGCGCGCAGCTTAATCTGACTTACAGCCGCATTACCGCGCCGATTGCCGGACGTGTCGGGTTACGCAAGGTTGACACCGGCAACTATATTAGCGCCGGCGATACTGACGGCCTGGTGGTGATCACCCAGACGCATCCGATTGATGTGGTATTCAGCGTGGCTGAGAACAATATCAGCCAGATCCTGAAAGCGCAGAAAAGCGGTCAGCCGCTGGTGGTGGAGGCCTGGGATCGCAGCAACACCATGCTGCTGACGCAGGGCACGCTGCTGAGCCTGGATAACCAGATCGATACCACTACCGGCACCATTAAGCTAAAGGCACGCTTCAGCAATGAAGATGACACCCTGTTTCCCAACCAGTTTGTTAACGCCCGTCTGAAAGCAGATACGCTGCAGAACGCCGTGACTATTCCGACCGCCGCGCTGCAGATGAGCAATGAGGGTCACTTTGTCTGGGTGGTGAACAGCGAGAACAAGGTAAGTAAGAAACGCGTCACCGCCGGACTGCAGGATAGCCAGAAAGTGGTGATCAGTGCCGGACTGGAGGCGGGCGAGCGCGTCATCACCGACGGCATCGATCGCCTCACTGACGGCGCGACGGTTGACGTTGTGGCACCGCAGAGTACGGCGACAGAGACCACGCGTGCCGCGCAGCCAGCACGGGGAGAGCGTCAATAATGCAGGTGCTGCCTCCTGACGCTGGCGGCGGGCCGTCACGTCAGTTTATTTTACGCCCGGTGGCCACCACGCTGCTGATGATTGCGATTCTGCTGGCTGGCCTGCTTGGCTACCGCTTTCTGCCGGTTTCAGCGCTGCCGGAAGTGGATTACCCCACTATTCAGGTTGTCACGCTCTACCCCGGCGCCAGTCCGGATGTGATCACCTCGTCGATTACCGCCCCGCTGGAGCGTCAGTTCGGGCAGATGTCCGGGCTGAAACAGATGGCGTCACAAAGTTCCGGCGGCGCCTCGGTGATCACGCTGCAGTTTCAGCTGTCGCTGGCGCTGGATGTGGCGGAGCAGGAAGTTCAGGCGGCGATTAACTCCGCCACTAACCTGCTGCCTGACGATCTGCCTAATCCGCCCGCGTACAGTAAGGTGAACCCCGCCGATCCGCCGATCATGACGCTGGCGGTCACCACAACCAGCCTGCCGCTGACGCAGGTGCAGGATATGGTTGAAACGCGCGTGGCGCAGAAAATTGCTCAGGTCTCCGGCGTGGGCCTGGTCACGCTGTCCGGCGGACAGCGTCCGGCGGTCCGGGTAAAAATGAATGCGCAGGCGCTGGCGGCGTTAGGACTGACCAGCGAAGATGTGCGCACCGCTATCCGTAATGCCAACGTTAACTCCGCGAAAGGCAGCCTTGATGGCCCGTCACGATCTGTCACGCTGTCAGCAAACGATCAGATGACATCAGCAGAAGATTACCGCCGCCTGATTATCAGCTACAGCAACGACGCACCGGTGCGGCTGGGGGACGTTGCAACCATAGAATCGGGCGCAGAGAACAGCTGGCTGGGAGCCTGGGCTAACCGCCAGCAGGCGATAGTGCTTAACGTGCAGCGGCAGCCCGGTGCCAATATTATCGACACCGCCGATAACATCCGGGCGCTGCTGCCGTCACTGACCGCGACGCTGCCTAAATCGGTCGACATGAAACTGCTGACCGATCGCACAACGAACATACGCGCTTCGGTATCTGATACGCAGCATGAACTGATGCTGGCCATGGCGCTGGTCGTCATGATCATCTACCTGTTTCTGCGTAATATCCCGGCCACGATTATTCCTGCCGTGGCGGTCCCGCTCTCACTGATTGGTACGTTTGCCGCCATCTATTTTATGGGCTTCTCGGTTAACAACCTCACGCTGATGGCACTGACCATCGCCACCGGCTTTGTGGTGGATGATGCCATTGTGGTGATCGAGAATATTTCACGCTATATCGAGAAAGGTGAGAAACCGCTGACTGCCGCGCTGAAAGGCGCGGGAGAAATCGGCTTTACCATTATTTCGCTCACCTTCTCGCTGATTGCGGTGCTGATCCCGCTGCTGTTTATGGGCGATGTAATTGGCCGGCTGTTTCGTGAATTTGCCGTCACGCTGGCCATTGCCATTCTGATCTCAGCCGTGGTGTCACTGACGCTGACGCCGATGATGTGCGCGCGCATGCTGAGCGCAGCGTCGCTGCGCCGGCAGAACCGCTTCTCCCGCGCCAGCGAGGCGCTGTTTGAGCGGGTCATTGCCGGTTACGGACGTGCACTGACGCGTGTGCTGCGGCATCCGTGGCTGACGCTCAGCGTGGCGCTTGGCACGCTGCTGATGACGGTACTGCTGTGGATCATGATCCCGAAAGGCTTCTTCCCGCAGCAGGATAACGGCATTATTCAGGGCACCCTGCAGGCGCCGCAGTCGGTCTCTTACGCCAGTATGGCGCAGCGCACGCGTGATGTGGCCTCCGTGGTGATGAAGGATCCGGCGGTTGAAAGCCTGACTTCTTTTGTCGGGGTGGACGGCACCAACCCTGCGCTTAACAGTGCCCGGCTGCAAATTAACCTTAAGCCGCTGGATGAGCGCGACGACCGCATTCCGGTGGTGCAGGCGCGGCTGCAGCAGGCGGTGGCGCAGATCCCGGGGGTCTCACTCTGGCTGCAACCGGTGCAGGATCTCACCATTGAGACGCAGAGTAGCCGTACCCCTTATCAGTTTACGCTGCAGTCTGGCTCGCTTGACGCTCTGAGCAGCTGGGTACCCGCCCTGCTCAGCCAGCTGGCTGAGGCCCCCCAGCTGCGCAATGTCAGCAGCGACTGGCAGGATCAGGGGCTGGAGGCGTATGTGCGCGTTGATCGCGACAGCGCCAGCCGGCTCGGAATATCCATGGCTGATGTCGATAATGCGCTGTATAACGCGTTTGGTCAGCGGCTGATCTCAACGATTTACACGCAGGCAAACCAGTATCGTGTGGTGCTGGAGCAGGATAATGCACAGACGCCGGGGCTGGCGAGCCTGGAGGGTGTGCGGCTCAAAAGCAGCGACGGCGGCAGCGTGCCGCTCAGCGCTATCGCCAGCACAGAAGAGCGGCATACCGCTCTCAGCATCAATCACCTCGATCAGTTCCCGTCCGCGACGTTCTCTTTTGACGTAGCCGACGGCTATTCGCTGGAGGAAGCGCTGCAGGCCATTACCGCAGCAGAAGGGGCGCTGGGTATGCCGTCGGATATTGTCACGCAGTTCCAGGGCAGTACGCTGGCGTTTGAAGCGGCGCTGAGCAGCACCGTCTGGCTGATTGTGGCTGCCGTGGTCGCAATGTATATCGTCCTTGGCGTGCTGTATGAGAGCTTTATCCATCCGATCACTATTCTCTCTACCCTGCCCACTGCGGGCGTGGGGGCACTGCTGGCGCTGATGCTGAGCGGCAACGAACTCGATATTATCGCCATTATCGGCATCATCCTGCTGATCGGTATTGTGAAGAAAAACGCCATTATGATGATTGACTTTGCGCTGGCAGCAGAGCGTGAACAGGGCATGGCGCCGCGTGACGCGATCTATCAGGCCTGCCTGCTGCGCTTCCGCCCGATCCTGATGACCACGCTGGCGGCGCTGCTGGGCGCGCTGCCGCTGATGCTCAGTACCGGCGTCGGAGCCGAGCTGCGGCATCCGCTCGGTATCGCCATGGTGGGCGGCCTGATCCTCAGCCAGATCCTGACGCTGTTTACCACGCCGGTCATCTATCTGCTGTTTGACCGGCTGGCGCACGCTACCCGCCGGCGCTTCAGCCGTCCGGAGGCGCAGTCGTGAGGTTTTTTGCCCTCTTCATTCACCGTCCGGTCGCCACCATCCTGCTGACGCTGGCGATTGCGCTGGCGGGGATGCTCGGCTTTCGTCTGCTGCCGGTTGCCCCGCTGCCCCAGCTCGACTTTCCGGTGATTATGGTGTCGGCGTCGCTGCCGGGTGCGTCGCCGGAAACCATGGCCGCCTCGGTGGCCACGCCGCTGGAGCGCTCGCTGGGACGCATCGCCGGCGTGAGCGAGATGACCTCCACGAACTCACTGGGCAGCACGCGCATCATTCTGGTGTTTGATTTTGACCGCGATATTAATGGTGCCGCGCGTGATGTGCAGGCGGCGATTAATGCAGCGCAGAGCCTGCTGCCCTCGGGTATGCCGAGCCGTCCTTCTTATCGAAAAGCGAACCCCTCGGATGCGCCGATCATGATCCTGACGGTGACCTCGGACGACTATAATCCGGGTCAGCTCTATGATTACGCCTCGACGCAGCTGGCGCAAAAACTGTCGCAGATTGAGGGCGTCGGCGACGTCACGGTAGGCGGCAGTTCGCTGCCCGCCGTGCGCGTCGATCTCAATCCGCAGGCGCTGTTTAATCAGGGGGTATCGCTGGATGCGGTGCGCAGCGCCATCAGTAACGCCAACCAGCGACGACCACAGGGCGCAATCGACGATCGCCAGCAGCGCTGGCAGCTGCGTACCAATGATGAACTGCAGAGCGCCAGCGCCTATCAGCCGCTGGTGGTGCACTATAACAACGGTGCGGCGGTCCGGCTCAGCGATGTCGCCAGCGTACAGGATTCGGTGCAGGATGTGCGCAACGCCGGACTGACCAACGGCAAGCCAGCGGTGCTGCTGGTGATCCGGAAGTCGCCGGACGCCAATATCATCGATACCGTGGATCGCATTCGCGCTGAACTGCCGGTGCTGCACGATTTCATCCCGGCGGCGATCGATCTGCAGATTGCGCAGGATCGCTCGCCAACGATTCGCGCCTCGCTGCATGAAGTGGAGCAGTCGCTGGTGATTGCCGTGGTGCTGGTGATTCTGGTGGTGTTTCTGTTCCTGCGCGACGGCCGGGCCACGCTTATTCCTGCCGCAGCGGTGCCGGTCTCACTGATTGGCACCTTTGCTGCTATGTATCTGTGCGGCTTCAGTCTTAACAACCTGTCGCTGATGGCGCTGACTATCGCCACCGGGTTTGTGGTGGATGATGCGATTGTGGTGCTGGAGAATATTGCCCGACACGTGGAGGCTGGCATGAAGCCGCTGCAGGCGGCGCTGACCGGCGTCCGTGAAGTCGGCTTCACCGTGCTGTCGATGAGCCTGTCCCTGATTGCGGTGTTTTTGCCGCTGCTGATGATTGGCGGCATTATCGGACGCTTCTTTTCGGAGTTTGCCATTACGCTGTCGGTGGCGATCCTGATCTCGCTCTTTATCTCCGTCACGCTGACGCCGATGATGTGCGCATATCTGCTGAAGCCGCAACCGGCGCAGCGGGCTGCCCCGGGGCTGTTCAGCCGGCTGCTGCAGCGGACGCAGGACGGCTATGCGCGCTCGCTGCGCCGGGTGCTGCAACACGCTATCTGGGTGCTGCTGCTGCTCGGCGGCACGGTAGCGATGACCGTCTGGCTGTTTATTACCATTCCCAAAACCTTTATGCCGGAGCAGGATACCGGTCGTCTGAGCGGCTTTTTGTCTGCCGATCAGAGCATCTCATTTCAGGCGATGCGCGGTAAGCTGGAAGATTTTATGAATATCATCAAAATGGATCCGGCGGTGGATAATGTCACCGGCTTTATCGGCGGTCTGGGCACCAACAGCGGCCTGATGTTTATCGCGCTGAAACCCCTCACTGAGCGCAGCGAAAGCGCCCAGCAGGTGATCGCCCGTCTGCGTACTAAACTGGCCAAAGAGCCGGGTGCCAGCCTCTATCTGAACGCCGTGCAGGATATTCGCGTCGGCGGGCGGGAGTCGAACGCCAGCTATCAGTACAGCCTGCTGTCGGATAACCTCGCCGACTTGCGTGAATGGGAACCCAAAATTCGCAAAGCCTTCTCTGCCCTGCCGCAGCTCGCTGATGTTAACTCCGATCAGCAGGATAAAGGCAGCGAAATGGCCATCACCTACGATCGCGAAAGCATGGCGCGCCTGGGCATAGACGTTTCAGCCGCCAATGATCTGCTGAACAACGCCTTTGGCCAGCGCCAGATCTCAACCATCTATCAGCCGCTGAATCAGTATAAAGTGGTGATGGAGGTGGATCCGCGCTATACCCAGGATATCAGCGCGCTCGACCAGATGTTTGTGGTCAGCAGCGACGGTAAAGCGATCCCGCTGAGCGGCTTTGCCCGATGGCAGCCCGCTAACGCACCGCTGTCCGTCAACCATGAGGGGCTTTCTGCGGCGACAACCATTTCGTTTAATTTGCCGGAAGGCGTTTCACTGTCGCAGGCCTCTGCGGCGATCGATCGCACCATGACGGCTCTGGGGGTGCCCTCCAGCGTGCGCGGCAGCTTTGCCGGTACCGCGCAGGTGTTTCAGCAGTCGCAGTCCAGCCAGCTGTGGCTGATGCTGGCGGCCATTGCGGCGGTCTATATCGTGCTGGGTATTCTGTATGAGAGCTATGTACACCCGCTGACGATTCTGTCGACGCTGCCGTCGGCCGGAACCGGCGCGCTGCTGGCGCTGAAGCTGTTTGATACGCCGTTCAGCCTGATTGCGCTGATTGGTATTTTGCTGCTGATAGGCATTGTGAAAAAGAACGCCATCATGATGGTCGATTTTGCGCTGGAGGCGGAACGCCGGCAGCAGCTGAGTCCGCGTGAAGCGATTTTTCAGGCGTGTCAGCTGCGTTTTCGTCCGATTCTGATGACCACGCTGGCCGCGCTGTTTGGTGCGCTGCCGCTGGTGCTGACCAGCGGCGACGGGGCCGAGCTGCGGCAACCGCTGGGCATCACCATCGCCGGTGGCCTGGTGGTAAGCCAGCTGCTGACGCTCTACACCACGCCGGTGATCTATCTGCTGATGGATAAATTACGCCGCCGCAGAGCAGTTACGGAGCCGGCAGCCACCCGGATGCCGTAGGGGGCGCATTTATGCGCCCCTGGCAACCGAACGCACATGAATCCAGGGCGCCATTAATGGCGCCCCTACGCGGACGATTTCGGCATTAATGCGCCCCGGGCAATCAACGCGCACGAAACAAGGGCGCCATTAATGGCGCCCCTACGGGAACATGCCAACTGGTTTCCGTAGGGGGCGCATTAATGCGCCCCGGGCAAACAGCGCACACGAAACCAGGGCGCCATTAATGGCGCCCCTGCGGGGGCGCATTAATGCGCCCCGGGGTAAACAAACGCGCCTTTACGCTGGAGGAGAGAAGATGAATACACCTGCCACCACGGTACGCTGGCAGCTCTGGATTGTGGCGTTTGGCTTCTTTATGCAGACGCTGGATACCACCATTGTCAACACTGCGCTGCCCTCTATGGCACAGGATCTCGGCGTCAGCCCGCTGCATATGCATTCCGTCATCGTTTCTTACGTTCTGACGGTTGCGGTGATGCTGCCGCTGAGCGGCTGGCTGGCTGATCGCTTTGGCGTGCGTAACATCTTTTTCAGCGCGATTGTGCTGTTCAGCGTCGGATCGCTGTTTTGTGCGCTGGCTGCCACGCTTAACCAGCTGGTCCTGGCGCGCGTGGTGCAGGGCATCGGCGGCGCAATGATGGTGCCGGTGGGCCGCTTAACGGTCATGAAAATTGTGCCGCGCGAGCAATATATGTCCGCCATGACCTTTGTCACCCTGCCGGGTCAGATTGGCCCGCTGCTCGGTCCGGCACTCGGCGGCGTACTGGTTGAATACGCCAGCTGGCACTGGATTTTTCTCATCAATATCCCGGTCGGGATTATTGGTGCTATCGCCACGCTGATGCTGATGCCTAACTACACCATGCAGACGCGCCGGTTTGACTTTGCCGGCTTTCTGCTGCTGGCGGCTGGCATGGCGGCGCTGACGCTGGCGCTGGATGGCGGCGGCAGCGGCGCACTGCTGCCCGGTCTCCTGATCCTCACCGGTGTACTGTCGCTGCTGTTCTATCTGATGCACGGCCGCCATAATGACAACGCGCTGTTCAGCCTGCGGCTGTTTGATAACCGTCTCTATTCGATTGGTCTGCTCGGCAGCTTTACCGGGCGCATCGGCAGCGGCATGCTGCCGTTTATGACGCCGGTGTTTCTGCAGGTAGGTCTTGGCTTCACGCCGTTTCACGCCGGGCTGATGATGATCCCGATGGTGCTGGGAAATATGGGCATCAAGCGTGTGGTGGTGCGCATCGTGAATCTGTTTGGCTACCGCCGCGTACTGGTCAGCAGCACGCTGGCGCTGGCAGGGGTCGTAGCGCTGTTTGCCGTGGTGGCGCTGGCCGGCTGGATCTGGCTCCTGCCGCTGGTATTGCTGCTGCTCGGCATGGTCAATGCCCTGCGTTTTTCCGCCATGAATACCCTGACGCTGAAAGATCTGCCGGACGATCTCGCCTCCGGTGGGAACAGCTTGCTGTCGATGATCATGCAATTGTCGATGAGTATCGGCGTCACGCTCGCCGGTCTGCTGCTTGGCGCGTTTGGCCACCAGGCCGCTGCCGGCAGCGACATGGCGCAGCAGACCTTTGCCTGGACCTGGCTCTGTATGGTGGTGGTGATCGCCCTGCCGGCGCTGGTGTTCTGGCGGGTACCGGAAGCCCTCAGTAAAAATGTTGATCTCAGAACCAGGAGCAATAAGTGATTGCGCGTTTCCGGCCCGGCATCGGCGCCAAACTCTTTATGGCGATTTTTGGCACCTGCATGCTGGTCATTATTACTATGCACTGGGGAGTACGGCTCAGCTTTGAGCATGGCTTTGTTGATTACATTAAAAAGGGCAACGAACAGCGGCTGACGCTGCTGAGTGATGCGCTGGCGGATCAGTATGAGCAGCACGGCAGCTGGGATTTCCTGCGCCAGAACGATCGGCTTATCTTCACCATTCTGCGCTCGCTGGAGCAGAACCCTGGCAGCCACAATCCGCTGCCGCCGCACGGCTGGCGCACACAGTTCTGGATCATCGATCAGCAATATAAGGTGCTGTCAGGCCCGCGCGCACCAATTCCGCCAAAAGGAACCCGGCGTAACATCACCACCAGCACCGGTAAAATTGTCGGCTGGGTGATTGCCTCGCCGGCGGAAAACCTGACGCGCAGCACCGATATCAATTTTGACCGGCAGCAGCGCCAGACCAACTGGATGATCGTCACGCTCTCTACCCTGCTGGCGGCGCTGGTGACCTGGCTGCTGGCACGCGGCCTGCTGGCGCCGGTCAAACGGCTGGTAGAGGGCACGCATCAGCTGGCAGCGGGTAAATTTGCTACCCGGGTTAAGGTTGATAGCGGTGATGAAATTGGTCAGCTGGCGCGCGACTTTAATCAGCTGGCGCAGTCGCTGGAAAAAAATGAGAGTAATCGCCGCGCGTTCATGGCGGATATCTCCCATGAGCTGCGCACGCCGCTGGCGATCCTGCGTGGCGAGCTGGAGGCGATACAGGATGGCGTGCGGCAGGTCACGCCTGAGGCGATAAGTTCGCTGCAGAGCGAGGTGGTGGTACTGACCAAGCTGGTGGATGACCTGCATCAGCTGTCGCTCTCCGATGCGGGTGCCCTTGCCTACCGCAAACAGCCGCTGGATCTGGTTAACCTGCTGGAAGTGATCGCCGGCAGCTTTGCCGGACGCTATCGCACGCACCATCTGACGCTGCAGCTGCAGCTGCCTGCAGAAGCCAGCAGCTTTGGCGATCCTGACCGGCTGATGCAGTTGTTTACGAACCTGCTGGAAAACAGCCTGCGCTACACCCATCCCGGCGGCGACGTCCGCATTACCATGCGGCAGCAGGAGGATCGGTGGCTGCTCTGTATTGATGACAGCGCACCCGGCGTAGCGGCGGCGCAGCGCACGCAGCTGTTCGAGCGCTTTTTCCGTGCGGAAAATTCCCGCAATCGCGCCAGTGGAGGCTCCGGTCTGGGGCTGGCTATCTGTAAAAATATCGTCGAGGCGCACGGCGGTACGATTTCTGCAGAGCACTCTGATTTAGGTGGCGTACAAATCAGGCTAAACTTGCCCTATGTTCCCCAGTAGAAAGCCCGTATGAGCCCGGAAAATAGCGATCCACTAATTCTTGTTGTTGAAGATGAACCCAAGCTGGCGCAGCTGATGATCGATTATCTGCAGGCGTCGAACTATCGCACGCATCATATTGCCAGTGGCGGCGAAGTGCAGGCCTGGCTGCAGCACACTACGCCCGCGCTGTTGCTGCTCGACCTGATGCTGCCGGGCTGCGACGGTATGACGTTGTGCCGCGAAATACGCCGCAGCTCCGACCTGCCAATTATTATGGTCACCGCCCGCACCGAAGAGATTGACCGCCTGCTGGGGCTGGAGACCGGCGCGGATGACTATATCTGCAAGCCGTTCAGCCCGCGCGAAGTGGTGGCGCGCGTGAAAACCATTCTGCGCCGCGTGCGTAAATCGCCGGAAGAGACGCAGCAGGCGTCGCTGCTGATGATTGACGAAGGTCGCTTTCAGGCCAGCTGGCGTGCCGCTCCGCTGGAGCTGACGCCGGCGGAGTTCCGCCTTCTGAAAACGCTGTCGCTGGAACCCGGCAAAGTGTTTTCCCGCGAGCAGCTGCTGAATCAGCTTTATGATGATTACCGTGTAGTGACCGACCGTACTATTGACAGCCATATCAAAAACCTGCGCCGCAAGCTTGAGGCGCTGGATGCCGATCAGCCGTTTATTCGTGCGGTATATGGTATCGGCTATCGCTGGGAGGCGGATATGTGCCGGCTGGCATAGCCTGTTATTGATCCCGATCAATTTACTTCACTCCGCACCCTGCCTACAATTCCCGCCTCTTTTGCAGAGCCGCACGCTGCGGCTTCTGCTGCGGCCATCCGCGATGGCCAGCTGACCTGACATCAGTGAGTCTTCCATGTTTAAACCTGAACTGCTCTCCCCGGCGGGAACGCTGAAAAATATGCGTTACGCCTTTGCCTACGGCGCTGATGCCGTTTATGCCGGCCAGCCGCGCTACAGTCTGCGCGTACGCAACAACGAATTCACACATGACAATCTGGCGCAGGGGATCGCTGAAGCGCACGCGCTGGGTAAAAAATTCTATGTGGTGGTTAATATCGCGCCG
Organism: Pantoea sp. SIMBA_079; assembly: GCF_046940275.1. NCBI lineage: Bacteria > Pseudomonadati > Pseudomonadota > Gammaproteobacteria > Enterobacterales > Erwiniaceae > Pantoea > Pantoea sp. SIMBA_079. Next base: position 196,113 of record NZ_JAWRYR010000001.1, on the reverse strand, counting down.
CATAACGCCAAACTGAAAACGTTTATTCGCGACCTCACACCGGTGGTGGCAATGCAGCCGGATGCGCTGATTATGTCCGATCCGGGGCTGATTATGCTGGTGCGCGAGGCGTTTCCGGCCATCTCCATCCACCTTTCCGTGCAGGCCAACGCCGTCAACTGGGCCACGGTGAAATTCTGGCAGCAGATGGGGCTGACGCGCGTCATTCTGTCACGCGAGCTTTCGCTGGAGGAGATTGCGGAGATCCGCACGCAGGTGCCAGAGATGGAACTGGAGATCTTTGTTCACGGCGCGCTCTGCATGGCCTACTCCGGCCGCTGCCTGCTCTCTGGCTATCTCAACAAACGCGATCCAAACCAGGGCACCTGTACCAACGCCTGCCGCTGGTCGTATAAGGTCTCCGAAGGTCAGCAGGATGAGGTCGGCAATATTACCGGCATGCATGAGCCGTCCGGACAGCAGGCTCCCGTGCCCGGCCACAACGCACCAACCGACCGGCTGTTTCTGCTGGAAGAGAAAATGAAGCCCGGCGAGGTAATGAGCGCCTTTGAAGATGAGCACGGCACCTACATCATGAACTCAAAGGATTTGCGTGCGGTGGCGCACGTGGAGCGGCTGAGCGCGATGGGCATCCACTCGCTGAAAATTGAAGGACGCACCAAATCATTCTACTACTGTGCGCGGACCGCGCAGGTCTATCGCCGCGCCATCGATGACGCCGCAGCGGGTAAACCCTTTGATACTTCTTTGCTCGCCACGCTGGAAGGTCTGGCGCATCGGGGTTATACCGAAGGCTTTCTGCGCCGCCACACCCATGACAGCTACCAGAATTATGAGCAGGGTTTTTCCGTTTCTGAGCGCCAGCAGTTTGTGGGCGAGTTTACCGGCGAGCGGCGCGGTGACTGGGCGCAGATTGCGGTGAAAAACAAATTCCTGCAGGGCGATGCGGTGGAGATCATGACGCCGCAGGGCAACCTGACCTGCACGCTGGAGGCAATGCAAAACGATCGCGCTGAAGCGATCGGCGTTGCACCCGGCGACGGCCATCGGGTCTGGATCCCGGTGCCGGCAGAAGTGGATCTCACCTTTGCACTGCTGCTGCGCAATCTCCCTGAAGGCAACACCACCAGCGATCCGCACGGCAAAAATCGCACAAAATGAAAAAAAGGCGGCGAAGTTAGAACAGGATCACAGACGGTCGCAACGCCGCGCTTTAGAATCGCGCCTGCTGCTAATGAGTAACAATATCCAGCATGCACGACCAGGAACCACCTCATTTACCCGCCCGGCTCCCCCGCGCGGGTTTTCTTTTTTCAGCGCCTGCCGATAAAGTTCCCGCCGCAGCTATGCTATAACCACATCCCTGTCTCACGTTTCAAGGAACTGAAGATGCACACTACACCGCTCACGCTGCTGATCCTGAATGGAAAAGGCGCCGGCAATGAGGATCTGCGCGCGGCCGTTAATACGCTGCGCGAAGAGGGCTTTAATCTGGCCGTGCGCGTCACCTGGGAAAAGGGTGATGGCGATCGCTATGTACAGGAAGCGGTTGCTCTGCAGGCGGAAACCGTTATCGCAGGTGGCGGCGACGGCACCATTAATGAGATTGCCACGGCGCTGGCTGCCGTGCCCGACGCCTCGCGTCCGGTGCTCGGTATTCTGCCGCTGGGCACCGCCAACGATTTTGCCACCAGCGTGGGTATTCCGGCTGAAATGGAGCCGGCGCTGCGCCTTGCCGTAGTGGGTAAAGCCACCGCTATCGATCTGGCACGGGTCAATGGCGACCGCTATTTTATCAATATGGCGACCGGCGGCTTTGGTACGCGCATCACCACCGAAACGCCGGAGAAGCTGAAATCCGCGCTGGGAGGCGTCTCTTACTTTATCCACGGTTTGATGCGCGTGGACGCGCTAAAACCTGACAGCTGTGAAATCAGCGGGCCCGGTTTCAGCTGGCAGGGGGACGCGCTGGTTATCGGTATCGGCAATGGTCGCCAGGCGGGTGGCGGACAGCGCCTCTGCCCGGATGCGCTGATCAACGATGGTCAGCTTAACCTCAGCATCGTGACCGCGCAGGAGCTGCTGCCAACGCTGTTCCATTCGCTGACGCGCGATGATGAGAACCCTAATATTGTGTCGGCTCAGCTCGACTCCCTGACCATTCGCTCGCCGCATGAGATGACGTTTAATCTGGACGGTGAACCGCTGAGCGGCAGTGAATTCACCATTGACGTGCTGCCGGGGGCAATCAGCTGTCGCCTGCCGCCACAGTGTGCGCTTCTGGCGTAACAACGGGCGTGCGTAACATCAGGGGCGCATCAATGCGCACCCTGTGACTTGCAGGGTCGCCACACCCGGCGACCTCCTCAAAAGCCGCTCTGCAGTCAGGGCGACTGGCTTAACCCTCCGCATCACACCTTCATCCAGCGCCGCTCAGCCGCCGAAACTGCGATGGCTTCCAGCACCTTTTGTACCTGTAACCCTTCGGCAAAGTCCGGCCACATACGATCGCCCGCCGCGATGCCGTTGATCAGGTCGCGGATCTCCACGGTTTTCTGGTCGTTAAAACCGATACCGTGTCCGGCAGAGACGCAGAAGCTGGCGTAGTCCGGATGCGCCGGCCCGGTGAGCAGCGTTTTAAAGCCCTGCCGCCCGGCAGGCTCATCGTGGAGATAAAGCTCCAGCTCCGCCATGCGCTCCTGGGTATAACGCAGCGTGCCCCGGGTGCCGGTCACTACGTAGGTCAGCCCCATTTTGCTGCCGCAGGCGATGCGTGAGGTCTCAATAACCCCGTGCGCGCCATTTCTGAAGCGCAGCAGCGCGCTGGCCTGATCTTCATTCTCTACCGGCAGCAGACGCGCAGGATCTTTAGGGTCGGGCCGCTGCGTGATAACCGTCATCATGTCACCGCTGACTTCCTCGATGTCGCCCACCAGATAGTGCGCCATATTGACGATGTGCGCTGCCAGATCGCCCAGCGCGCCCAGCCCCGCCAGTTTTTGCTGACAGTGCCAGTCCAGCGGCGTCTGCGGGCTGGCGAGATAATCTTCGTTATGGGTGCCGTAAAAATGCACCACGTCACCAATCTCGCCGCGCGCAATGATTTCCCGCGCCAGCTGGCTGGTCGGGTTTTTCATGTAGTTAAAGCCCACCAGCGTTTTTACACCTGCCCGCTCTGCGGCCTGTACCATCTCCTCTGCATCCGCTACGCTCAGCGACAGCGGTTTTTCCGAGTAGACATGTTTGCCGTGGCGAATCGCCTCCAGCGCCATCTCTTTATGCAGGAAGTTGGGCGCGCAGATATCCACGACATCGATCTGCGGATCGCTGACCAGCTCGCGCCAGTCGCCGGTGGAACGGGCAAAGCCAAACGTGGCGGCCTGCTTTGCCGCCAGGGCCGGGTTTACTTCAGCCAGCATCTCACGCACGATCTCCCCCTTCAGGGCAAATACCGTGGGTGCCTGCGCATAGGCGATAGCGTGACACCGCCCGATATATCCGCTGCCAATCATTCCGATTCTGACTCTGTTCATGCTGCACCCGTGAAAAGTAGAGAAGGTTTCGCGGAATATATGTTTCATATTTCGGCGCCACAATGGCGAAATGAAATATCTGTGATCATTGATGTGGGGCACACGACAAAACCAGCAATTACCGCTGTAAGGTTGCAGTACTTTGGTGATATTCCTCACATTGTGTCAGGCAGTGGCGGTTTATTCAGCAGTCGGTGAAAATTTTGCAAAAGGGCTTTGACACGCAGCAGGCTGCCCGATATTATGCGCCCCGTTCCACACAATTCCTCTGTAGTTCAGTCGGTAGAACGGCGGACTGTTAATCCGTATGTCACTGGTTCGAGTCCAGTCAGAGGAGCCAGATTCTTAAAAAGAGCAGCCTGTAAGGCTGCTTTTTTTATGCCTGCGTACTATCCGCCTGCGTCCTACCACCAGTGATGAAAATGATGCACCGGCCCGATGCCCTTTCCTGCCTCCAGTGAATCGGCCTGCAGCAGCGCCTGCTGCAGCCAGCCTTTTGCCGCTGCCACTGTATCAGCCCAGCTCTCATGCCGTGGTCGCAGCGCCGCCAGCGCTGCCGACAGTGTACAGCCGGTGCCGTGGGTATGACGCGTCGCCACGCGCGGCGCCGTAAAACGGGTGCGGCCGCTGCGGGTGATCAGCCAGTCAGGGCTCTCTGCATCCTCCAGATGGCCGCCTTTCATCAGCACCGCTGCACAGCCGAGATCCAGCAGTCCCTCCCCCTGCTGCAGCATGGCGCGCTCATCCCGGGCAGGTGCCGTTTCCAGCAGCGCCGCCGCTTCCGGCAGATTAGGCGTGATCAGTGAAACCTGCGGCAGCAGCCGCTCACGCATCGCTGCCACCGCCTCGGGTGCCAGCAGCGCATCGCCGCTTTTGGCAATCATGACCGTATCCAGCACCACAAACGGCAGCCGCGCACGCGCCAGTTTTTCCGCTACGACCTCCACAATATCGCTCCCGGCCAGCATGCCGATTTTCGCCGTATCGATACGGATATCGCTCAGGACCGAATCGAGCTGTGCGGCGACAAACGCCGGGGAAAGATAACAGACCGACTGCACGCCGCAGGTATTTTGTGCCACCAGTGCGGTAATGACGCTGGTGCCGTAGGCGCTGAGTGCAGAAAAGGTTTTGAGATCGGCCTGAATCCCCGCGCCGCCGCTGGGATCGGTGCCGGCAATGGTCAGGGCATTTATACGGGGCAAGCCGCGCGGCAAAGCAGAGAAAGGGTGGGTCATCATAGCGCTCCTGTCAGGCGTACAGGAAGGCGAATGCGCGCAGGCATCTGACTTCCCTACGCTGGCATTATCCAGATCAGGTAATACGGGTATTTCTCAGCCTTCACAAAGAAGGGCACCCCGAGTCATGGTGTCTGTTACGACACACCGGCAGCTTAGGGGAAGCGATCGCCGGAAGCAAGCCACAGAGAGCAGAAACATTGATCTGCGCGGTTGCAGAGGCAGACAGACCGCTGGGGTGACCGGTTTATTGATACAGCGCAAGCCGCGATAACGCTGCTGCGTGCTTAATCTGCTGCCGGACCACCCTGCCGGATATCACCATGATGAACCTGCTGCGCCATCTTATTCCGCATGCTCACCGCTGGCATCAGATTACAATCAGCCGCCCCGGCGTTCTGAACCCTGCCGGACGTTACTGCCTGGCCACCTGTATCACCGCACGCTGTCGCGGCTGTGGCGCGCGGCTGCACAAGCTTTACTACCGCGACCTCAGCGATAGCGAAGCACGCCGCTGGCTTGGCTGATTAACGGCAAAAAAAAGCCCCGCAGCAAGGTGCGGGGCGCAGGCCGGATAACAGAATTGAATTTACTGTGCCGGCTGGGTGCGGATCAGATAATCAAAGGCGCTGAGTGACGCTTTAGCGCCCTCGCCGCTGGCGATGATAATCTGCTTATAGGGCACCGTGGTGCAGTCGCCGGCGGCAAACACGCCTTTCAGGCTGGTTTCGCACTTCGCATCGATGATCACTTCACCCATGCGGTTACGCTCTACCGCGCCTTCAAGGAAGCCGGTATTAGGCAGCAGACCAATCTGTACAAAGATGCCGCTCAGCGCCAGCTCGTGCGTGGTCTGCGTGGTGCGATCCAGATACGCCAGGCCGGTGACTTTGCTGCCGTCGCCTTTGACTTCGGTAGTCTGGGCGTTGAGGATCACGTCGACATTTTTCAGGCTGCGCAGTTTATCCTGCAGCACTTTGTCGGCACGCATCTCACCGGCAAATTCCAGCAGCGTAACGTGCTCAACGATACCGGCCAGGTCGATGGCCGCTTCCACGCCGGAGTTACCGCCGCCAATGACCGCGGTGCGCTTGCCTTTAAACAGCGGGCCGTCGCAGTGCGGACAGTAGGTTACCCCTTTGGTACGATACTGATCTTCGCCCGGTACGCCCATGTTGCGCCAGCGCGCGCCGGTGGCGATGATGATGCTGCGTGATTTCAGCACCGCGCCGGAAGCGGTTTCAATAGCGTGCAATCCCCCTTCCTGCGCGGCCGGGATCAGTTTAATCGCGCTCTGCGTGTCAATCACATCCACCGCGTAATCATCGACGTGCGCGCGCAGTGAACCCGCCAGCTTCGCACCTTCTGTTTTGGGTACAGAGATGTAGTTTTCAATATCTACTGTATCCAGTACCTGGCCGCCAAAACGCTCGCCCATCAGACCGGTGCGAATACCTTTACGCGCGGAGTAGATAGCGGCCGCGGCGCCTGCCGGACCACTGCCGATGATCAGGACTTCATAAGCGTCACGCTTGTTCAGCTCCTCTGCCGCACGCTTATCAGCGTTGGTATCTACTTTTCCGACGATTTCAGCCAGGCTCATGCGGCCCTGACCAAACTCTTTGCCGTTAAGGTAGACAGCCGGCACGCCCATGACGTTGCGCTCGGTGATTTCATGCTGGAACACGCCGCCATCGATGGCGGTGTGGCTGATACGCGGGTTAAGCACCGCCATCAGGTTCAGCGCCTGCACCACGTCCGGGCAGTTGTGGCAGGAGAGCGAATAGTACGTTTCAAAGTGCAGATCGGTATCGAGTGAAATAACCTGATCCAGCAGGCTTTGCGCCTCTTTAGAGGGATGTCCACCGGTCTGGAGCAGGGCCAGCACCAGTGACGTAAATTCATGGCCCATTGGCGAACCGGCAAAGCGCGGACCGCTCTGGCTGCCTGGGTTGGTAATCAGAAACGATGGCTTGCGGACCGGACGATCGTTCTCTTCACGGAAGCTGACTTTGTCAGAGAGCGCAGCAATGTCTGCTAACAGCGTACGGATCTCTGCAGATTTAGCGCCCTCATCCAGGGTAGCAATCAACTCAACCGGTTTCGTTAGTTTCTCAAGGTAAGCCTTAAGCTGGGTTTTTAAATTGGTGTCGAGCATAGTGAGTTCCTGTGAAGAAAATCGGGTGCCGCAGCACCCGATAAAAAAGAGACCGAATGGTGTCAGGTAACTTAGATTTTACCAACCAGGTCCAGTGACGGAGCCAGCGTGGCGTCGCCTTCTTTCCATTTAGCCGGGCAGACTTCGCCTGGGTGAGAGGCCACGTACTGGGCGGCTTTCACTTTGCGCAGCAGGTCAGATGCGTCACGGCCAATACCTTCAGCGGTGATTTCGATCGCCTGGATGATGCCTTCCGGGTCAACGATGAAGGTACCGCGATCGGCCAGACCTTCTGCTTCACGCATGATTTCAAAGTTGCGGGTCAGCGCGCCGGTTGGATCGCCGAGCATGGCATACTGGATTTTGCCGATGGTCTCGGAAGAACCGTGCCAGGCTTTGTGGGTAAAGTGCGTGTCAGTAGAAACAGAGTAGATATCTACGCCCAGTTTCTGGAACTCTTCGTAGTGGTCTGCAACGTCACCCAGTTCAGTCGGGCATACGAAGGTGAAGTCAGCCGGGTAGAAGAAGAAAACACTCCATTTACCTTCAACGTCTTTCTCGGTTACGTCGATGAATTCGCCGTTTTTGAACGCTGCGTTTTTGAACGGTTTAATTTTGGTGTTAATGATTGACATAGTGACCTCCGTTAAAAAGATGTGATGCAGGCTACAGTTTTTTCGGGCCAGGTGCTAATACGCAGACGTTATCACTCAGATAAACAAAAGCTATCAATGCAGCGAGACCAGATCCGGTGCGGCTTGCCGCGGCATTCTACACAGAAAAGCGGCGGCGATAACAGGCTTTCTCAGAATGCGGCAAAACTGCTATTTTTTTTACAGGCTGGTGCGTATGACCGCGTGCCATAAGCGATGCTTGCGATTCAGGAGACCCCGCACGTGAATATCCGACCTTTTCAGGAGAGCGACCGTCCGTTTCTGCGCACGCTGTTTCTCGCCGCGCGCCGGCACAGCTGGACATGGCTCAACGGTGATGACTGGCAGCTGGAAGATTTTGATGCGGTGATCCTGGGCGAAACGGTGCTGGTAGCGGAGATAAACGGCGAACGCGCGGGTTTTGCCGGTATTCTGGACAACGATAATTTTCTGCACAGCCTTTACGTTGACCCGGCGCATCAGGCTCAGGGGGTGGGCAGCGCGCTGCTGCAGCAGGTTACGGCACGCTTTACCTCAACCGGCGCGCTGAAATGTCTGGCAGAGAACCGGGCCGCGCTGGCGTTCTACCAGCATCACGGCTGGCAACGTGTCGCCAGCGGTGAAGGCGAACAGGGTACCTATGTGCTGATGCATTATCCGCTGGCGGGACGCGCCAGCGAAACAGCGTAAGCTACACCGCCCGGAAGGCGATGTCGCCCGGGATAATCTCGCCCTGCCAGTAGAGCTGAGCGGCTACGCGCCCCGCCAGCTGGCGATAGAGCGCGGTAAACCCGCTCTCTGGCCGGCGGATCACCGTAGGCGTTCCGTCATCCAGGTCTTCCCGCAGATGAATATGCAGCGGCAGCTGTGCCAGCAGGCGGGTGTGGTAATCCTGCACCAGCCGCTCAGCCCCGCCGGTACCGAAGATTGGCTCGTGATGGCCACATTCACTGCAGATATGCATGCTCATGTTCTCCACCACCCCCAGCACCGGCACCGCCACTTTTTCAAACATCACAATGCCTTTGCGCGCATCCAGCAGCGCAATATCCTGCGGCGTAGTTACCACTACGGCGCCGGTGACCGGTACGCTCTGCGCCAGCGTCAGCTGTATATCCCCGGTGCCGGGCGGCATATCGAGCACCAGATAGTCGAGATCGGGCCACAGCGTCTCGTTGAGCAGCTGCAGCAGCGCCTTGCTCGCCATCGGTCCACGCCACACCATAGCGTTATCGTCCGTGACCAGATAGCCAATGGAGTTGGTGGCAAGCCCGTGCGCCATAATCGGGGCCATGTGCGTGCCGTCAGGCGACGTCGGACGCTCCGCTTCCGTTCCCAGCATGTTCGGGATAGAGGGACCATAGATATCTGCATCCAGCAGGCCCACGCGCGCCCCTTCCGCCGCCAGCGCCAGCGCCATGTTGACCGCCGTGCTCGACTTGCCAACGCCGCCTTTGCCGGAGCTGACCGCAATAATATTTTTCACGCCGTTCACGCCCGGCTGATTTTTTACCCGCTTCAGCGTGGCGATATCGTGACGCAGACGCCAGTCGATAGCGCGTGCCTGCGTCAGACGCAGCAGCTCCGCGCTGACCTGCGCTTTGAGATCCTCAAATGCGCTGTGCCAGACAAACGGCATAACCAGCTCAATATGCAGTTTTTCATCCAGCAGCGCGACGTGCCGCAGCGCTTTCAGCGTGGTGAGATTCTGCTGCAGCGTGGGGTGCGTAAACGCGCTCAGCACGCCGCTGACCGCGGCACGCAACGCTTCAGGTGAATGATAATCCCGGGATTGTGTGCTCATCCCCTCTCCTTATTTCATCATGACGCCAGAATGTAGCGGTATAAGGTCAATCATATCAGAGCCGCGCGGAAAAGAGCGCGACGCGCCTCCTGTGTTTACGCCGGAGGGTGCTTCGGTTACCATCTAACCCCCGATTTTTTATTAACGGAAAGCTACGCAAATCATGACTCAAGTCGCTAAAAAATTACTGGTAACGTGCGCCCTGCCGTACGCAAACGGCTCTATCCATCTTGGTCACATGCTGGAACACATCCAGGCTGATGTATGGGTCCGTTACCAGCGAATGCGTGGCAATCAGGTTTACTTCATCTGCGCAGACGATGCCCACGGCACGCCGATTATGCTGAAAGCGCAGCAGCTGGGCATCACCCCGGAGCAGATGATCGCCGATATGAAGCAGGAGCATGAAACTGACTTCGCCGGTTTTAATATCAGCTATGACAACTATCACTCAACGCATGCCGATGAGAATCGTCAGCTGGCTGAGCTGATCTACACGCGCCTGAATGAAAATGGCTTTATCAAAAAGCGCACCATTTCACAGCTCTACGATCCGGAAAAAGGGATGTTCCTGCCCGATCGTTTTGTGAAGGGCATCTGCCCGAAATGTAAAGCAGCCGATCAGTATGGCGATAACTGCGAAGTGTGCAGCGCCACCTACAGCCCGACGGAGCTGATTGAGCCTAAATCAGTCGTATCAGGCGCAACGCCGGAACTGCGTGACTCCGAGCACTTCTTCTTCGATCTGCCGTCGTTCAGCGAGATGCTGCAGGCGTGGACCCGCTCCGGTGCGCTGCAGGAGCAGGTTGCCAACAAGATGCAGGAGTGGTTTGAGTCGGGACTGCAGCAGTGGGATATCTCCCGCGATGCGCCCTACTTTGGCTTCGAGATCCCGGACGCGCCGGGCAAATATTTCTACGTCTGGCTTGATGCGCCAATCGGGTACATGGGCTCGTTTAAGAACCTGTGCGATAAGCGCGGTGATATCGACTTCAGCGAATTCTGGCAGAAAGATTCCGCGACCGAGCTCTACCACTTTATCGGTAAAGATATCGTCTATTTCCACAGCCTGTTCTGGCCAGCCATGCTGGAAGGCAGCGGTTTCCGCAAGCCGACCAATCTGTTTGTACATGGCTATGTCACGGTAAACGGCGCGAAAATGTCAAAATCGCGCGGCACCTTTATCAAAGCCAGCACCTGGCTGCAGCATCTCGATGCCGACAGCCTGCGCTATTACTACGCGGCCAAGCTCTCTTCGCGCATTGATGACATCGACCTGAATCTGGAAGATTTTGTGCAGCGCGTTAACGCTGACATCGTGAACAAAGTGGTTAACCTTGCCTCGCGCAACGCCGGTTTTATCACCAAACGCTTTAACGGTGAACTGGCTGCTGAACTCGCCGATCCGGCGCTTTATCAGACCTTTGTGGCGGCGTCAGAGAAGATTGGCGAAGCGTGGGCGAACCGTGAATATAACCGCGCCATTCGTGAAATCATGACGCTGGCCGATCTGGCAAACCGCTATGTTGATGAGCAGGCACCGTGGGTGGTGGCGAAACAGGAAGGCCGCGACGCTGACCTGCAGGCGATCTGCTCAATGGGCATCAACCTGTTCCGCGTGCTGATGACCTGGCTGAAGCCGGTACTGCCGTCGCTGAGCGAACGTGCTGAGGCGTTTCTGCAGAGCGAACTGAGCTGGGATGGCATCGCACAGCCGCTGCTGAACCACAGCGTGGCACCGTTCAAAGCGCTCTACGGCCGCATTGAGATGGCAAAAGTGGAAGCGCTGATTGCGGCATCGAAAGAGGATGCGGCGGCAGCCAGTCAACCTGCCGTAAGCGGCCCGCTCGCTGACGCGCCGATTGGCGACACCATCACCATTGATGATTTCGCCAAAGTCGATATGCGCGTGGCGCTGATTGAGCAGGCGGAGCTGGTTGACGGTTCAGACAAGCTGCTGCGCCTGCAGCTCGATCTCGGCGGTGAGAAGCGTCAGATCTTCTCCGGCATTCGTGCGGCTTACCCCGATCCTTCCGTGCTGGTGGGCAAGATGACCATTATCGTGGCCAATCTGGCGCCGCGTAAGATGCGCTTTGGCGTATCGGAAGGTATGGTGCTCTCAGCCGGCCCGGGCGGCAGCGATCTGTTCGTGCTCTCGGTGGACAGTGGCGCACAGCCAGGCATGCCGGTTAAGTAAGCTCTTTTCTTCGTTTACAGCCCTCTTCTTTCCGGAGAGGGCTGATTTTCTGCTTCTGCTCCCTTCGCGATCGCCTCTGTAGCTGATTCTGCAGCGCCAACAGACCTGCCTCTGTGTGACGTCTGGCACGCTAAGCGCGTAATGCGTATGATGTAAAACAGATGACCGGAGCCGGAGATGTCTGACGTGTTAACTGCCTGCTGGCGCTATCTGCGCGCCTTTATGATTATCTATGCCGCGCTCTATGCCGGTATCGCGCTCGCCGCCCTGCTTCCCTTTACTATTCCCGGCAGTATTATCGGTATGCTGCTGCTGTTTTTACTGCTGGGGCTGCAGATCCTGCCGGTTCGCTGGGTAAAACCCGGCTGCCATCTGCTGATCCGCTATATGGCGCTGCTGTTTGTACCGATAAGCGTTGGCGTCATCAGCTATACCGATGTGCTTTCCGCGCAGTTTGGTCCGATTGTGGTCTCCTGCCTCACCAGTACGCTGATGGTGCTGGTGGTGGTGGGTTTTAGCGCTGAACGCCTGCAGCGCCCGAAACAGGAGCAGCCGCATGAGTGATGTCTGGTGGTCCCTGCCGCTGACGCTGGCTGCTTATTTTGTGGCGCGCCGGCTGGCGGCAAAGCTTAAAATCTCGCTGATTAACCCGCTGCTGGTAGCCATGGCCATTATAATTCCGGTGCTGCTGCTGACGCATACCCCCTATACGCGCTATTTTGCCGGCAGCGCACTGCTGAATCAGCTGCTGCAGCCAGCGGTCGTGGCGCTGGCGCTGCCGCTTTATGAGCAGATGCATCAGATCCGTGCACGCTGGAAAACCATCATCAGCGTCTGCTTTATTGGCAGCCTGACCGCCATGGTATCCGGCACTGCGATGGCGCTGTGGCTGGGCGCCACCCCGGAGATCGCTGCGACGCTCTTACCCAAGTCAGTCACCACCCCGATTGCGATGGCGGTCTCTGCCTCGCTGCACGGTATTCCGGCCATCAGCGCTATCTGCGTGCTGATCGCAGGCGTATTTGGTGCCGTCTTCGGGCACATGCTGCTGAACCTGCTGCGCATTCGCAGCAAAGCATCGCGCGGCCTGGCGATTGGCAACGCGTCACACGCGCTGGGCACGGCGCGCGCGGCGGAAATCGACTATCAGGAAGGGGCGTTCAGTTCACTGGCGCTGGTGATCTGCGGCATCATTACCTCGTTACTGGCACCGTTTATCTTTCCGCTGCTGCTGGCGTGGTTTGGCTGAAAGTTTGCGAGAGATCTCGCAAAGTTGAAACAACTCAATCAGCTTACATTGTCATAGCGACATGGATCACATATAACTCAGCAGGCGGCGCCCCGCCGCTGATGAGTTAATGAGGCCTGACACCATGCACCCACGATTCTCTTCCGCTTTCTCCGACCTGCCGACTGCTCTGCAGCAGGCGCTGCAGCCGCTGCTGGACGCGCCCGATTTTCACGGCGTGCTCCGCCCTGATGAGTTGATACAGCTGCAGCAGGTGACCGGACTGGAAGAGGATGAACTGGCGCTGGCGCTCCTGCCGCTCGCCGCCTGCTGTGCGGTTGCGCCGCTCTCCCGCTTTAACGTTGGCGCTATCGCGCGTGGCGTCAGCGGCCACTGGTATTTTGGGGCAAATATGGAGTTTCGCGGCGCCACGATGCAGCAGACGGTGCACGCTGAGCAGAGCGCGATTACCCACGCCTGGCTGCGCGGTGAAACGGCGCTGGCGGCCATCACCGTAAACTACACGCCGTGCGGCCACTGCCGTCAGTTTATGAATGAGCTGAACAGCGGTACGGCAATCCGTATCAGCCTGCCGGGACGCGAAGTGAGCACGCTGGCGCACTACCTGCCCGATGCGTTTGGTCCTGCTGACCTTAATATTGCAGAGCGGCTGATGACGCCGGTTGACCATGCCTTTGCCCCGGCCGGCGATGCGCTGGAGCAGGCGGCCATCAGTGCCGCCAGTCAGAGCCACGCCCCTTACAGCTACAGCTATAGCGGTGTGGCACTGGAGAGCCGCAGCGGCGCAATCTATAGCGGCCGCTATGCGGAAAATGCCGCGTTTAATCCCAGCCTGCCCCCGCTGCAGGCCGCGCTGATCCTGATGAATATGCATCATGAACCGCTGGAGACCATCTGCCGCGCGGCGCTGGCTGAGTCCGCGCAGGGTGCGCTGACGCAGGCGGATGCGACGCGCGCGACGCTTGCCGCGCTTGGCTGCCACGCGCTGACGATTACTTTAGTTTCAAAAACATCCGTTTAGTGATCCTTTTACCGCTTTTGTGACCTGCTGTTAACAAAAGCTGTACATCTGCCGGAATTTTCATAGGATCGGGCGCCAGACCTTTACACTAATCAGATCTGGCGTGAGCTTTTCGTCGCGATACGTCAGCAAACACTGCAACCGGAGCAAACATTGCATGGAACTCGAGTACGAAAGTAAACGTCCGCTCTATATCCCTTATGCGGGTCCGATTCTGCTGGAATTTCCGCTGCTGAATAAAGGCAGCGCTTTCTCACTGGAAGAACGTAACGAATTCAATCTGAATGGTCTGCTGCCGGATGCGGTTGAGACCATTGAAGAGCAGGCGGAACGCGCCTGGCGTCAGTTTCTGGATTTCAAAAACAATAACGACAAGCACGTCTATCTGCGCAATATCCAGGACACCAATGAAACCCTGTTCTACCGCCTGCTGGACAATCATCTGGAAGAGATGATGCCGATTATTTATACCCCAACCGTGGGTGCAGCGTGTGAGCATTTCTCTGAGATCTACCGTCGCGCGCGCGGCGTGTTTATCTCTTACAACAATCGCGATCGCATTGAAGACATGCTGCAGAACGCTACCAAGCAGAATGTGAAGGTCATTGTGGTAACGGATGGCGAGCGTATTCTTGGTCTTGGTGACCTCGGTATCGGCGGCATGGGTATTCCGATTGGTAAGCTGTCGCTCTATACCGCCTGCGGCGGCATTAGTCCGGCCTACACCCTGCCGGTGGTGCTGGATGTCGGCACGAATAACCCGCAGCTGCTCAACGATCCGCTCTATATGGGCTGGCGTCATCCGCGCATTACCGGCGAAGAGTATGAGTCGTTTGTGAATGAATTTATTCAGGCGGTGAAACGTCGCTGGCCAAACGTCCTGCTGCAGTTTGAAGATTTTGCACAGAAGAACGCCATGCCGCTGCTGCAGCGCTATCGCGATGAAATCTGCTGCTTCAACGATGATATTCAGGGCACCGCAGCCGTTACCGTAGGCACACTGATTGCCGCCAGTCGCGCTGCAGGCAGCCGCCTGTGCGAGCAGAAAGTGGTCTTCCTCGGCGCCGGTTCTGCAGGCTGCGGTATTGCTGAACAGATCATTGCGCAGATGAAATCTGAAGGACTGAGCGATGAGGAAGCGCGTTCGCGGGTCATGATGGTTGACCGCTTTGGTCTGCTCACCGACAAGCTGCCAAACCTGCTCGATTTCCAGAGCAAACTGGTGCAAAAAAGTGACAATCTGAAAGCGTGGGACGTCACCAGCGATACGATTTCGCTGCTGGATGTGGTACGCAACGCACAACCCGATATTCTGATCGGCGTATCGGGCCAGCCAGGCCTGTTCACCGAAGAGATCATTCGCGAGATGCACAAGCACTGCAAACGCCCTATCGTGATGCCGCTCTCTAACCCGACGTCACGCGTGGAAGCGACGCCGGCAGACATCATCGCCTGGACCGACGGCGCCGCGCTGGTTGCAACCGGCAGCCCGTTCTCACCGGTAACCTGGAAAGGCAAAACCTATCCGATTGCCCAGTGCAATAACTCCTATATCTTCCCGGGTATCGGCCTGGGCGTGATTGCCGCAGGCGCAACGCGCGTGACCGACTCCATGCTGATGACGGCCAGCCGCGCGCTGGCTGACTGCTCGCCGCTGGTTAACGACGGCGAAGGCCCGGTACTGCCGGAGATCAAAGATATCCAGGGCGTCTCCAAACTGATTGCGATGGAAGTCGGCAAAGCAGCACAGCTGGCTGGCGTTGCCGTGGTGACGTCGGAGGATGTGCTTTCTAAAGCAGTTCACAACAACTTCTGGCTGCCACAGTATCGTCACTATCGCCGTACCTCTATCTGATGTATAGCGTGCCGGATTTCGATCCGGCACTGCCGAAAAAAACATCAGCCAGCCGGGGTGAGCTTGCTTAGCTGCCCCGGCTCAAGTAGCCTTGAAGCACCCTGAATCCTGCCTGTTGAGTTGCCGCGCGCATGCTGAAACGCGTTTTCTTTGCTCTGATCATCATCATCTTAGCGATGGTGGCGACCGCGCTTGGCTTTGATCGCTGGATCAGCTGGAAAACCGCGCCGTTTATCTATGAAGATGTTGCCTCGCTGCCGCATCGTCAGGTTGGCGTGGTACTGGGCACTGCGAAATATTATCGCGCCGGCGTTATCAATCAGTATTACCTCTATCGCATGCAGGGCGCGCTTAACGCCTATAACAGCGGCAAAGTTAACTACCTGCTCCTGAGCGGCGACAACGCTCAGCAGAGCTATAACGAGCCTGCCACTATGCGGCGCGACCTGATTAAAGCCGGCGTTGATCCGTCTGATATCGTGCTGGATTATGCCGGTTTTCGTACGCTCGATTCGATTGTGCGCACGCGTAAGGTGTTTGATACCAACGACTTTATTATCATTACCCAGCGCTTTCACTGCGAACGTGCGCTCTACATTGCGCTGCACCTTGGCATTCAGGCACAGTGCTATGCCGTACCCTCACCGAAAAATATGTTGTCAGTGCGCGCACGCGAAGTCGGTGCCCGGCTGGGCGCGATGGCCGATCTCTATCTGATGAAGCGCGAGCCGCGTTTTCTCGGACCGCTGGTGCCGATTCCGGCAGTGCATACGGTGCCGGAAGATGCGCAGAGCTACCCGGCGGTCACGCCTGAGCAGCTGCTGGAGCTGGAAGAGAAGCTGCGTAAATAGCGTCTGCTGAGGTAAGCGGCAGGCCGCCGGCCATAAAAAAAGGCTGCGTCAGCGCAGCCTTTTTTCGTTATGTCAGTGTTATTTCTTACGCGAATACTTCAGGGAATCCA
Organism: Pantoea sp. SIMBA_079; assembly: GCF_046940275.1. Taxonomy (NCBI): domain Bacteria; kingdom Pseudomonadati; phylum Pseudomonadota; class Gammaproteobacteria; order Enterobacterales; family Erwiniaceae; genus Pantoea; species Pantoea sp. SIMBA_079. Next base: position 179,444 of record NZ_JAWRYR010000001.1, on the reverse strand, counting down.
GCGCCACCGCGAAGATGATGATGCCGCCCTTGATGATGTACTGCCAGTAAGGGTTAACGCCAATGTAGGTCAGGCCGTAGTTGATCACGGTGAAGATAATCACCCCGGTCACCACGCCTGCAACCGTGCCCACGCCGCCGGCGAAGGAGACACCACCCACCACGCAGGCAGCAATCGCATCCAGCTCATACATAAAGCCGAGGTTGTTAGTGGCGCTGCCGATACGGCCCGCTTCCAGCAGACCGCCAAACGCGTAGAACACGCCTGACAGGGCATAGACCAGAATCAGGTTAAACGGTACGTTGACGCCTGAGACCTTTGCCGCTTCCGGGTTACCACCGATTGCGAAAATGTTTTTGCCGAAGCGGGTTTTGTTCCACAGGATCCAGACAAACACGATAGCGATAATGGCGTAGAAGGTAATGAACGAGAGCTTGAAATCACCAAAGCGCAGGAAACCCTGGGTAAAGGTGGAGAAGCCCGCGTCAAAACCCGCAATTGGCGAAGCACCGACAAAATCGTAGTAGAGCGAGTTAATGCCATACACGATGATCATCGTACCCAGCGTGGTAATAAACGGCGTTACCTTGAGGTAAGCGATGATTACGCCGTTAACCAGGCCAATCACGCCGCCAATAATGCACACCACCAGAATCACCAGCGGAATCGGCATGGTTTCCAGATGCGGGAAAACCTTGTTCGCGTTATCCATCGACTGCAGCAGCGTCGCCGCCACTACCGCCGCCAGTCCCACCTGCCGTCCGGCAGAGAGGTCGGTACCCTGAGTCACAATCAGCCCGGCCACGCCCAGCGCGATAATAATACGCACCGACGATTGCGTCAGGATGTTACTCAGGTTCATTAAACTTAAAAACGTCGGATCCTGGAAAATAATAATCGCCAGCAGAACAAACAGGACGACGTAAATACCGCCCTCTTTTAACCAGGTTAGCGCATTCTTTTTAGTGGTCGCTTTCATTTTAAAGCCCTTGCTTCATTAAAGGTGTAATGACGCTAAACGCAGGATTTCATTCTGCGAGGTCGTTTTTGTATCGACAATACCGGCTACCTGACCGTTACTCATGACCAGAATACGATCGGTTATACCCAGCAGCTCTGGCATTTCAGAGGAAATAATAATAATGCCCTTCTCTTTTTTGGCTAATTCTGAAATCAGCTGATAAATTTCAAATTTTGCCCCCACGTCAATACCGCGTGTAGGTTCATCAAGCATTAATATTTCCGGCTGCGTTAACAGCCAGCGACCAATAATCACTTTCTGCTGGTTACCGCCAGAAAGCGATCCGATTTGCGTATGGTGCCCTGGCGTTTTTACCCGCATGGAGTCAATAACCCATTGGGTGTCACTCTTCATGCGTTTATTATCGAGCAGGCCGATACTGGATTTATATTTTTTAATATTGGAGATAAGCGAGTTAAAACCGATATCGAGATAGGCGTAGATCCCCGTAGAACGACGTTCTTCTGTGACCAGCGCAAACCCGTGGTTAATCGCCTCATTCGCACTATGGTTGTTGATCGCTTTGCCATGCAGCCGGATAGTCCCGCCCGATTTTTCACGAATACCAAACAGCGTCTCCACGATATCAGTACGTTTCGCACCGACCAGCCCGGCGATTCCGAGGATCTCCCCTTTATGCAGGTCAAATGAGATATCGCGAATCGAAGGCTGCCGCAGTGAAGTCAGGTTGCGGACTTCAAGAATCACCTCGCCCGGCACGTTGCTCTTATCCGGGAAACGCTGGTTAAGCGAACGGCCTACCATCATGGCGATGATCTTATCCATATCCAGCCCTTCCAGCGACTGGGTGGCGATCCACTGCCCGTCGCGCAGAATGGTGATCTCATCGCACAGCTGAAAGATTTCTTCCATTTTATGGGAAATATAGACAATACCGCAGCCGCGATCTTTCAGTTTACGGATAATAGTAAACAGATGGTTAACTTCTTTCTCCGTCAGCGAAGAGGTCGGTTCATCCATAATGACAATTTTGGCGTCATAAGAGAACGCTTTGGCAATTTCAATCATCTGCATTTGCGAGACAGACAGATTCGCCACTTTATCGCGCGGATCGATATCGATATCGAGTTCATCAAAAATCGCTTTAGTATCGCGATACATTTTGTCCTGATCGACAAACGGCCCTTTACGCGGGTAGCGGCCCAGCCACATATTATCCATCACGCTGCGCTGCAGCACGAGGTTTAATTCCTGATGCACCATTGAGACGCCATTTTCCAGCGCTTCTTTGGAGCTTTTATAGTCAATCTCCTGGCCCTGAAAAAGAATACTCCCCGTATCTTTTTTATAGATGCCAAATAAGCACTTTAATAATGTCGATTTTCCGGCGCCGTTTTCACCCATTAAGGCATGGACGGAGTGCGGCCGCACTTTCAAATTCACATTATCTAAGGCTTTCACCCCTGGAAATGATTTCGAGACATTCGTCATCTCCAGCAGATATTCACGCTGTGTGGTCGGATTCTCACTGGCCATAATTTACCTGGCTAAAAAAAGCGTATGCAGATGCAATAAGGCGCGGCAAATTGCCGCGCCCGGAATGGATTACTTCACAAACTGAGAGAGGTTCTCTTTATCCACGGCAACATACGGCACGCGAACGACTTTGTCTTCCATCTTGAAATTCGTTCCCGCGGTTGGCTCTTTGCCATCTGCCAGGTTCTTCGCAATATCCAGCGTGGCTTTTGCCTGGTTTTCCGCATCGTTCAGCACGGTACCCGCCATGGCGCCCGATTTCACCAGCGCCAGCGCTTCTGGCAGCGCATCGACACCAAACACCGGAATGCTTGATTTGTTGTGTGCTTTCAGTGCTTCAACCGCCCCCATCGCCATCGCATCATTGTTAGCGATGATCACTTCAATTTTGTTGGCATTCGGACCAGACAGCCACGCATCTACTTTATCTTTCGCCTGTGCGGTATCCCACATCGCGGTATCCATCGCCAGCTGCTGCGTTTTGATGCCATCTTTGTTCAGCGTGTCGATAACATATTTGGTACGCGCTTCAGCATCCGGATGGCCTGGCTCGCCTTTCAGCAGTACAAACTGAATCTGTCCATCTTTGTTCAGATCCCATGCCGGCGTCGATTTCCAGTGCTTCTCAATCAGCTCACCCTGCTTGATACCTGACTCTTTGGAATCTGTACCGACATAGTATGCCTTTGGATAGCTGGCCAGCACTTTAGCGTTAGGCTCTTTGTTGAAAAACACAATCGGTACGTCATTGGCTTTGGCTTTATCAATTACCACGGCCGCTGCCGCCGGATCCACCAGGTTAATTGCCAGCGCTTTCACGCCTTTGGCCATCAGCACGTCAATCTGGTCATTCTGTTTGGACTGGTCATTCTGTGAGTCATTCATCAGCAGCTGAATGCCGCCCAGCGCTTTGGACTCTTTCTCAATATCCTTGCGCACCATTGACATGAAGTTGTCGTCATATTTGTAAATGGTCACGCCAATGCGGGTATCGGCGGCGTGCGCAGTTGCACCAAACATCATGCTGGCAACCAGTGCTGTGAGCGTGAAAACCTTCTTATTCATGGTATCTCCGGTTTTAATTATGCAGGGTATTTCCTGCGCCATGCTGCCTGCGGGCGGCGAGCGCAGTCGGTTGAAACGCTATCATTCTGGAGCAGGCGCTGGCATTGGCCGGACCGCTCTCCCTATCCTGACTTCCCTGTACGTAACCGCTTCCTGAAGAGTGTTGTGAATCATTTCAACCGGCTACTGAAACCTGTCCGGAGGGGCGTGACCCGGCGTTTCATGATGTTTCAGTCCGGTAAGACGCTGCCATCATAGTGAGCGGTCTGGTAATTAACTGTGAATGTAATCACATATTGGAAACGGTTACATGGCGCTATCGCCTGGATTAGTGATCGACTCCACAATTTGCCGCTGGGCCACTGAGTGACGCCGCACCAGCGTGGGCATAAAGCAGTGTGACGCCTGAGGATCCAGCTCGCCGGCTGCGCCTTTCAGCGCCAGTTCTGTGGCGAGTTTTGCCATAGAAACAATAGGATAGCGTACAGTTGTCAGCTGGGGATCGGTGTAACGGGAAATGGGAATATCATCAAAGCCAATGACAGAAAAATGCTGTGGCACCTGAATGCCGTTATCTTTCAGCGCCGTCAGGGCGCCAGCTGCCATGCCATCGTTATAGGAAAAAACGGCGGTCAAATGCAGATTACGTCCGAGCAGCTCTACCATAGCGGCTTCACCGCCCTGCATATCGGGTTCAGCATGGGCGATCCACGCTTCCGGTGGCTGAATGCCCTGCTCTGCCAGGGCCTGCAGCCAGCCATCGCGGCGCTGCGTGACATCCTCAATCGGATGGCTGGAACTGAGGTAGCCAATACGCTGATGTCCCTGCTGCAGCAGCATGCGGGTGGCAACCTGCGCACCGGTTACATTATCAAGACAGACACAGCGGTGTTCATAACCGCGGATGACGCGGTTAACCAGCACCATGCCTGGTACCTGATCCATAAACTGCGTGAGTTCAGCGTCTGAAAGCGTTTTCGCATGTACCACCAGCGCATTGCAGCGCTGACGGATCAGCACCTCAATGGCATGCCGCTCTTTATCTTCCTGATGCCAGGAGTTACTGATGAGAACGTGCTTGTGCACGCGCTGTGCCACGGTATCCACCGCTTTCACCAGCGCACCAAAAAAGGGATCGGAAACATCCATAACGACGACACCGATCGTGTCGCTGACCTGGGTGGCAAGCGCCTGGGCGTTGGCATTCGGACGATAGCCCAGCGATTCCACCGCCTGGAGCACGGCGTCGCGGGTATCAGAGGTGACTGCACTGCTGTTGTTGAGCACGCGCGACACGGTGGCAACAGATACTCCGGCCAGTCGGGCGACATCACGAATCGTTATCATGCAGCGGTTCCACAAAGGCTGAAAGGCGCGACGGGCGCGTAATAACGCTATTTTGTCAGGCCACAGGCTTCAGCTACGTGAAACAGCTCACACCAATGAAAACGGTTACATTGCTTTATGTGATCTTTGTGATGCAGGTCATTATCTGACAGGCGGCGATGCGGTGCCTGATGCACACAGGCGCTGCGTCAGCCAGCGCCACAGCCACTCCAGCGGCCCCTGACGAAAATAGCGCAGCCAGAGCGCTGAGAAGAGCAGATTCATTGCCCAGATAACGGGCACCAGCGCCAGCAGCTGCAGGCGGTCAAAGCGCAGGAACAGATCAAAGCGGTAGAACAGTGTGGTACAGATCAGCGTCTGTAACAGGTAGTTGCTCAGCGCCATTCGCCCTACTCCCTGAATCAGCCTGCACAGCCGGCTACGCGCCAGCGCAGGCCAGAAGCCGAGACAGAGCGCCGCATAGCCGAGGCTGATAAAAGGAGCAGCCAGGTCGCGCGGCACCTGCAGATAAAAGCTGGTCCAGCGCTGTGCCCAGTGCACCTGCCACTGCGCAGCGATACCCGGCACCGCGATCAGCCAGCCGGTGGTCAGCAGCAGCAGTGCAGCGCGCCGGTAGTGCTGCAGGCTGAACGCACCGGTCAGCCAGCCGCAGCGCAGCAGCGCGGCACCCATCAGCATCAGTCCCGCCAGCTGCCAGCCATACTGAGATGCCAGCGCCATCAGACCGGATGCAAGCAGATCGAGCCGGTTGCGCACCGCTTCCCAGCCGCCCACCAGCTTCCAGTAACTTTCATACTCCAGCGCGGCGGCACCGGGCTGCCAGCCGCTGCTGCTCTGATTACCGGAGATCGCGCCGAAGATAAGCAGTACCGCACAGCCCACCAGATAGAGCAGTACGCCGGTCTGAAACAGCGCACGCTCAGAGGGCACCTCACGCAGCAGGCGCCAGATAATCAGGCCGATGAGCCCGTAGTCCAGCAGAATGTCTCCTTCCCAGAAGAAGACGCCGTGAATAAACCCGATAAACACCAGCAGCGTCAGCCGGGTGGAGATCCAGCGCTTGCCGCGCGGGATCTGCATGGCCAGTCCGGCGCCAAACAGCAGTGCAAACAGCGTAAGGAATTTCAGCTGTGCCAGCCCATCCAGCACCGCCCAGGTCCAGGCATCCTGCGGCGCAACGCTGCCCTGCCAGGCAGGGTTAAGATAGGCGGCTGACGGCAGGCCAAAGCCGGTGATATTGAGCAGCAAAATGCCCAGCACCGCGCATCCGCGAATAAAATCCAGCGCCTGATAGCGTTGCATTGCTGCCCTCAGCCATTAAAAAAGGCGGCACCGGGGCCGCCTGGGGATCAGATATGACGTACCGCGCGCAGAAATTCCTGACGTGTATTCTGGCTCGATTTAAACAGTCCGCCCAGCGAGGTGGTCGTGGTTGCGCTGGTCGCATCTTTCACGCCGCGCGCTTTCACACAGTAGTGGACGGCATCAATCGATACCGCCACGTTAGTGGTACCAAGCAGCGTCTGCAGCGCCACCAGCACCTGCTGCGTCAGCCGCTCCTGCACCTGCGGGCGCTGGGCGAAAAACTGCACGATACGGTTAATTTTTGACAGGCCGATCACTTTGTCTTTGGGAATGTAGGCCACCGTCGCCTTGCCATCGATGATCACAAAATGGTGTTCACAGGTGCTGGTCAGCGTGATATCGCGCACCGTCACCATCTCATCCACTTTCATTTTGTTTTCAATCACCGTGATCTTCGGGAAGTTGGCGTAGTCGAGGCCTGAAAAAATCTCATCCACATACATTTTTGCGATGCGATGCGGCGTCTCCATCAGGCTGTCATCTTCCAGGTCCAGATTCAGCAGCTGCATGATTTGCGTCATGTGACCGGCAATTTCACGCTTGCGCGTTTCGCTATCCATTTCGCGCACCGGGGCGCGTAACGGCGTTTCCAGACCGCGCGCCAGCAGCGCTTCATGAACCAGGGCGGCTTCCTGACTTAAGGTGCTCATCGTTTTCATTCTCCGGCAGGTGATGCGCCCGCGAGAACATGGCCCGCGGGGGAAATTCTGAGCGCGTATTGTGAAACACAACGCAGGCTTAATCCAGCAATCAATCTGATTGGAAATCAGCGGGTGTATCACCCTGACGCTATAAGGCACGAAAAGGCGGCTGTGACTGTCGCTAACACTACACTTATCAGCAGCACGCCTGGCTAAACTGTAAAAGAGCAGCCATAACGCACTTGCCAGCGGCTGACGGGCGGTTTAGACTCACGAAATATGAATAACATCACACTTGTTGTTTACGGGATGAGAATATGGATTTAGTTCAGCTGCGAATGTTCTGCTGTGTGGCCGATACCGGTTCCCTGGCGCGCGCCGCTGAACAGCTGCATCGCGTGCCTTCTAATCTCACTACGCGCCTGCGCCAGCTGGAAGAGGAGATCGGGGTTGATCTGTTTATCCGCGAGAAGCAGCGCATGCGTTTATCACCGATGGGGCATAATTTTCTCAACTATGCCCGCCGTATTCTGGCACTGAGCGATGAGGCGCTGAATATTGCCCGCGCCGGTGAGCCTGGCGGCAACTTTGCCTTTGGCTCCATGGAGAGCACGGCGGCTACCCGCCTGCCGGCCCTGCTGGCCGCCTATCATCAGCGCTATCCGGCGGTGGCACTCTCTCTGGTGACCGGTACTTCGGGCGATATCATCGATAAAGTGCGCGCCGGCACGCTGGCGGCGGCGCTGGTTGATGGCCCTGCGCCCTATGATGACCTGAACGGCTGTATCGCTTTCAGCGAGGAGATGGTGCTGATATCCAGTCCTGAACACCCGCCGATCCTCAGCGCACGTGATACGCAACAGGATACGCTGTTTGCCTTTGGCAACAGCTGTTCCTATCGCACCCGGCTGGAGAGCTGGTACCGCGACAGTCAGAGCGCACCGCGCAACGTCATGGAGATCCAGTCCTATCACGCTATGGTTGCCTGCGTAGCGGGCGGCGGCGGCGTGGCGATGCTGCCCGCCTCCGTGCTGGCGCAGATGCCGGCGCGCGAGCGGGTACAGGAGCACGCGCTGCCGCCGCTCTATCGCGATACCGCTACCTGGCTGATGTGGCGACGCGACGCGTTTACGCCGAACGTTGAGGCGCTGAAATACCTGATTATCGATATGTTTGACGACCGGCCACAACACGACGGGCTGCTGCATCCGCTGCCGGACAGCGAGCAGACGCCGCTCAAATAAGTAATGACCACCAGGGCCACTGGCCCGCATCTACCGCAAGAGGGATTGCATGAATATGATTAAAACCCGCGCCGCCGTTGCCTGGGCACCTGGCGAGCCGCTGAAAATTGAAGAAGTGGATCTGATGCCGCCGCAGAAAGGCGAAGTTCTGGTACGCATTGTTGCTACCGGTGTCTGCCATACTGATGCCTATACGCTCTCCGGTAAAGATCCTGAAGGCGTCTTCCCGGCTATTCTTGGTCATGAAGGTGGCGGTGTAGTGGAAGCGGTAGGCGAAGGGGTTACCAGCGTGGCGGTGGGCGATCACGTTATCCCGCTCTACACCCCGGAGTGCGGCAAATGTAAATTCTGCCTCTCCGGTAAAACCAATCTGTGTCAGGCGATCCGCGCTACCCAGGGCAAAGGACTGATGCCGGATGGCACCACGCGTTTCTTTAAAGATGGCCAGCCGATTTTCCACTATATGGGTACCTCAACCTTCTCGGAGTACACCGTCGTACCGGAAATCTCGCTGGCCAAAATCAGCAAAGAGGCACCGCTGGAAGAAGTGTGCCTGTTAGGCTGCGGCGTGACCACCGGGATGGGCGCTGTCATGAACACCGCAAAAGTCAAAGCGGGCGACACCGTAGCAATCTTTGGCCTTGGCGGCATTGGCCTCTCGGCGATCATCGGTGCGCAGATGGCGAAAGCGGGCCGCATTATTGCTATCGATATCAATACCAGCAAGTTTGATCTAGCCCGCAAGCTGGGTGCCACCGACCTGATTAACCCGAAAGATTATGACAAGCCTATTCAGGATGTCATCGTTGAGCTGACCGATGGCGGCGTCGATTTCTCCTTTGAGTGCATCGGTAACGTCAACGTCATGCGCTCGGCGCTGGAGTGCTGCCATAAAGGCTGGGGTGAGTCGGTTATCATCGGCGTGGCCGGTGCCGGTGAGGAGATCTCCACCCGTCCGTTCCAGCTGGTCACGGGTCGCGTCTGGCGGGGTTCCGCGTTTGGTGGTGTGAAAGGCCGCAGCCAGCTGCCGGGTATCGTACAGGATTATCTGGATGGCAAGTTCGCGCTGAACGATTTCATCACCCATACCATGGGGCTGGATGAGATCAACGACGCTTTTGATCTGATGCACGAAGGAAAATCGATTCGCTCTGTGGTGCATTTCAACAAATAACCGGAGGCGTTATGGCATCCACGCTGGAACTGCTGGAAGAACACCGTATCTTTGGTGGCTGGCAACAACGCTGGCGACATCAGTCAGCGGTACTGAACTGTCCGATGACGTTCAGCATTTTTCTACCGCCGCCTAAAGCTGATACGCCGCCGCCTGCGGTCTGGTTTCTTGCCGGGCTGACCTGCAGCGACGAGAACTTTACCACCAAAGCGGGTGCCCAGCGCGTGGCCGCCGAGCTGGGTCTGGTGCTGATTATGCCGGACACCAGCCCGCGCGGTGACGCAGTGGCTAATGATGAGAGTTACGATCTTGGCCAGGGCGCCGGGTTTTATCTCAACGCGACGCAGCAGCCGTGGGCGGCGCACTATCGCATGTTTGACTACCTCAGCGACGAGCTGCCGGCGCTGCTGGCAGATAACTTCAAGCTGAGCGACCGGCAGTCGATCATGGGCCACTCAATGGGCGGGCATGGTGCGCTGGTGCTGGCGCTGCGCCTCGGCGGACGCTTTGCCTCCGCTTCCGCCTTTGCACCGATTGTGAATCCCGGCGAGGTGCCGTGGGGACAGAAAGCGTTTACTGCCTACCTTGGCGACGATCGCCAGACATGGCGCGAGTGGGACAGCTGCCTGCTGATGCAGGAGGCGGAGCAGCGTCTGCCGCTGCTGATCGATCAGGGTGACGGTGACCAGTTTCTGGCTGACCAGCTGCGTCCGGAGCGCCTCGAGGCGATTGCGCGTGAACAGGGCTTCCCGCTGGAGCTGCGTATTCAGCCGGGTTACGACCACAGCTACTTCTTTATCGCCACTTTTGTGGAAGATCACCTGCGCTTTCACGCGAAACATCTGCTGGTATAACGGTATCGCCCTGCAGGGCGATACTGCGCAGGGCGCGCATTCATGCGCCCCTGCATTACATCAGCGATTCTGCCACCAGCCCGTCAATCATCACCTGCGGCATGCCCTGCGAGCAGTGCTCAATCCGGCCGCGCACGCCATAGACCTGCGCGAGCGTCTGCGGCGTGATCACCTCTGCGGGTATCCCATCTGCCAGGCGCCTGCCCTGCTTCAGCATCAGCGCATGGTCAGCATGCCGCAACGCGATATTGATATCGTGCACCACCACCACCGTGACCATATTGCGCAGCCGCGTTTCGCGTCGCACCAGATCCATCACGTGAAACTGATAGTTGAGATCCAGCGCGCTCAGCGGCTCATCCAGCAGCAGCAGCTCAGGCCGGCGGATCAGCGACTGCGCCAGGCCCACCAGCTGCTTCTGGCCACCTGAGAGCTGATCGAGATAGCGCATCGCCAGATGGGCAATGCCCAGCTGCTCCAGCAGCGCCATAATCTCCGCTTCGCTGTCAGCATTGTGCAGGCCACCCGACGCGCGCTGCGCCACGATAATCGATTCCAGTACATGCAGGTGGACCCCGGCGGGCAGCGTCTGCGGCAGGTAGACCACGCGCTGTGCACGCTGCGTAAAGGGCTGCGCCATTAAATCAACGCCGTTCAGCCAGAGTGCGCCTTCGCCTTTACCCAGGCCCGCCAGCGCGCGCAGCAGCGTGGATTTTCCGCAGCCGTTCGGGCCGAGCAGCACGGTAATCTTACCGCGCGGCAGCGTGGCAACGTCCAGGTTGTCGATCACCTGACGTTTAGGATAGCCGGCGCTGAATTGCTGAATACGTAAACCTGAACTCATTACACGCTCCCCCGGTGACGCAGGATAATACTCAGAAAGAACGGAACGCCGACCAGCGAGGTGACGATCCCCACCGGAATAATCACGCCCGGGATCAGGTTTTTCGACGCAACCGAGGCGAGCGACAGCACCAGCGCACCGACCAGCGCACTGGCAGGCAGATAGTAGCGGTGATCCTCGCCAAACATCATGCGGGCGATATGCGGTGCTACCAAACCGATAAAGCCGATAGGGCCGACAAACGCCACCGCCAGCGCCGAGAGAATGCTGATGCGTAACAGCGTCGCCAGCCGCAGGCGGCGTACGTCGATACCAAAGCTGATAGCGCGATCTTCTCCCAGCCGCAGCGCGGTCAGCTTCCAGCTGCTGAGCATAGAAAACGGTACCAGCAGCGCAAAAGCGGCACTGAGCATACCCAGTTTTTCCCACGACGCACGCGCCAGGCTGCCCATGGTCCAGAACACCAGCCCCTGCAGCGTGTCTTCACTGGCGATAAACTGCATCATCGATACCAGCGCGTTAAAGGTAAACACCAGGGCAATACCAAACAGCACCACGCCGGAGGTCGAGACTTTGCTCCAGCGCGTAATGCCATCCAGCATCAGCGCGGCAAACAGGGCAAACACAAAAGCGTTAGCGGAGATAAACCACTGATCGGAGAGGCCGGGAAAACCGACGCCGAGGATAATGGCCAGCGCAGCGCCAAAGGCGGCAGCGGAAGAGACGCCCAGCGTAAAGGGGCTCGCCAGCGGGTTATTCAGAATGGTTTGCATCTCTGCGCCTGCCAGTCCCAGCGCCAGCCCGACCACCACCGCCATCAGCGCATAGGGCAGACGAATATCCCAGACAATTACGCGGGTGCCGGCGTCCATTGCGGCCGGATGCAACAGCGTCTGACCAAGCGTTTCCAGCGAGAGTCCGGCCGGGCCGAGGGTGAAATCGAGAATAACCGAGGCGAGAATAGCCACAACCAGTACGCCAGTCAGCAGCAGTCGCTGACGCAGCACCTGACGATAACGTGTCAGGGTGTCAGCTTCAGGGGGGTGTTCCGCTATCAGCACGGAATCCGTCGTACGCATGAGTCTACCTGTATAGCCGTAATCATAACGGCTGACACAATAGAGCAGGTGATAATAATTATCAATTATATCTCTGTAACAAAGCTCAAACGGTCCGGGACGCATAAATGCGTTCCCTGCGTCTGGATTGGGTGCAACCGTTGGGGCGGCATTGATGCCGCCCTGGCCCGGGTGAATCGCATGAAACCAGGGACGCATAAATGCGTCCCCTACGGACCGTGCAATCACAGGGGCGGCATTGATGCCGCCCTGGCCCGGGTGAATTGCCTGAAACCTGGTTCGCATAAATACACAGGGGACGCATAAATGCGTCCCCTGCGTTTGAATTGAAATGCCGCCACGCCAGGTTTTACTGCTTAAAAACCGGGAACTCCATGTCGCTGTATTTCACCACGCGACTGCCGCGCGTCAGCCGGTAACCCATCCAGATAATCAGGAATAGCGGAATACCGATATAGGTTGCTGCCACGCCATACCAGTCGATGGTATCGGCGAGGAACGCCTGATAGTTCTGTCCCAGCGTAATAATCAGGCAGAGCACAAAGGCGAAGATGGGGCCCAGCGGGAAAAAGCCGGATCGATAAGGTAAATCAGCGAGATCGCGTCCCTGAGCCTCATAGCCGCGGCGGAAACGATAGTGACTGATGGCAATCCCCAGCCAGGCGATAAAGCCGGTCATACCTGAGGTATTAAGCAGCCACAGGTAAACTTCCTGATTACCGAACTTTGACGTCAGGAAGCAGAGACCCGCTACCACGGTGGTCGCAATCAGCGCGTTGCGTGGCACGCCGCCTTTTGAGAGTTTTGCAAAGATGCGCGGCGCTTTGCCCTCGCGGGCGAGATTAAACAGCATGCGCGTTGAGGCGTACATACCAGAGTTACCCGCCGAAAGTACCGATGTCAGGATCACTGCATTCATGATCGCCGCTGCGGAGAGCAGACCGGCATTCTGGAACACCAGCGTAAACGGGCTGACGCTGATATCGGTTACGTCATTGTGCAGCAGCTGCGGATCGGTATAGGGCAGGATCAGGCTGATGATCAGAATCGCAAACACATAAAACAGCAGGATACGCCAGAAAACCTGTCGTACCGCGCGCGGAATATTTTTTGCCGGATCTTCCGACTCCCCGGCGGCGATGCCGATAAGCTCCGTGCCCTGGAAGGAGAAGCCGACAATCATCGCCACGCCAATCATTGCGGAAAACCCGCCGGCAAAAGGCGCGTCGCCCACGGTCCAGTTGTGCCAGCCTGCGTGTTCTGCACCGCGCATGATGCCGGTGATCATCAGAATGCCGACCATAATAAAGATAATCACGGTGGCGACTTTAATCAGCGAGAACCAGTACTCTGCTTCGCCAAAACCCTTCACTGAGATGAAATTAATCAGAAACATCAGGCAGAGAAAGGTGGCGCTCCAGATCCAGCCGGGCGTATCGGGGAACCAGTAGTTCATCACCAGCTGCGAGGCGACCAGATCAACGGCGATGGTCACCGCCCAGTTGTACCAGTAGTTCCAGCCCAGTGCGAAGCCAAAGCCCTCTTCAACATATTTTGCGCCATAGGTCGCGAAGGAGCCGGAAACCGGCATAAAGGCAGCCAGTTCGCCGAGGCTGGTCATCAGAAAGTAGACCATCAGCCCGATCAGGGCATAGGAAAGCAGCGCGCCGCCGGGTCCTGCCTGTGAAATGGTGGCGCCGGAAGCGACAAACAGGCCGGTGCCGATGGAGCCGCCGATGGCGATCATGGTGAGATGGCGCGCTTTTAATTCACGGCGCAGCCCAGGTTGTTGTGTTGTTTTTGAGTCATTATGCATGTGTAAACGCTATGCCGGATAAAAATAAGGCGCGATTGTAGCAGCTAACCCTGCGCTGTATAGCATTCACCTCGGGTTATTAGTTACCTTCATGATCGGCGGGCGATTATTAGCAGCACCCGCCGCCGCAGGCTATTCACAGCAGTATGCGAGAAAGCGGTTGAGCGCGTTTGAGAGATGTTTTTGCCGGTGGTGGATACGGTAGAGCGTGCGCGTCAGGCGCGGCAGCGGTACCTCAACTTCTGCCAGCGTACCTGCTTCAAGCAGGTCGGCGATCACCCGGCGCGACAGGCAGCTGATGCCCATACCGTGCCGTACCGCATGCTTGATCGCTTCGGAGTTACCCAGTTCCATACCGAGCTGAAACTGCGGCAGATGCGACAGCAGCTGGTAGTCAACGATTTCACGCGTGCCGGAGCCGCGCTCACGCAGGATCCACGGTGCCGCCGCAAGGCTTGCCAGCGTTACCGGCTGCTGCTGCAGCGCCGAGTCAGGTGCTGCAAACACCACCAGCTCATCTTCCAGCCACGGCGTGCTAATGATATCCGGCTCGTGGCATGGCCCTTCGATCAAACCGATGTCGACGCGGAAATCTGCCACCGCCTGAATCGCATCCTGACTGTTGCCGACGCTCAGTTCCAGCGGCAGTCCGGGAAAGTCGCGCCGGTAAGCGGCAATCATGCCAGGCAGCAAATAGTTACCGATAGTGCTGCTGGCAAACAGCCGGATCGCCCCGCTGTCTTCCCGAAAAAGCTGCTCAATTTCACCCGCCTGCTCCAGCAGCCCCACGGCGCGCGGATAGAGCAGCCGGCCATGTTCATTCAGTACCAGCCGCTTGCCGACGCGGTCGAACAGCTGTACGCCGAGCTGGTTTTCGAGATCCGCCAGCGCCGCGCTCACCGCCGACTGCGACAGCGACAGCACCTGCGAGGCCTGGGTGGTTGAACCGCTCTTCAGCACCTCAGTAAACACTTCAATCTGGCGTAGCGTGATATGCATGATTGCTCCTCAGGCCATATAGCGCTGTATCAGCCAGACGATAATGCCGATCCAGATCAGCAGGATCAGGCCAAAGCCGGCACGACTGACAATTCTCACCCCGCGCGCACGCTGTACCTCCGCGCGTTCAGCGCTGCTGATACGAATGTCGCGCGGCAGCAGACGCAGCAGAATGATCACGCCGAGCGGCACAATGATGGCGTCGTCCAGCAGACCAATAATCGGGATGAAGTCGGGAATAAGGTCAATCGGGCTGAGCGCATAGGCTACCAGTCCAAAGGCCATCAGTTTGAACCACCATGCCGTACGCGGATCGCGACAGGCAAACCACAGCGTCAGAACGTCCCGCTTAATCAGCTGTGCCCAGCGGCGCAGGCGCACAAACATAGCCCTTCTCCTTATCACTTATTCCGGTCGATTATAAAGATATTATCAATTTCACTTTTATAACAGAGAGGCGCAGGCTATTGCCATACTCAGGAGGTGGTTAATGGCTGAATTTAGCATATTTAAACCGGCGCTCCCGCCCTGCCGGGTGGTGCCGGGTCTGGTCCTTACGGCGGCACTGGCAGCTGGCGCCGCCTGGCTTACCACGCTGCCGTGGCTGTCTCACGCCGGTCTGGGCGCGCTGACGCTGGCAATTATTGGCGGCATTATTGCAGGTAATACCTTCTATCCGCATATAGCCATTCACTGCGATAGCGGCGTACTGCTGGCTAAACAGCGCCTGTTGCGCCTCGGCATTATTCTCTATGGCTTTCGCATCACCGTTCAGCAGATCGCCGGCGTTGGCCTGCGCGGCGTCGTGATCGATACGCTGATTATTGGCACAACGTTTCTGCTTACCTGCCTGGCGGGTATCCGGCTGCTGAAAATGGATCGCGAGACGGTGTGGCTGATCGGTGCCGGCAGCAGCATCTGCGGTGCGGCGGCGGTGCTGGCAACGGAACCCGTGGTCAAAGCTGACGCCTCGAAAGTGGCGGTGGCGGTGGCAACGGTGGTGCTGTTTGGTACTGCCGGGATCCTGATTTATCCCCTGCTGTTTACGCTGCTGCCGGCTGTCAGCGCCGCGCAGTTTGGCATCTTTACCGGCTCCACGCTGCATGAGGTAGCGCAGGTGGTAGCGGCCGGGCACGCTATGGGCGCTGAAGCAGAGAACATGGCGGTGATCACCAAGATGCTGCGCGTCATGATGCTGGCCCCTTTTCTGCTGCTGTTGGGCAGCTGGCTCCGGCGGCGTGGCCCGCGCACGGCCACCTCTGCACGCAGCTTTCCGTGGTTTGCGCTGCTGTTTATCGCAGTCGCGCTGGTTAATTCACTGCAGCTGCTGCCGGCCGGACTGATTAGCGCCCTGAACCAGCTGGCTGATCTGCTGCTGGCGATGGCGATGGCAGCGCTGGGTCTGACCACGCGCTTCTCCGCGCTGAAGCAGGCGGGCGCGAAGCCGCTGCTGCTGGGGCTGATAATGTTTTGCTGGCTGATCGCCGGCGGCGGTGCGCTGAATTTGCTGGTGCAACATTTCATGGCATAGCGGCTTCCGCTATCATGTGCGCCTTGCTTTTGTTAACGCCCACACAGGAGAGCGGCATGAAATATATCGGTGCACACGTCAGCGCATCCGGCGGCGTGGATCAGGCAGTGATCCGCGCCCATGAGCTGGAGGCCACCGCCTTTGCGCTCTTTACAAAAAATCAGCGTCAGTGGAAAGCTGCGCCGCTCTCTGCGCAGACCATTGACGCGTTCAAAAGCGCCTGCGCGCGGTATAACTACTCTTCCGCGCAAATCCTGCCGCACGACAGCTTTCTGATCAATCTGGGTCACCCGGAGGCTGAGGCGCTGGAGAAATCGCGTGCCGCTTTTCTGGATGAGATGCAGCGGGCCGACCAGCTTGGTCTGACGCTGCTGAACTTCCACCCCGGCAGCCATCTGCAGAAGCTCGATGAAGAGACGTGCCTGAAGCGCATCGCCGAATCGATCAACATCACGCTGGATAAAACGCAAAATGTGGTCGCGGTGATTGAAAATACCGCCGGCCAGGGCAGCAATCTCGGCTACCGTTTTGAGCATCTGGCGACCATTATTGAGCACGTTGAAGATAAATCACGCGTGGGGGTCTGTCTGGATACCTGTCACACCTTTGCCGGCGGATACGATCTGCGGACCGAAGCCGACTGCATCGCAACCTTTGCCGAATTTGAGCGCGTGGTGGGCTTTAACTATCTGCGCGGGATGCATCTGAACGACGCCAAAAGCGCACTCGGCAGCCGCGTCGATCGCCACCACAGTCTCGGTGAAGGCAACATTGGCAAAACCGTGTTCAGCTGGCTGATGAAAGATGCACGCTTCGACAATATTCCGCTGATTCTGGAAACCATTAATCCCGATATCTGGAAAGATGAGATCGCCTGGCTTAAAGCAGAGCAGCACGCCTGACAACAGGCAATAAAAAAGGGAGCCTTAGCTCCCTTTTTTTATGTCCGTCGGGTTACGCGGCTTTCGCCAGCTCCTCTTCCGGACGCTTCAGTACGGCGTAACCGAGACCGGCAATCGCGGTACCGATGATAATCGCCAGCAGATAGCCCAGCACCGGCGTAATCGCCCCCGGGATCAGCAGCACAAACAGACCGCCGTGAGGTGCCATCAGCTTCGCGCCAATCGCCATTGAGATAGCGCCGGTCACGGCACCGCCAATGATGCAGCACGGCAGCACGCGCATTGGATCGCGCGCCGCAAACGGAATAGCCCCTTCAGAGATAAAGCAGAGACCCAGCACCAGTGCCGCTTTACCGCCCTCCTGCTGTCCTTTGTTGAATTTGCGACGAGCAACCAGCGTGGCCACACCCATTGCCAGCGGTGGCACCATGCCCGCAGCCATAATAGCGGCCATTGGCGCATAGGTTTGCGAACTCAGCAGACCGACGCCGAAAGCATAGGCCACTTTGTTGACCGGACCGCCCATATCGGTACACATCATACCGCCGAGAATGGCACCCAGCAGCACGGCGTTCGCAGTACCCATGTTGGACAGCCAGCTGGTCAGGCCGCTCATGATGCCGGCAACCGGTTTACCCACAACGTAGATCATCAGCAGGCCCGTGATCAGGCTCGCGACCAGCGGAATAATCAGTATGGGCTTCAGGGCTTCCATGCTCTGCGGCAGCTTCACTTTGCTGCTCAGCAGCTTCGCTGCGTAACCTGCAATGAAACCGGCAATGATGCCGCCGAGAAAACCGGCGTTAATGCTGGTAGCAATCATCCCGCCAATCAGACCAGGCGTCAGGCCCGGGCGGTCAGCGATAGAGAAGGCGATAAAACCTGCCAGAACCGGCACCATCAGCGCAAATGCGCTGCCGCCGCCGATCTGCATCAGCGCCGCAGCCAGCGTGCCTGGCTCTTTAAACGCGGTGATCCCAAACGCGAACGACAGCGCAATGCTCAGGCCCCCTGCCACCACCATCGGCAGCATGTAGGAGACACCGGTCAGCAGGTGACGATAGGCGCCCGCTTTCTCTTTACTGTCACTCTGTGCGCTGGCGCTCTGACTGCCGGAAGGCTGATAAATTTTCGCTTCCGCCTGCGCTTTATCCAGCTCCTGCGCCGTTTTTTTCAGCGCCAGGCCGGTGGAGGTGCGATACATCGGCTTGCCGGCAAATTTTGCCAGATCGACGTCGATATCTGCGGCCACGATCACCAGATCGGCGGCAGCCACCTCTTCCGGCGTAATCGGGTTACCGGCACCCACGGAACCACGGGTTTCTACTTTCACCCACCAGCCGCGTTTTTTCGCTTCCGCGTCAATCGCTTCTGCCGCCATAAAGGTGTGTGCTACTCCGGTCGGACAGGCAGTAACAGCAACAATGCGTTTCTGTGCTGTCGCCGCAGCCGGCACCGCTGCAGCGCCTGCTGCCGGCGCGGTTGCTGGCTGCCAGCGCTGCGCGTTTGCCCGCGCCTGTGCGATCGCCGCCTGCGGATCGCGCAGCGCCTGCTGCACATCAACGCACGCCACGGATTTGCCCGCCAGCTGCGCATCTTCCGGAATATGTTCACCGGCAACCAGGATCAGTTCGGCTTCAGCGGCACTGTTGGCCAGCTCCAGTCCGGCCTGTGCTGCTGCAGTGCGCAGACGTTCAGTTGCCAGATGTGCGGAGGCCAGTCCCAGTGAAGAATCTTTTATCAGCAGCGTTTTCATTATCATCGCTCTCCTGCTGTTAGTTAACGGGTTGTAAGTCGACGCGCGCCATCATCGCGGCCAACCGGGTACGATCGGCTACGCCGACGTTGCTCTGACTGACAGCCATCGCCGCCACAGCGGTAGCGAGTCGCAGCGTATGTTCGCTGGATTCACGCATCAGCAGGCCGTAAATCAGGCCGCCGACCATGGAGTCACCGGCACCCACTGTGCTGACAACCTCACAGACAGGCGGTTTTGCCAGCCATTCGCCAGATGCGTTGACCCACAGCGCGCCTTCTGCGCCGAGCGAAATCACGACGTGCGCGATTCCCTGCTCGCGCAGCTCATGCGCCGCGTTAATCACATCCTGCAGTTCAGGCAGTTTGCGGTTAGCCCA
Source organism: Pantoea sp. SIMBA_079 (assembly GCF_046940275.1). Classification (NCBI taxonomy): domain Bacteria; kingdom Pseudomonadati; phylum Pseudomonadota; class Gammaproteobacteria; order Enterobacterales; family Erwiniaceae; genus Pantoea; species Pantoea sp. SIMBA_079. Next base: position 159,930 of record NZ_JAWRYR010000001.1, on the reverse strand, counting down.
GATCTCCAGCTCGCGCCGGTTGGGTTTAACCAGCCACGGCGCTGCTTTCAGGCCTGCAACCAGCGCATCGCGACTGCTGTCAAAAATAATGCACGGGCAGAGCGTACGCAGATCGCTCATCCAGCGGGTAAACGCTTCAGGCGTCACGCCGCCCGGCAGGCTGCCGCTGACGCAGACCATATCGAACTGGCCGAGCCAGGTCAGAGAATCTGCGGTAAAGCGCTCCCAGTCCTGTGCTGTCACCTCAAACCCGGAGAAGTTAAGGTCAGTGACCTCGCCATCTTTTTCCGTGAGCTTTACGTTAATACGGGTACGACCCTGCACAACCTGAAAGCGGTTAGCTATCCCCAGCTCGCTGAACAGCTGCTGGAAACCGTCCTGATTTTCCCGGCCCATAAAGCCACCGACAGTGACGTCGATGCCGAGATCTTTAAGCACTTTGGCTACGTTGATGCCTTTGCCTGCCGCATGCAGGCCGGTGGTTTTCACCAGATTGACTTCACCGCGCTCTATTTCCGGCGTAAAGCCTACCAGGTCATAAGCCGGGTTCAGCGTAATGGTGGCGACGCGACGGCTCATGCTGCCCCCTCACCCAGACCGGAATTAATGGCTTCTTCAATTGCCTGCATCGCCTGTGGCGCATCATCACCGCTGGCGGTAAAGCGCAGGCGATGGCCTTTCTTCACGCCCAGCGCCACCACTTTCATCAGGCTGCGACCGTTAGCAGGCTTGCCGCTGCCGTCGAGATTAGTCACGGTGACGTCACTGTTAAACTGTTTGATCACGCTGACCAGCGCCGTGCCCGGACGCGCATGCAGGCCATGCTCATTGCGAATGGTAAACTCTGCGGTCAGGACTTCAGCCGCTTCATCCACTTCGCTGGTGAGCAGCGCCAGTACACCGGCTGCGTCCGCTTTCAGCAGGCGTTCAGCTTTATTGTTCTGCAGCAGATTGCTCAGGTAGCCCAGCACCTCCAGCGGACGCTCATCCACAGCGGCAACCGTCAGCAGCAGCGCCACGCGTTCGCCCTGCCAGTCAAACGGTGCTGCCGGGCGGCTTACCGCGACTGCGCTGCCCAGGTTGCCCTGCGCGCTGTCGTTCAGCCAGATCCCCTGGCCCAGACTCAGCGGTGTGCGGGAGATAACCTCTGTGATAAATGCCGCGTCAACTGCACCGGCAGCCTGCAGACGACCGGCATTCAGCGCCTGCAGCGTGATCAGATCGTTCGCCGCCACATCCACCGCAATCAGCGAGGTATCAAAGGTAAATTCAGCTCCCTGCTTCTCACCCATCAGCAGCGCGCGCAGATCTTCGGCGGAAGCCGATTTCAGCTGCTCTGCCACGCTGTCGTCGCTTAACACATGCGTCAGCTGACGCAGCAGCGCCAGATGCTCATCTGATTTAGCGGCGATGCCGATAGCGACATAGGCGATCTGCCCTTCGCCCCACTCTACGCCCTGTGGAAACTGATAAACCTGCACGCCGGTTTTCAGCACCAGGTCACGGGTGTCGGTAGTGCCGTGTGGAATAGCAATGCCGTTGCCGAGAAAGGTACTGGTCTGCTGTTCGCGAGCCAGCATGCCGCTGACATAGCCTTCAGCAACATTGCCTGCTGCAGTCAGCGCGGCAGCAACCTGACGAATAGCGTCTTCTTTTGTCTGTGCCGTGGCGCCGGTATGGATGGCCTGAACTTCGAGCTGGAACATATCTCTCCTCGCTTGCTGAATTGAATCGTTTCAGCTTAATGGCGAAAAAACACGCTGCATCACAGCCACTTAGCCGCAACTACAACGCTGAAACGTTTCAGGGAATATGGTACAGGCGGACCTTTGAGGCAAGAAAATGTGTAAACCAAAGAACAGATCTTTGACGCTACGCACACTTCATCGGGAAATTAAGATTTTTCGCACGCTACAGCTGATGAATGTGCTGAAGGTGAAGGCAGCCGGTTGGGCAGATTTTCAGCAGACTTACAGCATGTCAGGGTGCCGTCTCTGCTTCAAGCTGCAGCAGATAGGTCATCGCCTCTTCCCGGCTACGGCCGCACATTTCCGGTCCAGGCTGCAGGCCTGCGCAGACGGCCGGACGCAGTGGCGAACCAAACAGCTGGCAGCGCTGCTGCGCATCCAGCTGAACGCAGGGCGTATTGGCAGGCTTGCCGTGAGGCATACCCGGAATAGGCGAAGAAATTGAGGGCGCGGTGCAGCAGGCACCGCACTGGTCGCGGCATAACATGAGGCGCTCCGGCAGAGATTTCGCGGCGACAATAGCAGCCCTGCCCCCTGAAAGCTATGCGCGGATAACAATTTTACCAGGCCTCACTTGCCTGTTTTCGATCGCGCGCGTAACGTGACGCGCACCTCTCTTTTCTGAGTGAAGAACATCATGCCTAAGGCAAACGAAATCAAAAAAGGAATGGCCGTTACCTGGAACGGCAAGCTGTTGCTGGTGAAGGATATTGATGTGCAAAGTCCCAGCGCACGCGGGGCGGCAACGCTCTATAAAATGCGGTTTACCGATGTCCGTACCGGCCTCAAGGTCGAAGAGCGATTCAAAGGCGACGATATTATCGATGCCATTCAGCTGAGCCGTCGGCCGGTAACCTTTTCTTATATCGATGGCGATGAATATGTGTTTATGGATGATGAGGATTACACGCCCTATAACTTTAAGCAGGAGCAGATTGCCGAGGAGCTGCTGTTTATTCCGGAAGGCGGGATCCCCGGCATGCAGGTGCTGACAATGGAGGGTCAGGTACTGGCGCTGGAGCTACCGCAAACGGTGGATATGGTGATTGCTGATACGACGCCGGGCATCAAAGGCGCATCCGCCAGCGCGCGCACGAAACCCGCAGTGATGAGTACCGGCCTCTCGGTACAGGTACCTGAATACCTCAGCAATGGCGATCGTATTCGCATTCATGTGGCTGAACGACGCTATATGAGTCGCGCCGACTGATCGCCGCGTTGTCCGCGCCCGTCAGGTTGTTATACTATAACACTATCGGGCGCGGTCCGCGTTGCCGGCCGCGCGCTCAGTTCACCGCCTGCCAGATGCAGCAGGCCACAGGGAGAAACTATGACGCGCGTCAACCTCATTACCGGCTTTCTCGGCAGCGGCAAAACCACCACGCTGCTGCATCTGCTCGCCCATAAACCGGCCAATGAGAAATGGGCGATTCTGGTCAATGAGTTTGGCGAGGTGGGCATTGATGGTGCCCTGCTGGCCAACCGCGGCGCGGCGCTAAAAGAGATACCCGGCGGCTGCATGTGCTGCGTTAACGGCCTGCCGCTGCAGGTCGGACTCAATATGCTGCTGAAGCAGACAAAGCCCGATCGTCTGATCATCGAACCTACCGGCCTCGGCCATCCCAAACAGTTACTTAGCATGCTTCGCGCTGCGGTGTATCAGCCGTGGATAACAGTGGATGCGACGCTGACCCTGCTCGATCCACGCCAGCTTGCCGATGCGCGCGTGGCCGCAAACGAAAATTTTCGCGATCAGCTCGCTGCCGCTGACATTATTGTCGCCAGTAAAAGCGATCGGTGGCAGCCGGAAGATCGCCAGCGTCTGGCGGACTGGCAGCGGGATAACCTGGGTGACCGCCTGCTGACAGAAACCGCATGGGGTAAAATCGACCCGGCCCTGCTGACACAGCCGGCACAGATTGATCGCCCGCTTCCTGACGCGGTCCACCATCCCCACAGCTCGCGCCAGCAGGGTCTGGCGGCGCTGAAACTCGAAGGCCAGGCGCGCTGGCGGCGTGCGTTAAACGAAGGTCAGGGCTATGCTTCCTGCGGCTGGATTTTCGATGAAGAGACACAGTTTGATACCATTCCGCTGCTGGAGTGGGCGCGACATGCGCCGGTTGATCGGGTAAAAGGCGTGCTGCGTACGCCGGATGGTCTGGTGAACGTGAACCGACAGGGTGACGATCTGTTTATTGAAACCCGCCCGGTTACCCCGCCTGATAGCCGTATTGAACTGATCCATCATCAGCCAGCCGACTGGAATGCGCTGCAGACCTCGCTGTTGAAGATTCGTTTAAATTAATTGCGCTAGGTTTGCCTGTTATTTTACTTTTTGGGTGTCACTTTTTATGCGCGCAACACGTCTTGTCACTATCCTGCTGCTGAATGCACTGGGTGTGATGCTGTTTCTCTCCTGGTACCTGCCCGCTAATCACGGTTTCTGGTTCGCTGTCGATAAAGGGATCTTTTTCAGCTTTAACGATCTGATGGTCGATCACCACGCGTTTGCCGTGCTGGTAGCGATAACCAACTATCGCGGGTTTGATGCGGTTTCCCTGCTGGCGATGGGGCTGCTTTACCTCGCGTTCTGGCGACGCGAAACGCCGGAAGGACGCCGGCGCATGCTGGCTATCGGGATCACCATGCTGCTGACGGCCGTTGTATTAAATCAGCTGGGCCATCTGCTGCCGGTGAAACACGCCAGCCCGACGCTGTTTTTTGATAATGTTCATCGCGTCAGCGAACTCACCGGCATTCCCGCAAAAGATGCCTCGCGCGATAGCTTTCCTGGCGACCACGGCATGATGCTGATTATTTTTGCCTGCTTTATGTGGCGCTATTTTGGCTTCCGGGCATTTTTAACCGGCGTGCTGATTGTGGTGCTGTTTGCTCTGCCGCGCATAATGGCCGGTGCCCACTGGTTTACCGATATTGCCGTGGGTTCGCTGTCGGTAATATTAGCTGGTTTAAGCTGGTGGCTATTAACGCCCGCCAGCGACAAACTGGTGACGTGGCTATATCGCACGCTGCCTGGCAAATATAAGCCACGCGCGTAATTGTTTAGCGCAGGTAACCGGAGAGCAAAAAGTGACCCGCCTGCGCTTATTTAATGCTTTAAAAAACTATTAGCGACCTAACAGTTTGCCATCAAAAGAAAACATGATGGCAAACAAGCCTTAACATTTTCTCTTGTTATCCCCTGTCCAGTCAGAACCCGCTGAAAATCAGCATTAACGCCGGAATTGCCCGCTTAAGCGGCGGCTTATTTGCGCATTAATTACGCCCACCTGGTGATAAAGTAGCCGTTCAGTGAATGTTTTAATTTACATCAAAAAAACCTATAGAAATTTATATAAAACCACTCGCCACGCGGTCTGTAATCAGTTAACCTCAAGCTCGATTACCCTGGTGCAGCATAAAATGTGGTGGCAAACCGAGCGAAAAATGTGTCCATTAACACATTTTAGTAATTAAGGATTTGTCTTAGACCGCGGTACTTATTAATCTCAACCCGTTTTGTCATCTGGCTGGCGACATTCTGTCGTAAGGACATCGAAGGAACACACGTATAATGGTCAAGTCTCAACCAATTCTGAGATACCTCAGGCGGATTATTCCCGCGGTAGTATTAGCCACACTTTTATCAGCATGTAGTAGCAGCCATAACGGCCAGAATGCGAAAAACGAGAATCATGAAGTTAACAACCACAATGGTTTTTTACTTCAGGCGTCTCAGGACGAATTTGAACAAATGGTGCAGAATGTGGACATCAAGTCCCGCATCATGGAACAGTACAGCGACTGGAAAGGTGTCCGCTATCGCTTAGGCGGTGATACCAAACGTGGCATCGACTGTTCTGCTTTTGTTCAGCGCACCTTTCGCGACCAGTTTGGTCTGGAGCTGCCCCGCTCAACGTATGAGCAGCAGGACACGGGCAAAGGGATTTCACGCGGTAAACTGCGTCCGGGTGATTTAGTGCTGTTCCGTGCCGGCTCTACCGGACGACACGTTGGCATTTATCTGGGCAATGATAATTTTGTTCATGCCTCTACCAGCAGCGGCGTAATGATTTCAAATCTTAATGACAGCTACTGGAAGACACGCTACCGCGAAGCACGACGGGTTCTGGCTAAAAATCCAAGCTGAGCCCTTTTCTCCGATGATTCTCTCAGCCAGAGAAAACAGAAACGCTGCCCCGGCAGCGTTTTTTTATTGCGGATAAACACCCCGCTAAAATCCGGTTGGTAATCAGAAATATAACAAGACTTTCTTTGCATCCTCGTTATATTCTCACTGCCTATCCAGTGCAGCCGTATACGGTTTTACTTACATGGCAATATCAGGAACATTGACACCATGCCTCTGTCGCGGACGCTGAAACCGCACGCTACGCATACGCGCCGTCTGTTCCGGAAGAGTGCGCTGGCAGGTATGGTTTCGTTTATTCTTTTCATCAGCATCCTGCTGTCGCTGACCTGGCATAAACGCCAGCAGCAGCATGAGCTGCTGCTGCAACACAGCGTGGACGACCTGCAGCAGATGCTGTCAGTGCTGACCGATACGCTGCGTCCGCTACAGCAGTATACGCTGCTGGATTGCAACAGCGTCAGCCGTGAGCTCACCTCGCGTGCTGCCTTTGCAGATAATATCCGCGCGATTCTGCTGGTGCGGGACGGCCTCGCCTATTGCTCATCGGCCACCGGCGCCTTCAGACTGCCTGCCAGTGAGATTTCACCCGCCACCGACCTGGAAAGCGATCGCGATTTACGGCTGCTGCCGGGCACCCCGCTGCTGCCGTCGCGCCCGGCGCTGGCGCTGTGGCTCAAATATCCCGGCAGCGCAGAGAGCGGCATTATGACAACGATTAACCTCTCCCTTGCGCCCTATCAGCTGCTCGCCTCTTATTACCCTGAAATCACCGGCATGGCGCTGGTTATTGGCAATGATGCGCTGAAGAGTGACGTCAGCCACACTATTCCGCGCCGCGACCTGCCAGCCGAACTGGCTACCCTTGCGCTGCCTCAGAGTGATATTCGTTTTGTTCTTTATGGCAGCACGCTGGCAATGCGCGACTATCAAATGACGCTGCTGACGGGCGTGCTGTTTGCGCTGATGATCGGCTGCCTGACCGGCGTGCTGCTTAACCGCCGCCAGCGCCCGGCGCGCGAGATTATGCTGGCCATCAGGCGCGGGCAGTTCTATGTCGAATACCAGCCGTTAATTACGGCGCATAACGAACAACCTTATGGCGTGGAAGCCCTGCTGCGCTGGGCACATCCCATCGAAGGCGCCATCCCGCCCGATGTATTTATCAGCTATGCCGAAGCGCAAAACCTGATTATTCCGCTGACCCGGCATCTGTTTCACCTGGTGGCGCGCGACGCGCACACCCTTAGCCAGCAGCTGCCGCGCGGCACGCGTCTGAGCCTTAACCTCTCACCTCTGCATCTGGCAGCCGACAGTTTCCGTCACGACGTGCGGACATGGCTGGCCGGAATGCCGGCAGATCACTTCAGCTATGTGTTTGAGATCACTGAACGCACTATGGTGAGAGAAACGAATGCCGGAGAGGTGTTTGCCTGGCTGCATGCTAACCAGTTCAGCATTGCCATTGATGATTTCGGAACCGGACATAGCGCCCTAATCTATCTGGAAAAGTATCCTTTTGACTATCTGAAAATCGATCGGGGATTTGTTCAGAGTATCGGCACGGAGACGCTGACCTCTCCGGTACTGGACGCAGTGCTGCTGCTGGCTAAGAAGCTCAATCTGAAAACGGTGGCTGAGGGCGTGGAGACCCGCGAGCAGGCCAGCTGGCTGGTCAGCCGTGGCGTGACGCACCTGCAGGGATATCTGTTCAGCAGGCCGCTGCGGCCGGAAAAGTTAGTCAGCTACTATCAAAACTTTCCGCATTTCGGGTATGGCGATATAAATACGCTTACCGGCTAAGCTGAAGCACGGCTGTCAGCGGCCGGTGAAATCTTCTGCAATCGCCACGCCCTGATTTTTCAGGCAGCAGCTGGCGGCACTTTCGTTAATCCGCTGGATCAGCAGACAGGGATGCCCTTCACAACGGGCGATTTTGCACTCTACCTGGATTTGCGCCAGCGTTTCGCGCAGCTGATGCAGAATATCCAGCGCCAGCGACCCTTCATGGCTCAGCAGTCTCAGCGCAACCAGATCTTCATCATTAATGCCGCTGGTGGTTTCCAGCAGTTCAATCTCGCCTATCTGATCTGCAGACCAGCGATAAAGCTGTGGCAGACGATGCACAACAGAGAGTTGCAGCATAGGGTTCCCCAAAGATATTGATCCTGTTTCCCGCCAGAGCCCGCATGCTCATAGCCGGAAATCCCACCTCAAATCAAAAAACGGATGTCAGTGATGACCTTCGCGTTTTAAATACAAAACCATCGAAAAAAAGCGTTATTTGCGAGCGTTCTCGCAGTCAGGCCTATGTTTACCGCGATCGTCAGATACAGACAACCAGTTTATACGCATTAGCGTTACTTTTTTGTCTAAAAATTTTCACATCATGGAAACATTAAGCATAACGAATAGCTGGCGATTCGCGAGCCGCGTTCTCTTTTTTTGCCTGAGGAGGGGAAATACGCCAGGATCGCATAAATACGCCAGGGCCGCATAAATGCGGCCCCTACAGGGGATAGAGCACCACATAAATGTAGGGGCCGCATTTATGCGGCCCTGGGCGGTATGGGGCGCCGCATTTATGCGGCCCCTGAGGGATTAAGTGGTTTTGCGCGGGCGGGCAGCGTAACTAAACAGGATCAGGGAAAGAGTGGCGCACAGTGCAATTGTTGCCACCATTGGCCATGCGCTGTTCATGCTGACCAGCGACAGCAGCGCACCCACCAGGCCGCCAACGCCAAAGCGCAGCGTGCCTGCCAGCGACGAGGCGGTTCCCGCCATGTGCGGAAACTCATCGAGTACAATTGCCATGGCGTTAGAGGAGACGATAGAAACACAGCCGATAAACATCGCTACGCCCAGCACCAGCGGCAGAAAGCCGAGCTGCAGCGCGCTGACAATCAGCAGCCAGAGGCCCATGGCAAACTGAATGGTCAGTCCCAGGCGAAACATCTTCAGCGGGCCAAAACGGCGCACCGCACGGCTGTTAATCAGCGTCATCACAAAAAGAAAGATGATATTCAGGCCGAAATAGTAGCCAAAATCCTGCGGCGAGACGTGATTGACTTCGATATAAACAAAGGGACCGGCGTTGAGAAACGCAAATAAACCGGCAAACGAGAAGCCGCTGGCCAGCATATAGCCGAACACCCGCTTATGGCGTACCAGCGCTACAAAATTGCCCAGCATGGTACGCAGATGAAAGCGCTGACGCTGTTCCGGCTTCAGCGTCTCCCGCACCTGTGTCACCACCAGCACGGTGGTGATCAGCGCGGCAATCGCCAGCGCCCAGAAGATTGCGTGCCAGCTCCAGATAAGCAGCAGCCACCCACCCAGCACCGGTGCCACCAGCGGTGCGATGGTCGTGATCAGCAGCACAAACGACATCATGCGCGAAAAGTCCTCTTTTGAATAACTGTCGCGCATCAGGGCGTTAATAACCACGCTGGCAGCAGCAGCAGAGAGACCATGCAGAAAGCGCATCAGGATCAGCTGATCAATAGAGCCGGAGAGTGCGCAGGCGGCGGCGGCACAGGCGAAAATCAGCGTGCCCAGCACAATGACCGGCTTGCGGCCATAGCTGTCGGCCAGCGGACCATACACCAGCTGCCCGATAGCAAATCCCAGAATGTAGAGATTCAGCGTCATCTGCACGCTGCCCGCGGACACGGCAAACTCGCGGGCAATCTGCGGCATAGCGGGCAGATACATATCAATGGAGAGCGGCATCAGCATCGCCAGCAATCCCAGAATCACCACTAATCCCGCCGGGGAGTTTTTCTCCTTGCGCACCCTTTACTCCGTTATTTGTGCTGTTTCAGTTCGTCTGGCAGCCCGATGCTGTCAATCTCTTCCGGGGTCAGTGCGCGATATTCACCCTCTTCCAGCACCTCATCCAGTACAATCGTGCCGATGCTCTCACGATGGAGCGCAACCACATGATTTCCCATCGCGGCAAACATGCGCTTCACCTGGTGATAACGGCCTTCGCCGATCGTCAGTCGCGCTGCTTTCTCATCGAGGATCTCCAGCCGGGCAGGCCTGGTCAGCGTCTTCTCATTGTGCAGCTGGATACCGGCAGCAAATGTCTCCACCAGCGCCGGATCGAGTGGCGCTTCCACCTCTACCAGATAGGTTTTCTCTAAATGATGACGCGGCGAGGTGATGCGATGCGACCACTGACCATCATCCGTCAGCAGCACCAGACCGGTGGTATCAATATCGAGTCGCCCGGCGGCGTGCAGCTTATAAGCTGACGGCTCCTCAATAAAATAGAGGATAGTGGGATGATCGGGATCGTCTGTAGAGCAGACATAGCCCTGCGGCTTGTTCAGCATAAAGTAGCGCGGTCCCTGCTGAACCACCAGCGGGTTGCCATCATAGGCAATATCATCTTCCGGCATCACTTTGTACGAGGTATCGCGCACAATTTCGCCATTGATGGTGATCTTTCTGGCGCGAATTTCGCGGCCAGCGATAGCACGGCTAACTTCCAGTTGCTGAGATATGAATTTGTCGAGTCGCATGAATTCGCTTTGCCTGTTACTGCGGGGGAAAAACTGAAACGGTGCCTGTGCACGGAATACGTCCGCCGGGTTAACCGTTAAAAAAGTGCGGGCAGTATAGCCTGAAGCTTTGCCTGCTAATAGTGCCGATCCTGCGTTTCATCCGCTTACATGGCATAATATGCCTCTGATCCAGAAAAAAGTTTATGCTGATGGCCTTTACACTTCGTCCCTATCAACAGGAAGCGGTTGATGCAACCGTCGCACACTTCCGGCGCCATACCACGCCGGCAATGATTGTGCTGCCCACCGGTGCCGGTAAAAGCCTGGTGATTGCTGAACTGGCGCGGCTGGCGCGTGGCCGGGTGCTGGTGCTGGCGCACGTCAAAGAGCTGGTCGAGCAGAACCACAGCAAGTATCAGGCTTACGGGCTGGAGGCGGATATTTTTGCGGCCGGCCTGCAGCGCAGGCAGAGCGACGGCAAAGTGGTCTTTGGCAGCGTACAGTCCGTGGCGCGTAATCTTGATCGCTTCGACAGCGCATTTTCACTGGTGATTGTCGATGAGTGTCATCGTATCAGCGACAATGAGGAAAGCCAGTATCAGCAGCTGTTCAGCCACCTGCGCCAGCATAATCCGCAGCTGCGCCTGCTGGGGCTGACCGCGACGCCGTTCCGGCTGGGTAAAGGCTGGATCTATCAGTTCCACTATCACGGCATGGTACGCGGCGATGAAAAAGCGCTGTTTCGCGACTGCATCTACGAGTTGCCGTTGCGCTATATGATCAAACACGGTTTTCTGGTGCCGCCGGAACGTCTTGATATGCCGGTGGTACAGTACGATTTCAGCCGGCTGGTGCCGCAAAACAGCGGCCTGTTCAGCGAAGCCGATCTCAACCGTGAACTGAAACAGCAGCAGCGCGTCACGCCACAGATTATCCGCCAGATCGTTGAGTTTGCCGACGATCGGCGCGGCGTAATGATTTTCGCCGCCACGGTTGAACACGCGCGTGAGATATTATCATTGCTGCCGGAGAACAGTGCTCTGGTATCGGCCGAAACCGCGGTTAAAGAGCGCGACCGGCTGATTCAGCAGTTTAAAGCGCAGCAGCTGAAGTTTCTGGTTAACGTGGCGGTTCTGACCACCGGTTTTGATGCACCACACGTGGATCTCATCGCGATTCTGCGCCCGACTGAATCCGTCAGCCTCTATCAGCAGATAGTCGGACGCGGACTGCGCCTGGCGCCGGATAAACGCGACTGCCTGATCCTCGACTACGCCGGTAATCCGCACGATCTCTTTACGCCGGAAGTGGGTGCGCCAAAAGGCGCCAGTGACAATCAACCGGTGCAGGTGTTCTGCCCCGCCTGCGGGTTTGCTAATACCTTCTGGGGCAAAGCCACTGAAGACGGACAGGTGATTGAACATTTTGGCCGCCGCTGCCAGGGCATTCTGGAGGATGATGAAGGCGGACGTGAGCAGTGCGATTTTCGCTTTCGCTTTAAAAGCTGCCCTGACTGCGGCGCTGAAAATGATATCGCCGCACGGCGCTGCCAGCAGTGCGACAATATATTAGTCGACCCCGATGACATGCTGAAAGCGGCGCTGAAGCTGAAAGATGCGCGGGTGCTGCGCTGCAGCGGTATGACGCTGGCGCATGGCCGTGATGACAAGGGAGAATGGCTGAAAGCCACCTATTACGATGAGGATGGCAGCGACGTCAGCGAACGCTTCCGGCTGCAGACACCCGCACAGCGGAAGGCGTTTGAGCAGCTGTTTATGCGGCCGCATCAGCGCGCGCCCGGCGTGGAGCTGGGCTGGCAGCAGGCGGCCGATGTGGTCGCGCTGCAGCCGCTGCTGCGTCATCCTGACTTCGTGGTAGCGCGTGCCCGGGGACAGTTCTGGCAGGTGCGGGAGAAAGTGTTTGATTACCAGGGGCGCTTCCGCCGCGCCAATGAGCTGCGCTAGATGGCAGAATCATTTGCCCCCCTGCCCCGATCCGGCTATAATCCCGCCCGCTTTTGCATCCGCACAAGCGTTTGAATAACCGTCCTGTTGCTGGGTCGCCTGTAGCAGGAATTATTGAAGAGAAATAATGATGTTCACTATCAACGCAGAAGTACGTAAAGAGCAGGGTAAGGGTGCGAGCCGCCGCCTGCGCACAGCTAACAAGTTCCCGGCTATCATCTATGGCGGAAATGAAGCTGCAGTTTCTATCGAACTGGATCACGACTCCGTGATGAACATGCAGGTTAAGCCTGAGTTCTACACCGATGTGCTGACGCTGGTTGTTGACGGTAAAGAAACGAAGGTTAAAGTTCAGGCTGTTCAGCGTCACCCGTTCAAGCCAAAACTGCACCACATCGACTTCGTTCGCGCGTAATCGCAGACGACATCGGGAAAAACGCCGCTTTTGCGGCGTTTTTTTATGCCGGTGATTTACTTCCCGCCGGTGCGACGCTGCAGCTGATCGCGCAAATTAGGCGGTGTGCCTTTAATGGTCAGGGTATCGGTTGCCGGATCCCAGAAGATACGCTCGCCAAGCAGCAGCGCATCAAAATTCAGCGTTAACCCGCCACCGCTGCCGGAAAATTTAGTCAGCTGGCGCAGCGTGCTGCGGTCAGCCGGAAAGTGCTCCTCCAGCTCATAGCCCTGCTCCTGCGTAAACGCCTGAAAGCTTTTCTCACCCAGAGGTGGTAACTCCTGTGAGAGATCGTCCAGCGCAATCTCCTCACCCGCCTGCAGCTGTTCGTTACAGTAGCTGTAAACCTGCTGACGATAGTTCTGCCGCTCGTTCTTATCCAGATTTGACTCAGCGCAGTAATCATCGACCGCCTGCAGCAGGCCGCGGTTCTGCGCCTTAGTGTCGAGGCCCACGCTGGCGCCGAGAAAATCCATAAAGAAGTCAGCAACCTTGCGTCCGACGCGTCCCCGCAGAAAAGTAAGATAGCGCGTTGATTCCGGGTTGGTTTCCCACTCGGTAAGATCGATGCGCGCCACAATATCGGCGTGATTGATGTCAAGATAGTGCGTACTGCTGATATCCAGCTGTTCATTAACGCGCATGCTGGACTGACTGTTCAGCACCGCAACCAGCAGATACTCTACCGCCAGATAGCGGTAGTGCATAAACAGCACCACGCCACCGTCAGCAAACGGGTATTTACTCAGCTCATCGCGGAGACGGCCGGTGGCAGCACGGCTGAATGCCAGGAAGTTATCCTGCCCGCGACGGCAGTTGCGCAGCGCGTCGGCCAGTTCGCTGTCTTCATTGAACAGACCATAGGCTTTGCTTTTAGCACTGTAAACGCGATGCAGCTCTTCAGCCATGCTGCTTACCGCCTGCGTAACCGGCAGCAGCGTATCGCGCAGTACCAGCTCCAGCTGGTTCTCGTCGCGTTTGATTAACTGATGCAGGGCAATCTGGTCAATATCCAGACTCATGATAGACTCTCCTTTAAACTCAGGGGCGTATTCAATCACCGCCCGCTGCCGCTTTCAACTGCGCGCACAAACTGATCGCTCTGCCTGCGATAAAAGTGCGGAAAAAAGCACATGGTTACGGTACTATACCGGCTTTTCACACTTGATTAGTCGACGATATGCCACAATCATCCCGTTATAGCGACGAGCGCGTTGAGCAGCTTCTCGCACAGCTGGCGCAGGTTCTTGAAAAAGACAAAGCGCCTCTCGATCTTTCCCTGATGGTTCTGGGAAACATGGTCACCAATTTGATCAACTCCGATATCGCACCAGCCCAGCGCCGCAGCCTGGCCCGGTCATTTGCGGAAGCGTTGCAGTCTTCCGTGCGCGATGATAACGCTCATTAATTTGCAGATCTGATCCCTATATATGGTAACCAACCGGCAGCGCTACCGTGAAAAAGTCTCCCAGATGATTAGCTGGGGGCACTGGTTCGCGCTGTTTAATATCCTGTTTGCGCTGGCTCTCGGCAGCCGCTACCTGTTGGTCGCTGACTGGCCCTCCTCACTGGCGGGCCGGATTTACGCTTTTACCAGCTGGATGGGGCATTTCAGCTTTATCGTTTTTGCCGCCTATCTGCTGATCATCTTCCCGCTTACCTTTGTGGTGATGTCGCAGCGTCTGCTGCGGGTACTCTCCGCGATCGTTGCCACCGCCGGGCTGACGCTGATCATGGTCGACGGCGCCGTGTTCAACCGCTTTCACCTCCACCTTAATCCGGTGGTCTGGGAGCTGGTGGTTAACCCCGATCAAAGCGAGATGGCGCGTGACTGGCAGCTGATGTTTATCAGCGTGCCGGGCATTTTTCTGGTGGAGATGCTGTTTGCCACCTGGAGCTGGCAAAAACTGCGCAGTCTTAACCGGCGCTCATTTGGCAAGCCGCTCGCTGCGCTGTTTATCAGCGCCTTTTTTGCCAGTCATCTGCTCTACATCTGGGCCGATGCGAATTTCTACCGCCCTGTCACCATGCAGCGCGCCAATCTGCCGCTCTCTTATCCCATGACGGCACGCCGCTTTCTGGAGCGTCACGGTCTGCTGGATGCGCAGGAGTATCAGCGCCGTCTGGTGCAGCAGGGCAATCCTGAAGCGCTGTCGGTGCAGTATCCGCTAAGTGATATTACCTTCCGTGATGGCGGAACGGGTCACAATCTGCTGGTGCTGACCATTGATGGCGTAAATAACGCCACTATGGACAGCGCGCTGCCATCGCTGAAGCAGTTTGCTGCAGAGAATGTCCGTTTTACCCGGCACTACAGCGCCGGCGTACAGCCGGAAAAAGGCGTGTTTGGCCTGTTTTACGGCATCTCTTCCAGCTATATGGATGGCGTGCTGGCATCGCGCATTCCGTCGGCGCTGCTGAACGCACTGAACGCACAGGGCTACCAGTTTGGCCTGTTCTCCTCCGATGGGTTTAATCAGCCGCTCTACCGTCAGGCGCTGCTGGCGGACTATACGCTGCCGGAAGCGGCGTCGCAGCCTAACAGCCAGACGGTCTCACAGTGGCAAAACTGGCTCAATGGTCAGAAAAGCAGCCGCTCTCCCTGGTTTTCCTGGGTAGCGCTGAACGGTATAACGGCCAGCGGCGACAGCACGAAAGCGCGTCAGCGCAGCTATATGCGCCAGGCGGGCAGCGTGGATGAGCAGATTGCTGCAGTACTGACCACGTTGCAGCAGCGCGACCTGCTGAAAAATACGGTGGTGGTGATCACCGCTCAGCGTGCGGTAACCTTTAATAACAGCGATAACCCGGGCAACCGTGCGATGCTGCAGATTCCGCTGGTGGTGCACTGGCCCAACACGCCTGCACAGACGATCGATCGCCTGACCGATCAGCAGGATGTGATGGCAACGCTGATGCAGCGTCTGCTGCACGTGCGCACCAGCCCGGTCAGCTATTCGCAGGGTGAAGATCTGTTTGCCGCTCAGCGCAGCCATAACTGGGTAGCCAGCAGTGAAGATGGCAAACTGGTGATCACCACGCCATCGGTAACGCTGATGCTGAATAACAGCGGCAGCTATACCGCATGGGATGCCAGCGGTCGCGAGCTGAAAGATCATAAGCCGCAGCTGGCGCTGCTGCTGCAGGTGCTGACGGAAGAGAAGCGCTTTACGGCAAACTGATTAAATATGAGGCAGTTAACGCTGGCGCATCTTGCAATCGTCTGGGGAATCAGTAGTATGGTTTTCCACGTTCGGCACGTAGCGCAGCCTGGTAGCGCACTGTCATGGGGTGTCAGGGGTCGGAGGTTCAAATCCTCTCGTGCCGACCAAATTATCCCGTAAAAAAGCAGCCTTCATGGCTGCTTTTTTATTGCCTGTCCGGCGCACTATCGATACGTACCCTTTTTTCTCAAACTCTCATTTTTCAGCCAGTTGCCCCTGCAACTGAGCGCGATCACATTTTGCGCCTGTCATGGTGTGCTTTCATCAAAACGCAACAAAAGTGTCATGAACATCCCCTACTCTGATGCTCTCTTTTATTTGACGGGAATCGATTATGGTCATCAAAGCAAAAAGCCTGCAGGATGCAGAAGACCTTCTGTATTCAGGCATCAGCAAAGTAGAACTGGCCTATGACATCGGCAGCGACGACTTCTTTCGTCTGGCAACGCACTGGTGCGATCGCGGTGCCCGTATTACCCGCGGCCATCAGCATTTTGTTGTACAGCTGAAAAGCTTTGCCATCCCGCCCAATCACTGACGCTGCCGCGTTCCGCCAGCCGCCTGTAACCGGCTCAATGGCCGGTTATGACTGATGTATTAGCGTTACGTTAACGACCGGTATCCGTTCGCTCAACTGCATCAAGCGTGGCCATATCGCGCTCGCGGCCGCTGAGTTCCACCAGCTGCCCGTTGCGCATCTCCAGCAGCCGATCGGCGTGAGTAAAGTAGTGATCGTCATGACTGATGGCAAACACCGTTTTACCTGACGCCTGCAGCCAGGGCAGCAGCTCGCGGTAAAAGATTCGGCGGAAATGCGGATCCTGGTCGGCCGCCCATTCGTCCAGCAGCAGAATATCCCGCTCTTCCGCGGCGGCCAGCAGCAGCGCCAGGCGCTTGCTCTGCCCTTTCGACAGCTGCAGATTCAGCACCCGGTTGCCATCAAGCTGCAGTTTCTCGCTCATTTTTAGCCGCTCCAGCCAGCGCTGAACCAGGGCCGGATCGGCCGGCTCACCGCCGTGGCCAATCAGACGGTCAAACAGATGCACATCGGTAAATACCGCTGAAAAGTGCTGCCGCCACAGATCGGGTTGCTTACTGCTTATCTCTTTACCATCCAGCAGCAGGCTGCCAGCGTGCGGCTGATAGAGGCCGGTCAGCAGCATCGCCAGCGTGGATTTACCGCTGCCGTTACCGCCAATAAGAAACAGCAGCTCGCCACGCCGCAGCGTCAGGTTGACCGGGCCCACCGCAAATCCCTGTTCGCCATAATGGAAACAGACGTCGCGCAGCTCCAGCGTTTGCCACGTGCTGACTGGCGACGGGACGCTGAAGGCAGGCTCATAAGGTGCCAGGTCGAAACGGTTGAGTTTGCGAAACGCCACCTGAGCGCTGAGCAGCGTTGGCAGCGCCCCCACGGCAGAGAGCAGCGGCGTGCGCAGAAACAGCAGCGTCAGTGAATAGGTTGCCGCCACGGCGGTGTTCGCCCAGCCAAGACCGTTTGCCATAAAAAACACAATACCGATGCCGCCCAGCATCATGATGTTAGACCAGTTAACGGCGCTGAGATGGAAGGTGTCGGCGCGCACAATATGGTGGCGATAGCGGCCCGCATTCTCCTGATAAACCGTGTCATAAATCAGTCGCGCCCGATCGCGGTTAAGCTGCAGCTCTTTACGCCCTTCGATAATGGTCTGGAAATCACGATAGAGATCGTCTTCGATATCACGCAGCTTTGCCATATGCTGATAGACGCGCGAAACCAGCAGCCAGCCGCCCACCAGCGTGATGGTCAGCCACAGCATGGTCACCAGCAGCATTTCCGGGGAGAGCCACGCGAGATAAAGCGCCGAACCCAGGGTGATAATAATGCCCTGAATCAGCTCCGGCAGCCGGACAAACGCGATGGTAATGGCACGCACATCGCTGGTCAGCCCCGCCAGCAGCTGAGCGCTGCCCAGCTGTTCAATGCGCTCAACGCTGGTATCGAGGATACGCTTGATAAATTCGCCCCGCAGCCGCCAGACAAAATGGTGTCCCAGCTGCGTCAGCGCCAGCTGTGAAGCGAGCGTGACCGCCATCAGCAGAAACAGCTGACCGAGAAACGCCGGCAGCACCGTTGCGTCACTGTTGATCGCCACAATCAGCTCATTGTTGATATAGGCGATGAGGCCTATTCCGAGTGCGGCACTCAGCAGCGTAAGAAGGAGCACGCCGGTAAACGGCCAGCGATACTGACGAAAAACCACCTGAAGCAATGCCATCACTCTGTTCCAAAGGTCAAAAAAATGCTGCCTGCAGTTTAATGCCCCCTCAGATGATAGCAAGAATAATTCTCATTCCCTGTTGCATCAGTGTGCCCGGCGAAAGGTCAGATTATAGCGAACGGCACCCGCCTCAGGATGTACACCGGGTTTGAGCGGCAGAATACCGTGATAGCGCAGCCGCGACGGGCCACCCCATACCACAATATCGCCATGCTCCAGCAGCACGCGCTGCGTGGCGTCACCGCGCGCAAACCCGCCAAACTGAAAGACCGCCGGCAGCCCCAGCGAAACAGAGACGATCGGCTGATGCAAATCGCGCTCATCTTTGTCCTGATGCAGCGACATTTTTGCACCTGGCGCATAGCGGTTGATCAGGCAGGCATCCGGCGTAAAGTGACTGAAACCCGCCTCCTGCGCACACTGCTGCGCCAGCTCACGAAACAGCGGCGGCATCGCAGGCCAGCGCTGGCCATTGCTGACATCCTGTTCACTGTAGCGGTAGCCGCGCGCGTCACTGAACCATCCCACATCACCGCAGTTGGTCATCGCCACGGACATACGGTAGCCCCCTGGCGTAATACGGTGCGTGAACGGATGCTGCGCCGCAATCGTTTCAATTGCTGCCAGTAGCGCGGGTGCATCAGCACAGGCGCGGCGGCGCAGAATGACCGCCCCCTCCGCCAGCGGCTCCTGCCACGGCGCTTCATCGCTAAACAGATCCAGCATTATTGCCTCCGGTTACGATTTATCGATAAGAAATGCCCTGAACCGGGGGGACATCCAGTGGCTGAAGCCGTCACCCTCTTTGGTGATCAGATAAACAGCCAGATGCTCTTTCAGCGCCAGCGCTTTTGCGCGTTCGGTGCCCAGCACCATCAGTCCGGTATCCCAGCCATCCGCTTCCAGCGCCGTTGTGGCAATCACCGTCGCAGAAACCAGCTTATGCTGAATGGGCCGCCCGGTTGCGGGATCGATGACGTGCGAAATGCGTTTGCCATCCAGTTCATAATAGTTGCGATAGCTGCCGGAGGTGCTGATGCCGTGCCCCTGCAGGTCAACGCGCGCCTCAACCGCGTTTTCGCGATCGGTGGGTTTCTGAATAGCCACCCGCCACGGCTGCTGGCTGGCATTGCGGCCGCGACTGAGTACAGCCCCGCCGACCGATACCAGATAGTCGGTTATTCCCTGCTGTTCCATCAGTCGCGCCAGGTGATCGGTGGCATAGCCCTCCCCCATAGTGGAGAGATCCACATAAAGGCCCGGCAGATCTTTCTGCAGCCACTGCCCGCTTACGCTCTGGATCACCCGCAGATGCGAGAGGCCGGTTTCAGCTTTGGCCGCCGCGATTGCTGCCTCATCAGGCTGATGCGCCGGTTGCCCGGCAGGCCCGAAACCCCATAAGTTCACCAGCCTGCCTGCCGTGATATCCATGGCACCCGCGGTTTTGGCACCAATGCGCAGTGAGAGAGTCACAATGTCCGCCATATCTGCACTGACGGGCTGCGGCGCTGTACCCTGGTACTGATTAAAGCGCGACAACACTGAAGTGCTTTTCCAGGTAGAGAGTTCACCGTCATCGCGATCAAGCTGCTGCTGGATGGCCTGCTGCAGCGCGCCTTTACGCTGCGGGTCGACACCGGCAAGCGTGACCCGCCAGACGGTGCCCATGGTGTTGCCCTGCAGAACCAGCGGCTCACGTTGCGGAGTGCGGTCGCAGGCCGTCAGCCCCGCCACCACCAGAGTCGTCAGCAAAATATTCCGGAAATACATCTTTTCCTCGTCTGTTACACAGAAATACAGCGTATTACAAAGCATAAGCTGCGGGTAATTTACGCTAAATCTCATTGAATTAACGCCGATCATGCTGCAGGCTTTAACACCAGGCACAATCCCTTTAAGGAGCACAGATGATGTATGTATTAATCGCCGCCCTCTCCGCCGCGCTGTTCCTGTACGGCAGTTATCGCAGCTGGCAGCACGCGCGTCAGCGTTCACTGGAAAGCTACAGCGCACGGCGACGTTAAGCCCTGCACTATTATTATCCACTCTGCACTACTTCAGGGCTGGCGCAGTGTAACAAACCCCGTTTGAGGCGTGTGACGCTGAGAGCGGCAGCATGGCATAAATGCTGCATTGTTGAGAGCAGGTTTATTCTCAGCGAGGTGCAGTATGGCAATGTCGAAAACGCAGAGTGAAAAGTGGCAGCGGTGGCTGAGCTTTTCTGCTTTTACCCTGGCAGGTATTGCGCTGGAGGGAGGTCAGCCCGCTGCGGCGGCGCAGACTGCACCGCGTCCGGCGGCAAAAGCCCGGCGCTGGCGTGGCGTACAGTAGATCAGATGCTGAGCCCGCTTAATGCCGGCCTGCGGATAAATGCGGATATCACAGAATAAAGCAGGAAAGGTGGCGCGCAGCCCGCAGGGCGGCGCGCCAGATACTCAGAACTGGTAAACCAGACCCAGCGCCACAATGTCATCGGTATTGATACCGGCATTGTTGGTAAAGGTGTTATCATCCAGCAGATTGATCTGATAATCCACATAGGTCGACATGTTTTTATTGAAGTAATAGGTCGCGCCCACGTCGATATATTTTTTCAGGTTCTGGCTGCCATAACCTTCAATATCTTTACCGCGTGAATTGACGTAAGCCAGTGACGGACGCAGGCCGAAGTCAAACTGATACTGCGCAACCACTTCCCAGTTGTCCGCTTTGTTGGCATAACCGAAAGCGTCAGAATCCACTGAACCAAAACGCGTTG
This sequence comes from Pantoea sp. SIMBA_079, assembly GCF_046940275.1. Lineage (NCBI taxonomy): Bacteria > Pseudomonadati > Pseudomonadota > Gammaproteobacteria > Enterobacterales > Erwiniaceae > Pantoea > Pantoea sp. SIMBA_079. Next base: position 138,857 of record NZ_JAWRYR010000001.1, on the reverse strand, counting down.
CGTTGTAAGAGCGGGTATACATCGCAGCCAGATAAATATTGTTTGCGTCATATTTCAGGCCGCCGGTATAAGCTTCCGCTTTATCACCCTGACCCAGTACACCTGCAGCATTCTGGTTATTGGTGCGATCGGACTGGAACATCGCACCGCCCAGTGCCAGACCATTACCTAAATCATAGGTGGTGCTCAGGCCCCAGCCGTCACCGTTTTCACCCAGAACATCACGGCCAGAGGCGGATTCAGTCGGGTTGTCATTTTTGCCCTGGTACTGAACGGCAACGTTCCAGCCATCCACCAGACCAAAGAAATTATTATTACGGTAAGTTGCCATACCGTTACCGCGCTGGAACATAAAGTTGTCCGCGCCATAAGTATCGCCACCAAACTCCGGCAGGACGTCAGTCCATGCGCCAATATCATACGCAATGCCGTAGTTGCGGCCGTAATCGAAAGAGCCAGCGTCACCAAAACGCAGACCGGCAAAGCCGACGCGGGTATAGCTGTCTTTGGTGCCTTCGCTCTCAGCCGTGTTCAGCGCGGCCTGGTATTCCCACTGACCGTAACCCGTCAGCTGATCGGTCACCTGAGTTTCACCTTTAAAACCAAAGCGCAGGTAAGACTGGTCACCGTCTGAGCCATCGTTGTCAGAGAAGTAGTGCAGACCATCTACTTTGCCGTAGAGGTCGAGTTTGTTGCCATCTTTATTATAGATCTCGGCTGCGCTTGCTGAACCCGCCACCAGCAGTGCCGGGATCATCAGGGAGAGAACGCGACGATTCATTTATTTACCCTCGGTTATGTGCCTTTATAGTTATGCCACTGCAAACTGAATGTTAAAAATTCAGCCGGCAATTCATTGTTGTTTTATAGTGGGCAATAATCTATCAGGAAAATGATACTAAATTTCCGAAAGTGTTTCAGTTGATTACAAATTTATTGCCACATGTAAATATCGTGGAACTAATAATCAGCACGCATTGATAAAAAATAAAGCACAAATAAACAAACGTAATTAAATTCCTTTTAACTCAACACAATGCGTTAATTTAATGCCGCACTGAATGATAAAACTTTGTTGCCGTCAGCCTCTACAATTATCAACGCTATCATCATTTATTTTATTATTATCTTCATTCACCCCGAATGAGTGTTTTACCCTGATTCCCGCCGGACATATTTGTCCGGCATTTTTTTATCTGCTCTGTTTTCCCGCCAGTATAATAACGCAATCAGCGCTCACGCAGCGCTTCAGTCGCTTTATTCAGTGGCTTAAGCAGATAATCCAGCACCGATTTTTGCCCGGTTTTTATCTCTACATCTGCCAGCATACCCGGCAGCACAGGAAAGTGCTGTCCGCGCCGGGTGGTCAGCGTTGCCGTCTGCGTTCGCACATAGACCCGAAAATAGGGTGGCTCGCGCGGGTCGCTCCCCTCCAGCGTATCCGGTGATACGCTCTCAACGATGCCCGGCAGATCGCCATAAATAGCGGTATCATACGCAGTGATTTTTACCGTTGCAGGCAATCCGGCACGGATCCAGGCGATATCCCGTGGCGCAACGCGCGTCTCGATCAGCAGCCGATCTTCCAGCGGGACGATCTCCATCAGTTTGCCGCCTGGCTCGACCACACCGCCCGGCGTGGTAATCGCTATCGCTTTAACGATGCCATAAACCGGCGAAAGCAGTGCAGTACGCGTCAGCTGATCTTCTCTGCCTGCGGCAACCTGCAGCTGCGCATCCAGCTCTGCGCTGTTTTTGACCTGTTCTTCGTGCGTCCGCACCGCGTAATCGTTGCGCACCTCATCGATTTTTCCCTGCAGATCGCTGACCTGGCGCCGCAGCCGGATCGCTTCGACTTTCCCCGCCGCGCCGCGGGCCACCAGCGGCTCAGTCAGGTTGAGTTCTGCCTGTACCAGCGTCAGCGACTGCTGAAGATTCTGCAGCGTTATCGCCAGATTTTGCCGGCGCGACTGATAGAGCTGGCTTTCACGCGCAACCAGCTGCGGGTAGCGGCGAATATCCGTGCTGAACTGCAGGGGTCGATCGCTGAGCTCGGCATCCAGCCGCTCTGCCGTTGCCCGCAGTGTGCGTACTCTGGCGCTGGCTTCGCCATAGCTGGACTGGTAGCGGGCGGGATCGAGCGTGGCCAGCAGCTCGCCCTTACGAACAATATCGCCCTCGCGCACGCTGAGCTGTTTGAGGATCCCGCCATCCAGATTGTTGATAATCTGTGCCCGGCTGGAGGGCGTAACTTTGCCGCTGCCTGTTGTGACCTCATCCAGCACGGCCACGTGCGCCCAGATCAGCAGCAGCAGCAGCGTAAGCGCGCAGAGCCAGATAATGCGCGACGCCGCCGCCTCGTTATCCGTGTTCATCTGCCACCTCCGGCTGCGGAGTACTGCGCTGCAGAATGGCATCGCGCGGGCCATCAGCCACGATTTCGCCGTTCTTCATGACGATAATCCGATCAACCAGCCCCAGCAGCGCCGGACGATGCGTGACCAGCACCAGTGTACGCCCCGGCAGCCACTGCGCCAGCTGACGGATCACCTGCGCCTCCAGAGGTTCATCCAGCGCCGCCGTAGGCTCATCCAGCAGTACAATCTGCGGCTGACGCAATAGCATCCTGCTGAGCAGAATCATCTGCCGCTGACCGCCAGAGAGCCCGCGTCCGCCTTCATGAATGAGACGATCAAGCGCGGCGGCATCCTGCTGCAGCAGCGATAACGCCCCGCTTATGCGCAGCGCCTGCAGCATCTCCTGCTCGGTGGCGTGCGGGTTACCAAGCAGCAGGTTCTGCCGCAGGGTGCCGAAAAACAGGCGCGCCTCCTGCGACAGCCAGCCGAGCTGCCGCCGCAAATCTGCCGGATCGAGCTGCTGCATGCTGACGCCGTCAATCATAATGCGCCCGCTGACGGGCATCGCCTGCCCCGCCAGGATTTTCAGCAGGGTCGATTTCCCTGCCCCCACCCCGCCGAGAATCGCTATACGCTCGCCGGGGCGGATTGTCAGGCTATCGATAGCAATTGTCCGCAGGCTGTTTTCATCATAGTGATAGCGTACCTGCTGCAGCTGATAGTGTCCGCTGAGCACCGGCGCATAAGCCGGCATGCCGTTCTGTGGCTGGTCAACCGGCTTTTTAAGCAGCTCGTTGAGTCCGGTCATGGCGCTGCGCGCATGCTGCCAGCGCGAAAATACCAGCGTCAGCTGCATCAGGGGAGCGAGCGTACGCGCGGAGAGCAGGCTGCTGGCCACCAGCGTACCGGTAGTGATCTGGTTGTTCAGGATCAGATACACCCCGGCAACCAGCATTCCCGCATAGGTCAGCTGCTGCACGCTGCCCGCCCAGCCGGTGAGGCGCGCGCCCCACAGCCGCTGCTGACTGGCGAGCGTCGCACTGACCTCATGCGTCTGTTCCCACTGCCGCTGGAACCAGGCCTCCGCCTGCAGCGCCTTGATATCCTCCACCCCCTCCAGCGTCTCTACCAGCAGCGCCTGCCGCAGAGCACTTTCACGCTGGCCCTGCTTCGCCAGCCGCGCCATCGGGATCTGTACCAGCAAACCCGGGATCACAATCAGCGGGATCGCCAGCAGCGGCACCAGCACCAGCCAGCCGCCAATCGCTGACAAAATAAACAGAAACAGCACGACAAAGGGGATATCTGCCGCAGCGCTGACCGTGGTAGACGTCAGTAACTCGCGTACCTGCTCGACCTCACGCAGCTGCGCAATAAAAGCGCCGGTTGAGCGCGGCCGCGCCTCGTTGCGAATGCGCAGCGCACGGGCAAAAAGCTGCGCCGAGAGGGCCAGATCGATCCGCTTGCCCATCCCGTCAGCAACCCGGGTACGCGCCAGCCGAATCAGATATTCCATCAACGCAGCAAGCAGCACCCCGCTGAACAGCACCCATAGCGTGGGTTGGGAGCGGGCCGGTATGACCCTGTCGTACACCTGCATTGAGAACAGGATGCCCGCCAGCGCCAGCAGATTGCTGACCAGCGAGGCGAGACTGATTTCAGCCAGACGCCGTTTCATGGGCCGAAAATGCTGCCAGAACCAGTGTGGCTGCCAGGGACGCACAAACGTATCCATCCGCACATCCCGTGCGCGGGCCGCCAGCGTAATCACGCCCACTTCCGGCTGCGCCTGTGCCAGCAGGTCGCTCAGCGGGGCTGAGCGCACACCGTCGCCGCCCGCACTCAGCCAGTACTGCACCCTGCCCTCCTCATCTGCCGACTCTGCCAGCGCCAGCGTGCCGTCATTCAGGCGCAGCAGCAGCGGCATCACGGCCTGACGCCAGCGCAGTTTGCGTGCGCTGACAAATTGCAGCACCAGCCCCATGCGCTGCGCCAGGTCGGTCAGCTGCGCCTGCGGCGATGCTGCTGCCAGCCACTGAAGCTGCAGGCGGCGGCGATCGGTGGCGATCCCCAGCACGGCCGCAGCCCGGTCCAGCGCAGCAATCGCTTCGTCGCGTGTATGCGAGGGTGAACGCATCCCTGAGTCGCCTTATAAAAAAAATGATGGCCTGCCTGTGCCGCAGGTAACTTATACCAGTGCCGCTACCGGTTGCTGCTGCAGATGATCGGCCAGCGTCCAGGCAGTGTCGCTGCTGCCGTAATGGTGATCAGGCTCGCTGACCATCGCCGTGGCCCCGGGTATGGCGTCTCCGGCACCATAGTGCGCCAGCAGGGTATCAATAGCCGTTGCGCTGAAATCGCTGCTCCCGGCATCGCCATTTACCGTGACCGTCTGGACGGCGCTGGCCAGATTGCCGGCCTTGTCCTGGGCACTGACGCTCATCTGATAGCTGCCCGGCTCCAGCGTCGCCAGCTGGCCCGCCAGAATGGTCAGCGACCACTCTCCGCTCTCCTCTACCGCGGCACTGTAGTGCTGATCGCCCAGCGTCACGGTGACCAGACTTCCCTGTGCCAGATGAAGAGAACTGCCCTGGATAAGATGCCAGTGATCCACCTCATCATGCGCAATAACGCCATCGCCAAACGGCTGCTGCAGCGTCAGCGACGGCAGCTGATGAATCGCCACGGTGAACAGATCGCTGAGGGTCTGGCTATCGTGATTACCGTAGCTGTCCCAGCGCTCAGCGATAGCGCTGACAGGCCCATCCGGCAGCGCCTGCAGATCGGCCACGCTGAGCGTGACCATGCCATCGACTGGCGTGTACGCCTTGCCATTCAGCGTCAGCTGATTTACGCCCTCAAGATAAAAACTCAGCGTATGCTGCGCTTCCTGCGCGTTCAGAATGGTATCGCCGCCAATATTCATTTCGCAGTAAATGTCGGGCAACTGCGTCACGACGTTAAGCGTCAGCGTGCTGTCGGTGCTGTTGCCGGCGGCGTCGAGCGCATAAACGCGCACTTCGCCGGTCGAAATAAAGCTGCTGACCTCGCTGGCAGGAATGATCGCCTGCCAGTGACCCTGCGCATCGATAGCCGCATGAAAGACTGTCTCTCCGACGCAGAGCTCCAGCTTCTGGCCCGGAGCCAGTGCTGAGAGCGTACCGCTCAGCGTCAGGTCCTGCTGGCTCTCGGCAAAATTAATGACGTTGTCAGCGGTAACGCTGTCGAAGCTGATGTGTGGCAGGCTTTCCGGGTGTGTTACCAGCGTCAGCTCATGCTGTACCGTACTGGTTTTGCCATTGGGATCGCGGGCGCTGACCTGCAGCTGATATATCCCATCCGACAGCGCCTGCAGATCCTGCGGCGTAAACGTCGCCTGCCATGCGCCGTGCTCATCGACGAGGGCAGTGGTGCTTTTGTTTCCCAGCGTCAGAGTGACATGGCTGTTAAGCGGCATATGGGTGACCTGCCCGCTGATCTCCACGCCATAAATGCCCTCCGCTACGCTAATGGCGTTATCACCGCTCACGGGATGTACGCTGATCTCCGGCCTGAGAGTTTTATCTACGTAAACGCCAAACCCCACTTCGGTCGCGGTGCTGTTACCCGCTTTATCAGTGATGGTCAGCGTCAGACTGTAGTTGCCATCCGCTAATCCCTGTAATACTGAGGGGGGCATAGTTGCATTCCAGTAACCCCAGTGATTGACCGTGCTGTGCCAGCTTTCACCGTTGAAGCTGATTGTTACCGTTGCGCCCGGTTCCTGTTCTGCGCGACCGCGCAGGTGGATGGCGCGGCTGCTCTCCCAGGCAGCGATAACGCCATCCTGCGCCAGCGGCTCATAGGGGTGCAGTGCGGCCGGCGGCGTGGTGTCGGCACGACGCTGCTGACTGGCCATAACCGGGCTGGCACCCTCAGTGCCAGAGGTAAATAACGACGCGAACGATAGAGTGGATTGATCTGAAAACATAGGTAACCTCGTTACAGAGTACGTATTGCACCAGTGATTACCTGTATTAATGTTTCAGGCAGAGTGGTGCGCCATACAGGCCATAACAGTATGGCCCGTTTCGCCTGATGGAAACGGGTTACCCGCAGGTAACAAGGTTAAAGGTATGACGTTAAATGCGTGCTCCCGGTCGGGCTGGCACGCGTGACGATCTTGCTATAAGCGGCACCTTTAGCGGTGACCTGCCTTATCTTAGCGCGTTTTTCTGACTGCTGTCTGGTGGCAAAAATCCGGAAAATCGTTCTGAATTGCGCACCCGGCTAAAACCACAGTCAGCTAACCGCCTGCCGCTGATTGCATCAGTATATGTCATCAATTGACCGACTTAATTTGCGTTAAGTCACTTAATGTTTATCAGGCAGTACCAGGAAATATCTGGAAAAAATTCCGGCCTGGCTAAATGTCGGTAAGATGTCCGATTCCTGTGCAGCAGCAGGCAAGGCAAATTGCGCGTTAATTCCGCTGCACCCCCTGCTTTAATGCTAAACTTCGACGCTTTAACAGCGGATCAAAATAACTTCTATGACTGCACTGGACGCCGCACAGCCAGCCAAACTGCATCAGCGTGTTAATTTCGGCACGCGTACTGTTTTTCTTATCGCCGGGTTGAGTATGTCTGCCTGGGCGCCGCTTGTGCCTTACGCCAGCCAGCGCCTGCAGCTGAGTGGTGCCTCTCTCGGCGGGCTTCTGCTATGTCTGGGCATCGGTTCGCTGGCTGCGATGCCGGTTACCGGCACGCTGATTGGTCGTTTTGGCTGCCGCCGAATCATGACCTGCTCTGCGCTGCTGATTCTGGCCGTGTTGCCGCTGCTGGCCACGCTGGACCAGCTTTGGCTGATGGCATTGACGCTGATGCTGTTTGGCGCCGGACTCGGCATGCTGGATGTTGCCATGAACGTGCAGGCGGTTCATGTGGAAAAAGCGGCACGCAAACCCATGATGTCCGGCTTTCACGGCTTTTTTAGCCTGGGCGGTATTATTGGCGCCGGCGCGGTGAGTCTGCTGCTGGGGGCCGGGCTGACGCCGCTGCAGGCCATCAGTATTATGATGGTGCTGATTGCCGTGCTGCTCTGCTGCAGTCTGCCAACGTTAATGAGCGAGCGACTGCGTCAGGCCGATGAGCCCTGGCTGGTGATCCCGCGTGGCTGGGTCGCTTTTCTCGGCTGTCTCTGCTTTATTCTGTTCCTCGCCGAAGGCGCCGTGCTGGACTGGAGCGCCCTGCTGCTGCTGCAGAGTCCGGGCATCAGCGTGGCCTATGCCGGGCTGGGCTATGCGGTGTTCTCGGTTGCCATGACGATTGGACGGCTGACCGGCGATAAAATCATTCAGCGTTTTGGCCGCTATCGGGTCATGCTTACCGGCGCGCTGGCTGCCAGTGCAGGTATGACGCTGGCCGTGCTGGTTCCCTGGCCGCAAGCGGCACTGCTGGCATTTCTGCTGGTAGGATTCGGACTGGCGAATACGGTGCCGATGCTGTTTAATGCCGCCGGCAACCAGCAGACCATGCCTGTTAATCTGGCGATATCGGCCATGACAACGTTAGGCTATGCGGGTATTCTCTCAGGCCCGGCGTTGATCGGCTTTATTTCCCAGTGGCTCACACTGAGCGGTGCATTCCTGCTGATTGCTCTGATGCTGCTGGCTGTCGCTGCCAGCGCACGACGGGTTACGCGTTAATTGCAGGATCCTGAGACTCACTATGCTTTATAAATTTCCACTGACTTCCGGCAACGTTACACGCTTTGTCGTGGTGTTCAACCTGGTGCTGCTGCTGGCACTGGGTGCGATGGTACATAACAGCGTCAGCGCCTGGATCGCTGAGAAGCGCTATGCCATGACCGATCTGGCGCGTGATATGCAAAAGCGCATCGATGCTTACCGCTTCGCCACCTGGCAGATTTACGAAAACCTCGCTACCAGTGCTGCCGGTTCTGCTCCCAACAGCACGCTGCAGGAGACCCGGCTACGCCCGGATGTCTACTATCTGGAAAAAACGCGCCGTAAAACGGAAGCGCTGATCTTTGGTTCGCATGACGGCAGTACGCTGGATATGACCATGCGTATGTCCGGCTACCTCGATACCTTATGGGGGGCAGAAAACCCCGCGTGGTCGATGTATTTTCTGAATGGTCAGGATAACAGCCTGATCATGATCTCTACCCTGCCGCTGAAAGATATGGCGACGCGCTACAAAGAGAGCGCGCTGAATACGCTGGTCGACAGCCGCCGTGCTGAGATGCTGCAGCAGGCTAACGCCCTGGATGAGCGCGAAAGCTTCTCGCCGCTGCGTCATTTCACCTGGCAGAACGATCACTATTTTACGCTGCGCACGACCTTTAACCAGCCGGGTCACCTGGCGACAGTGGTTGCGTTTGATCTGCCGGTTAACGATCTGGTGCCGCAGAACCTGCCGCTGGAGAATTTTCAGCTGCGTCAGGATGCTACCCAGAGCAGCAGCACTGATGATGGCAGCGACGGCACCACCAGCGTTACCCTGGTCAACCCCGATCTGGAGATTGCCGCCTCGCTGCCCAGTACGCCGCTGCAGCTGGTTTATCGCGTACCGCTGCTTAACCTCGCGCTGGATACGCTGCATAACCTGATGTGGCCGCTGCTGATCAATCTGCTGCTCTTTCTGCTGTCGATTGCCGGCATGACCCTGCTGCGTCAGCAGGCGCTGCGCCCGAATGAGAATCAGAGCGCAGAGCTCGATTCGTTGCGTATGCTGAATGAAGAAATTGTCGCCAGCCTGCCGGTCGGGCTGCTGGTGTACGATTTCGCCACTAACCGCACTTTGCTTAGCAATAAGATTGCCGATCACCTGCTGCCGCACCTGAATCTGCAGAAGATTATTAATATGTCTGACCAGCATCAGGGCGTGCTGCAGGCGACTATCAATAATGAAGTGTATGAGATCCGCCATGCGCGCAGCGTGCTGTCACCGCATACGCAGCTGTTTATGATGCGCGATCAGGATCGCGAACTGCTGGTCAATAAGAAGCTGCAGAAAGCACAGCAGGTACTGGACCGCAATCACCAGATGCGTCAGCAGCTGATGCAGCAGCTCGGCCATGCCCTGAATCGCCCGCTGCAGGATATGGTGACGCGCCTGGTCCAGCTCAGCCAGCGTAGCGACGATGAGAGCGTGCTGGATCTGCTGGATGAGAGCCAGCGGCTGGCCCGCCTGGTGGATGACATTGTGCTGCTGAACCGGCTGGAAGCGCATGACTGGTCGCCGGAAGCGAGCGCATTTAATCTGCAGGATCTGCTGGACGAAATCGCGCTGGAGAGCCTGCCGCTGCTGCGGCGCAAGGGCCTGACGCTGGTGGTCAATAATCAGCTGGCGAATGATGAAATGCGCAGCGGCGATCGCCGCGCGCTGCGCAAGGTGCTGACCACCCTGATGCATTATGCGCTGACCACCACGCAATGGGGCAAAATCACGCTGGAGGTTAAAACGCCGGCGGATAAACCCGATGTACTGCAGCTCCAGCTGGTCGACACCGGCTCCGGGCTGACCGCGGATGAACTGACGAACGCCGATTTTCCCTACCTTGGTGAGACGTCACAGGATCGTTTCGGCCAGGCTTCCGGAATGGCCTTTTTCCTGTGTAAACAGCTCTGCAAACAGATGGGCGGTCAGTTAGACATTATCGCTAAACCCGATATCGGCACGCGCTATAACATTCAGCTGCCGCTCGCGCTGCAGCCGCTGCTGGATGAGCAGGAAGAAAAATTACTGGAGGGCGTGACTGCCCTGGTCGATATAGCAGTTGAAGATGTACAGAAAATCGTCTGTCGCCATCTGGAGAACTGGGGGGCGAAGTGCCTGACCTCAGATGAACGGCTTTCTGGTCAGGAGCATGACGTTCTGATCACGGACGACCCTGAACGTCTCAGCGGCTGGGCGTTACTGCTGGCGGGCGATGAGCTGGGGCACCACGCCCTGAGCGACAGGCAGTATCGCGTGAACTATAACCTCAGCAACGCCCTGCTTGACGCACTGCTGGCCCTGATTGAGAAGCAGCTGGCCAGTGATTTGATGGAGGAGAGTGAAGAAAATGAGGCTGCCACACCGCTGTTAAGCGGCGGCTATTTCCAGCTGTTTACCGAGACAGTACCGCCTGATGTCAGGAGGCTGTATACTGAAGCGTCGGATAGTGACTATCCTTCTCTTGCTCAGACAGCGCATCGCCTGAAAGGCGTTTTTGCCATGCTCAATTTGCTGCCGGGTAAACAGCTTTGTGAAGCGTTAGAACAGCATATTAAAATGTGCGACGATTTAACCATTAAAAATACCACCAGTGAAATTGACGCCTATGTCAATCAACTGCTGCAGCAAGGTAACCAATAAGATGAATAACCTGAACGTAATTATTGCCGACGACCATCCCATTGTTCTGTTTGGTATCCGTAAGTCTCTGGAACAGATTGAATGGGTTAACGTAGTAGGTGAGTTTGAAGACTCTACAGCACTGATCAACAGCCTTTCTAAGCTGGACGCGAATGTTCTGATCACCGATCTCTCTATGCCTGGCGAGAAGTATGGCGACGGCATTACCCTGATTAAGTACATCAAGCGTCACTACCCCGATCTCTCGATCATTGTTCTGACCATGAACAACAATCCGGCGATCCTGAGTGCCGTGCTGGATCTCGATATCGAAGGGATTGTGCTGAAACAGGGCGCCCCGACCGATCTGCCAAAAGCGCTGGCCGCGCTGCAGAAAGGCAAAAAATATACGCCGGAAAGCGTCGCTAAGCTGCTGGAGAAGATCAGCGCAGGCGGCTATGGTGACAAGCGTCTGTCGCCGAAAGAGAGTGAAGTACTGCGTCTCTTTGCTGAAGGTTTCCTCGTGACTGAGATTGCCAAGAAGCTGAACCGCAGTATCAAAACCATCAGTAGCCAGAAGAAATCAGCCATGATGAAACTGGGTGTGGATAACGATATTGCGCTGCTGAACTATCTCTCCTCGGTCAGCGCCACGCAGATCGACAAAGATTAATCTTTGCGGGCGGCCTGCGGGCCGTCCGATTCTTCCTGTGCGCTCCGGTGATCCACACCGCAACGCCTCGCCCTCTCCTCTTCCGCTATCGTCTTCTTCGCTGATCTCCGGCCTGACAACAGCATGCGGTTACTGAACCGCACACATTATGTCTGGCGCCCGGTACGCACGCGCGCAGCATAGCGTGCCAGAGTGACTTTCAGCTCATCCAGCGTCACCGGTTTTGACAGGCAGTTATCCATACCGGCATCCATACAGCGTTGCTTCTCTTCCGCCAGCGCATTGGCAGTGACGCCAATTACCGGGAAGACATGCCCCAGCTGGCGCAGGCGCTGCGTCAGGCGATAACCATCCATGTTCGGCATGTTGACGTCGCTCAGCACGATGTCGATATGATTGCGGCTCAGCACGTTAAGCGCATCAACGCCATCCTGCGCCGTTTTGGTCTGGTAACCCAGCGTGCCGAGCTGCTCCGACAGCAGCATACGGTTGATGGGATGATCATCCACAATCAGAATAGTAATATCTTCATTGCTGCTGGCATTTTCAGCTGCAGGCGGCGGCAGTGGCGTGGTGGTATCGCTGTCAATCGTGATGCGGTAAATACGCCCCAGCAGCAGCGGCAGGTCGTGCAGCGTTGCGCTGCTCTGCACCCAGACGCCCGGCGACCGTTCCTGCGGCATGTCGATATGTTCACCGCAGATCAGAATGCGCGCGCGCACCGCCTGCATCAGTGAATCATCGTGATCGCTTATCACCACATCGTCGCTTTCAGCCTGCCCCTGCCATGCCGCCGCTTTGAGTCCCTGTTGCTGCAGCAGACGCAGCAGAAACGCAGCGAGATAATCATTGCGCAGATCGAGCCAGATCGCTTTCTCCTGCAGGCCATCCAGCAGCGGCGGTGCCGGCTGCTGGCCGGCGTAGATCGGAATACGCACAATAAACTGGCTGCCCATACCCGGTTCAGAATCGACCTCGATATCGCCATCCATCATGTTGATCAGCTTTTCACAGATCGCGAGTCCCAGCCCGGTACCCTGGAAGTTGCGCTGGACGCCGGACCCTACCTGGAAGAAAGGATCAAACAGTCGCGTTACCTCTCTGGCCGGAATGCCAACCCCGGTGTCGCGCACGCGAAAGGCGAGATACCCCTCTTTGACATAGGCGTGCAGAATAATGCAGCCGGTGTGGGTAAATTTAATGGCGTTATTAAGCAGGTTGGAGATCACCTGCTGCAGCCGCAGCGGATCGCCATCCAGCGCCAGCGGCACATTGTTTTCCATGAAAACATAGAGCGTAAGGCGCTTGCGCACTACCAGCGATAAATAGTTGCTGGTGATATGGTTAATGACCTCACGCGGTGAGAAGGGGCGCGGCTCAATCTTCAGCTGTTCTGACTCTATCTTTGAGAAGTCGAGAATGTCGCTGATAATTTTCAGCAGCAGGCTGGAGGAGTTATTCATCGCAGTAACCAGTGACTCCACCCCTTTGGGCAGGCTTTTGGTTTGCAGCAAATCGAGGTTACCGATGATGCCGTAAAGTGGCGTGCGCAGTTCATGGCTGACGGTTGCAAGGAACATCGATTTCGACTGGCTCGCCTGTTCGGCGGCGTGTGCCATTTCCTGCAGCGACTGCTCCATACGTACGCGGGAGGAGACATCAACCAGCACGCAGATGGCCACATTTTCATTGCGGTAGCGCGAGTGCACAAAGCTGATCTGCAGGTTGGTATTACTGCCGGTCAGCACATCAACAAAATTCACCTGCTGGCCGCTGATGATTTCGTTAAGCCGCTGGCGATCTTCCTGCGTCAGCAGCGTAAGGTAGTTGTGTGCCAGTTCGTTACTCAGAATATTGGTGCCATCGCTGGTGCGCAGGATGCAGATCCCTACCGGCGCCGATGCGACAATTTTACGGTTAAACTGCTCATGCTCTTCCAGCCGGTGTGCGTTATCTTCCGCCGGCAGGAACATGCGGCGCTCGAATATCCACGCCAGGGTGAAAAGCAGAATCGCACTGAAAATGTTGAGCAGCAGCGCGTTAAGCAGCAGCAGCCGCAGCTGATCCACCATCACCGAGGTGGGCAGAGACCAGATGATATTCAGTTCTGATGGCGGCAGCGGCTTTTTCAGCACCAGCTGGCGATAGCTATCGAGGTAGCCAAACCAGGTGTTCTCATCCGGCAGATCGTCCAGCGCATAACCGGGTCCGCTACGGCGACTGCTCAGCAGCGGGCGATAATTTTCATCGGTGATGGTCGCCACCAGCGGCAGCCCGCCGGGCTGGATAAATTCATCCAGCCGGATATTCTGCTCAACGCCCAGCAGCGCCTGCAGTTTATTGGCGACGTAAACCGGAACGACCATATAGAAGTTGCCGTTTCCGGGCTGCGCGCTGTCGGTGATCCAGTACATCGGATTGCGCCGATCTTCCTCATTACTGTTGCGATAGTGCAGCACATGTTCACGCAGCGCCTTCATGCTGCGTTCACGATCTACCGGATTGCTGCTGCCAATGGTGAAATCAGCCAGGCACTGGCTCTCGCCGCCGATAAAAAATACGCGATTCAGCTCATAAGCCGCAGCAAAATTGCTTTTCCAGTAGTTGATAAAATAGCTGAGCGAGTCGAGCGAGTTACGCCAGGTATTGCTCATTGAGGTGCAGTCACCATCGGAAAAGAGCGGCGTAAACTGCGGCAGCGTGCTTTTGCCGGCGGGCAGGCCGTTGAGCATGTCCAGTCCGTTAGCGCTGCTGCTAAGGCGGTTTTCCGTGATGTACTTTAGTTCGCGCATGACGTCAGCCGAGTGCCGGACGTACCACTCTGCTTTACCGTAATTCGCCGCGAACTCCTGGCGTATTCCATTCTCTTTTTCATGCAGCACATTGATGATATAGAAGGTGGTCAGCAATGCACCCAGCGACCAGAGCAGCAGCGCCAGCGCCCGAAAAAGATAGCGCGAGATACGAAGCGTGGTACGAAAGGAGACGAGATATTTCAAGAGAGGCTCACTGGCGGTAACGGTTAACAGGACCCAAAAAGGTGCACATACACTAGCTTTATCGCTGCGAAAAAGCCAGTTGGTGCAGGGTGCAGGACGAAAACTCAGATAATAAAACGGCAGGTCGGTTGCCCTGACCTGCCGCTGCTAAGGTGCATCAGACAGTTATGCGTCGTCTTCTGCGTCCGGTGCCTCGTCATCGCTGTCGACTTCCGGCGCAATATCTTCTTCGCCTTCCGCCACGCTGCCGTCGATGGCATCCAGCTCCTCTTCTTCAACCGGCTCCGCCACACGCTGCAGGCCAACAACGTTCTCATCGTCCGCGGTGCGGATCAGGATCACGCCCTGCGTGTTACGGCCGACCACGCTGACTTCTGATACGCGGGTACGTACCAGCGTGCCGGCGTCGGTGATCATCATAATCTGATCGCCGTCCACTACCTGTACCGCACCGATGACCGGTCCGTTACGATCGGTGACTTTGATCGAGATAACACCCTGAGTGGCACGTGATTTAGTCGGATACTCGCTGTTAGCCGTACGCTTACCGTAACCATTCTGCGTAACGGTGAGGATTGCGCCCTCTTCACGCGGCACAATCAGTGACACCACTTTATCGTTTTCTGCCAGCCTGATACCGCGCACGCCTGAGGCTGAACGGCCCATGGCACGCACTGCACTCTCAGCAAAGCGCACCACTTTACCGGCGGCAGAGAAGAGCATCGCTTCATCATTGCCGTTGGTCAGCGCCACGCCGATCAGCTCATCATCTTCACGCAGGTTAATGGCGATGATGCCGGCACTGCGTGGACGACTGAACTCCTGCAGCGCAGTTTTCTTCACGGTACCGCTGGCTGTCGCCATAAAGATATTGAAGCCTTCGGTATACTCACGCACCGGCAGAATAGCCGTAATGCGCTCATTGGCTTCCAGCGGCAGCAGGTTAACGATAGGACGCCCACGTGCGCCGCGGCTCGCTTCCGGCAGCTGATATACCTTCATCCAGTAGAGACGGCCCCGGCTGGAGAAGCAGAGAATCGTGTCGTGAGTATTGGCGACCAGCAGGCGATCAATGAAGTCCTCTTCTTTGATACGTGCGGCTGATTTGCCCTTACCACCACGGCGCTGCGCTTCATAATCTGACAGCGGCTGATACTTAACGTAACCCTGATGCGACAGGGTAACAACCACATCTTCCTGATTGATCAGATCTTCAATATTGATATCTGCGCTGTTTGCAGTGATCTCAGTACGGCGCGCATCGCCAAACTGATCGCGCATCGCTTCCAGCTCTTCGCGGATCACTTCCATCAGGCGGTCAGCGTTCTGCAGAATGTGAATCAGGCCGGCAATCTGATCCAGCAGCTCTTTGTACTCATCAAGCAGTTTCTCATGCTCAAGGCCGGTCAGTTTCTGCAGACGCAGATCCAGAATCGCCTGAGCCTGCTGCTCGGTAAGATAGTAGCGGCCGTCACGAATACCAAATTCAGGCTCCAGCCACTCCGGACGTGCAGCATCATCACCGGCACGCTCCAGCATAGCGGCAACGTTGCCGAGATCCCATGCCTGCGCCAGCAGGGCACCCTTCGCTTCTGCCGGCGTTGGCGCGCGACGGATCTGCTCGATAATCGGATCGATGTTCGCCAGCGCAATCGCCAGACCTTCAAGGATGTGGGCACGATCGCGCGCTTTGCGCAGTTCAAAGATGGTGCGACGCGTCACCACTTCGCGACGGTGACGCACAAAGGCTTCGATGATCTCTTTCAGCGCCATGATCTTCGGCTGACCCTGGTGCAGTGCCACCATGTTGATGCCGAAAGAGACCTGCAGCTGCGTCAGCGAATAGAGGTTGTTCAGAACCACTTCACCCACGGCGTCGCGTTTAACTTCAATGACAATGCGCATACCGTCTTTGTCGGACTCGTCGCGCAGTCCGCTGATGCCTTCAACGCGCTTCTCTTTAACCAGCTCGGCAATTTTTTCAATCAGACGCGCTTTGTTGACCTGATAAGGGATCTCATTGACGATAATGGTTTCGCGGCCGGTTTTCGCATCAGTTTCGATTTCGCCACGCGCGCGGATGTAGATCTTACCGCGCCCGGTGCGGTAGGCCTCTTCGATACCACGACGGCCATTGATAAAGGCCGCAGTCGGGAAGTCCGGCCCGGTGATGTGCTCCATCAGCCCTTCTACGCTGATGTTTTCATCATCGATAAACGCGAGGCAGCCGTTGATCACTTCAGTCAGGTTATGCGGTGGAATGTTGGTTGCCATTCCCACGGCGATACCAGAGGAGCCGTTTACCAGCAGGTTAGGAATTTTGGTTGGCAGCACTTCCGGGATCTGCTCGGTGCCATCGTAGTTTGGCACAAAGTCGACCGTCTCTTTTTCCAGATCGGCCAGAAGCTCAGAGGAGATCTTCGCCATACGGACTTCGGTATAACGCATCGCTGCAGCGGAGTCGCCATCAACGGAACCGAAGTTACCCTGACCATCAACCAGCATATAGCGCAGGGAGAACGGCTGGGCCATACGGACAATACTTTCGTATACAGCAGAGTCACCGTGCGGGTGATACTTACCGATAACGTCACCTACCACACGGGCAGATTTCTTATAGGCTTTATTCCAGTCGTTACCCAGTTCGCTCATGGCGTAAAGCACGCGGCGATGCACCGGCTTCAGGCCATCACGGACATCGGGTAAGGCTCGGCCAACAATGACCGACATGGCGTAATCGAGGTAGGAGTTTTTCAGCTCTTCTTCGATATTGACCGGTGTAATTTCTCTCGCAAGGTCGCTCATGGAGCCGCTATCCCTCTACTTAATCCCGGATTTTAAAGGTGCGAAAGTATATCACATTGCTTACGTGCGGTGAACGTAAAGCGGGGTTTTCTGGCGCTTTTCATTCACGCTGAGAGATGCCACCTGGCGTTTAAGCGTTTATACTCAGGAGATATTTTGCCAGGAGTCGTTATGCAATGAGTGAACAACCGCAGGAAAGCCGTCAGAACGTCGATCACAGTGAGATTGCCAAGTTTGAAGCGGTCGCTTCGCGCTGGTGGGATTTAGAGGGCGAATTTAAGCCGCTGCACCGTATTAATCCGCTGCGTCTGGGCTGGATTGCGCAGCACAGCAATGGCCTGTTTGGCAAAAAGGTGCTCGATGTCGGCTGTGGCGGTGGCATTCTGGCAGAGAGTATGGCGCGTGAAGGCGCGGAAGTGACCGGACTGGATATGGGCGCGGAACCGCTGGCCGTCGCGCGTCTGCATGCGGAAGAGAACGGCGTCAGCGTCAATTATATTCAGCAGACAGTGGAAGATCACGCTGACAGCCATGCCGGCCAGTATGACGTGGTGACCTGCATGGAGATGCTGGAGCACGTACCCGATCCGCGCTCGGTTGTTATGGCCTGCGCCCGCCTGGTAAAACCCGGTGGTGAAGTCTTTTTTTCTACCATCAACCGGAATCCAAAAGCCTGGCTGCTGGCAGTATTCGGCGCAGAATATGTGCTGCGCATGCTGCCGCGCGGTACGCATGACGCTAAAAAGTTTATCCGCCCGGCGGAACTGCTGGACTGGGTTGATGAAACCACGCTGCGTGAACGTCACATGATTGGCCTGCACTATAATCCGCTGACCAATAAATTCCGTCTCGGGCCAGGTGTGGACGTGAACTATATGATTCATACCCACGCTCAGGCTGATGCCGCAGACGAAACACGCTGATAGCAGAGGCTCGCGCTACAGGGCGAGCCTCTTTTCCTCTTCCCCGCTAGCCGATCTTCTCTGTTTCGTCTCTGCCATAATCACGGGTTCCGCGCCTTTGATTGAGATTTACGCGCTCAGTCATACTATTAAAAAAAAGTATGAAGCCGTTGACAGCTAACCCAGGCCTTATGCCACGCGGATCCAGGATTTTTCCCGGCTACCAGGACTGATTCTTTGCCAAAAATCAACTCTTGTTAAGCAAAGAATGCTGACTAAAATACTCACCATATAGTTAGTAAAACTTCCCGAACCCCCTATATATAGTGTTTATCCACAGGCTTACTCACAGCGAGCGGCTTGTGCATAGACCTTGTGAATAGTTAGGGGATAATTTCCTATTTCATGGACAGGTAAACACGCGACATGAACCAAAGTCTGCTCGTCACCAAACGCGATGGCCGTCAGGAACGCATTGATCTCGATAAAATTCACCGTGTACTCGACTGGGCGGCTGAAGGGCTGAACAACGTTTCAGTTTCTCAGGTTGAACTGCGCTCCCACATTCAGTTTTATGATGGCATCAGAACGTCTGATATCCATGAAACCATCATCAAAGCTGCAGCCGATCTGATTTCGCGCGATGCGCCGGATTATCAGTATCTGGCCGCACGTCTGGCTATCTTCCACCTGCGTAAAAAAGCCTACGGCCAGTTTGAGCCGCCGAAGCTTTACGATCAGGTCGTGAAAATGGTGGAGCTGGGCAAATATGACCGCCACCTGCTGGAAGATTACAGCACCGAAGAGTTTGAGCTGATGGACAGCTACATCGATCACTGGCGTGATATGAACTTCTCTTACGCTGCCGTTAAGCAGCTGGAAGGAAAATATCTGGTGCAGAACCGCGTCAGCGGCGAGATCTATGAGAGCGCCCAGTTCCTGTATATCCTGGTCGCGGCCTGCCTGTTCTCGAACTATCCACGCGATACGCGCATGAGCTACATCAAGCGCTTTTATGACGCGATCTCCACCTTTAAGATCTCGCTGCCGACGCCAATCATGTCTGGCGTGCGCACCCCAACCCGTCAGTTCAGCTCCTGCGTCCTGATTGAGTGCGGCGACAGTCTGGATTCTATTAACGCCACCTCCAGCGCCATCGTGAAATATGTGTCACAGCGTGCCGGTATTGGTATCAATGCAGGCCGCATCCGTGCGCTGGGCAGCCCGATTCGCGGCGGTGAAGCGTTCCATACCGGCTGCATTCCGTTTTATAAGCATTTCCAGACGGCAGTGAAATCGTGCTCTCAGGGCGGCGTACGCGGCGGTGCCGCCACGCTGTTCTACCCGATGTGGCATCTGGAAGTGGAAAGCCTGCTGGTGCTGAAAAACAACCGTGGTGTGGAAGGTAACCGCGTGCGCCACATGGACTACGGCGTTCAGATCAACAAGCTAATGTACACCCGCCTGCTGAAAGGCGAAGACATTACCCTGTTCAGCCCGTCAGATGTCCCGGGCCTGTATGATGCGTTCTTCGCCGATCAGGAAGAGTTTGAGCGTCTCTACACCAAATATGAAAAAGATGAGAGCATCCGCAAGCAGCGCGTAAAAGCGGTCGATCTCTTCTCGCTGATGATGCAGGAGCGCGCTTCAACCGGCCGCATCTACATCCAGAACGTCGATCACTGCAATACCCACAGCCCGTTTGATCCGGCGATTGCGCCAGTGCGTCAGTCTAACCTCTGCCTTGAGATTGCGCTGCCAACCAAGCCGCTTGACGATGTGAATGATGAAAACGGCGAGATTGCGCTCTGTACGCTTTCTGCCTTTAACCTCGGTGCTATCAACAGCCTCGACGATCTGGAAGAGCTGGCAGTACTGGCGGTGCGCGCGCTCGATGCACTGCTGGATTATCAGGACTATCCGATTCCGGCAGCACAGCGTGGCGCAATGGGTCGCCGTACGCTGGGTATTGGCGTCATTAACTACGCTTACTACCTGGCGAAGCACGGCGTGCGCTACTCAGACGGCAGCGCCAACAACCTGACGCACAAAACCTTTGAGGCCATTCAGTACTATCTGCTGAAAGCGTCAAATGAGCTGGCAAAAGAGCAAGGTGCCTGCCCGTGGTTTAAAGAGACCACCTATTCGCAGGGCATTCTGCCGATTGATACCTATAAAAAGGATCTGGACGCCGTCTGCAATGAACCACTGCATCTCGACTGGGAAGCGCTGCGTGAATCTATTACCACGCACGGCCTGCGTAACTCCACGCTCTCTGCCCTGATGCCGTCAGAGACCTCTTCGCAGATCTCAAATGCCACTAACGGTATTGAGCCGCCGCGCGGTCACATCAGCATCAAAGCGTCTAAAGATGGCATTCTGCGTCAGGTCGTGCCGGAGTATGAGCGCCTGAAAGATCAGTATGAACTGCTGTGGGAAATGCCTTCTAACGATGGTTATCTGCAGCTGGTTGGCGTGATGCAGAAGTTTATCGATCAGGCGATCTCCTCGAACACGAACTACGATCCGGGCCGCTTTGCCAATGGCAAAGTGCCAATGAAACAGCTGCTGAAAGATCTGCTTACCGCCTATAAGTTTGGTGTGAAGACGCTCTATTATCAAAACACCCGCGACGGCGCAGAAGATGCACAGGACGATCTGGCACCGTCAATTCAGGATGATGGCTGCGAAAGCGGCGCCTGCAAAATTTAACCGGCGACGCGTACTTATGTCAGGGCTGGCGCTGCCAGCCCGCTTCACTTTTTGGACTTAGTCATGGCTTATACTACTTTTTCACAGAATAAAAACGATCAGCTGAAAGAGCCGATGTTCTTCGGCCAGTCCGTGAACGTGGCGCGTTTCGATCAGCAGAAATATGACATTTTTGAAAAGCTGATTGAAAAGCAGCTCTCATTCTTCTGGCGTCCGGAAGAGGTCGACGTCTCACGCGATCGTATCGATTATCAGGCGCTGCCGGATCATGAGAAGCATATCTTCATCAGCAACCTGAAGTACCAGACGCTACTCGATTCTATCCAGGGCCGTAGCCCGAACGTCGCGCTGCTGCCGCTGATCTCTATCCCGGAGCTGGAAACCTGGATCGAAACCTGGGCGTTTTCTGAGACCATTCACTCACGCTCCTACACCCATATCATCCGCAACATCGTCAACGATCCGTCGCTGGTCTTTGATGATATCGTCACCAACGAGCAGATTCTGGCGCGTGCGCAGGATATCTCTAAGTACTACGACGATCTGATTGAGATGACCAACTACTGGCATCTGCTGGGTGAAGGCACGCATCAGGTCGCTGGTAAATCAGTTACCGTCAGCCTGCGTGCGCTGAAAAAGCAGCTCTATATCTGTCTCATGAGCGTCAATGCACTGGAAGCGATCCGCTTTTATGTCAGCTTCGCCTGTTCATTCGCTTTTGCCGAGCGTGAACTGATGGAAGGCAACGCCAAAATCATCAAGCTGATCGCGCGTGATGAAGCGCTGCACCTGACCGGCACCCAGCATATGCTGAACCTGCTGCGCAGCGGTGAAGACGATCCGGAGATGAAAGAGATTGCTGCTGAGTGCCGCGATGAGTGCTTCGAGCTGTTTAAAAAGGCGGCGCTGCAGGAGAAAGAGTGGGCAGAATATCTGTTCAGCGGCGGCTCAATGATTGGTCTGAACAAAGATATTCTGTGCCAGTACATTGAATACATCACCAATATCCGTATGCAGGCAGTGGGTCTCGATCTGCCCTTCCAGACCCGCTCTAACCCGATTCCATGGATCAACTCGTGGCTGGTGTCTGACAACGTGCAGGTTGCACCGCAGGAAGTGGAAGTAAGCTCCTATCTCGTGGGTCAGATCGACTCCGAAGTAGGCGAAGATGACTTCAACGATTTTCAGCTCTGAACATGAGCCGCGCTGTTGTTATCCTGCGCAGTTCAGGCTCCCGCCTGGAGTGCGCAGAGGATCATCCCAATTTGCTGACCACGCTGGAGGCGCATAACCTCTGCGTGGAATTTCAGTGCCGTGAAGGCTACTGCGGCTCCTGTCGTATGCGCCTGGTACGGGGCGAGGTTGATTACGCTGAAACCCCGCTGGCCTTTATTCAGCAGGGTGAAATCCTGCCCTGCTGCTGCAAGGCGCGCGGCGAGATTGAGATTGAGCTGTAACCGCCATTTCTGCTGATAGATTTCCCTGCTATTAGCTTCAGGTAAGTCGTCAGAGACGTTGCCCCTTGCTGCACCGGCATGAATCCATCCCTGGAGCCTGCCGCCGCGCCGTCCTGGCGCGGAGGCTGCTGCAAGCGGCAACGTCTCTCACGCCCCTGAGGCATATTTATTGCTGCCAGCAAACTTCAGCTTACCGCAGCACCAGCGTTGAGGGGCTGAGGGGATGTTAAGCTAAGCCGGACGTCACGCGGCATGGATGCCGCGTGCCGAGGCCCGCAGGGATGCGGGTTTTGCCGATCCGGGCGTGCTTAACATCCCCTCTGCCCATGCTGATGCTCGCTGCATAAAATATTTAATGCTTTACCGTTTCCAGGATGTCGATCCAGCCGTGTCCGGTAGAAACCTCACTGCCGTGCAGCCAGCGACGCAGCATGTTCATTGCCATCATCGCCACCACTTTCTGCCGGGTTTCCTGATTATGACGACTGTGTGAAAACTTCACCCGCTGTCCCCAGCCCGCTTCGGGCGTCTGCAGCACAATCGCGATTTCTCCCTCAGCCAGCTCACCGATAGAGAGCGCCAGAACGCTGCCCTGCTCTGCTGCCAGCGCACGTGTCCGATCAACCTGCGCTTCAAGCGTTTCTGCCTGCGGCGACAGGATCTCACCCGCGCTTAGCGGCACGCCTGCCGCGGCCAGCTGCCAGTGCAGAAAGCCCGCGGTAAACTGCTCACTGGTGGCGAGGCGGAACTCACGCTGCTGCAGTTCACGGGCCAGTAGCGCGGGCAGCCCTTCGGTGCCTTCAAAAATCGTACATTCGGCCAGCAGCAGCTTTACCTGCTGCCAGACCTGCTCCATCGCCACGCGCGCGCTGGCAGGTCCGGTAAGCTTGATTTCAATAATTGGCATCGAAGAGCGGTAGCCCATCACTACCCCCTCCGGCAGCGCCAGCGGTTCAAGCTCGGCCGCAATATCGCTCTCTCCGCGACCAAAAGTTGTCAGGCGCAGGCAGAGCGGCGGTTCAGGCAGGGTAAAACGTGCTTTCAGGCGCGGGATAATCTCCTGCTCCACCATCAATTTAAATTCTGACGGCACGCCCGGCGTAAAGAAAATCCAGCAGCGGTTGAGCTGAAGTGCGAAGCCGCAGGCTGTGCCCGCCGGGTTATCGATAAGCGTGGCATTAGCCGGGATCTCGGCCTGTTTGCGGTTGCTGGCGGCCATTACGCGACCGCGACTGGCAAACCAGGCCTCCATTTTTGCCAGCCATTCTGTCTGCAGTACCAGTTCGCAACCGCTGGCGGCCGCAGCAGCCTGCGCGCTCAAATCATCGGACGTCGGACCCAGTCCCCCGTTAACAATCAGGACATCTGCGACCTGGCTGCGGCTCTGTAATGCATCAATCAGCGACGGCAGCGCATCCCCTACGGTCATGCGGCTGGTCATCGGCAGGCCATGCTGAAACAGCACATCCGCCAGCCATGCCGCATTAGTATCCACTATTTGTCCATGCAGCACTTCATCGCCCGTGGCGAGCATCTCAACACGTATCACGTTGCATTCTCCTTGTCCTGGTTACGCTTTACTGTAGAAAGCAGACGAGGTAAACACAATCATCAAAAAGGGAAATCGGGAAAGAGATCGTAAACTGAGAAGAGAGTATGGCAGGCGAAGCCGGGCGCAGCGTGATGCGCGCCCGGCAGCAGTATTAACGACGGGCCAGCAGTAAACCTACAAACAAGCCTGCAGCGGCACCAATACCGACGCCCTGCCACGGTTTTTCATGAACGTAATCATCGGCACGATACGCCGCCTGCTTGGCACGGTAGTAATAGCTGTCCGATGCCTGACTGACGCGGCTCTTCACATCTTCCAGCGCCTGCTCAGCTTTTTGTTTGAGCTCAATATACTTCTGATCGGCCGGATCGCCGGAAGCGCGCAGCACTTCTTCAAGCGTTTCAGTTAACAGCGCCAGATCGTCGTCAACACTTGATTCATAACGGTTATCAAATTGGTCTGAAGATGACATTATGCGGTTCCTCCGTGTTCATAACGTGTCGATTAACTATAGCTATAAATCATAACTTTGCTGGCTGAAATTACGTTCGCACGCACCGGAAAAGCGCGACGGCTTTGTAAAAGTATGCCGGATAACCTCCTGCGGCAGAGAATCTGCTTCGTTTATTTGATTAATCTGATAAATTTTCCGGCGAGTGAATTTTTTGATTGCGCCACTGTCGTAACTCCCTGTAGCCCGACGCTAACCGTCTGGAAACAGACACAATACACCCGAGCAGCTAAGGATTAGAATTCCGGCATGAATCGTAGAAAATTTGTGAAAGCGTCCGTCGCTCTGTCAGCCCTGGGTGGCATGACCGGGCTCTCCTCGCTGTTTGCGCAATCTGCATGGGCCGATGACGGCATTGCCGACGGTAAAGCAGTGCGCTTCGACTTTGATGTATTGAAACAAAAGGCCGCAGCGCTGGCGAAAAAGCCCTGGGGCGGTGCGCCAGGTGCGCTGCCTGACACGCTGGCGACCCTTACGCCGCAGGCGTATAACGAAATTCAGTATGACGCTCAGCACTCGCTGTGGAACAACGTGGCCGATCGCGAGCTGGATGTGCAATTTTTTCACGTCGGCATGGGATTTAAACGACGTATTCGCATGTTCTCCGTGGATGCGGCCAGCCGCGAAGCACGGGAGATCCACTTTCGCCCGGAACTGTTTAACTACCATGATGCGGGCGTCGATACGCAGCAGCTGGCGGGTAAAAACGATCTCGGCTTTGCCGGTTTCCGCGCGTTTAAAAAACCGGAGCTGGCGCGACGCGATATCGTCTCTTTTCTCGGCGCCAGTTACTTCCGCGCCGTGGATGAAACCTATCAGTATGGCCTCTCCGCCCGCGGCGTGGCCGTTAACACGTTCAGCAATGGTCAGGAGGAGTTTCCTGATTTCACCGCATTCTGGTTTGAAACGCCAAAAGCAGATGACACCACTTTTGTCGTGTATGCCCTGCTGGATGGTGCCAGCCTGACCGGCGCCTATAAATTCACCATCCACTGTGAAGAGAAACGTGTGGTGATGGAAGTGGAAAACCACCTCTTTACCCGTAAAGCGATTCGCCAGCTCGGCATTGCGCCGATGACCAGTATGTTCAGTTGTGGTACCAACGAACGCCGCATGTGCAACACCTATCATCCGCAGATCCATGACTCCGATCGCCTCGCGATGTGGAGCGGCAGCGGTGAATGGATTGCCCGTCCGCTTAACAACCCGCAGCGCCTGCAATTTAACGCCTATAAAGATGAAAATCCGCGCGGTTTTGGTCTGCTGCAGCTGGATCACGACTTCAAAAATTATCAGGATGTGATCGGCTGGTATGACAAGCGCCCGAGCCTGTGGGTCGAGCCGACCGGCAAATGGGGCAAAGGGGCCATTAATCTGATGGAGATCCCCACTACCGGGGAGACGCTGGATAACGTGGTCTGCTTCTGGCAGCCAGAGGAGCCGATTCAGGCGGGCAGCGAGCTGAATTTTGGCTACAAGCTCTACTGGAGCCAGCTGCCGCCGGTACGCAGCGATCTGGCACGCGTGGATGCCACCCGCACCGGCATCGGCGGTTTTCCCGAGGGCTGGGCACCGGGTGAACACTTCCCTGAGACCTGGTGTCGCCGTTTTTCCGTAGACTTTATCGATGGCGACCTGAAAGCCGCTGCTGCCAGAGGCATTGAGCCGGTTATTACCGTTTCATCAGGCACGTTCAAACAGGTAGAGATCCTCTATGTTGAACCGATCAACGGTTATCGCATTCTGTTTGACTGGTACCCGAACAGCGATGCAACCACGCCGGTGGAAATGCGTCTGTTCCTGCGTACCAAAGATGAGACATTGAGCGAAACCTGGCTCTACCAGTATTTTCCGCCGCCGCCTGACCAGCGCAAATACACCGACGACCGGCAGATGACACCGGTCTGATAGCGATCACGGCGAGGCTCCCCTCGCCGTTATATTTTCTGCATGCCGATATGCGGGATGTCATCTTCCAGGTAGACCGCGGTGACCGCCTGAAAACCGAGCCGGCCATAAAACCCCTCAAGGTGCGCCTGCGCCGACAGATAAATCGCCTGTCCTGGCCAGTGAATTTCACAGCTGCTCAGCACCTGTTCCATTAACCGGTAGCCCAGCCTGAGCCCGCGCGCCTCTTCAGAGACGATTACCCGCCCCACCACAACCGCTTCACCCGGCTGCGCCGGCGTCAGTATGCGCGCGCAGGCCAGCAGCCGGCCCTCAAGAAAACCGAGAATATGGCGATTCTCTGCGGCCAGATCCTGCCCGTCCAGATCCTGATAGGGGCACTGCTGCTCCACAATAAAAACCTGGTTGCGCAGCGCCAGCAGCGTGTAGAGCTGCTGTGCCGTCAGTTCCCGATGGTGGCAATCAAGCCATGCTATTTCCACAGATCACTCCTGTTTTCAAATGGCGATAGGCTGAGACTACCATAACGGCCGGACTGGCACCGTGACGGCATACGGGCAACGAATAACAGATAAAAAAAATCAGGCCCGGAGGCCTGATTTATGTCAGCAAAAAGCATTGTTACATCAGCGGCTGTGCCATCTGTACCAGCCTGATGAGCGGCTGCGGATAGACACCCAGCAGCAGCACAAGAATGGCGGAAATCAGCACGACCACACCGCCCGCGGTAAACGCCCAGTTAGCCGGCGTATCACGCGTGTGCAGCTCTGGCGGGGTAAGATAGAGGCTCACCGTTACGCGCAGATAGTAGTAAAGGCCGATGGCACTGCCGGCAACCACGGCAGCGGTCAGCCACCAGAGATGCGCATTCACACCGGATGCGATAACGTAGAACTTACCGATAAAGCCCAGCGTCATCGGAATACCCGCCAGCGACAGCATCATCACCGTCATCACTGCTGACAGCACCGGACGATGCCAGAACAGACCGCGATAGGAATAGAGCGAGTCGGCATCCGGACCGCGATACGGGCTGGACATCAGGCTGACCACGCCAAAGGCGCCCAGGCTGCTGAACAGATAACCCGCCAGGTAAACACCAGCCGTTTCCAGCGACAGCTGATGCGTTTTCACCGCAATCAGCGCGACCAGCAGATAACCCAGATGAGCGATAGAGGAGTAGCCAAGCAGACGCTTAATATTGCTCTGCGAAATCGCCATCAGGTTGCCCACCAGGATAGAGACAAAGGCGATAATCCCCAGCACGGTGCGTACCGCTTCACTGTCGGTCAGCGGCGCGTACATAAACAGACGCATAATGACACCAAAGATAGCGATCTTGCTGGCGGTGGCCAGGAAGGTCGATACCGGTGCAGGCGCGCCCTGATAAACATCCGGCGTCCAGAGATGAAACGGCACCAGCGACAGCTTAAAGCCAAGGCCGATAATCATCATTCCCAGCCCCACCAGCAGCAGCGGCTGCTGGATCATGCTATCAGTCAGGCTGTTACCCAGCTGAACAAAGCTCAGGCTGCCGGAGTCGGCATAGACCAGCGCAATACCAAACAGCAGAAACGACGAGGCGGCCGCAGAAAGAATGGTGTATTTCAGCGCCGCTTCCAGCGAACGTTTCTGCCGGAAAGCGTAGCCAATCAGACCAAACAGCGGCAGGGAGAGCAGTTCAATACCAATAAATAGCGCGGCCAGATGGTTTGCACTTGCCAGCACAACCCCGCCCAGCGCAGCAATCAGCACCAGCAGGTAAAACTCATCCTTATTATCCGGGAAGCCCGCCAGCCAGGGATAGGCGAAAGTACAGGTCGCCAGACTCGCCAGCATCACCAGCGCGGTATAGAACATGGAGTAGCCGTCAACGCGCAGCAGCGGCGTCACATCCATTGCGCCCGCCTGCCCGACAAACCACAGCGACACCAGCGCAAGGTTCAGGCCAATAACGGTCAGCGTGGCATTAACGAAATGGTTGCGTCGCCACGCAATGGACAGCATCACCACCACCACCGTCAGTCCGACGATCAACAGCGGCAGTAGCGCGATCAATTGTTGAGGAGTTATTGTCATGGCGAATTACGGCCTTGTAGTTGAAATTGAAGCGGTAAACCACTGCTGAATATTACTCATCGCAGCATGGGACGTATCGAGAATCGGCTGCGGGTAGACACCCAGCAGCACCAGCAGCACGACCAGCACGCCGATGGTGGCAAATTCGCGTACTGACATGCCGGGCAGCGGCTCTTTCGATTTCGCTTCGCCGTAGTAAGCACGCTGCATCATGATCAGCGAGTAAACCGAAGCGAACACCAGCCCAAAGGTGGCAATCACGATGATCATCGGCACAACCTGGAAGCTGCCGGTCAGGATCATGAATTCGCCCACAAAGTTGCCGGTACCCGGCATGCCGAGATTCGCTACCGCAAAAAAGAGTGACAGACCTGGGATCCATTTGATTCGCGACCAGAGACCGCCCATCTGACGCATGTCACGGGTATGCAGACGCTCATACAGCTGGCCACACAGAATAAAGAGTGCTGCGGCTGACAGACCGTGAGCAATCATCTGGATAACCGCCCCCTGGAAGGCCAGCTGGCTGCCGGTATAAATCGCGATCAGCACAAAGCCCATGTGCGAAATCGAGGTATAGGCAATCAGACGCTTAATATCCGTCTGAGAGAATGCCATCCAGGCGCCATAGAAGATGCCGATAATGCCGAGCCACATCGCAATTGGCGCAAACTCAGCTGAAGCATTCGGGAACAGCGGCAGGCTAAAGCGCAGCAGACCATAAGCTGCGGTTTTCAGCAGAATACCGGCCAGATCGACAGAACCGGCAGTCGGTGCCTGGCTGTGTGCATCAGGCAGCCAGCCGTGCAGCGGCACCACCGGCATTTTCACCGCAAAGGCGATGAAGAAGCCCAGCATCAGCAGCCACTCAACGTTGCGTGACATCGGGGTTTTCAGCAGTTCTTCATAGCTGAAGGTCCAGACACCGGTTGCATTGTAGTGCACAAACACCAGCGCCAGAATCGCAATCAGCATCACCAGACCAGACGCCTGAGTGTAAATAAAGAACTTGGTGGCTGCTGTGATACGGGTTTTACCGTCCGACGCTTTATGTCCCCAGAGCGCGATGAGGAAGTACATCGGCACCAGCATCATCTCCCAGAAGAAGAAGAACAGGAACATGTCGATGGCAAGGAATACGCCGATAACGCCGCCCAGGATCCACATCAGATTGAGGTGGAAAAAGCCCTGATACTTCTCAATTTCGTTCCATGAGCAGAGTACCGCCATCAGGCCCAGCAGACCGGTCAGTACCACCATCAGCAGGGACAAACCATCAATGGCCAGATGGAAGCGGATACCAAAGCGCGGGATCCACGCCACGTTAAAGCTTGATTGCCACTGCGGCAGACCGCTGGCCTGCGTCAGCGAATAGCCGCCCTGCAGCCATAGCTGCAGACCAAGAGCCAGCGTGAGTCCCATGGTGATCAGGGCGATCCAGCGCGGTACTTTTGCGCCAAGCCGTTCAGCCAGCCAGCAGAGCAGGCCCCCGACGAAAGGTATTATTATTAGCCAAGGTAATAGCACGGCATACTTCCCTTTTTTTAACCTGCTTTCGAGCTATCTTGCTTGCCCGATTCGTTTCCGGCAGTGCCCGCAATCCTCACGTACATCAGTACGCTCCGGTTGCTGCGCGCTGGCGATAACGAAACGGGCTGCGCCGATTACGCTTCGTCATTCAGGCAATTTTCACATTCGCTATCAGGAAAAAAAGAGTTTTTGTCATCTTCTCTTCCAAGCCCATCAATCTTTACATCACCAGCATCAGGGCAAGCACCACAACGGCACCCACGCTCATGGAGGCAACATACCAGCGCAGATAACCATTCTCGCTGACCACCAGACCTTTATTACCAATACGCGACAGCAGCGCAGGCAGGTTCATCAGGGAGTTCAGCGGATCGCGCTGCAGCAGCCATGCGATACCGAGATACGGTTTAACAAAGACTTTGTCATACAGCCAGTCAAAGCCCCAGGCGGCAAACCACCAGGTGCCGAAGAAGCGGCCCGGTGCGCTGTTGGCCACGCGGGTCACCAGCTGACGCTTGCCAAGCCACAGTGCAGCAGCAATCAGAATCCCGCTGACAGCCACTAAGCCTGATGCGATCTCCAGCGCCATTTTGCCGTTTTCGCCAAATTCATTTTCCGGCAGGACGCCTGCCAGCGGAGGCGTAATCAGCGCGCCAATGAAGGTGGAGAGGATCAGCAGCACAATCAGCGGCAGATGATGGGTAATGCCTTTACCGGCATGCGCGTGGATCTTCTCCTCGCCATGGAACACGATAAAGATCATGCGGAAGGTGTAGATAGAGGTCAGGAATGCCCCGACCAGACCGGCAACCATCAGATTAATGTGTCCGTTGGCCAGCGCACCAAACAGGATCTCATCTTTACTGTAGAAGCCTGCGGTAATAAGCGGCAGCGCGGCCAGCGCGGCACCGCCTACCAGGAAGCAGGCATAAACCAGCGGAATGCTTTTGCGCAGGCCACCCATTTTAAAGATGTTCTGCTCATGATGGCACGCCAGAATAACGGAGCCAGATGAGAGGAACAGCAGCGCTTTAAAGAAAGCGTGCGTCATCAGATGGAAAATCGCCGCATCCCATGCCTGTACGCCCAGCGCCAGGAACATGTAGCCAATCTGACTCATGGTGGAATAAGCCAGCACGCGCTTGATATCGGTCTGTACCAGCGCAGCAAAACCTGCCAGAACCAGCGTGATAGCGCCGACAATTCCCACCAGATGCAGAACGTCAGGCGTCAGCAGGAACAGACCATGCGTCCGGGCGATTAAATAGACACCCGCCGTGACCATGGTTGCCGCATGGATCAGTGCCGAAACCGGCGTCGGGCCCGCCATCGCATCCGCCAGCCAGGTTTGCAGCGGCAGCTGTGCAGATTTACCTACTGCGCCGCCCAGCAGCATCAGGGTGGCCCACTGCAGCATACTGTTATCTGCGGCAAAGTGTGCCGGTGCCAGCGCCATCAGCTCACGGAAGTTCAGCGTGCCGAGTTCGTTGTAGAGAATAAACAGCGCAAAGGCCAGAAACACATCGCCCACACGGGTGATGATAAACGCTTTCATGGCCGCTTTGCCGTTATCCGGATTGCTGTAGTAGAAGCCGATCAGCAGATAGGAGCAAAGCCCTACCCCTTCCCAGCCCAGATACATCAGCATCAGGTTATCAGCCAGGACCAGTACGACCATGCTGGCGATAAACAGGTTGGTATAGGCGAAGAAGCGGGAATAGCCCTCTTCACCACGCATATACCAGGAGGCGAACATATGAATAAAGAAGCCGACGCCCGTGACCACAGAGAGCATCGTCAGTGACAGGCCATCCAGCACCAGATTCACTTTAATATCAAAGTTGCCAACCTGCATCCAGGTCCACAGCGCCTGAGTAAACGGCTGCTGTCCCTGACCGAAAAACTCAATACCCGCATAAAGCGTGGTCAGGGCCGAAAGACCGACCGACCCCATTCCGACAGCAGCTGACAGGTTCTCTGACCAGCGGCCCCGGGAAAACGCTAACAGCAAAAAGCCGATTAGCGGAAACAGTACAGTTAAATAGAGAAGATTCATCCGCGCATCTCGCTCACTGTGTCAATGTTCAGCGTCTGACGACGACGATAGAGCTGCAGCAGCAGGGCAAGGCCAATACTCGCTTCCGCTGCTGCAAGGCTGATTGCCAGGATATACATCACCTGACCATCTGCCTGCCCCCAATAGCTGCCCGCCACCACCAGCGCCAGCGCTGCGGCGTTGATCATGATCTCCAGACCAATCAGCATAAACAGCAGATTACGGCGCAGCACCAGTGAGGTCAGGCCGAGAACAAAGAGCACCGCAGCCAGAATCAGGCCATGTTGTAATGGGATCATGCCTGTCCCTCCTTATTGGATGCTGCATCCGTTACGCGATGGCTCATCACTTCAGCGTGACGATCGTCACGGCCGATGTGGAAGGCAACCACCAGGCCTGCCAGCAGCAGCATTGAAGCCAGTTCTACCGCCAGAACATACGGGCCAAACAGGCTGATACCGACTGCTTTTGCATCGATAACCGTGCCATCAATGCCCTGATCGGTGGCAGTGAGGATAGCGTAAACCATCACCACCAGCAGCAGCGCGGAGACAATGCCGGGTCCAACCCAGAGTGACGGCTTAAGCCACTCCCGCTCCTGCTCCTGCTGACTCTTGCCGAGATTGAGCATCATCACCACAAACACAAACAGCACCATAATGGCACCGGCATAAACGATAATTTCCAGCGCACCCGCAAAGTAGGCACCCATGGCAAAAAACGCGCCGGCAATCGACAGCAGTGAGACAATCAGGTACAGCAGCGCGTGTACCGGGTTCGTATGCGTGATAACGCGTAGCGTCGTCAGCACCGCCACCAGTCCGCAAAGATAAAACGCAAATTCCATACCTGGCTCCTTAAGGTAATAAGCCTTTGACGTCGATCGGTTTGGCTTCGTTTTCCGCGTCGCCCTTCTCTTTTCCGTCGATCGCCATACCCGCCATACGATAGAAATTGTACTCCGGGTATTTGCCGGGGCCCGAGATCAGCAGATCCTGCTTCTCATACACCAGGTCCTGACGTTTAAACTCACCCAGTTCAAAATCCGGGGTCAGCTGAATCGCGGTGGTCGGACAGGCTTCTTCACACAGGCCGCAAAAAATGCAGCGTGAAAAGTTGATGCGGAAGAATTCCGGATACCAGCGGCCATCCTGCGTCTCTGCTTTCTGCAGCGAAATACAGCCTACCGGGCAGGCAACTGCACACAGGTTGCAGGCAACACAGCGCTCTTCGCCGTCAGGATCGCGCGTCAGCACAATACGGCCGCGATAGCGTGGCGGCAGATAGACCGGCTCTTCCGGGTACATCTGCGTTTCACGTTTGGCGAAGGCGTGCATGCCAATCATCCAGATACTGCGCACTGTCGTGCCGAAGCCAACGACAATATCTTTTAATGTCATCTCAATACCCCTTACTGCGCGTTGTACAGAATCACTGCGGCGGTCGCCAGCAGGTTCAACAGCGTCAACGGCAGACAAACTTTCCAGCCGAACGACAGCACCTGGTCATAGCGTGGACGCGGCAGCGCAGCACGGATCAGGATAAACATCACCATAAAGAACGCCGTTTTCAGGGCGAACCAGATGAATGGCGGCAGGAAGGGTCCGTGCCAGCCACCAAAGAACAGCGTGACGATCAGCGCGGAAACCGTGGTAATGGCGACATATTCACCCACAAAGAACAGACCGAACTTCATACCGGCATATTCAATGTGATAACCGTCAGCCAGCTCCTGTTCCGCTTCCGGCTGGTCAAACGGATGACGGTGGCACACCGCTACGCCTGCAATACAGAAGGTTAAAAAGCCAAAGAACTGCGGAATGATGTTCCACAGGTGCGTCTGGTTTTCAACAATCGCATTCAGGTTAAACGAGCCCGCCTGCGCCACTACGCCCATCAGCGACAGGCCAAGGAACACTTCATAGCTCAGCGTCTGCGCAGAGGCACGCATCGCACCCAGCAGTGAGTATTTGTTGTTGCTCGACCAGCCGG
Organism: Pantoea sp. SIMBA_079; assembly: GCF_046940275.1. Lineage (NCBI taxonomy): Bacteria > Pseudomonadati > Pseudomonadota > Gammaproteobacteria > Enterobacterales > Erwiniaceae > Pantoea > Pantoea sp. SIMBA_079. The sequence goes on along the minus strand of NZ_JAWRYR010000001.1, from coordinate 104,982 downwards.
CAAACAGCACGGCGTAGACGGCCAGGCCTGCCATCATCAGGAAGAACAGCAGACCGATGTTCAGATCTGTGACCATCCAGGTGGGTGAAACCGGCACAATTGCAAAGGCCAGCAGCAGCGATACAAAGGCGATAACCGGTGCCAGCGTAAAGATAAAACGGTCGGTAAACGGCGGTACCCAGTCCTCTTTAAAGAACATTTTGATCATATCCGCCGCCAGCTGAAGTGAACCACCCCAGCCGACACGGTTAGGTCCGTAGCGGTTCTGCCATAAGCCGAGCAAACGGCGCTCGGCAAAACTCATGAAAGCACCGCAGGCTACTACGACCAGCAGGATCACAATCGCTTTAACGACCTGCAGAATGATGTCGATAACGTCCGATGTCAGCCAGCTCATTGCGCAGCCTCCTGCAGTTGGTCAATTTGCGCATGCGCAAGGAACGGCGGCACGCCCGGCATGCCCAGCGGCAGCCCAATCTGTCCCGGCTGCAGGAAGGCGGAGAAGCGTACCGGCAGGCGCAGCGTTTCACCGGCACACACCAGCTCTGCAGCAGCGCCGTGATTGACGCCAAGCTTCTCTGCATCCGCTGGATTAATGACCAGCTCAGCAGGTACCATGCGCTTCTGGAACGTCGGGGAACGCTGCGTCATTTCCTCACTGCCGAACAGACGGTAGTAAGGCGCAACGCGGAAGTGGCTGCCGCTGGCAAACCGTTCCGGCACGTTACTGAACCACGGCAGTGAACCTTCACCTGCTTCAAACAGGCGTACACCCGGATCGCCATTCCGCAGTTTGCCGCCAACTTCATCCTGGAATTTGTTCCACGCCTGCGGTGAGTTCCAGCCTGGCGCCCAGGCGAATGGGATCTGCGAACGCGGTGCCTCAGGCTGGTTGTTCCCTTCCATAGAGAAGGCGAACATGGTGTCTTTATCCTGCGGCTGACGCGGCTCATGTACGCTGATATTGGCGCGGGCGGCGGTACGGCCACTGGCGCGATGCGGTGAACGAGCCAGTTTCTGACCACGAATGCGGAAGCTGGCATCCGGTGCCGCATCTTTAATCCCTTTCAGCTGCGGCAGCGCAGCGATGGTCGCATCAATGACATGATCGAGCTGCGTCCAGTCAATATGACGACTCTCCAGCGTGCTGTGCAGCGAGTGCAGCCAGCGCCAGCTTTCCAGCATCACAATGCTGTTGTCATAGTAAGCGGGATCGTAAACCTGGAAGAAGCGCTGTGCACGGCCTTCATGATTGATGGACGTGCCGTCGCTTTCAGCAAAGCTGGCCGCTGAGAGCACGAGACCCGCTTTCTCCAGCGTGGCGGTCCGCTGATGATCAACCACAATGACACTTGATGCAGTCTGCAGCGCAGCGTCAACGCGGGCTTTAGGCGCGTGACGATAAAGATCGTTCTCCAGCACTACCAGCGCATCCGCTTCGCCGTTTGTCAGCTGGTCCAGCGCCGCATCCAGCGAGTGACCGCCTATCAGGCCAAGCCCCATGCTGTTAGCTGCGCCAGCCAGCAGGGTGATCCCCACATCGGCACCGCGGGCTTTCAGCGCTTTCGCTACGTTGGCAGCCGCCTCAATCATTGCAGTACTGCCAGAGTGGGTGCCGGAGATAATCAGCGGCTTTTTCGCCCCTGCCAGCGCCTGCACCACCACATCAATTTTGCTGCTGAGTGATTTATCGATATCACTCACCGCGGGCGCGCTCTCATCCAGCGCGCTGGCGATGGCAAAACCAAGACGCGCCTGATCTTCTACCGGTGCGCGATAGCTCCACGCCGCAATGTCATCCAGACGGGTTTCATCGACGTTAGTGACAAACAGCGGATGTTTAGCATGCTGACCGATGTTCAGGATGGCGGCGATCTGCCAGTCTGCGACTTTCTGCGCCGCTGCCATCTCACGCGCTTTGCCTTTTACGGCCTGGCGGACTGACAGTGCGACGCGTGCACCCACCTGCGTCAGATCTTCGCCCAGCACCAGCACGGCATCATAGCTCTCCATTTCGCGCAGCGAAGGAGTATAGATACCGCTGTTCTGCAGCACGTTCAGCATCAGTTCTACGCGCGACTGCTCTCCTGCCGGCATACCGGTTGAGAAGTTGCCGGCACCCACCAGTTCGCGCAGGGCGAAGTTGCTTTCGATGCTGGCGCGGGGTGAGCCGATGCCGATAACGCGTTTCGCCTGACGCAGCACGTCAGCCGCAGCGTTAACTGCCTGCTCTGCATTCAGCGTGATGCTATCGCTGCCGCGCAGCTGATGCGGATGACGCGGGCGATCTTTGCGGTTGACATAGCCATAGCCAAAACGACCGCGATCGCAGAGGAAGTAGTGGTTTACCGTGCCGTTATAACGGTTTTCAATACGACGCAGTTCACCATAGCGCTCACCGGGACTGGTGTTACAGCCCACGCTGCACTGCTGGCAAATGCTGGGCGCAAACTGCATATCCCACTTACGGTTATAACGCTCAGAGTGCGTTTTATCGGTGAACACGCCGGTCGGGCAGATCTCAACCAGGTTACCGGAGAATTCGCTCTCCAGCGTGCCATCTTCCGGGCGACCAAAGTAGACGTTATCGTGCGCGCCATACACGCCCAGATCTTTACCGTCAGCGTAATCTTTGTAATAGCGTACGCAACGATAGCAGGCGATGCAGCGGTTCATCTCATGGGAGATAAACGGACCGAGATCCTGATTCTGATGAGTGCGCTTGGTAAAGCGATAACGACGGAAGCTGTGGCCTGTCATCACCGTCATATCCTGCAGGTGACAGTTGCCCCCCTCCTCGCAGACCGGACAGTCGTGCGGATGGTTCGTCATCAGCCACTCTACGACACTTTCACGAAACTCTTTCGCTTCGCCGTCATCAATAGAGATAAAGGTGCCATCCGATGCCGGTGTCATGCAGGACATAACAAGGCGGCCGCGGGTATCTTCGGCATTCTGGAATTGCTTTACCGCACACTGGCGGCAGGCGCCTACGCTGCCGAGCGCCGGATGCCAGCAAAAATAGGGAATATCAAGGCCCAGAGAGAGACACGCCTGCAGCAGGTTGTCCGCTCCGTTCACATCATATTCTTTACCGTCTACATGGATTGTAGCCATAGTGAACATGCTTCCGTAAGGCTCGTCCGGGGACGAGCGTTAAACATCAAATTCTGTTATCCCGCTTTTCAGCCGGACGGGCGTCTGGCGCCTTCCGTCTACGGTGGCCTGCTTACCAGCGCGCTTTCAGCAGGTTAGGCTGGATCCCGCCAATGGAGCGGGTATTGCCAAACACCTGCGGCGCAATGCCGGCTTCAAACTCTTCACGGAAATATTTAATTGCGCTCTGCAGTGGCTCAACTGCACCTGGCGCATGCGCGCAGAACGTTTTACCCGGACCCAGCTGGCGGCAAAGCTGCAGCAGCGTTTCGATATCACCCGGTTGTCCCTGCTTCTGCTCCAGCGCACGCAGGATCTTCACGCTCCACGGCAGACCGTCACGGCACGGCGTACACCAGCCGCACGACTCACGAGCAAAAAACTCTTCCAGGTTACGCACCAGCGACACCATATTGATCTCGTGGTCCACCGCCATCGCCAGCGCCGTACCCAGACGGCTGCCTGCTTTACCAATGCTGGCAAACTCCATCGGCAGGTCGAGATGCTGGTCGGTCAGAAAATCGGTTCCGGCGCCGCCTGGCTGCCATGCCTTGAACTTCAGACCATCGCGCATACCGCCAGCATAATCTTCCAGAATTTCGCGGGCGGTAATACCAAACGGCAGTTCCCAGACGCCCGGGTTCTTAACGCGGCCGGAGAAGCCCATCATTTTCGTGCCGGCGTCTTCGCTCTTGGACAGCCCTTTGTACCACTCCACGCCGTTCAGGAAGATGGCTGGCACGTTGGAGAGCGTCTCAACGTTGTTAACGCAGGTTGGCTTGCCCCATACACCGGCGCTGGCCGGGAACGGTGGTTTGGAACGCGGGTTAGCGCGACGCCCTTCCAGCGAGTTGATCAGCGCCGTCTCTTCACCACAGATATAGCGACCCGCGCCAGTGTGAACAAACAGCTCGAAGTCAAAACCGGTGCCGAGGATATTTTTACCGAGATAGCCCGCTTCGGTGGCTTCTGCAATGGCGCGACGCAGATTCTCTGCGGCTTCAACATATTCGCCGCGCAGGAAGATGTAGCCACGGTAGGCTTTTAGCGCAAAAGCACTAATCAGCATGCCTTCAACCAGCTGATGCGGCAGCTGCTCCATCAGCAGGCGGTCTTTATAGGTGCCCGGCTCCATCTCATCCGCGTTACACAGCAGGTAGCGGATATTCATGGACTCATCTTTTGGCATCAGGCTCCACTTCAGACCCGTGCTGAAGCCTGCACCGCCGCGCCCTTTCAGACCAGAATCTTTCACCGCCGTAACGATCTCATCCTGGCTCATGCCGTTCAGCGCTTTTTCAGCACCAGCATAGCCATTTTTACTGCGGTACTCTTCCAGCCATACCGGCTGTTTGTCGTCACGCAGACGCCAGGTCAGCGGATGGGTTTCCGCAGCACGAATAATGGGTTTCATCATTGATACTGCTCCAGTAGCGAGGCGATACCTTCCGGCGTCAGATGAACGTGCGTGTCGTCATTCACCATCATGGTCGGCCCCTTATCGCAGTTGCCGAGGCAGCAGGTAGGCAGCAGCGTAAAGCGCCCATCTGCCGTTGTCTGGCCGGGTTTAATATTGAGATTCTGCTCCAGCGCTGCCTGAATACCCTGATAACCGGTAATGTGGCACACCACGCTGTCGCAGTAGCGGATCACATGACGGCCAACCGGCGTACGGTAAATCTGGCTGTAGAACGTTGCCACGCCTTCGACATCGCTGGCCGGAATATCCAGCACATTAGCAATGGCGTGAATAGCCCCATCCGGCACCCAGCCCCGCGCTTTTTGCACGATCTTCAGCGCTTCAATTGAGGCTGCGCGCGCATCCTCGTAGTGATGTTTTTCATGCTCAATAGCGTGGTGCTCGGCCTCGCTCAGCACAAAGACCTCATTCGGGTCGATGGTTTGAATGGCAATTTTTTGATCGTGCATAATTAGCGGTCCACGTCTGACATAACAAAATCGATACTACCGAGGTAGACGATAAGATCGGATACCAGGCTGCCACGGATCACTGACGGGATCTGCTGCAGGTGCGGGAAGCTTGGTGTGCGCACGCGGGTGCGATAACTCATGGTGCTGCCGTCACTGGTCAGGTAGTAACTGTTGATCCCTTTTGTCGCCTCAATCATCTGGAACGATTCATTGGCGGGCATTACCGGTCCCCAGGAAACCTGCAGGAAGTGGGTGATCAATGTTTCAATGTGCTGCAGCGTACGCTCTTTCGGCGGCGGCGTGGTCAGCGGGTGATCCGCTTTGAACGGCCCTTCCGGCATGTTGTTCAGACACTGCTCCAGAATACGCAGCGACTGCCACATCTCTTCCATCTTCAGCTGCACGCGGGTGTAAGCGTCGCTGATACCTGCGCCAACCGGGATTTCAAAGTCGAAGTTTTCGTAGCCTGAATAAGGACGCCATTTACGTACGTCAAAGTCGAGGCCGGTTGCGCGCAGACCAGCACCGGTTGTGCCCCACGCCAGCGCCTCATCCATATTGTAGGCGGCTACGCCCTGCGAACGCCCCATCAATACGGTATTGCGCAGTGCCGCTTTGTCATACTCTTTCAGGCGTTTTGGCATCCAGTCGAGGAATTCACGCAGCAGGCGCTCCCACCCTTTTGGCAGATCGTGCGCCACACCACCGATGCGGAACCAGGCGGGGTGCATACGGAAACCGGTAATCGCTTCCACGACGTCATAAATTTTCTGACGATCGGTAAAGGCAAAGAACACCGGCGTCATTGCGCCAACGTCCTGAATAAACGTGGAGATGTAAAGCAGGTGGCTGTTGATACGGAACAGCTCAGAGAGCATAACGCGAATTACGTTAACGCGGTCTGGTACCGTGATCCCGGCCAGCTTCTCTACGGCGAGCACGTAAGGCATTTCATTAACACAGCCGCCCAGATACTCAATACGATCGGTATAAGGGATATAGCTATGCCAGGACTGACGCTCGCCCATCTTCTCCGCACCGCGGTGGTGATAGCCGACGTCTGGCACGCAGTCGACAATCTCTTCGCCATCAAGCTGCAGGATAATGCGGAACGCACCGTGCGCAGAGGGGTGGTTAGGGCCAAGGTTAAGGAACATAAAGTCCTCATTGGCCGTGCTGCGCTTCATACCCCACTCTTCGGGCTTAAACGTCAGCGACTCCATTTCGAGATCTTCTTTCTGCTTTGTCAGCGTAAAAGGATCGAACTCGGTCGCGCGTGCCGGATAGTCTTTGCGCAGCGGGTGCCCTTCCCAGGTCTGCGGCATCATAATGCGCGTCAGATGAGGGTGCCCCTGGAACGTAATGCCAAACATCTCCCAGGTTTCGCGCTCATACCAGTTGGCGTTGGCGAAAATAGTGGTGATGGTTGGCACATTCAGATCGTTTTCAGATAACGCCACCTTGAGCATGATGTCGCGGTTGCGTTCAATAGAAAGCAGATGATAGAAAACGGAAAAATCCGCAGCAGGCAGGCCTGCGCGGTGGGTACGTAAACGCTCATCAAAGCCATGCAGGTCATACAGCATGACATAGGGCTTAGGCAACTTGCGCAGAAACGCAACGATTTCCAGCAGCTGTTCGCGTTTTACCCATACCACCGGGATGCCGGTACGGGTTGCCTGAACTGTAAAGGCGTCCGGCCCAAAACGATTACGCAACTCGCCGATCACCGGGTCATCCAGGTGCTCCCGGGTTTGCCATGATGGCTGCGCGAGATCTTGCGTGGTCAAATCTGTCATACGTTACTCACCATTCCGGCCTGTTATCAGGCACTCAAAAGAAGGCGTCAGGATGGCGGCACACACTACGTTGTCATTTTCTGCGGCGGCCGTTACTCCATCCGTGTACGGGATACTTACACTTCGTCCGGGGTTCTCAGGTTAGTGACGGCAATTCGCTCACCACGTTTCCTTTCACGCTCAGACTGCATGTTGGCGCGATATACACCCTGGTCGCCGACGACCCAGGAGAGGGGACGACGCTCTTTGCCGATCGACTCACGCAGCAGCAGCAGCGCCTGCATATAGGCTTCCGGACGCGGCGGACAGCCAGGAATGTAAACATCCACCGGCAGGAATTTATCTACGCCCTGCACAACAGAATAGATGTCATACATACCGCCTGAGTTAGCGCAGGCACCCATTGAGATCACCCATTTAGGTTCCAGCATCTGATCGTATAAGCGCTGGATAACAGGGGCCATTTTGGTGAAAGGCGTACCGGCAATAACCATAAAGTCAGCCTGGCGCGGCGAGGCACGCATAACTTCAGCGCCAAAGCGTGCCACGTCATGCACTGCAGTAAATGACGTTGTCATTTCTACGTAGCAGCAGGAGAGGCCAAAGTTGTAGGGCCAGAGAGAGTTTTTACGTCCCCAGTTCACCATGTCGTGCAGGGCGTGTTCCAGCTTGCCCATATAAACGCTGCGGTGAACATGCTGTTCCAGAGGATCGGTAACAATCTCCTGTTTCTGCAGAGGATAACGATCGCCATCCCCGCCGTTCGGGTCTACGCGTGTCAGCGTGTAGTCCATCTTATTGCCTCGCTTTTACTGCTTATGAGGGTTGGTGTGACTGTGGCTGACCGGGCTTGATTTGACCACTACGCGACGACGCGCAGGAGCCCAATCCAGCGCGCCGATGCGAACCAGATAAACCAGGCCTGCCAGGAGCACCAAAATGAAAATTGCGGCTTCGACAAAGCCGACCCAGCCGCTTTCGCGAATGGAGGTCGACCAGGCGTATAAATAGAGGGCTTCCACGTCGAAAATAACGAAAAACATGGCAACCAGATAGAATTTTGCAGAGAGGCGGATGTGGGTATCGCCAACCGATTCAATACCAGACTCAAACGGGGTGTTTTTGTAACGCGCTTTAGCACGTCCACCAAGCAGCCAGCCGCCGGTTAACATAAAGGCACAAAGGCCAAATGCGATCACAATAAATACAATAAACGCCCAGTGATGAGCGATGACTTCGGTGGTTGTTGACATACGCTTTGCTTACTCATCAAAAGTGGCGATGGCATCCTGCACTGTTGCAGCAAACACACCACATCGATTCAAGGGAAGGATAAAAACCTTATAAACGTTGCTGTCTTTCCTGATTAGGCAGCAATTTTATGGGGTTTTTTACTCCTTTCTATAACCTTTTGTCAACTTTGACAAAAGTATCCAAACATTATTTTACACCCGCATCATATTATTAACATATACCCTCATCAGCGCCAGCTAAATCGCTTCAGTTTGTGCGGTTAATTTCAGTGTAACGGGGTTTTACATGCATGGATCGTGCGTTTAACACTCACATTTTGACAGGTCTTCCGCAGATTTCCCTCTCCCTGACAGGGTTATTTTTTTGATCCAGAACACACTTCTGCGCTTTTAGCTCTAAAAAGCAGCGCATATGGCAGGATCGGTTAGTGCAAAGAAGGCATTTTTTGATAAAAAATTTCTAAAATGACGGGAATTGAAACAACTGCTCGTTTTTCGGAAAGCCTGATAATTATCGGCCATAAAAATGCGTATCTGGCCCCGGATAACAGGCAAAAAAAAAAGCCTTAGTCGCAGTTACGCCGACTAAGGCTTTTTTATAGCAATTATACAGCGCGTAACGCGCGTATTACTGCAGTGTCGCTACGGCTTACTCTTCATCATCCAGCAGCAGTGAGCTATCCGGATTTGCGCTGAGATTGTAAGGATCGTTAGTCGATTGCATGGCATTAAAAATGGCCAGTGCCAGCTCATTGTCGCTGTCAGCATTACGACACAGCAGATATTGCGTATCAGGCAACACAGGTAACCCCTCTGCTGCTCCCATTACGCGCAGTTCAGGGCTCATCATTTCAACCGGACGAGCCGTCACGCCCAGACCTGCTTTAACGGCCGCGCGCACTGCTGCCAGTGTTGAAGCCACATAAGAGATACGCCATGGAATGCCGGCTTCATTCAGATGATCTATAGCCATATCGCGATACGGGCTTGGTTCATCCAGCAATACCAGAGGAATCGCTTCGCCGCGCTGGAAAATATAATCAGCAGCACAGTACCAGAGCGTTGGAGAAGTACGCAGCACCTGATGCGTAAAGTTACCCGGGCTGGACGTTGTCACAACCAGATCAACTTCGCCCTGGTTCAGCATTTCCATCATAAACGGGTTACGTTTGACGCGTACATCAATAGCGAGCTTTGGATAGACTGACGTTACCCGGTTCAGCAGGAAAGGCAGAATGGTATCTGATGTGTCATCAGAGGCACCGATAGTCAATACACCCTGAATATTGCTGTACATCAGTGAGGTGCAGGCTTCATCGTTAAAACGCAGAATTTTCCTGGCATAGCCAAGTAGCTGAATACCGTGCTCCGTCAGAAGTTTGTTACGTCCATGTCGGGCAAACAGCTCTTTACCGACCAGTTGCTCCAGACGTTGCATCTGCTGGCTTACCGCTGACTGGGTTCTGCACACAGCTGCCGCCGCCGCCGCAAACGTATTCAGGTCAGCAACAGCAACAAATGTACGCAGCAGATCGAGGTCGAGATTCAGTATCGGACGATTTGCATTAGTCATGATTTTTTTCTTCACTTTATAAGATTTTTAGAACTACTACCCTGGTGTATTGCCACAAAATCAAAGAGATAAGTGACAATGGTACTTACTGACAACCTCCATAAGAGATTGTCCTGAAACCGAGTTCAGGCGGGTAATGACGAGCGTACGTTCTCTGTTAACAGAGAGGCGGCGTCATCAGAGACAGAACAACTTCAGGGCCAAAGACAAGAGTCGTACCGGTGCTGGAAGCTGTGTAGTTGCCTGGTTGCCTGCATAAAAGGTTGCAGAGCAAAAAAAGAGATAACACATTGTTATGTCGATACGAAGCGGTAAAGTGCTTCGAATAATAAATTATACTTAATCATTTTTACGCTTTAAATGGAAATGTTTTCGTGCAAAACATCATATTTTTTGCTCAATAAGCCCTTTTAACCCCTCCGGCAACACCAGGGTCAAATTTTGACCATCTGGTTTGTAAACTTATTTGGAGCAAAAAAGTTATATAAAAAACGCTCTTTACCCGCCAGTGTTGCACTCGCAACCACGATTACCTGCGCAATTTCTATGCTAAGTCTTCGCATAAGAATGCAGATATTGCCGCTGCGCCATGCATGGGTTAACACCTATTGAATAAAACATCATCATTTAGCAAGATACGCTTAACTGTTTCATTGCGCAGCTAATCATTAGCATAGAAAGCATCCTTCATTGTTCTTATGACAGATTTGCCGATAGCGCCGCTGCCAGAAGCAAACCACATTGCCATCTTCCGACATAATAGTCTTTTAAATAAAGCACAAGCAGTCATAAAAACCAATCTAATCGATATACCGCCTTAATTAAACTACTCTGGCCGTGAATCTGTCTCAATCACGCCAAAAGCCGCTGCCGCCCTTCTTTTGTTATCACGAGAAGAGTAAATTGGGCTGGTTTTAACTGGGTGGCGGGTTAAAGGACTCTGCCCGAAAAGGCGGCAACGATGAATTTCCAAATTGATAAATCCGGTAAGCTGGAAAATGTCTGTTACGACATTCGCGGACCGGTACTAAAAGAAGCAAAGCGACTCGAAGAAGAAGGCAATAAGGTTCTCAAACTTAATATTGGTAACCCTGCGCCATTTGGTTTTGAAGCACCCGATGAAATTCTGGTCGACGTTATACGTAACCTGCCGGGCGCGCAGGGCTACTGCGATTCAAAGGGGCTCTACTCTGCTCGTAAAGCCATCATGCAGCACTATCAGGCGCGTGATATGCGCGATGTTACCGTTGAAGATATCTATATCGGTAATGGCGTATCAGAGCTGATCGTGCAGGCGATGCAGGCGCTGCTCAATAGCGGCGATGAAATGCTGGTGCCGGCACCGGATTATCCGCTGTGGACGGCAGCCGTTTCGCTCTCCAGTGGTAAAGCAGTACATTATCGCTGCGATGAGTCGGCGGGCTGGTTTCCGGATCTGGATGATATCCGCAGCAAAATCACACCGCGCACGCGCGGCATTGTGATTATTAACCCCAATAACCCCACCGGCGCGGTTTACAGTAAAGAGCTGCTCATGGAGGTTGTGGAAATTGCGCGTCAGCATAACCTGATCATCTTTGCTGACGAAATTTACGACAAGATCCTCTATGACGATGCCCAACATCATTCGATCGCGGCGCTGGCCCCCGATCTACTGACGGTAACCTTTAACGGTTTATCCAAGACCTATCGCGTAGCCGGTTTCCGTCAGGGATGGATGGTATTAAACGGGCCGAAAAAACACGCAAAAGGCTATATTGAAGGCCTGGAAATGCTTGCCTCTATGCGCCTGTGTGCCAACGTGCCCGCTCAGCATGCGATTCAGACAGCGCTGGGAGGCTACCAGAGTATCAGTGAGTTTATCGCTCCTGGCGGGCGGCTCTACGAGCAACGTCAGCGTGCCTGGGAGTTGATTAACGACATTCCTGGCGTAAGCTGCGTTAAACCGCAGGGCGCGCTTTACATGTTCCCGCGTATTGATCCGAAGAAATTTAATATTTATGACGATCAGAAAATGGTACTCGACTTCCTGCTGCAGGAAAAAGTACTGCTGGTACAGGGTTCTGCGTTCAACTGGCCTCATCCGGATCACGTGCGTATTGTCACACTACCCCGGGTAGACGATCTGGAAATGGCGATCGGCAAATTTGGCCGTTTTCTGCAGGGCTATCGGCAGTAAGTCATCGTCTGCTGCAGCCTGTCAGGCCATTAACCTGTCATTTACCTGGCTGCAGTCAGGTATATACTGTATGCATTCCGGGGAGGGGTTTCCTCCCCGTTGTGCTGACAGGATGCTGTAATGACTCAAAGCCACTTTTTCGCTCACCTCTCCCGCCTGAAACTCATCAATCGCTGGCCGCTGATGCGCAACGTGCGCACGGAAAACGTCTCTGAACATAGCCTGCAGGTCGCTATGGTGGCGCATGCGCTGGCCGTGATCAAAAATCTGAAATTTGCGGGTGAACTCAATCCCGATCGTATTGCGATGCTGGCGCTCTACCATGATGCCAGTGAAGTGCTGACCGGCGATCTGCCGACGCCGGTAAAGTATTACAACGCGCAAATTGCGCATGAATACAAAAAAATTGAGAAGATCGCGCAGCAAAAGCTGATTGAGATGCTGCCGCCGGAACTGCAGGAAGCGTACCGTCCACTGATCGATGAACACCACTATAGTGCTGCTGAACAGGCTGTGGTTAAGCAGGCAGACGCGCTCTGCGCCTACCTGAAATGCCTTGAAGAGCTTTCCGCGGGTAACCATGAATTTTCACTGGCTAAGACGCGGCTGGAGAAAACCCTGACCGAACGGCGCTCACCGGAAATGGACTATTTTATGGAGGTGTTCGTTCCGAGTTTTAACCTGTCACTGGATGAGATTTCACAGGACACCCCGCTCTGAGCGAGCGGGCAGGGTTCAGGCGCGCAGGCTCAGCGTAAAAGTTCCGGTACCGTTCTGCGTAATGTTTAACGTACGCAGGTCAGGTACATTAAACAGCACCTGGCTCAGACCGGGCGTGTCCGCCGCCGGATTAACAGCAATGACTGCACTGCCCGCGGCAAGGCCTGCTGCAATACCTGCGGGCGCATCCTCCACCACCACACATTCAGACGGGTGCAGGCCCAGACGCTCTGCGCCCAGCAAATAGGGCTCCGGATCGGGCTTACCGTGCCGGATGTCATTGGCTGTTATAAACACGGCTGGCAGGGGGAGTCCAGCAGCGCGATGCCGGGCATGTGCAACCGGCACAGAACCGGAAGTAACAATCGCCCAGGGGATATTCTGCTCATTGAGCTGCATCAGCAGCGCACGGGCGCCGGCTATCTCCTGTACACCCTGCGTATCAGTGGCTTCCTGTTGTTCCAGCCAGTGAAATTCTGCCTGAATGGCTGCCTCACTCTCTCCCTGCATAAAATGACGCAGAGAGTCGATAGCGGGTTTGCCGTGAATGTAATTCAGTACCGCATCAGCGCCGATTGCATGGCGTTCGCCCCACTGCGTCCAGCAGCGATTCACTGCCGGCAGCGAATCCACCAGCGTGCCATCCAGGTCAAACAGAAATCCTTTGAAATTCACCTGCTGCTCCTTGTCCGGTTTTACAACATTAAAGGTCATCCAGAAAAGTGCGATCGAGCTGTCTGAACGCACGTTTCAGCACATCTGCCAGCGCCTGATAAGTGGGTTTTCCCTCTACCGGTGCAATCGCCTGCCCCGCCTCTTCCAGTTTGCTGCGGACTTCATTGAACCACTGCAGCAGCGCAGGCGGTAGCGGTGTACCGGCTCGTTTGCCCAGCCACCATAGTCCCTGCATCGGCAGGCTGCAGGCAAACAGGGCAGTAGCAATTGCCGGCCCCAGCTGCCCGCCTAATGCAATCTGCCACGTCAGGGTAAATATGGCCAGCGGCGGCATAAAACGGATGGCAAACCGGGTCGCCGTAACGACCCGGTTTTCCGGAAACACGGGTGCCAGACGTTTATCCGCAGGCCAGGTTTTCATGTAGTGTTGCCCGCGCTGGAATAAGCCGAACCAGCCCGGATTGCCTGCGTCATTCGCCATTATGCACCTCAACTAATACTGCATTATTTAAAAAAAATTTATAACTACACAACTTTACGTGACATCCTTCAAAACATTTTGTTTTTGCAGGTGACAGTGGGTATTCTGACGCCGTTTTCAGTAACATTACCGGAAGCTGCCGCCTGATTAAAGCACAGCCAGAGCCAGGTATTGCTACAGCGCTTTCAAAAAATCGCGTAAAATTAACGAAATTTTTTTGCGTGTCGTTTTCTTTTTAGCTGGCGCATGATGTTAATCATTAATCGCCCCGCTTTCATGGGCTACGCTGTTAGTCTGATTGCGTTATTTTTAGCCACTATTTAACAAATAGGTACTTCCATGTCGACGAAGTTAGTACTGGTTCTGAACTGCGGCAGTTCTTCTCTCAAATTTGCTATCCTCAATCCAGCTACCGGCGATGAGTACCTGTCGGGGCTGGCTGAATGTTTCCACCTGCCGGAAGCACGTATTAAATGGAAGCTGGAAGGCAGTAAGCAGGAAGCCCCACTGGGTGCGGGCGCAGCCCACAGCGAGGCACTGAACTTCATCGTTAACTCTATTCTGGCACAAAAACCAGAGCTTTCGGCACAAATCGCTGCAATCGGTCACCGTATCGTACATGGTGGTGAGCGACTGACCCGGTCCGTCATTATCGACGAAGCGGTGATTCAGGGGATTAAAGATGCCTCGTCATTTGCCCCGCTGCATAATCCGGCCCATCTGATCGGCATTGATGAAGCGATGAAAAACTTCCCGCATCTCTCAGATAAGAATGTGGCGGTTTTCGATACGGCTTTCCATCAGACAATGCCTGAAGAGTCTTATCTCTATGCGCTGCCTTATCATCTCTATCGCGAACATGGCGTACGCCGCTACGGTGCTCACGGCACCAGCCACTACTATGTTACGCAGGAAGCGGCAAAACTGCTGAACAAGCCAGTCAGCGAGCTGAATATCATTACCTGCCATCTTGGCAATGGCGGCTCTGTTTCGGCTATTCGCAACGGCCAGTGTGTTGATACTTCTATGGGCCTGACGCCACTTGAAGGTTTAGTCATGGGCACCCGCAGCGGTGACATCGATCCGGCCATTGTTTTCTTCCTGCACGATGCACTGGGTATGAGCGTTGATGCGATCAACAAGCTGCTGACCAAAGAGTCAGGGCTGCTGGGTCTGACGGAAGTAACCAGCGACTGCCGCTACGTTGAAGATAACTATGCGACTAAAGATGATGCAAAGCGTGCGATGGATGTTTTCTGCCATCGCCTGGCCAAATATATCGGCAGCTATACGGCGCTAATGGATGGTCGCCTGGATGCAGTCATCTTTACCGGCGGTATTGGCGAAAATGCTGCTCTGGTACGCGAACTGGCCCTGGGCAAACTGGGCCTGCTGGGCTTTGACCTTGATCACGAGCGCAATCTGGCTGCCCGCTTTGGCAAATCCGGCTTTATTAATAAAGACGGCACCCGCCCTGCACTCGTCATCCCGACTAATGAAGAGCTGGTGATTGCGCAGGATGCCGCGCGTCTGACGGCCTGATCCCTTTCTTCTCCGTCAGCTCAGGCTGACGGAGCGATTTTGACACCCTGTAACACCGCGAGGTTTTTAACGTGTCACGTACAATTATGCTTATCCCCACCGGCACCAGCGTCGGCCTGACCAGCGTCAGCCTTGGCGTGATCCGCGCAATGGAACGCAAAGGCGTGCGCCTGAGTGTTTTCAAGCCCATTGCTCAGCCGCGCGCCGGTGGTGACAGACCGGACCAGACGACCACCATTATTCGTAAGAACTCCGCTATTCCTGCCGCTGAACCGCTGCAGATGTCACGCGTTGAGTCACTGCTGGGTTCAAACCAGCAGGATGTACTGATGGAAGAGATCATTGCCAACTACCACGCCACGGCCAGAGAAGCAGAGGTGGTGCTGGTCGAAGGTCTGGTGCCGACACGTAAGCATCAGTTCGCTTCGGCGCTCAACTACGAGATCGCCAAAACGCTGAACGCAGAGATTGTTTTTGTGATGGCGCTGGGCAATGACTCGCCGGCTCAGTTAAAAGAGCGTATTGAGCTAAGCCAGAGCAGCTTTGGCGGCAGTAAAAACAAAAACATCACAGGCGTTATCATCAACAAGCTGAATGCTCCGGTTGATGAGCAGGGTCGTACCCGTCCCGATCTGTCAGAGATTTTTGATGACTCCTCTAAAGCCAGCGTAGCCAACATCGACCCGAAACAGCTGTTTGCTAACAGCCCGTTGCCGGTACTGGGCTGTGTGCCGTGGAGCTTTGACCTGATCGCCACACGCGCCATTGATATGTGTCGCCACCTCAATGCGGATATCATCAACGAAGGTGAAATCGAGACGCGTCGCGTTAAATCCGTGACCTTCTGCGCACGCAGCATCCCGCACATGCTGGAGCATTTCCGTCCTGGCTCGCTCCTGGTAACCTCAGCCGATCGCCCTGATGTGCTGGTTGCCGCCTGTCTGGCGGCGATGAACGGGATTGAAATTGGTGCCATTCTGCTGACCGGTGGCTATCAGATTGAAGCGCCTATTGCCCGCCTGTGTGAACGCGCTTTTCAGACTGGCCTGCCGGTATTTATGGTGAAAACCAACACCTGGCAAACTTCGCTGAGCCTGCAGAGCTTCAACCTGGAAGTACCCGCTGATGATACGCAGCGTATTGAAAAAGTGCAGGAGTATGTTGCCGGCTTTATCAACGCCGACTGGGTTGAGTCGCTGACCGCCACTTCCGAGCGCAGTCGTCGCCTGTCGCCTCCTGCTTTCCGCTATCAGCTCACCGAACTTGCACGCAAAGCGGGCAAACGTATTGTACTGCCGGAAGGAGATGAACCGCGCACAGTCAAAGCCGCGGCAATCTGTGCCGAACGCGGCATCGCCACCTGCGTACTGCTGGGAAATCCGGATGAGATCCAGCGCGTGGCTGCAGCTCAGGGCGTAGAGCTGGGCACCGGCATTGAAATTGTCGATCCGGAAGTGGTGCGCGGAAACTATGTGCCGCGCCTGGTTGAGCTGCGTAAAAGCAAAGGCATGACGGAAGTCGTAGCGGAAGAGCAGCTGGAAGACAATGTGGTGCTGGGCACCATGATGCTGGAGAGCGGAGAAGTGGACGGTCTGGTCTCCGGTGCGGTGCATACCACGGCCAATACTATTCGTCCGCCGCTGCAGCTGATCAAAACCGCGCCCGGCAGCTCGCTGGTTTCATCCGTGTTCTTTATGCTGCTGCCGGAACAGGTACTGGTTTATGGCGACTGCGCCATCAACCCGGATCCGAACCCGGAACAGCTGGCCGAAATCGCCATTCAGTCTGCAGATTCCGCCAGCGCCTTTGGTATCGATCCGCGCGTAGCGATGATCTCTTACTCAACCGGCAACTCCGGTGCGGGCAGCGATGTCGAAAAAGTACGTGAAGCCACCCGTATTGCGCAGGAAAAGCGCCCCGATCTGGTCATCGATGGTCCGCTGCAATATGACGCGGCCATTATGGAAGATGTCGCCAGGTCTAAAGCGCCCAATTCGGCGGTTGCCGGACGCGCCACGGTGTTTATTTTCCCGGATCTCAATACCGGTAACACTACGTACAAAGCAGTGCAGCGCTCTGCCGATCTGATCTCTATCGGCCCGATGCTGCAGGGCATGCGTAAACCGGTCAATGACCTGTCACGCGGTGCGCTGGTGGATGATATCGTGTATACCATCGCCCTGACGGCGATTCAGTCGCAGCAGGCGGAAGGGTAATCTCCTCCTTCCCTGCTCAGGTATAAAAAAAGCATGCGCCTGGCGCATGCTTTTTTTCGCCTGTCGCAGATGGAGCCGTCAGCTTTCGCTGTTTTGCTTGCTGCGTGCTGCATCACTGTTGCGGCTCAGCCACAGCGACAGCGCTTTCAGTGAATCGTCGGTGAACTCGTCGCAGCGCGCGGTGATCTCTTCCGGCGTCATCCAGAAAATCTCATCGACTTCGCTCTCCTGCATCGCAAACGGCCCGTGGGAAACACAGCTGAACAGCCCGCCCCAGACGCGACAGTGCTGATCTTCAAAGTAGAACTTACCGTGTTCAGCAAACGGCACCGCCGCGATCCCCAGCTCCTCTTCCGCTTCGCGTCGTGCAGATTCGAGCATCTCTTCTCCGCTCTGGACGACGCCGCCCGCGGTGGCATCCAGCATGCCCGGCATGAAATCTTTAGTCTCTGTGCGACGCTGTACCAGGATCTTGCCCATACCATCATGTACCACGATATAGGTGGCGCGATGGCGCAGACACTGTGCCCGCATCTGTGCCCGGCTGGCCTGCGCAATCACTTCGTTCTCTTCGCTGACGATATCGACCCACTCAATAGCGTCGTCTGCCGTTTGATCCACCATCCGTAACCCTTTTAACGTTTCAGCGTGCGCGGCACGCGTCGTTTTTTATTGCTTTATCAGAATGCGCGTAAGGTAAAGCGTTCTTATCACTGTCGCAAGCGCTTAGCGTGCTTTGCCCGACTCCGGCAGCCTCAGCATGAGCAACAGGGGTGCCACATCTTTACCGACTTTTTCATCTTAAGGCAATAATCTGCTGGTCGGATCTTTGCCTCGCCGGCAGCCGCAATACCACTTTTTCCATTACGCTGCAGGCGCTGTCACACTCACTCTCCGCTTCTCTTCTATGCTCAATGCTGAGCAGATAATCATTTACAGGGAGGCTCACGATGCAATTACTGATTACCGGCGGCACCGGATTAATTGGCCGTCACCTGATCCCGCGGCTGCTGCAGCTCGGGCATCAGGTGAATGTGGTGACGCGTGATGTGGCCGCAGCGCGGGAACACCTGGATGAGCGCGTCAGGCTCTGGTCAGGGCTTAATCAGCAGTCCGACCTTAATGGCATAGAAGGCGTGATTAATCTGGCTGGCGAACCCATCGCCGACAAGCGCTGGAGCGCCAGTCAGAAGCAGCAGCTGTGCGAAAGCCGCTGGCAAATCACCGAACAGCTGGTTTCACTGATTCATGCCAGCAGTACGCCTCCTGCGTTTCTCATCTCCGGTTCCGCCACGGGTTTTTATGGCGACAGCGGCGAGGTCATCGTGACCGAAGAGGATCCCGGCCAGGATGAGTTTACCCATACGCTGTGCGCGCGCTGGGAGCAGCTGGCGCTCAACGCAGAGAGCGATCAGACCCGGGTCTGCCTGCTGCGCACCGGCGTGGTGCTGGCGCGTCAGGGCGGCGCGCTGGAGAAGATGAAGCTGCCCTTCCGCCTTGGCGTGGGCGGGCCGATTGGCAGCGGCAAGCAGTATCTGCCGTGGATCCACATCGATGACATGATTGATGCCATTATCTGGCTGATGGACCATCAGGCACTGCGCGGTCCGTTTAATATGGTTGCTCCCTATCCGGTACGTAACGAACAGTTTGCCGCCACGCTGGGGCAGGTAATGCACCGGCCCGCCTTTATGCGTACGCCGGCGGCCGCGATTAAGCTGATGATGGGGGAGTCGGCGGTGCTGGTGCTGGGCGGACAGCATGTGCTGCCTAAACGGCTGGAGGCGTCAGGTTTTACCTTTCGCTGGTACGATTTACAGCAGGCGCTGCAGGATGTCGCGGGCTGATTAATGCGGGAGCCTGCGCTCCCGCCGCTTCAGGCTATTTCAGTGAGCCTTTCAGGAACTGCTGCAGACGCGGACTCTTTGGATTGCCAAACAGCTCATCAGGCGTCCCCTCTTCCTCAATTTTTCCCTGATGCAGAAAAATCACATGGTTCGAAACGTGGCGGGCAAACTCCATCTCATGCGTGACCACCACCATGGTTTTCCCCTCTTCTGCCAGCTTCTGCATAATACGCAGGACTTCGCCTACCAGCTCGGGGTCGAGCGCTGAAGTCGGTTCATCAAACAGCAGCACTTCCGGTTCCATTGCCAGCGCGCGGGCAATCGAGACGCGCTGCTGCTGGCCGCCAGAGAGGTGTACCGGATACTTTGCCCGCGCGCGCGCATCAATCCCGACTTTATCCAGATACTTGATCGCCCGTTCGCGCGCTTCCGCCTTGCTCAGACCCAGCACCTGAATGGGCGCTTCAGTCACGTTATCCAGCACCGTCATATGGCTCCAGAGATTGAAGTGCTGAAACACCATGGTGAGGCGCGTGCGCAGCGAGCGCAGCTGCTCTTTATTCGCCACTTTCAGCTGGCCGTCGGTATCACGCACCAGCGCAATCTGTTCATTATTAACGGCTATAGCACCTTCGCTCGGTTTTTCGAGGAAGTTAATACAGCGTAAAAAGGTACTTTTCCCGGAGCCGGATGAGCCAATAATGCTGATCACATCGCCGGCATTGGCCCGCAGTGATACGCCTTTCAGAACTTCGTGTTCACCGTAACGCTTGTGCAGTTCGGCAACCTGTAATTTATTTTCAGCCATAGTGATACTCAGTGCGACGAAGAGGGTTTCACATGTGCCAGAAAGCGGCGCTCCGCAAGGCGGAACAGGCTAATCAGCACATAAGAGATAATCAGATAGAGCACGGCAGCGAGCCCAAACGCGGTAAACGGCTGATAAGTGGCCGAGTTGATATCGCGCGCGATTTTCAGCAAATCCGGCACGGTCGCGGTAAACGCCAGCGCGGTAGAGTGCAGCATCAGGATCACTTCATTGCTGTATGCGGGCAGCGCGGTGCGCAGCGCTGACGGCAGAATAATGCAGCGGTAAAGCTTTACGGTCGAAAAACCATAGGCGCGCGCGGCTTCAATTTCACCGTGTGGCACGGCGCGGATAGCGCCCGCAAAAATTTCAGTGGTGTAAGCACAGGTATTCAGCGTAAACGCCAGCAGCGTACAGTTCAGCCCGCTGCGGAAAAACGCATTCAGCAGCTCAGAACCTTTTACCACTTCCAGCGTATACATACCGGAATAGAACACCAGCAGCTGTACATAGAGCGGCGTGCCGCGAAACACATAGGTAAACAGCCAGACCGGTGTTGAGATAAACCGGTTGGGCGAGACGCGGGCGATGGCCAGGATCACGGCCAGGCAGCCGCCGATGACCACAGAAAGGATAAGAAGCCACAGCGTGATGGCCACACCGGTGAAGCGATAACCATCGGTCCAGAGCAGTTGTTTCCAGTACTCCTGAATAATTTCAATCATAATTCTGCCCTTTTTACCCCGACCGAGTAGCGGCGCTCAAGCCACCACAGCACGCCATTGGACAGCGTGGTAAACACCAGATAGATCACCCCTGCCACAATGGCGAAATAGAACGGCTGCCAGGTACTCTTGCCCGCCAGCTGCGTCGCTTTAACCACATCCTCCAGACCCAGCAGTGACACCAGTGCGGTCGCCTTGAGGATCACCTGCCAGTTGTTTCCGATACCGGGCAGCGCGAAACGCATCATGGCCGGAAACAGAATGCGCCGGAACGTCTGGGAGCCGGTAAAACCAAATGCGGTGGCCGCTTCAATCTGTCCCTTTGGCACCGCCAGAAACGCGCCGCGAAAGGTTTCAGTAAAGTATGCGCCATAGATAAAACCGAGCGTGATAATACCGGCCACCATCGGGTCGATATCAAACTGCGTCAGGCCCAGCGCGTCAGTTACCGCGTTGAGCGCAATCTGCAGCCCGTAAAAGATCAGCAGCATCAGCACCAGATCCGGCACGCCACGGATCAGGGTAGTGTACCCTTCCGCGATGATTGCCAGCGGCCGGCTGCGTGACAGTTTGGCACCCGCCCCGAGCAGGCCAAGGATAACCGCCAGCAGCACGGCGCTCAGTGCCAGCTCCAGCGTCACCAGCGTGCCTTTGAGAATGACTTCAGAATAGCCATACAACATGATTTCGATCCTGTCGTGAGAGGAAAATAACACACGCTGCCCGGTAAATAGCGGACAGTCCTGACCAGGGATATGAATCACGGAAGGATAGCGGCAAGCGTATGAACCCCGGGAGTTTACATAAGTAAGCGCCCGGAGTGAATAGTTATGGCCCCGGTTCCTGTCACTCTGCCCGCAGTATCAGGAAACAGGTCAATCAGTCACCGTAGACGTTGAAATCAAAATATTTTTTCGCAATTTTGTCGTAGGTACCATCTTTGCGCATCTCATTGAACGCCTTGTCGATGGCGGCTTTGAGATCGCTGTCATCTTTGCGCAGCCCCATGCCGGTGCCTACACCAAAAATTTTGTCATCTTTAACCGCCGGGCCGGCAAAGGCGTAATTTTTGCCTACCGGCTGCTTCAGGAAGCCTTCGCTCGCCTGCACTTCATCCTGGAATG
This sequence comes from Pantoea sp. SIMBA_079, assembly GCF_046940275.1. Classification (NCBI taxonomy): domain Bacteria; kingdom Pseudomonadati; phylum Pseudomonadota; class Gammaproteobacteria; order Enterobacterales; family Erwiniaceae; genus Pantoea; species Pantoea sp. SIMBA_079. The sequence goes on along the minus strand of NZ_JAWRYR010000001.1, from coordinate 82,952 downwards.
CGGCGTCAATGCGACCGGCGTTCAGATCCTGATAAACCAGATCCTGATTCGCATACGGTGTCACGGTAACGCCCTTTGGCCGCCAGTATTGATTAGCGTAGGTTTCCTGCGTGGTACCCTGCAGCAGACCGATATTTTTGCCTTTCAGGGAGTCAATCGTTGGCTGCAGCGGAGAGCCTTTTGCCGCCACCAGGCGGGCATTCGCTGCATAAAGTTTTTCCGAGAAGCCAATCTCTTCCTGACGCTTTTCGGTGATTGAGAGCGACGAGATAATGGCATCAATTTTTTTCGCTTTCAGCGACGGGATGAGCGCATCGAAATCACTTTCCACATAGGTACATTTGGTCTGGATACGCTTGCAAATCTCATTGGCAAGGTCGATATCAAAACCTACCAGCTGGCCCTGGGCATTTTTTGACTCAAACGGCGGGTAAGTGGGATCGGTCCCGATGCGCAGCGACTGCGGTACGGCGGCAAAAACGCTGGCGGTGCCGGTCATTGCCAGCAGCAGGGAGAGAGCCAGAACTCGCTTTTTCATAGTTTACCCTCAAGTGACGTGCTTATTGTTATGTGGTGTGATGTGTGTTTTGCGCTGAATAGATTGCAGTTTTCATGCCAGGTCTCAAAGCTGGCGATGCAGCATGCAGGTGCGCTAACGAGCGCGTCGTAACGGGACGCAGACAATTCGTTATGAAGGGAATATAACAGCGGGATGCGGAAGAAAAAGCGAGTTTGCTAACTTTTAGTGCAGATTATGCACGAAGAGTGATCGACACCGCGAATTTGCACATCCATTGTGCAGCGCTCCACGTTTATGCGCCATTCCAGCGCATAAACAGATCTTCCGGCAGCGTAATATCAAACTGATCCACGACGCGATTCACCGTCTGGTCAACCAAATCCTCAATGCGCTGCGGCCGGTGATAAAACGCCGGCACCGGCGGCATTATCATCGCACCCAGTTCAGCCGCCGTGGTCATCATACGCAGATGCCCGACGTGCAGCGGCGTTTCGCGTACGCACAGCACCAGACGACGCTGCTCTTTCAGCACGACATCCGCGGCGCGCGTCAGCAGACTGTCACTGTAGCTGTGTACAATGCCAGAGAGGGTTTTCATTGAGCACGGCAGGATCACCATACCCAGCGTTTTAAACGAGCCGGAAGAGATACTTGCCCCGATATCCCGCACGTCATGCACCACGCTGGCAAGCGCCTGTACATCCCGCACGCTGTAGTCGGTTTCCAGCGCCAGCGTCTGGCGCGCAGCCGGGCTCATCACCAGATGGGTTTCCACTTCGGGCACCGATTGCAGCACCTGCAGCAGCCGCACGCCGTAGATCGCGCCGCTGGCGCCGGAAAGACCAATGATGAGACGTTTCATAACTCTGCCTTACTCTGTTCAGAAGCGGCAATGATAGCCTGCCCCAGGCAAAAATGCGCTGGCGCACGGTGAAAAAGCGCAAAACAGACGGGGCAGGCTTGCGCCTGCCCCGTCTGTCTGCCGGATAAAAGCCCAATCAGCCTTCGTTATGTATCTCCAGCCCTTCCACTTCATTCTGCCGCTGCAGTGCTTTGGCATCGTCGTTGCGCAGTGACTGCAGATATTCCAGGTATTGCTGATCCACATCCTTCGTGACATAGACGCCGTTGAACACAGAGCACTCAAACTGTTCAATGTCCGGATTCTCTTCGCGTACCGCCTCAATCAGATCGTTCAGATCCTGGAAGATCAGCGCGTCAGCCTTGATCAGCTGACGGATCTCTTCCACTTCACGGCCGTGTGCAATCAGCTCAGTGGCGCTGGGCATATCGATACCATAGACGTTCGGAAAACGGATCTCCGGTGCGGCCGATGCAAGGTAAACCCGCTTAGCTCCCGCCTCGCGCGCCATCTCAATAATCTGTTCAGAGGTCGTACCGCGTACGATAGAGTCATCCACCAGCAGCACATTTTTATCGCGGAACTCGGCACGGTTGGCGTTGAGTTTACGGCGAACGGCGCTGCGGCGCAGATGCTGGCCCGGCATAATAAAGGTGCGGCCCACATAGCGGTTTTTCACAAACCCCTGCCGATAAGGCTTATTCAGAATGCGCGCAATTTCCAGCGCGGTATCGGTCGAGGTTTCCGGAATTGGAATGACTACGTCGATATCGAGATCTTCCCACTCACGGGCAATTTTTTCACCGAGCTTGGTGCCCATGCGCACCCGCGCGCTATAGACGGAAATCTTATCCAGGAAAGAGTCCGGGCGGGCAAAATAGACGTATTCAAACAGGCAGGGATTGCTTTTCGGATCCTCAGCGCACTGGCGGGTCGAAAGCTGGCCCTGCTCGGTGATATACACCGCTTCACCTGGCGCAACGTCACGAATGAACTCAAATCCCAGCGTATCCAGCGCCACACTCTCTGAGGCAACCATATACTCCGTGCGGCCATCCTGCATAGCGCGCTTGCCGAGCACCAGCGGGCGAATACCGTTGGGATCGCGAAACGCCACCATGCCGTGTCCGATAATCATCGCCACTACGGCGTAAGCGCCACGCACCTGCTGATGCACTGCCGCTACCGCTGCAAAAATGGTCTCAGCATCCAGTGGGTAGTGCTGAAAACGATCCAGCTCCTGCGCAAAGATGTTGAGCAGGATCTCTGAATCGGAGGTGGTGTTAACGTGACGGCGTCCGGTCTCAAACAGCTGTTTACGCAGCTCGTGCGCATTGGTGAGATTGCCGTTATGCGCCAGCGTAATACCGTAAGGGGAGTTAACGTAAAACGGCTGCGCTTCAGAGGCGCTGGAGCTGCCAGCGGTAGGGTAACGCACGTGGCCGATACCGATATTGCCCTGCAAACGCTGCATGTGGCGCGCTTCAAACACGTCGCTGACCAGGCCATTTGCTTTGCGCAGACGGAAGCAGTTCAGCGCATCGATAGTACAAATGCCGGCGGCATCCTGTCCGCGGTGCTGCAGCACCGTTAACGCGTCATAGATCGACTGGTTTACTGGCATAAAACCGGTGATACCAACAATACCGCACATATTGTCATTTCCTCATTAGCCGCACTCCCGATGGTGTCACCGGGGTAAAAAACTGGACGTGCTTTTCAGGTAATCAAAAAACCACCTGATGATATAACTGAACTGGGGAATGAGCTGAGACTGTTGCCAGTCCGGGCTTTTCGAAAAGCCGGTGAATGTATCAAGGAAGAAAAGAATGGCGGAAACAATCAGCACGCCACGCAACGCCCCGAAACAGACCCCCAACACCCTGTCGGTTCCCGACAAGCCGGTTTTCTCAACCAGCGAGCCGATCACATAGTTCACGATGGCACCCACAATCAGGGTGGCAACGAACAACACCGCAATTGCGATGCCGTTGCGAACCAGTTCGTCGTTAAAACCTGTAAACCAGACTGCCAGGTAGGCGTAGTAATGACTGGCGACAAAAAACGCGCATCCCCAGGTAACAAGAGATAAGGCTTCCCGGACAAACCCGCGAATCAGGCTGACCAGAGCCGAAAAACCAACTACCGCAATAATGACGTAATCAATCCAGATCATGAACGCTTCCAGTACAGTGCTTCGCACCCCTGCATCCAGTTCGGGGCGCATTCTAACAGAAAAAGAAAACGTTTGCGTAGCCTTTTCCCGTTCACAGTGATGAAAAAGGGCGAGGAAAAATAATTTCTTCGCCCGCGACTAATAACAATATTTAATTGACTGATTTAACAGTTAATTTACTACTTTTCCTGCCACTTTAAATGCAATAAGCCACGCCTGTTACTGCTATCGGCGTAGCTTATCAGCCTGTCAGTGCACGCTATAGGGTTTAACCACCCCGCCCAGACCGGAAACGCTCTGAAGTTCGCTCAGCGAACTCTGCAGTTTCGCTTTGGACGCGTCAGGACCGACATAAATACGGGTAATCTGACCCTGCACCGGTGATGACGGCACGGTAAAGGCGCGATAGCCAGAGAGCCGCAGCTTCGCCACAATCTCATCGACTTTCGCCGCATTTTTCAGTGCGCCAAGCTGCACCACATACGCCTGCCCCGCTGGCGCGCTGGCTGGCTTCTGCGTTTCTGCCGGCTTGCTCTGCTCCGCTGCTTTTGGCTGCTCTGCAGGTTTCGGCGTCTCCACCGGCTTCGGCTTCGGTTGTTCCACCGGCTTCGGCCTGCTCTGCTCCACCGTTTTAGGCTTCGTCTGTTCAGCGGGTTTTTGCTGGGTTCGGGGCGGCGTCTGCTGATGCACCGCCGGTGGCGTCACGACGCTCGGCTGGCTGTTCTGCACCGGCTGCGCGCTGCCGCTGACGGCCGGATTTTGTGCTGCCTGGCTGGCCGCTGACTGCTGTGCGGCACCGGCACCTTCCGGCGGCTGCGACGGCAGCGGCTGCGTAACCGGCGGCACCATTTCACTATCCTGCTGATCGTCAGGCTTCGGCACCAGCGGAATCGCTGCAAACTCTTCTTTGTAATGCTTTTTCTTACCGTCCAGCAGGCCTGGCAGCACAATGACGCCAATCGCCACCAGGATCACCGTGCCCACTAACCGATTTTGAAACTTACTCGCCACTGCCGTTCTCCGCTGCCATCAATTCCATAACCTGTGCTACGGTGTGAAACGAACCACACACCAGAATCACATCCTCCCGGCTGGCCTGCGCACGCGCTGCCTGCCACGCCGCATCGACGCTGGCATACGCCGTACCGTGCTCCAGATGTGCAAGCAGCTCTTCCGCCGATGCGCCACGCGGGCCTGCCAGCGGCGCGCAATACCAGTGCGTCACCTGCGGTGCCAGCGCTGCGAGCGTACCGGCGATATCTTTGTCGTGCAGCATACCCGCTACCGCATGAATGCTTTTGCCTGCGGGCAGTGCCGCCAGGCGCGACGCCAGCCAGGCGGCCGCGTGCGGATTGTGCGCCACATCCAGAATCACCTGCGGCGCGTGGCTGACGGTCTGAAAGCGGCCCGCCAGCATTGCCTGCGGCAGATGCGTACGGATGATGGCATCAGAGACATCCAGACCTGACGCCCGTAACGCAGCCAGCGCCGTGGCCGCGTTCGGCAGCGGCACCTGCGGCAGCGGCAGATCGCGCAGTTCACCCTGCGCATCCTGCAGCATCCAGCTATCATCAGAGCGCTGCCACTGCCAGTCGCGATTGATCTGGTGCAGCACGGCACCGGTTTCTGCGGCAACGGCGGCGATGGTTGCCGGCATCTCCGCTTCGCCTACTATGGCAGGTTTGCCGGCGCGGAAAATACCTGCTTTTTCCCGCCCGATACTCTCGCGGTCGGGGCCAAGCCAGTCTGTGTGATCGAGTGCGATACTGGTGATCACTGCGACATCAGTATCAACAATGTTGGTGGCATCAAGACGGCCACCCAGTCCGACTTCGAGGATCACCACGTCAAGGTTCGCCTGGCGGAACAGGTTAAGCGCAGAGAGCGTGCCAAATTCAAAATAGGTCAGCGAGGTATCACCGCGCCCCGCTTCGATTTCAGCAAAGCTGGCGCTGTGCTGCGCCTCTGGCAGCTCCGCGCCCTGTACGCGCACGCGCTCGGTGTAGCGCACCAGATGGGGCGAACTGTAAACGCCTGTGCGGTAGCCTGCTGCCATCAGCAGCGTTTCCAGCATGCGGCAGGTGGTGCCTTTGCCGTTGGTTCCGGCAACGGTGAAGATAAAGGGAGCAGGTTTCAGCAGGTCAAGCTGCGCGGCAACGCGCTGAATACGATCCAGACCCAGTTCAATCGCCTGTGAGTGAAGATGCTCAAGATAGTGAAGCCACGTGGCCAGCGGCGACGTGCCCTGAGGAGGCTGATGCGTGTTCATGAGTCCCGTCTGTTGCGTGGTACAGCTCATCGTTCAGCGCAGCGGCGGAAAGAGAGGCCTGCGCGCGGCTGATGGCTATCAACAGGCAGGCACCGGCACAGCTGCTCACTGAAAATGGGATGTACGGAATGAAAGTAAAAAGGCGCATCGCTGCGCCTTTCGGTTGCCTGTCAGGCGTCGTTGCTTTCTGGTTCCACCACCACTGGCGGTTCGCCATCCAGCTGCGGAGCCGGCAGGTTCATCATTTTTGCCAGCAGGCTGGCCAGCTTAAAGCGCATTTCCGGACGACGGATGATCATGTCGATCGCGCCTTTTTCAATCAGAAATTCACTGCGCTGGAAGCCCGGCGGCAGCTTTTCACGTACCGTCTGCTCAATCACGCGTGGACCGGCAAAACCGATTAGCGCTTTTGGTTCTGCCACGTTGAGATCGCCCAGCATCGCAAAGCTGGCAGAGACGCCGCCCATGGTCGGATCGGTCAGCACGGAGATATAAGGCAGACCGCGTTCCTGCATTTTCGCCAGCGCCGCGCTGGTTTTTGCCATCTGCATCAGCGACTGCAGCGCTTCCTGCATACGCGCTCCGCCGCTGGCAGAGAAGCAGATCAGCGGGCAGTTATCTTCCAGCGCCTGCTCTACGGCACGCACAAAGCGTGCGCCCACTACCGAGCCCATTGAGCCGCCCATAAAGGCAAACTCAAATGCTGCTGCAACAACCGGCATGCCGTGCAGCTGGCCTTTCATGACGATCAGCGCATCTTTTTCGCCGGTGTCTTTCTGGGCCGCTACCAGACGATCCTTATACTTTTTGGAGTCGCGGAACTTGAGCAGATCTTTTGGCTCCAGCTCGCTTCCCAGCTCAACCATCGATCCTTCATCCATCAGGCTATGCAGACGCTCGCGCGCATGCATACGCATGTGGTGGTCGCACTTCGGGCAGACCTCAAGGTTGCGCTCCAGCTCGGCGCGGTAGAGCACCTGACCACAGCTGTCACACTTGGTCCACACCCCTTCCGGGATGCTGGCTTTGCGCGTAGGCGTCGTGGTGCTTTTATTCAGTATGCGTTCAATCCAGCTCATTGATGACCTTTCTGTTTAATGCTGACCTGGTCCAGTCTTTTCGTTACTGCTGAAATCACCTTCAGCAGGCCGTAAATGTCGCTCATTAAACCACAACCTGTTCACGCTGTGGATAAAAATATGGCGGCGCGCTTACTGCGATTTCTGCTGACGCGCCTGACGGCGATGGCGCCATACTTCAATCACGCCTGGCAGTACCGATACCACGATAATGCCGACAATCAGCAGTTTGAGATTCTCCTGTACCACCGGCAGATCGCCAAACAGATAGCCGGCATAGGAGAACAGCAGCACCCATAACAGCGCGCCCGTGACGTTGAAGAGCGCAAAGTGGCGATAGGACATGTGCCCCATACCCGCCACGAAGGGGGCAAAGGTTCGCACGATTGGCACAAAGCGCGCAAGTATAATGGTTTTGCCGCCGTGACGATCGTAGAACGCATGGGTTTTATCAAGATAGCTGCGGCGGAAGATTTTTGACTGCGGATTACTGAAGAGTTTCTCACCGAACAGACGGCCAATGGTGTAGTTCACCGCATCGCCGAGAATGGCGGCGATAACCAGCAGCGTGACCATCAGATGCACGTTTAAATCGTTGCCCGGTAATGCAGCAAGTGCGCCTGCCACAAACAGCAGCGAATCACCCGGCAGAAATGGCGTCACCACCAGGCCAGTCTCGCAAAACAGGATCAGGAACAGGATGGCGTAGATCCAGATGCCATACTGCGCCACCAGTTCGGCCAGGTGCACATCAATGTGCAGAATAAAATCGACAACAAAATGGATAAACTCCATACCAGCTAACTCCCTGACACCCTATGGTTAAAAATTAATCTGCGAGGAATAGTGGTCCCGGCGCAGGCTGTGGTAACGCAAAATGCGATGGGTAATCCACCGCTACCAGATATAACCCTTCTGCTTTGGCGGTTGCCGCTGCCAGCGTGCGATCTTTCGCCGCCAGCAGATCTGCTATCCAGCTCTCCGGCTGATTGCCGTTGCCGACTTCTATCAGGCTGCCAACGATGTTACGCACCATATGGTGCACAAAAGCATTAGCTTTAATATCGACAATGACAAACGCGCCCTGCCGCGTCACGTTCAGATGCATCACGTTGCGCCACGGCGTGCGCGACTGACACTGCACGGCACGAAACGAGGTAAAATCATTCTCGCCCAGCAGATGCTGGCCGGCACGCTGCATCTTCTCTGCATCAAGCGGATGGTAGTAGTGCGTCAGCCCGTTGCCCAGAATAGCCGGGCGCAGCCGCTGGTTATAAATCACATAGCGGTAGCGTCGCGCGGTCGCGCTGAAGCGCGCGTGAAAGCTCTCCGGCACCGCTTTTACCCAGCGTACGGCGATATCATCCGGCAGATTGGCATTGACCCCCAGCGTCCAGGCGCTGTCAGCGCGCCGGGAAGTGGTTTCAAAATGCACTACCTGACCGGTGCCGTGTACACCTGCGTCGGTACGCCCGGCACAAAAAACGCTGACGTCATGGTTCGCTACTTTCGCCAGCGCTTTCTCCAGCTTCTCCTGCACGCTGCGTACTTCATTTTGCCGCTGCCAGCCATAGTAGCGGCTGCCGTCATACTCAATGCCCAGCGCCAGCTTCAGGGTTGTCGCCTCCGCCTGCATCAGTAGAAATACTCCTGCACCAGCTTCTCCGCCGTTTTCACTGCCATCAGCGCGCCGCCAAAGCGTACGTTATCCGCCACCGACCAGAACTGCAGCAGCTCCGGAACGCCGTAGTCGTTGCGCAGGCTGCCAATGCTCAGCACTTCATTACCGGAGGCATCACCAACCTGCGTCGGGTAATCCCCCTCTTCGCTCAGGCTGATATCTTCCGCACGCGCCAGTTCATCACGCGCCTCTTCGGCAGAGAGCGGACGCAGATTTTCCAGATAAACGATTTGCGCATTACCGTAAAACACCGGCGCCTGCACGCTGCTGACGGCAATCGGCAGTCCCTCATCCTGCAGTACTTTACGCACCTGCTCCACGACGCGACGTTCACTTGCCACGCTGCCGCTGCTGTCTGCCTGCTGCGGCAGCAGGTTAAATGCCAGCTGACGGCCAAAATAGTGTTCGTCAGGCGGAATGCCATTCAGCAGGCGCGCACTCTCGCCTGCCAGTCCATCCACGGCAGCTTTGCCCTGGCTGGATACCGACAGCAGGTTTGTTACCTGAATGCGGCTCAGCCCGGCGGTTTCAACCAGTGGCTTGATGGCGCATAACAGCTGGCTTACCAGCGCATCTGCCACGCTGATGATATTGCGGTTACGGTAGTCCGCCAGTACCTGCGGGTTCACATCCGGTACCACCAGCGGCACATCCGGCTCCAGCGCGAACAGATCGCTGCTGTCGATCACCAGGCATCCCTGGCTCGCCGCCTCTTCTGCGTAGCGGGCTGACGCCTCGCGACCGGCGGTGAAAAACGCCAGCTGCGCCTGGGTCCAGTCGAACTCAGCCGCATCCTGTACGCGCACCGAACGGCCGGCAAAACGCAGTGTTTCACCCGCGCTGTTTTCGCTTGCCAGCAGATGGATCTCACCAACCGGGAACTGGCGTTCCGCCAGCAGTTCCAGTACAGCGTTTCCTGTAGCGCCTGTTGCGCCCAGTAGCGCAATATTCCAGCCGTCAGACATGTTGGTTTACTCCAGACAATGACATAAAAACAGAAGGCGGTAATGATACCGCCTCATAATTCAGATTCGTTCCCGCTGTGCGCCGTGGCGCATCATTCCGGGAGAGAGGATGGCTGCCCCTGCAGGCTGACGCGAAAGCCCAGCTGCTTCAGCATGCTGGCGCTGGCAGCGTTGTCGCAGATCACCTGCAGCGAAGACCACTCACGGCGCTCTTCATACTGCCGGCGCAGCCGGTCAAACTCGCCCGGCTGGCCTGCTGCTTTACGCAGCGGCGCGTCGTCGCGGCGCACATCATACACCAGGTGTGCCAGTCGTTTCAGCGTTGCCTGATCGAGTTCACCGTGCAGCGTGATGCTGCTGAACTCCGGCGGCGGCAGCAGACTCTCCAGCGCCACCTGCTGCGGCTGGCCGATAAACGCGCTCCAGGCTTCAAAGACCTGCGTCGTGCCACGCGCTTTACCCTCCAGCGTGTAGCCTGCGATATGGGCGGTGGCGATATCCACGCGCGCCAGTAAATCGAGACTGAGATCGGGTTCCGGCTCCCATACATCCAGTACCACGCGCAGATCGCCACGTATTTTCAGCACTTCCAGCAGCGCAGCGTTGTCAACCACCGGACCGCGGCAGGCGTTAATCAGAATGGTATCGGGCCGCAGCGCCATCAGCAGCGCCGCATCCGCCAGGTGCCAGCTTTTATAGCGCCCTTCCTTATTCAGCGGCGTATGAAAAGTCAGGATATCCGCCTGTGCCACCAACGTTTCCAGCGTATGAAACGGCCCGGTATCGCCACGATCGGCACGGGGCGGATCGCACAGCAGCGTTTTAACGCCCCAGGCTTCCAGTCGCGCCTGCAGACGGCTGCCGACGTTACCAACGCCCACAATGCCCACGGTGCGATCGCGCAGCGCAAAGCCGTCACGTTCAGCCAGCAGCAGCAGCGCAGAGAAGACATATTCCACCACGGCGATAGCGTTGCAGCCTGGTGCGGCAGAGAAGCCGATGCCGGCTGCCTGTAGCGAGGCCTGATCCACGTGATCGGTGCCCGCGGTGGCGGTGCCGACAAATTTTACCGGCGTGTCCGCCAGCAGCGCCGCACTAACCGGGGTCACTGAACGCACCATCAGCGCACTGGCATCACGCAGTTCCGCTTCCGGCAGCGGACGGCCCGGTACGGCAACCACCTCACCGGTACGGCTGAAGAGTTCGCGGGCATAGGGCATGTTTTCATCAACGAGAATTTTCACGGCGGAAGTCCTGTCTGCGGGAAATGAACGCCGGCTAGTGTGCCACAAAGCCGCCGGTTAGCCTAACCGGCTGCGATAACGTTCCGGAGAGGTACCTGACTGCTGCTGAAACATGACAATCAGCGCCGAGGCAGAGCTATAGCCGAGTTCATGGGCGATAGCCTGTACGCTCATGCCCTGCTCCAGCAGCGCAAGCGTGCGCAGGAAACGCAGCCGCTGCCGCCACTCGCTAAAGGACATTTTCAGCTGCTGCTGACAGCGCCGCGCCAGCGTGCGTTCGGTGGTAAACACGCGCTGCGCCCACTGCGCCAGCGTGGTGTTGTCGCCGGGATTTGCCTCCAGCGCACGCAGCACCGGTGCAAGAAATTTATCCTCTGAGGCGGGCAGATAGCTGGTATGCACGGGTGCCTGGCGCAGACGATCCAGCAGCACGTCACACAGGCGCCACTCCGCCTCGCTCTGCGGCTGCGCCAGCGCGCGCTGCGCAAACTCATTCATAATGGCGTGCGTAATGGCATCTGCCGTCAGCAGGCAGGGGCGATCCGGCAGGCCGTTACAGAGTTCTGCCGCCAGATTCAGGGTGCGAAACTGTGCCTGACAGTGGTTATAGCTGCTGTGACGCTGGCCGGGGGGGATCCATACCGGCATCTCGGCCGGTGCCAGCAAACGTTCCCCTTCAATATCCAGCTCCAGTACATGACGGGTGACAAAAATTGCCTGCCCCCACGCATGCTGATGCGGCAGATATTCGGTGCGCGCATGCGTCTGCTCATAACGCATAAAAATGCGCGGGGCGTCAGCCGGCGGGCAATAGGCAACCTGAATAGTCATTCTGTCCGGTCATTAACAAATTTTGTCCGATTTTAACTATCTGTTTTAAACCGGTCAAACGTATGCTGGCGGCACATTTTTACGGAGCCTGTTATGAACCTGCTGTTCCCGCTCATTGCGGTGCTGATCTGGTCGATCAACACCATTGTCAGCAAACTCTCGGCTGACGCTATCGATCCTGCTGCGATCTCTTTTTATCGCTGGCTGCTGGCGCTGCTGGTGCTGACCCCGTTCTGCCTGCCCGGCGTATGGCGGCACCGGCGCACAATAAAAAGTCACCTCGGTCAACTGCTGCTGCTGGGGCTGCTTGGCATGGTGCTCTACCAGAGCCTTGCCTACTATGCGGCACACAGCGTGTCGGCGGTGATGATGGGCATACTGGGGGCCACCATTCCGCTGCTGACGATTCTGCTCAGCCTGCTGGTGCTGCGTCTGGCCCCCACGCGCGGTATTCTGCTGGGCGGGATTCTCTCGTTTATCGGGCTGGTCTGGCTGGTCAGCGCCGGCAATCCGGCCCAGCTGCTGGCGCAGCGACCCGGCAATGGCGAAGTCATGATGCTGGCGGCCTCCACCTCTTATGCACTCTATGGCGTACTAACCAAACGCTGGGCGATCCCGCTCCCCACCTGGCAAAGCCTCTATGTGCAGATTTTCTTCGGTGTTGTGCTGCTGCTGCCGGGCTTTCTGCTCGCGCCGGAGGTCGCGCTGACGCAGCAGAACCTGCCGCTGGTGCTGTTTGCCGGGCTGTTTGCCTCGATCGTGGCGCCCTTTTTGTGGATCCTTGGCGTGCAGCGGCTGGGTGCCAGCACCACCAGTATCTTTATGAACGTGGTGCCGGTATTTACAGCGCTTATTGCGGTGCTGTTTCTGCATGAGCAGCTGCACAGCTATCACTGGATTGGCGGCGGTATTACGCTTACCGGCGTGATCCTGGCGCAGCGGCTGAAGACGCCGCTGCGCCAGCCGGCCATCAGGGAAAGCTGACGGTGACCCGCAGTCCGCCCAGCTGCGGGCTGCGATCGAGACGCAGCCGCGCGCCGTGCCAGGCGCAGATATCTTTCACCAGCGCCAGCCCGATACCCGCACCAGGCTGCCCGCTGGGATCGAGACGTGCAAACGGCTGGAGCGCCTGCTGCTGCTGCGCAGCGTCTATACCGGGGCCGCTGTCTTCAATCTCCAGCTGATGTCCCTGCAGCCGCGCCGTTACCGTTCCCTGCGCCGGCGTATATTTAATCGCATTATCCAGCAGGTTGGCGCACAGTTCAGCCAGCAGCAGTGCGTCTCCCTGTACGCGACACGTCTCTTCGTCCTCGAAACCTAAATCAATCTGCTTGTGCCGCGCGGCGGTATAGCCGCTCAGGCACGCCTGCTGCACAATCTGACTGAGATCAACGCGGGTAAAGGGTTTATCTTCGCCGTGGCGCGCCTTGATCTGCGCCAGCTGCAGCAGCCGGTCAGTCAGCTCTACGGTATCGTTCAGCGTGTGGCGCATGCCCTGCAGGCTCTCACGCCACTGCTGCGGATCGTCACTGCTGAGCGCCACGCTGACCTGAGTTTTCAGAATGGTCAGCGGCGTACGCAGCTGGTGCGACACATCGGCGCTGAAGCGCTCCTGCCGCGCCAGCAGCCCGCGCAGCCGCTCCAGATGCCGGTTAAATGCCACAATCAGCGGCTGCAGCTCTGACCAGGGCACCAGCGACGGCAAGGGCGTCAGCTCCCCTGGCGCACGGCGCAGCATAATCCGCGACAGCCGGCGCAGCGGCCGCAGCACCCGGCGCAGCAGCATCCCCGCCAGCAGCAGCGTGATCAGCACCAGGAAACTCTGGCTGATCAGCGCCGTACGCAGCAGGCTGTCGGCAAAGGCGTGCCGGGAGTTCAGCGTTTCCGCCACCAGCACCAGCGCCATGCCTTCTACCCCCTCTTCATTCACCGGCTGCCATAGCGCCGCCACCCGAATCGGCTGCCTGCGGTAATGCGCATCATAAAAATGCACCAGCGCCGGGTATGCATCAGAGAGCGGCGCGTTACGCGGCAGCAGCGGCAGATCGGGATAGCCGGAGAGCGTATTTCCCTGCGGGGAAATAACCTGATAGAAGAGCTGGTCGTTCATATTACGCTCAAAACTGTCCAGCACTACCCAGGGCACATCAACCTCCAGATGGCGCTGACGTACCACCAGCCTTTCCGCCACGGTACGGGCTGACGCCAGCAGTGAACGGTCGTAGGCCTGGTTTGCTGCCTGCAGCGCGCTCTGATAATGGGTATAGACCGAGAGCGCCCACAGCAGCAGCAGCGGTACGCCCAGCCACAGCAGCAGTTCACCGCGCAGCGAGTGCATCAGTCGCACGGCTGCTGCTCCAGGCTGTAGCCGAGCCCGCGCAGGGTCACAATCACCACGTCGCTGCCGGAGAGCTTTTTGCGCACCCGATGCACATAAAGCTCAATGCTCTCCGGGCTGGCGTCATCGGCCAGGGTAAACGTCTGCTCATAGAGGTGCTGACGCGATACCGGTCGCCCCGGCCGCTGCATCAGCGTCGAGAGCACGCTCGATTCGCGCGGCGTCAGCGATAGCGGCTTCTGGTTCAGCAGGAAGTAACCTTCGCTGTCGCGTTCCAGCTGTCCGAGCCGCTGCGTCTGCGCCGTCTGCCCGTGGCTGCGGCGCAGCAGCGCGCGCAGCCGCGCATCCAGCTCATCCAGCTCAAACGGCTTGGTCAGGTAGTCGTCGGCGCCGCCGTTTAAGCCCTGTACCCGCTGCGCCAGCGTACTTTGTGCCGTCAGCAGCAGCACCGGCACGTTCTGTCCGCGTTTGCGCAGCCGGGCCAGTACTGCCAGGCCATCCAGCCGTGGCAGTGACACATCCAGCACCACCAGCGCGTAGTCCTCACTTTGTAATATATGATCGGCGGCCAGCCCGTCCGCGACCCAGTCGACAGCAAACCCTTTTTGCGTGAGCGCCTTTTGCAGCCATGAGGCCAGTTCAGTGGTGTCTTCCACCAGTAAGAGACGCATATCACATCCTGTCATTTTTGCTGATGGCTGAAAGGTAAATGAAAGGTTGCTGTTTTAACAATTCAGCAACCACGAATGTTCGGTGGTCATCACAAACTGGAAGAATGACTGGAGCGAACCATGAAAAAAACAGGCCTTCTCGTCCTCGCCTCATCCCTGCTGGCTTTTTCAGTAACCTCTGCGCTGGCAGCGGTACCACAGCGCACCGAGTGTATCGCCCCGGCCAAACCCGGCGGTGGTTTTGACCTGACCTGTAAGCTGATCCAGGTCTCCATGCAGGAGACCGGCCAGCTCACCTCGCCCATGCGCGTGACCTACATGCCAGGCGGCGTCGGCGCAGTGGCCTATAACGCCATTATTGCGCAGCGCCCGGCCGAAGCGGGTACGCTGGTAGCCTTCTCCGGCGGGTCGCTGCTTAATCTGTCACAGGGCAAATTTGGCCGCTATTCCGTGGACGACGTGAAGTGGCTGGCCGCCGTCGGCACTGACTACGGCATGGTGGCGGTACGCGCCGACGCGCCGTGGAAAACGCTGAGCGAGCTGATGGAGGCGATGAAAAACGATCCTAATAAAGTCGTCGTAGGCGCCGGCGCATCAATCGGCAGTCAGGACTGGATGAAAACCGCGCTGCTGGCGCGTGAAGCCGGTATCGATCCGCGCAAAATGCGCTATGTCGCCTTTGAAGGTGGCGGCGAGCCGGTGACCGCACTGCTTGGCAACCATATTCAGGTGGTGTCCGGTGATATGAGTGAAATGGTGCCACACCTGCAGGGCGGCAAAATGCGCGTGCTGGCGGTGATGAGCGACAAACGTCTGCCGGGTGAACTGGCCGATATCCCCACCGCTAAAGAGCAGGGCTTTAACGTTGAATGGCCGGTGATCCGGGGTTATTACCTGGGTCCTAAAGTCAGCGATGCGGAGTACCAGTGGTGGGAAGATTCGTTTAAAAAACTGGTTACCACCAAAGAGTTTCAGCAGCAGCGCGATTTGCGCGGCCTGTTTGAATTCAACATGTTTGGCAGCGAACTGGATGCTTACGTGAAAAAACAGGTCGCTGACTATCGTGAAAAAGCGAAATCGTTCGGGCTGGCGAAATAGCGGAGGCAATAATGAGCGATCGTATTTTTGCCGCCATCTGGCTGGCGCTCTGTATTGCCGGCCTGTTTATCGGCTGGCAGATCCAGAGTGAATATAGCTATGAGCCGGTCGGTCCGCGCCCTTTCCCGCTGCTGCTGCTCGGGCTGATGGCGATCTGCGCCGTTATGATGCTGCTGCGCAAGCCTGACGCTATTCAGTGGCCGCAGGCGAAGACGCTGAAGAAACTGCTGGCGCTCTGCCTGATGCTGCTGGCCTATGGCTGGCTGTTTGAACGCATGGGCTTTCCGCTCTGCACGACCCTGCTGACCTTTGGTATCGGTCTGCTGTTTGGCGCGCGCTGGTGGGCGGCGGCGATCTCTGGCGTGGTGATGGGCGTGGCGCTGTTTTACGCCTTCGACCGGCTGCTTGACGTAACGCTGCCGATGGGCAGCTGGCTGAGTTAACAGGAGTCAATAATGGATACCTGGTCTTTTCTGATGCAGGGCTTCGCTGTCGCTATGACGCCGGAGAACCTGATGATCGCCCTGATCGGCTGCTTTATCGGCACCATTGTCGGCTTACTGCCGGGGCTGGGCCCGATTAACGGCGTGGCGATCCTGATGCCGCTGGCGTTTGCTCTGCACCTGCCGGCTGAATCAGCGCTGATCCTGCTGGCTACTGTCTATATCGGCTGTGAATATGGCGGACGTATCTCTTCGATTCTGCTGAATGTACCGGGTGACGCAGGCGCTATCATGACCGCGCTGGATGGCTATCCGATGGCGCAGCAGGGGAAAGCGGGCGTAGCGCTCTCTATCTCCGCCGTCAGCTCGTTTGTCGGATCCACCATCGCGATTCTCGGCATCATTCTGTTTGCCCCGATTCTGGCAAACTGGTCGCTGGCGTTTGGTCCGGCGGAATATTTTGCCCTGATGGTGTTTGCCATCGCCTGCCTCGGCAGCATGATGAGCCACAACCCGCTGAAATCATTCCTGGCCGCCCTGATCGGTCTGGGTATGGCTACCGTGGGCGTCGATGCGAATACCGGTGTTTATCGCTTTACCTTCGACAGCGTACACCTCTCCGACGGCATTCAGTTTGTGGTGGTGGTGATTGGCCTGTTCTCGGTCAGCGAAATTCTGCTGATGCTGGAATCCACCAGCGGCGGTCAGAAGATGGTGCGCGCCAGCGGCCGCATGATGTTCAATATGAAAGAAGCGGCCCAGGCAACCGGCGCCACGCTGCGCTCCTCCTTTCTGGGCTTTTTCGTTGGCGTGCTGCCGGGTGCGGGTGCCACTATCGCCAGCGCTATCGCCTATATGACGGAGAAGAAGATCAGCGGCAGCGACCAGTTCGGCAAGGGGGATATTCGCGGCGTGGCAGCACCGGAAGCAGCAAATAATGCCTCGGCGTGTGGCTCGTTTATTCCGATGCTGACGCTGGGCATTCCGGGTTCCGGCACCACGGCGGTGATGGTGGGCGCGCTGACGCTCTATAACATCACACCAGGCCCGGCGATGTTTATCGAACAGCCTGACATTGTCTGGGGTCTGATTGCCGCACTGCTGATCGGCAACGTGATGCTGCTGATCATGAATATCCCGATGATCAATATCTTTGCCCGCATGCTGACCATTCCGCTCTGGTTTCTGGTGCCCGCCATTGCCGCCATTTCCGCCGTCGGCGTGTATGCGGTACACAGCACCACGTTTGACCTGCTGCTGATGGTGGGCTTAGGCATCTTCGGCTATATCCTGCGCAAGATGGATTTCCCGATGTCGCCGCTGATCCTCGGCTTTGTACTGGGTGAAATGCTGGAGCAGAACCTGCGTCGTGCGCTCTCGATCAGTAACGGTAATCTGCCGATTTTGTGGGAGAGCCTGATCTGCAAAGTGCTGCTGGTGCTGGCTATCGCGGTGCTGGTTGTGCCATTCGTCTGGAAACGCTGGCGGCGCAGCCGCTTCAGAGCGGCGGAAGCAGAATAAATCCGGATGTTATTGCTTTTCTGATATCAGCCCCCGTGGATTTCCCGGGGGCTTTTGCTATCATATGCGCCTCTTTTTCCGGCGCACCCGGATCTGACTCGTTTTTCAAGGATTCCGCCATGCAACCTCTCAGCGGTCCCGGTGTGCCCGCGGGCGATCGTTCTGCGCTTACCGGTGCTTCCGGCCCGGCTCGCCCCGGTGGTCCGGCCGGCGAACAGCCTCTCTCTCCGGCGCAGCGCACTACGCTGGAACGGCTTATTGTACGCATTATGTCTCTCAGCACCCTGAAAGCACCTGAGCTGTGGGCTGGCGTACGCCACGAAGTGGGCGTGAAGAGCGATGCTGACTTTCAGTCGCGCCATTTTCCGGCCGCTGAACAGCACCTCAACCGTCGTCTGAGCCAGGTGCAGGACAGTCATGCCACGCGCCAGCTGCTTCAGCAGCTGCAGGATAAGCTGCCGCAGGGCAATAACCGTCAGGCGGTAAGCGACTTTATACGCCAGCAGTTTAATCAGACGGTGTTAAGTGCACTGAGCCAGGATCAGCTGCGGCAGGTTCTGACCATGCTGCAGAACGGTCAGATGGCGATCCCGCAGCCGCAGCAGAGCCGCAGTACCGATCGGACATTGCTGCCGGCGGAGCAGCAGGCGCTGAACCAGCAGGTGACGCGGCTGGCGGCCACAACCGGCGAGTCGCCGGTAAAACTGCTGACCGACGCGCTGAAACTGGTGAATCTTAAAAGCGGCGATCCGGTGCCGTCGCGGCACTTTCCGCTGCTGACGCAGTATCTGCAGGTGCGCCAGACGCTGGGGCAGCACAGCGCCCCCACGCTGCAGCTGCTGGAAAGCTCGCTGAAGCAGCCGCTGAGCCGTGATGAACAGCAGCTGCTGCAGGATTACAGCCAGCGGCGTTTTCAGGCGACGCCACAAACCGTGCTGACCGCGACGCAGTGTCAGGACCTGCTGAATCAGCTTTTCAGCCGCCGGGCTGAGCGCGGTGATACGCTGCCGCTGGCTGACAGTGCGCGCCAGCCACAGCCTATATGGGCGCCGTTTACAGAGATTCTGCCGCGCCCGCTGGCGCAGCGCCCGGCGCTGTCGCTGATCATCGCGGTGGGTGTGGTGCTGTTTCTGCTCTGGCTGCTGGCCTGAGTCAGCAGCCGCACCCGGCCGCAGCACCGTGCTGTGGCCACTCTCCCGCGGCGGTTCCCCCTGCCAGCGGATGTCCGTCGCGCTTCCAGAAATCCAGCCCGCCAATCAGCTCTTTAACCTGAAATCCCAGCGCTGCCAGTTTCAGTGCCGCTTTGGTTGAGCCATTGCAGCCAATGCCGTCGCAGTAGGTGATATAGACCTTGCTGCGATCGAGCGCCGCCGTGCTGTGTGCGCTGATGGTACGGTGGGGAAACGAATGCGCGCCGCAGATATGTCCTGCAGCATAGTGTTCAGGGCTGCGGGCATCAAAAACAACAATGGCAGCCTCGCCGCGGGCCAGATCCTCTGCCAGATCCCAGGCATCGGTGTAATAGCGCAGCTTATGCTGCAGATACGCGTAACTCTCTTCCGCACGGGCGGCGGGATAGTGTAATACAGTGGACATACTCTTCTCCTGTTGCGATTTGCCCCTACTTTACGGCAAATTGGCCTCTGCCATGAGACCCTTTCTGTCAGAGTGATAAGACCATTATGTATCAGGAACTGATCGCGCTTTTTCAGCAGCAGGTGCAGGGAGGACGACGCGAGCGCCTCTGCCGCGCTCTGCGTCAGGCGATAATCAGCGGCCAGCTGCGCTACGGTCAGAAGCTGCCCTCCAGCCGTCAGCTGGCCGCAGAGCTCTCAGTCGCGCGCGTCACCACGGAAGCGGCCTACGCGCAGCTGGAGAGCGAGGGCTATCTGCAGCGCCACACCGGACGCGGTACTTTCGTCGCGATTACGCTGGCTATGCCGTCAGAAGCGCAATCAACCCGTCAGGCGCCGCATTTCTCGCAGCGTGGCCTGCAGCTGCTGGCGACCGGCGGCTGTCAGGATCCGCCCTTCCCTGCGGCGTTTGCCGCCGGATCGCCCGATTTGCGGGCTTTCCCGCACGCCCAGTGGCGGCGCATCAGCAGCAGCGTACAGCGCCGGCTCGGCAGCCGCGTAATGGGCTACGGCGATCCGCTCGGCTACCTGCCGTTGCGTGAGGCGGTCTCGGAGTATCTGAGTCTGTCACGCGGTATGCGCTGTCGCCCGGAACAGGTCATCATCCTGACCAGTTCTCAGCAGGCGCTGCAGCTGCTGGCGCTGCTGCTGCTGGATCCGGACGATGAAGTCTGGCTGGAGGATCCTGGCTATCCGGGGGCACGTAACGCCTTTCTTGCCGCAGGCGCGCACTGCCGGGCGATGCCGCTGGATGAAAACGGCGCGATCCCGCTCTCCGGTCGCGCCCGGCTGGTTTACCTGACGCCCGGGCATCACTATCCAACCGGTATAGCAATGAGCCTGCCGCGACGGCTGGAGTGGCTGGCATGGGCGCAGCAGCATAACAGCTGGCTGATTGAAGACGATTACGACAGCGAATTTCATTACGGTGAACGACCTGCGCCGGCGTTGCAGGGCATGGCGCGTGACAGCAGAGTGATCTCGCTGGGAACCTTTTCCAAAACCCTGTTTCCTTCCCTGCGCCTGGCGTGGATGGTAGTGCCGCCGCAGCTGACTGAGCCGCTGGGCCGGGCGCGCAGCGTGCTGGATGGTCACAGCGCGCTGCTGCCTCAGGCTATTACCGCTGAATTTATGCAGCAGGGCCATTTTGCCAGCCATCTGCGTCTGATGCGTCAGCTCTATCACTACCGGCGCGACCGGCTTCTGGACGAGATTTGCACCCGTATGCAGCCGTGGCTGCGGCCGTTCCCGGCAAACGGTGGTCTGCAACTGACTGTCGCGCTACTGCAGGGCAATGAGGCCGCGCTGACGCAGCAGGCTGAGGCTGCGGGTCTGCTGCTGCCGCGCCTCTCCCCGCTATACCATGCGACTGCGCCGCAGCCTGGCTGGCTGCTCGGTTTCGCAGCGCTGACGCCGGCTGAGATCGCCAGCGCCTGCGACACGCTGGTTATGCTGCTGGCGCGCGGCGCGCGCAGCACCCGGTAAGGACGGAACCGGCCACGGCGCAAAGCGCGCCGGCGAGATAGACAGCGCCATAGCCCGACGCCGTCGCCAGCAGGCCGGTTAGCGGGCCGCTGATGGCATAGGCGATATCCTGAAAAGCAGAGAATGCGCCCAGCGCGGTGCCGCGTACCTGCGGGGCGACGCGACGCACCACTTCAACCCCCAGCGCCGGAAATATCAGCGAGCAGCCGCAGCCGGTCAGCGCCGCCCCTGCCAGCGCCAGCCAGCCTGAGGTGGCAAAGGCAAGCAGCAGCAGGCCCAGCGCCTCCACCAGCAGTGACGCCAGCGCCACCCGGATCCCGCCATAACGATCCGGCAGATGACCAAAGAGGATACGTACTCCGGTAAAAGCGCAGCCAAATGCGGTAAGGGCAAAGCCGGCGTGCCCCCACGCCTGGGCTGCAAAATAGAGGGAGGTAAACGTCCCGATCACCGCAAAACCGGCGCCCTGTAGCGCCAGCACCAGCCCCGGTGAAAAAATAGCGCTGATAACGCTCCACAGCGCCGGCCGCATGCCGCTGGCGACCGGCACCGCACGGACCCAGCCGTTAACCATCAGGGCCAGCAGCGGCAGCAGCAGCGCTGCACCGCTGATAGCCAGCAGCCCGCCATGCTGATACATCAGCACGCCCAGCGGAGCGCCTGCCGCCAGTGCACCGTAGATTGCCATTCCGTTCCAGGACATCACCCGACCCGAGTGCCTGGCCCCCGCCAGTCCCAGCCCCCATGTCAGATTACCGGTAAGCAGCAGGCTTTCACCCACGCCCAGCAGCAGACGCGCCAGTACCAGCAACACAAAGCGTATGCCAGGCGCGACCGGCAGCAGCACGGCGGCAGCATAGGCCACCCCTGTCAGCGCAATCGTCAGCATACCGTAGCGGGTGGTGGCGCGCGCACCCTGCTGATCCGCGCGCCGGCCGGCAAAACTGCGCGTCAGCAATGTGGCAAAAAACTGGCTGCCTGTTGCAATGCCCACCATCAGGTTGCTCATGCCAAGCTCCTGATGCACATACAGCGGGATCACCGGCAGTGCCAGTCCGGCAGTCAGATAGCTGAGGAACACGGCAAATGAGGTACAGGCGAGCGGTAATACGGACGCGTTAGCGTGAACAGTCATGTTTGCGCACTCCCTGTCAGCAACAATAGCGCACGAAAATTATGGGGGAAAACAGGAGTGTATGCAGGTCAAAGCGGGGTTGTCAAAGCGGCTCAGGCTGAGCAAAGAGAGGCAGGCTGCCATGCCGGCAGCCTGTGATGTCCCGTCAGCGGACGGGACGCGGGCAAATCAGCCCTGATATTTACGCATGGTCAGCGTGGCGTTGGTACCGCCAAAGCCGAAGCTGTTGGACATGACCGTGGTCAGCGCTTTTTCCGTTGGCTGCGTCACGATGTTCATGCCTGCAGCGGCGTCATCCAGATCGTCAATGTTGATACTCGGCGCGATAAAGCTGTGCTCCAGCATCAGCAGGGTGTAGATCGCTTCCTGCACGCCCGCCGCACCCAGGGAGTGGCCGGTCATGGCTTTGGTTGCTGAAATGTATGGCGTGTTGTCACCAAATACTTCGCGAATGGCGCCCAGCTCTTTCACATCGCCAACCGGCGTGGAAGTGCCGTGCGTATTCAGATAGTCGATCGGCGCATCAAGGCCCTGCATCGCCATCTTCATGCAGCGCACTGCGCCTTCACCGGATGGCGCAACCATGTCAGCACCGTCAGACGTTGCACCGTAACCGACAATCTCAGCATAGATATGTGCACCACGTGCCAGCGCGTGCTCCAGCTCTTCAACCACCACCATGCCACCGCCGCCGGCGATAACAAAACCGTCACGGTTCGCATCATAGGTGCGTGAGGCTTTCTCAGGTGCATCGTTGTATTTGGTAGAGAGTGCGCCCATCGCGTCAAACTCGCAGGACATTTCCCAGGTCAGCTCTTCACCGCCGCCGGCAAAAACCACATCCTGTTTGCCCAGCTGAATCTGCTCAACGGCGTTGCCGATGCAGTGTGCTGAGGTGGCGCAGGCAGAGCTGATTGAGTAGTTCACACCGTGAATTTTAAACGGGGTCGCGAGGCAGGCAGACACGCCTGAAGCCATGGCTTTGGTCACCACATAAGGGCCCACGCCTTTCAGCCCACGCGGGCCACGCATAGCGTCAGCACCAAATACCTGATAGCGCGGTGAACCACCGCCGGAGCCAGCGATCAGACCCACGCGCGGGTTGTTCTGATATTGCTCATCAGTCAGGCCTGAATCTTTAACCGCTTCCGCCATAGAAAGATAAGCGTAAATAGAGGCGTCACTCATGAAACGCACGATTTTGCGATCGATGAGCCCGTTGGTATCCAGTTTGACGTTGCCCCACACGTGGCTGCGCATGCCGGCTTCTTTCATCTCTTCAGAGAAAGTGATACCGGAACGGCCTTCACGCAGAGAAGCCAGCACTTCCTGCTGGTTATTACCAATGCTGGAAACGATACCCAGGCCAGTAATCACTGCACGTTTCATTCAATAGTCCTCATTCCACATCTTTTTGGATTGACGTGCACTCTAGCGTACAGTTGTACGCCGAACAAGTCCGATCAGCCATTTCCTTTTGTAAATTTGCGTCATGTGACGCCACTCGCTAAAATCGCGCCACTGCCTGAAAAATGAGCCTTTCCCGTGAAATTATCCCCGGTTGAACATGCGCAATTAACCTGGAACGATCAGGGTACACCTGTTTCCCGAGCGTTCGATGATGTCTATTTCTCTAACGATAATGGACTGGAAGAGACCCGCTATGTGTTTCTCGGCGGTAATCAGCTGCCGCAGCGTTTCAGCACGCATACGCGCGATCTGTTTATTGTGGCGGAGAGCGGCTTTGGCACCGGTCTGAACTTTCTCACGTTATGGCAGGCCTTCGATCAGTTTCGTGCGCAGCAGCCTGCGGCTGCGCTGCAGCGTCTGCACTTTATCAGCTGTGAAAAGTATCCGCTGACGCAGGCAGACCTCACCACGGCGCAGGCCCGCTGGCCGGAGCTGGCACCGTGGGCGACCCAGCTGCAGCTGCAGTGGCCAGCAGCGCTGCCGGGCTGTCAGCGGCTGCTGTTTGACGGTGGACGGGTGACGCTTGACCTCTGGTTTGGCGACATTAATACGCTGATAACAGAGTTTGATGAGAGCCTGCAGGGTCAGGTTGACGCCTGGTTCCTGGACGGGTTTGCGCCGTCTAAAAACCCGGATATGTGGACCCCGGCGCTGTTCAGCGCTCTGGCGCGGCTGGCGCGTGCCGGGGGAACGCTGGCAACCTTTACCGCTGCGGGTTTTGTCCGGCGTGGCCTGCAGGACGCGGGATTCACCGTCAGCAAACGCAAAGGTTTTGCGCATAAGCGCGAAATGCTTACCGGTACGCTGGCGCATGCCGTGGCGCTGCCATCCGCGCAGCCGTGGTATGCGCGGCCTGAAGCAGCAGGCCAGGATGTCGCCATTATTGGCGGCGGCGTCGCCAGTGCGTTACTGGCGCTGGCCCTGCTGCGCCGCGGCTGGCGCGTCACGCTCTACTGCGCCGATGAGGCCCCGGCGCTGGGCGCATCCGGCAATCGTCAGGCGGCGCTCTATCCCTTACTGAATCAGCACGACCCTGCGCTGGCGCAGTTTTTCCCTGCCGCTTTCAGCTTCGCGCGTCGCCTCTACGATAGCCTGCCGGTCAGCGCTGAACACAGCTGGTGCGGCGTGCTGCAGCTGGCGTGGGATGAAAAAAGCGCAGATAAAATTGCGCAGATGCTGTCCCTGTCGCTGCCGCCGGATATCGCTTACGGCGTATCACCGGCTGAAGCGGAACAGCTGGCGGGCGTCACGCTGGGAATGGGTGGCATCTGTTATCCGCGTGGCGGATGGATCTCCCCTTCTCAGCTTACCAGCAACCTGCTGGAGCAGGCTCAGACGCAGGGCCTGCGCCTGCACTGGCTGCACCGGGTTACACAGCTGACGTCGCATGAACCCGGCTGGACGCTGCATTTTTCCGCTCAGGCCGATGTGCAGCATCAGAATGTCGTACTGGCCAACGGGCATGCGCTGCGGACGCTGGAACAGAGTCAGGATCTGCCGGTCTACCCGGTCGCAGGTCAGGTAAGCCATGCGCCCTCGTCAGCAACGCTGGCAACGCTGCAGAACGTACTTTGTTACGATGGCTATCTGACGCCCGTCAGCCCGACGTTTGGCACGCACTGCATTGGTGCCAGCTATCACCGGGGTGACACCGCAACCGCTTTTCGTGCCGATGACCAGCAGAGCAACCGGCAGCGTCTGATTGCGTGTCTGCCGCAGGCAGCCTGGCCACATGAGATTGATCTCAGTCATAACGAGGCGCGGGTCGGCGTGCGCTGCGCCACGCGCGATCATCTGCCGATGAGCGGCAGCCTGCCGGATTACGCTGCCACGCTGGCGCAGTATGCTGACCTGCCGGGCCAACGCGCCCGCGGAGAGAAGATAGCTGAAGCACCGCACTATCACGGACTGTTCGTGCTGGGCGCGCTGGGATCGCGCGGACTCTGCAGCGCGCCGCTGGCAGCTGAAGTGCTGGCAGCGCAAATGAGCGGTGAGCCGCAGCCGCTGGACGCACCAACGCTGGCAGCGCTGAATCCAAACCGCTACTGGGTGCGTAAATTGCTGAAGGGAAAAAAGGCGGGACGCTGACAGCCGGGGCGAACGGTCGCCCCGCGTATCAGGCGGTCTGACGTGCCTGGCTAAACAGATTATCCCACATGCCGACCACCAGCGCCTGATCGCGCGGTGAGAGTTCACCTGCGGCGATAGCATTCTGCAGGCTTCTGGACACGACAATCTGCAGCGCTTCCGGCGTATGTTCACCGCTCTGCTCAATTTCCGCGACCGCCAGCGTCAGATGGCCGCGCAGATAACCGCTGGCAAACAGTTCATCATCACTGGCGTGGTCGACCATATCGTCAATCAGCGCCAGAATGCGGGACTCAAATTCTACGATCATCTCTCATTCCTTTCATGTTAAGCAGGCGAATTAAAGCGTTTCCGGCCACGGAAACTGCGCTGCAGTGAGCGCTGGCGTACCATAATAGCGGTTCAGCGCCGCAATAAACTGAGCCGGACGAGCCGGGATCCCCTGCTCCAGGTAGTGCATAACCTGGGCATGGACTCTGCGCTGAAACGCAATGCGATCGGGTTCACAATCGCCCTCGAGATTGTCACAGCTGACATTAAAGGGAAAGTCCGCCGCGACGCAGAACAACCACTCCAGCGCCTGCGGTTTTATTTCGACCGCTTCAAACTGGCTCTGCGTTTGCGCATCGCGCCCGTCAGGGCAGTACCAGTAGCCAAAATCAACCTGCTGACGCCGTGCGTCACCCGCAATACACCAGTGCGAAATTTCATGCAGCGCGCTGGCGTAGAATCCATGCGCAAAAACCACGCGATGCCAGGGTGATTCCGCATCTGCCGGAAGATAAATTGGTTCGTCATCCCCTTTAATTAGACGTGTCTTAAAAGTCTCAGCAAAGCAGCCGTCGAAGATGTCGATCAGCTGCTGATAGTGGTGTTCTGTCGGCATAGTCATCTGTCAGTTAATCATCTGGCGCCATTGTCGCACCGGCGGCGCGATTTGACGAGTCGGGTTTATCCTGCTGCAAACCAGGCCAGTATGTCGGCCCCGTGGCTGTCCCACAGCAGTTTGGCGCTCATGACCGCAGAAACGGTCACGACCATCGGGCGGATCAGCCGCTGACCGCGGCTCAGCACCAGCCGGGCACCAAGCCGTGCCCCGATAAATGCGCCGAGCAGCATCACCACGCCGGTTCCCCACACCAGCTTGCCGCCAAACATAAAGAACAGCAGGCTGGCAAAATTGGAGGTGAAATTCAGTACCTTGGCATGCGCCGTTGCTTTAGCGAGGTTGAAACCGCATAGCGTGACAAAGGCGAGTGCGTAAAAGGATCCGGCCCCCGGGCCGAAGAAGCCATCATAGAAGCCCACACAGCCGCCGCCCACCAGCGCAAACGCCACGCCCTGCAGACGATGTTCGCGATCCACTTCTCCCAGACGCGGCATGAGCAGGAACCAGAGCCCAATGGCGATAAGCAGCAGCGGCAGGATCTGCCGCAGGATATCGGCCTGGATATGCTGGATCAGCAGCGTGCCGCCGACCGCACCGAGAAACGTCATCGCAATGTTCAGCCGCTGGGCACGCAGGTTTACGGCGCCACGACGGACAAAATAGAGACTGGCAGAGAAAGAGCCGCCGACCGACTGCAGCTTATTAGTGGCAAGCGCCTGCGCCGGTGACAGCCCGGCCGCCAGCAGCGAAGGAACGGTCAGCAACCCGCCGCCACCGGCTATTGAGTCAATAAAGGCGGCCAGTATGGCGACAAAAAACAGTACGCCAAGGATAAGCGGGCTGACGATAAAAAGGTCCATTTCACTTCTCGCAGCAGGTAGCAGACAAGCCCGGCGCGGGGCGATGGCCGTTGCGCGCCGGGAGACGTATTCAGAGCCGGTGGTTATCCAGCAGCGCCTGGCAGGATGGCGGCAGCGGCGGCGGTGCTTTTTTTACCGGCGGCGTGCTGCCGGGCTTTTTCGGCAGAAACCAGCTCTCCAGCTCCGCTCCGCAACCATCTCCCGGTGGCGGCGGCGGCTGATCTTCACATTCCAGGCTGCCGGCCGGACAGCGCAGGCGCACATGCATATGCGCCCGATGCGCAAACCACGGACGTACTTTATGCAGCCACGCGCGATCGCTGCCGGCATCGGCGCACAGCTGCTTTTTGATCGCCGGATTCACAAAAATCCGCGTGACGTCGCTGTCTTTCGCGGCCAGCTTGATCAGGCTGTCAATCTGCGGCTGCCAGTGGCGGGCGATCACCTGTTTATCATCCGGCGCCACCAGATCCAGCGGCTGCGGCTTCAGCAGCTGCTGCGCGCTCCAGCGGCTCTTTGGCAGCTGCAGCCAGATGTCCACATCCAGTCCGGTCTGATGACTGGCGTGGCCACTGCTGAAACGTCCACCGGCCGCCATTCCCATATCGCCAATCAGCACCTGCCCCAGCTGCAGCTGACGGGTCTGAGTGCTGAGGCGCTGAATAAAGGCGATCAAATCGGGATGGCCGTAGTAGCGGCGCTGGTCCTGACGCATGACCTGATAGGCCGGTGCGTCAAGCGGCAGCGCCTGTGCGCCAATGATACAGCCATTGGCGAAGCCGCCAATCGACTGCGGCGCCCCGGAAACCGGGTGCTGGATCTGCTGCCACGGCGTGGCGGCAACGGCGACCGCGCTACCCAGCAGCGCGGCGAGAGTGAGCAGAGCGCGGCGCATCATCAGGCTCACCAGCGCGGCACGCTGCTGTTAACGTCAGCGTTTTGCCCGCGCTGGCGTAACAGGTGATCCATCAGCACTATCGCCATCATCGCTTCCGCAATGGGTACGGCGCGAATGCCCACGCAGGGATCGTGCCGCCCTTTGGTGATCATCTCTACCTCCTCGCCCGTGCGGGTGATGGTGTTACCCGGTACGGTAATGCTGGAGGTCGGTTTCATCGCCAGATTGGCGCTGATGGTCTGCCCGCTGCTGATGCCGCCGAGGATGCCGCCGGCGTGGTTGCTCTGAAAGCCATCTGTGCGGATTTCGTCGCGATGTTCGCTGCCGCGCTGGTTGACGACGGCAAAGCCATCCCCAATCTCCACGCCTTTAACGGCGTTGATGCTCATCAGCGCATGCGCCAGATCGGCATCGAGACGATCAAACACCGGCTCACCGAGGCCTGGTGGGACGTTTTCCGCCATGACGGTGACTTTTGCGCCAATAGAGTCGCCCTCTTTCTTCAGAGCGCGCATCAGCGTATCCAGCGCCTCCAGCTTGCTGGCGTCCGGACAGAAAAACGGGTTTTCTTCCACGATGCTCCAGTCTTTCAGCTCACAGGCGACGTCGCCAATCTGCGCCAGATAACCCCGCACCACAACACCGTGCTGCTGCTGCAGATATTTTTTGGCGATAGCACCAGCGGCCACGCGCATGGCGGTTTCGCGCGCTGAGGAGCGTCCGCCACCGCGATAGTCGCGCAGACCATATTTCTGCTCGTAGGTGTAGTCCGCGTGGCCGGGCCGGAACAGATCTTTGATTGCGCCGTAATCCTGCGAACGCTGATCGGTATTCTCAATTAACAGGCCGATAGAGGTGCCAGTGGTCACCCCTTCAAACACACCAGACAAAATTTTCACCTGATCCGGCTCGCGACGCTGGGTGGTATAGCGCGAGGTGCCGGGACGGCGGCGGTCGAGATCGTGCTGGATATCGGCTTCGGTCAGCGGAATACCGGGTGGCACACCGTCAACGATGCAGCCCAGCGCAAGACCGTGCGACTCGCCAAACGTGGTAACGCGAAAAAGTTGTCCAATGCTGTTTCCGGCCATGATGGCTCCTTGTTGCCATAGTGCGGGCGCTCAGGCGCGCCGCAAATTAATCTTTAAAAAAGGAGAAATGGTGCTGTGCTGCAACGATCTGCTCGCGCGTCAGCATAAAGACGCCGTCGCCACCGTTATCAAACTCCAGCCAGGTAAACGGCACGTCAGGATATTGCTCGATCATATGCACCATGCTGTTACCGACTTCGCAAATCAGCACGCCCTGTTCGCTCAGATAGTCAGGCGCACAGGCGAGAATGCGGCGTACCAGCTTCAGGCCATCGCTGCCGGCTGCCAGACCAAGTTCCGGTTCGTGATGATATTCGCCAGGCAGATCGCCCATATCTTCCGCGTCAACGTAAGGCGGATTGGTGACGATCAGGTCATATTTAACCGGTGGCAGGTTGCGGAACAGATCGGCGCGAATCGGCGTCACGTGATGCAGCAGGCCATGCTCTTCGATGTTTTGCTCCGCCACGGCCAGCGCATCGTGGGAGATATCCACTGCATCCACTTCCGCTTCAGGAAACGCATAGGCGCAGGCGATAGCGATGCAGCCGCTGCCGGTGCACATATCCAGAATATGCTGCGGCTGGCTGGCGAGCAGACCGGCAAAACGGTTTTCAATCAGCTCACCAATCGGTGAACGCGGGACCAGCACTCGCTCATCAACATAAAACTCATGTCCGCAGAACCAGGCTTTGTTGGTCAGATAAGCCACCGGAATACGCTCATTCACGCGGCGGATGACCCGCTCAACAATACGATGCCGTTCACTGGCAGTCAGGCGCGCATGGCGCATATCTTCAGGAATATCGAGCGGCAGCCACAGCGTGGGCAGAACCAGTTGGACCGCTTCGTCCCAGGGATTATCCGTGCCGTGGCCGTACCAGATGCCAGCCGCCGAAAAACGGCTGACGGCCCAGCGCAGCATATCCTGAATAGTGTGCAGTTCGTTTACTGCCTCATCGACGAAAATCTTGTCCACGTAGCCCTCCGCAGGCCATAAAATCAATCGGCCGATAGTTTGCCATGAAGCGGACCAGAATTCAGCGCAGCGAGGCGAAAAAGCTGACATTTGTCAGCGCTTAGCGGTAAGGTATCAGCCCGGTAAACTGCAACGTTGAAAGAATTTTCCCGCCATGAGTAAAAAGACGCCGCTGAACGACGACGATCAGGCGCTGTTTCGTCAGTTAATGACCGGGACGCGTAAGCTGAAACAGGACACTATCGTACATAAACCTGCGGTAAAAACCCGGGAAGTGCCGCTGAAACGTCTGCTTTCCGAGCAGGCTGACAACAGCCACTATTTTTCCGACGAGTTTCAGCCGCTGCTCTCCAGCGACGGCCCGGTGCGCTATGTACGCGCTGACGTCAGCCACTATGAACTGAAGAAGCTGCGTCGTGGTGACTATACGCCGGAAATATTTCTCGACCTGCACGGACTGACGCAGATGCAGGCGAAGCAGGAGCTGGGTGCGCTGATCGCCGCCTGCCGCCGCGAACACATTTTTTGCGCCAGCGTCATGACCGGCCACGGAAAACATATTCTTAAACAGCAGACGCCACTTTGGCTGGCGCAGCACCCGCATGTGATGGCTTTTCACCAGGCACCTAAACTGTTTGGCGGCGACGCCGCATTACTGGTGCTGATTGAGGTAGAAGAGTGGCAACCGCCTGAATTGCCTTAGCAGATGAGGTTGCAGGGTTGCAGGTTGCAGCAAGGCGACAAGTAAATGAATCCCCGGGAGCTTACATCAGTAAGTGACCGGGGTGAAAGCACGCAGCCAGTGCGGCTGCGGCCTGAACACACAAATTCCCCGAAATAATTCAGGTTGCAGCAAGGCGGCAAGTAAATGAATCCCCGGGAGCTTACATCAGTAAGTGACCGGGGTGAAAGCACGCAGCCAGTGCGGCTGCAGCCTGAACACACAAATTCCCCGAAATAATTCAGGTTGTAGCAAGGCGGCAAGTAAATGAATCCCCGGGAGCTTACATCAGTAAGTGACCGGGGTGAAAGCACGCAGCCAACGCTGCTGCGGCCTGAAGTATGAAGGGGAATCAGATAGCTTTAGCCAGCCTGGCCGGACTCACCTGCCACAAAAGTTTGCCCTCGCACTCATCAGCGTTAAAATCGATACAGGCGATAGCCGACGTAGCGAACATAGGCGGCGTTTCCTGCGGGCACAGCTCAGAAACCAGGTATCCTACCAGCGGCAGATGCGAAATCACCAGCACGGCTTTCACCCCCTGCAGCGCCAGCGCATGCAAATGCATTGCGACCTGTCCCGGGTCACCACCCGGCGTCAGTTCAGGGAGAACTTCCTGATTTTGCGGCAAATCCAGTGCCTCGCGCACCGTGGCGAGCGTCTGCCCGGCACGGAGATAGGGACTGACCAGCACCCTTCCGATATCCGGCGCCTGGTTGTTAAGCCAGCTCGCCATCTGACGTGATTCGTTACAGCCGCACAGCGTAAGGGGACGAGCAGAATCGCTCGCGGCTTCCAGAGCTGCATCGCCATGACGCATGATAAAAACTTGCATAAAGCACCGCTGTTGTTGGTCGATATCGCCCGGTACCGCAGCACCAGACGCTTCATTCTGCGAATGAAGGCTGTGTTTTACCCCAATGCCTTCAGTATAGTCAACCGGTTGCTCATTAAATAAGCGCCCGCTAAAACGCTACCGGCTGACGTATCGTGCGCCTGCTGTGCTAAGCGGCTGAATCTGCACTGCTCTTACCGAACGTGATTAAATGTAAAAATGCGCGTCCTGTTCTGCCCGCTTCAGCAACGCCTCGCATGGGGTAAAGCGATCGCCGTACTGCTGTGCGAGTGCCGTCAGTTTCTGCACCAGTGCAGCGCTGCCGTAGCGATCCATATAGCGGAACGGTCCGCCAAGGAAAGGCGGAAAACCGATGCCGAATACGGCAGCAATGTCACCATCGCGTGCCGAACGGATCACCGATTCATCCAGGCAACGCGCAGCCTCATTCAACAGCATCAGCATGCAGCGTTCAGCAATCTGCTGTTCACTCTGACGTGCCTCCGGCTTGATAGCGAGCAGCGTATAGAGGCTGTGATCCGCTTTACGTGCGCCGGGCCAGCGCCTCTTCTCATAGCGATAAAACCCTTTGCAGTTTTTTCGTCCTTTACGATCGTCAGCGAGAATGGCATCAACCGCAGCCTGCGGTGCAGCAAAGCGCGCGCCATACGCCTGCTCAAGCAGCGGACTGATTTTGCTGCCTGTGTCGATGCCCACTTCATCAAGCAGCTGCAATGGCCCTACCGGAAAACCCGCTTTTACCAGCGCCTGGTCGATGTGTTCAACCGGTTCACCTTCCAGCAGACAGCGTAATGCTTCATTAATATAAGGCGCGAGAATACGGTTTACGTAAAAACCCGGACGATCCGCCACCACTACCGCGGTTTTCCCCTGCTTTTGCGCCAGCCGCAGCGTGGTAGCCAGCGTTTCAGCTGACGTCGCGGCGTGCGGGATCACCTCCACCAGCGGCATTTTATCTGCCGGACTGAAGTAGTGCAGCCCGATGATGTTTTGCGGCCGCTGTGCCTGCGCGGCAATATCGCCAATAGCGAGCGAAGACGTATTCGAAGCAAAAATGGTGTCGGGCTGGCAGTGCTGTTCAATTTCCGCCACCATCTGCTGCTTCAGCGCGAGATCTTCAAATACCGCTTCAATAATCACATCGCGCTGGCTGAAGCCCTGATAGTCGGTGCCGCCGCTGATGCGCGCCATCTGCTGCTGCCGCTCCGCCGGTTTCAGCTGACGCCGCCTGACTTTCTTCGTGAGCAGATCCCAGCTGTAGCGCAGTGCGTGATTGACCCCGCTGAGCTGGATATCTTTGATGCGCACCGGCAGTCCCGCCTTCAGCGCCGTAACGCTGGCGATCCCGCCGCCCATCAGCCCCCCGCCCAGCACACCCACCTGCTGCAGCGTGCGCGCCTCCCCCTCTGTCGCGGCTGCTTTTTTCAGCGCGGTGGACGCGAAAAACAGGCTGCGCAGCGCCGCAGACTCTGGCGTCAGCGCCAGTTCGCCAAACGCCTGCGCCTCGGCCTCATGTCCCGCCTGACTGCCCTGCTCCAGCCCGGTGCGCACCACCTGCAAAATACGCGCAGTCGCCGGATAGTTGCCGTGCGTTTTTTTATCCGTCTGGCGCTTTGCCAGCGCAAACAGCAGCGGCCGGCCTACGATGCTCTGTGTAAAACGTGCCCGCTGTGGCAGAGGACGCGCTGCGCCTTTTCCTTTATGTACGCGCGCCACTGCTGTTGCCAGCAAAATAGCGTGCGGCACGGCATCATCCACCAGGCCCAGCTTAAGCGCCTGCCGGGCACGCAGTGCTTTACCGCTCAGCATCAGCGACAGCGCCTGCTCCGCCCCGATCAGCTGAGGCAGCCGCTGCGTACCGCCGGAACCGGGCAGCAGGCCCAGCTGCACTTCTGGCAACCCGAGGCGGGTTTTCTCATCCAGCGAACAGATGCGGGCGTCGCACGCCAGCGCCAGCTCCAGCCCTCCGCCCAGACAGGCACCGTGAATCGCCGCCACCACCGGAAACGGCAGCGCGGCGATTTCCGCCATCACGTCCTGGCCCTGCTTTGCCAGCGCCTGAGCTTCAGCGGGTGAATGACAGCGGTCAATCATGCTGATATCGGCACCCGCAATAAAATTGTCCGCTTTACCGGAAATCAGTATCAGACCTGCCAGCTGCGGATGCTGACGGGCTGCGGCTATGACCGCACGGATCTCCGCAGCAAACTCAGCGCGCAGGGTATTCATTTTTTCACCCGGCACATCAATGGTGATCACACCAACATGATCCGGACGCAGGGTTAATTCAAACGCGGTATTCTGCATTATTCAGCCTCCAGAACCATTGCGGCACCTAAGCCTCCCGCTGCACAGGCGGTGACCAGCCCCAGCCCGCCGCCGCGACGCCGCAGCTCATGCAGCGTCTGGGTTATCATGCGTGCACCGGTGGCGGCAAACGGATGCCCGTAGGCGATGGAGCCGCCCAGCACATTAAAACGGGCGTCATCAACCTCACCCAGTGCCTGTGGCCGGTTGAGTACCTCACGCGCAAAGCGGTCATCGCTGAACAGTTTCAGGTTGGCTAACGTCTGCGCGGCAAAGGCTTCATGCATATCAATCAGCGTTAAGTCATTCAGCGTAACGCCCGCGCGATCCAGCGCCAGCGGCGAGGCGTAAGCCGGCCCCAGCAGCATATCGGTATGCACACCAATAGCGGTAAATGCGTAGCTGCGCAGGTAGCCCAGCGGCGCAATCCCCAGTTCGCGGGCGCGCCCTTCACGCATCAGGATAAGCGCTGCCGCGCCGTCGGTCAGCGGCGTGCTGTTTGCCGCGGTGACCGAGCCATGACGCCGGTCAAAAGCGGGCCGCAGTCTGGCGTAATCTGCCGCGCTGGCGTTAAAGCGGATGGTGTTATCCTGCTCAACCGGCGCTTTCCACGGCGGCACAAAGGCGGGCATCACTTCCTGCTGCAGTACGCCGCTTTGCCAGGCCTGCGCGGCACGCTGGTGTGAGCGCAGCGCCAGCGCGTCCTGCTGCTCACGCGTGATGCCGTACGTTTTAGCCATCTGTTCAGCTGTATCCCCCATGCGCAGACCGGTTGAATACTCTGCTACAGCAGGTGGCACCGGCAGCAGATCGCGCGGGCGCAGACGCCGCAGGATCTGCAACTTTTTAGGTAAGGTTCGCGCCCGGTTAAGATCCACCAGCGCGCGCGCCAGCGTTTTACTGACGCCGATCGGTAATACGGAGGAGGAGTCGGCGCCGCCGGCAATACCCGCATCAATGGTGCCCGCCATCAGGCTTTCAGCAAGGTTAGCGACGGCCTGAAAGCTGGTCGCACAGGCGCGACTGACGCTGTAGGCGTCCGTGTGTACGCTCAGCCCGCTGCTCAGCACAATTTCGCGCGCAATATTTGGCGCTTCAGGCATTTGTACCACCTGGCCAAACACCAGCTGATCGATGACTTCAACCGGCAGTTCGCTGCGCACCAGCAGTTCGCTGACCACCATACGCCCCAGCTCCAGCGCCGGAATGCCGTGAAAATCGCTCGCCTGACGGGCAAAAGGCGTACGCAGCCCGTGAGTAATCGCGATACGTTCGCCCTGACGCGTCAGCAATGGCTGCGCTCTGCTCATTATTTTCCCCTGTAACCGACGATCTGACACCATTGCCAGACAGGTCTGACCTGATCGTCAGTGTTAACCATCCGGCGACTGCGCGCCAATAGCAAAGAGAAAAAAGTGCGAGGAAAAACACGAAAATGGCAATTCGCCGTCGCTGGCCGACGGCGGCAGGATCAACGCAGGGCGAGCTGAAAAATCAGCGCTTCAGCCTGACAGGCAAAGGTAAATTCAGCGTTCAGGCGTATGCCATCCGGCTCTGAGATAAAATGCGATGCTATCTGACAGGGTTCAGAAGCGGTGTGCTGTGCTTTCCCCGTCAGCGCGGCCAGCTTCGCTTCGGCAGCCTGACGATCGGGAAACAGTGCTGACCAGCGGGCGCTGCAGTCACTGTTATCAATCACGATACCTGTATCCACACAGCAGCAGGCTGCGGTCTCGCGGGCTCTGCAGTTATTAATGGTATGACTCATGAAGTTTCTCCGGCTAAAAAGCGGGCGCTGTTGGGGTGATTTTCTGTCAGAAAGTGTACGCCTGCGGGCCGTTTTCCTCTATGATTGCGTCGCTAAGTGACGAATATCACAATAAAATTTGATCCAAAACAAATCTGAGCCGGTATGCTGACGGCGCAGCATAAAGAAATTGTTAAGCAGATCTGATTTTATCGATCAAGTCTGTAATATTTGAAAAACATTATTGCAACTTACACACAGGTCAGACCTATACTCGTCGCACTGGTCTGATATGTCTGTTTAGTCTCAGTCCCTACAATCCGCCGTCCTTTGTTACGCGACGTGACAACGTTTAATAATAATTTTGATGAGGTTGTGGTCATGAACCATAAGAACCTGTTTGCAAAGTCAGCTGTGGCAGCTGCAGTGGCGCTCGTCTCCTCCCAGGTTTACGCCGCAGGCTTTCAACTTAACGAATTCTCAGCAATTGGATTAGGTCGCGCTTATTCAGGTGAAGGCGCGATGGGTGACACAGCAGCATCGGCCAGTCGCAACCCCGCCACCATGGCGCTGATGGAGAGCCCGATGTTCTCGATCGGCGCGGTCTATATCGATCCTGAAGTGGATATCAGTGGCCGCAGCCCGCTAACCGGCAACAGCCTGGATGCCAATAACATTGCGCCTAATCAGTGGGTGCCCAATATTCACTACGTTCAGCCACTTACCGATCGGTGGTGGGTGGGCGCGTCAGCAACGTCAAACTATGGCCTGGCCACAGAGTTTAACAATGGTTATGCCGCAGGGGGCTACGGCG
This sequence comes from Pantoea sp. SIMBA_079, assembly GCF_046940275.1. Classification (NCBI taxonomy): domain Bacteria; kingdom Pseudomonadati; phylum Pseudomonadota; class Gammaproteobacteria; order Enterobacterales; family Erwiniaceae; genus Pantoea; species Pantoea sp. SIMBA_079. The sequence continues at coordinate 46,280 of NZ_JAWRYR010000001.1, read as the reverse complement.
GCAAAACCGACCTGATGACCGCCAACCTTAATCTCAGCACCGCGTATCGTCTGAACGAGCATCTGAGCGTGGGCGTTGGTTTTGATGCGGTTTACGCCCGTGCCAAAATCGAACGTTATGCCGGTGAAGCCGGCCCGGCAGTGGGCTTCCCGTCAGACCTGCAGGTCGCGCACCTCAAAGGCAATGAGTGGGGCTATGGCTGGAACGCCGGCGTGCTGTATGAAGTGGATAAAAATAACCGTTTCGGCTTTACCTATCGCTCTGAGGTAAAAGTCGACTTTGACGGCAACTATAAAAATGATATTCCGGCGGCGTTTGGCGGTACCGGCGGCTCAACGGTGCCCGGCTACCTGACACTGAACCTGCCGGAAATGTGGGAAGTGTCCGGCTGGCATAAAGTTGCGCCACAGTGGGCAGTACACTACAGCCTTGCCTACACCAGCTGGAGCCAGTTCCAGGAGCTGAAAGCGACCGGCAGCCGTGGTCAGACGCTGTTCCAGAAAGATGAAAGCTTTAAAGATGCCTATCGCATTGCGCTGGGTACAACCTACTTTTATGACGATCGCTGGACCTTCCGTACCGGTATCGCCTTCGATGACAGTCCGGTTCCGGCCGATAAACGTTCTATCTCTATTCCGGACCAGGATCGCCTGTGGCTGAGTGCCGGTGCGTCTTACGCCTTTACGCCTGAAGCGTCAGTGGATGTCGGTGTGTCTTATATGCATGGTCAGCACGTTACCGTTAATGAAGCCCCTTATACCTTTAACTCTGAAGGCAAAGCCTGGCTCTACGGTGCGAGCTTTAACTATAAGTTCTGATGACTGCAGTTGCATAAATAAGAAGGGCAACCCGGTGGGTTGCCCTTTTTTTTACGGCGCGTCGATATCCTGCAAATCATCCTGTATCGCGCTGGCGTTTGGATTCTCTTCCGGCTTCAGCTTGCCGCCGCTGGCCAGGAAATCGTTACGCTGGAAATAGGCATTGCGGATAAAGGAGTAAGGATCCTGCTGCTGTTTCAGCAGCCCGTCGGAGTCCAGCAGCTGAGCACGTGTCTCCACCCCTTCCAGCGCCCACTTACCGATCGACATCGGCCAGGTGAGCCAGCTGAGTACCGGATAGAGCGTATCCACATAGTCACCGCCATCCTGCCGTACGGTGAAGCTGCCGTAGCCAGGCAGTACGACATACGGGCCGTAGCCAACGCCATAACGTCCCAGCGTGCTGCCAAAGCGATGCGGTACCTCGCGCGCCAGCACCGGATTCGCTTTGCCTGCAACATCGATAAAACCGCCCAGGCCCAGCACGGTATTCAGGAAGAAACGCGTGAAGTGGATCCCGGCCTGACGCGGCTCGCCCACCAGAATAGCGTTAACCATACTGGCTGGTTCATTCAGGTTACCCAGAAAATTGCTGACGCCGGTACGCGCCGGTACCGGCACATAATCGCGCCAGGCTACCGCCACCGGGCGCACCACCCAGGGGTCAAGTACGTTGTAATTAAAGTTAAACATCGTACGGTTAAACCCTTCCAGCGGATCGCTGCGCTGCGCCGGGGCGGCATCATCTGCCGGTTTTGAGCTGGCGCATCCCACCAGAAGTAAACTGGCCAGTGCCAGACTGGTCAGGCGGTTATTCATGTTCTTCTCCCTGTGCGGATAATAAATGTAGCGCTTCAGGGCTGCTGCTGATTAATCTCAACAGTCAGCGGCTGGTGACCCTCCCACGAGGTAATAGCACTGATCCCGAACCAGTCCCCGGCCTGAGGATTTGCGCTGCCGTCGCGGGCAATGCGCACTCTGACCTGAACCTGATGCTGCGCCGAAAGCAGGCGATCGGACATCATAGCGTTGCTGTCATCCAGCGTAAGCGATAGCGGAAAGTGGCTAAGCGGCAGGCGCTTAACGGCCACGGGCACCGGTGAAACACCGTCAGATACAGAAATATACAACACTCCGTCCGGCGGCAACATTTTTTCTGCCTGCGGCGACAGCTTTACCGTCAGGCTCAGCGCAACCGCCTGCTGTCCGGCATCGGTTTTTGCCTGTTCAATGCTGCGCTGAATCAGCGTGATGCGCGGATCGCCGGCAGGCAGTAATGCCAGCATGGCGCGCCACGCATCGATCGCCTCAGTATAGTTCTGCTGCCCGGACGCGTTGAATGCCAGCAGGCTAAGCGTGCGAAGATTCGCGCTGTCGCGCTTCAGCAGCGCATGCAGCAGCAGTCCCGCCTGCCGGTTATCCTGCGGATCGCCGGAGCGTGTCAGGACTTCCGCATAATCCTGCTGCAGTTCCAGGTTGCCGGGTGCGCGCTGCAGGGCGCGCTCAAACGCCTGCCCGGCCGCAGTCGCATTGTTCAGCACCATACCAAGCCGCCCCAGCATCGCCCACTCATCGGCGCTGCCGCTTGTCTGCTGCAGCGCCGTGCGCAGGCCCAGCTGCAGGCGCGCCAGCTCCTCCATCGTCAGCGGCTTTGCAGCCGGGTCCATCACGCGCGCGCGCAGCGCCGGATAGTCACGCTGAACGGCGAGCCAGCCCGCGAGCTGTGCGTAGCCGCCGGTTTGCAGATAGACCCCGGTTGTCACCAGCAGCAGCAGGATCACGCCCGGCAGCAGGATCCAGCGGCTGCTCTGCCGCGCCGGGAGAGTCTGCCCGTCGGGTACGTCCGTCAGCAGCATCTGCTGCAGATCGCGCTCCATCTCCGCCCGGTTGGCTACCACGCCTTCCGTTTCATCACGCTGCAGCTCGCGCAGGCGCTGCTGGTAAAAGGCGGTGTTAAGACGGTCGCGTTCGTCAGCATGGTATTCACGCTGGCGCCATCCCGCAGCCAGAAACAGCGCCACCGCAGCCGTCAGTAAAATTATCAGAATCGTGCAAAATGCGATCATTACGGCTTCCCGTTACGTTCCAGAATCGCCGCCAGGCGCTGTTGTTCATCATCATTCAGTTCACCCGGCTCACGCACGCGGCGGTTACGCAGCAGGATCACCCCGCCACCCAGCAGCACAAACAGCGCCGGACCGGCCCATAAAATCAGCGTCGAGGGGGTAAGCGGTGGATCGTAAGTGACAAAGTGACCGTAACGCGCCACCATGTAATCCACTATCTGCTGCCGGCTCTTGCCCTGCTGCATCAGCTCATAGACTTTCAGGCGCATATCAGCGGCAATCATGGCGTTTGAATCTGCGATGCTGTTGTTCTGGCATTTCGGGCAGCGCAGCGAGGCGGTGATCGCACGATACTGATCCTCCTGCTGCAGCGAGGCAAACTGCAGGGCATCCGTGGTGGCCTGCACGCTGAGCGCAAGGAGCAATCCCGTCAGGGCGACAAGCAGCCTGCTCATGCTCCTGCCTCACGGCTATATTTTTCCCACAGCGGTTTAACTTCCTGATTCCAGACGCGCTCGTTCATATCGCCGGCGTGGCGGTAACGGATAATACCGTGGCCGTCGATCAGAAAGGTTTCCGGCGCACCATACACACCGAGATCGAGTCCCAGCATGCCGTTGCCATCATAGAGGCTCAGGGCGTAGGGGTTGCCCAGCGTATTAAGCCAGTTTATCGCTTTGGTACGGTCATCTTTATAGTTGAGACCGACCACGCGCACGCCCTGCTCTGCCAGCTGGTTCAGATAGTGATGCTCAGCGCGGCAGGTCGGACACCAGGTCGCCCAGACGTTGAGCAGCAGCGGCTGGCCATCGGTAAGGATCTGCTGGCTGTAGATTTTGCCCGGCTTATCCAGCGCTTCCAGTCTGAACTGCGGCACCGGCTTGCCCGTCAGGGCTGACTCCAGCCGGGAGGGATCGTCACCCTGCGCATTGCGCGACAGCTGCCACAGCAGCGCCGCCGCCAGCAGCAGAAACAGCACCAGGGGAATAAAAAGAATTTTTTTGTTCATGCCCGCTCCTCACGCGCAACTTTTTTCCGCGCGCGATAACGCGGATCCAGCAGACAGAGCAGGCCGCCTGCCGCCATAAACAGTCCCCCAAACCAGATCCAGCGGACAAAGGGTTTATAGTAGAGGCGCACAGCCCAGGCACCGTTATCCAGCTCTTCACCGAGCGCCGCATAGAGATCGCGGGTAAACCCGCCGCTGATCGCCGCTTCGGTCATCATGGTGCGCGCCGCGGTATAAAAGCGTTTTTCCGCCCGCAGTACAGCTTCCGGTTTGCCATCACGGGTCACGTCAATGATCGCCACGCCGCCGCTGTAGTTAGGGCCCTGCAGGTTATGCACGTCGCGGAATACAAAGTGATAGCGATGAATATCGATGCTGTCGCCCGCCTTCATCCGTACATCGCGCTCAACGCTGTACTGGGTGCTGAATGCGATGCCCACCACCGTCACCGCCACGCCCAGATGCCCCAGCACCATGCCCCAGTGGCTGCGCGACAGATGACGCAATCCTCTCAGCAGGCTATGCCGGTGGGTCGCGCGCTCATGCAGCTCCATCAGCGTCAGCAGCGTGACCCAGATGGCCATCAGCAGGCCGGTTACCGTCATCGCTTCGATACGATCTTCCAGCAGCCACGGCAGCAGAACAGAAAGCAGCAGCGTGACCACCAGCCCGGCGCTCAGCCGCTTCCACAGTTTCTGCGGCTCATCGCGCCGCCAGCGTACCAGCGGACCAATACCGAGCAGCAGCGCAAACGGCGCCATCAGCCAGCTAAACAGGGTATTAAAGAAGGGTTCTCCCACTGAAATACTGCCCAGCCCCAGCTGCTTATGCACCAGCGGCAGCAGCGTACCGAGCAGCACCACCAGCATTGCCGCAATCAGCAGCACGTTATTGCCCAGCAGAAACGATTCCCGCGACCAGATTTCGCTTTGCACGCGGCTGCGTACCTGCCCGCCGCGCAGCGCATAGAGCAGCAGCGAGCTGCCAATCACGATTATCAGAAAAGCGAGAATAAACATCCCGCGCGCCGGATCGGAGGCAAAGGCATGCACCGAAACCAGCACCCCGGACCGCACCAGAAAGGTGCCGAGCAGGCTGAGCGAGAACGTCGCGATCGCCAGCAGCACGGTCCAGGCTTTAAAGCTGCCGCGCTTTTCTGTAACCGCCAGCGAGTGCATCAGCGCGGTTCCGGCCAGCCACGGCATAAACGAGGCGTTTTCTACCGGATCCCAGAACCACCAGCCGCCCCAGCCCAGCTCATAATAGGCCCACGCCGATCCCAGCACGATACCCACCGTAAGGAAGACCCACGCGGCGGTGGTCCAGGGTCGCGACCAGCGCGCCCAGGCGGTATCCAGTCGCCCGGTCATCAGCGAGGCGATGGCAAAGGCAAACGCCACCGAGAAACCGACATAGCCCATATAAAGCAGCGGCGGATGGAAAATCAGGCCGATATCCTGCAGCATCGGATTGAGATCGCGTCCGTCGACAGGGAAGTCAGGCAGCGTGCGGGCAAACGGATTGGAGGTCAGCAGGATAAACAGCAGAAAGCCGGCATTAATGATCCCCATTACCGCCAGCACGCGCGCCAGCGCATCGCGCGGCATCTCACGGCTGAAAATCGCTACCGCCAGCGACCAGCTGCTGAGCAGCAGTACCCACAGCAGCAGCGAGCCTTCATGCGCCCCCCAGGTCGCGGCGATGCGATAGTAGACCGGCAGCAGCGTATTCGAGTTAGTCGCAACATACGCGACGGTGAAATCGTTCACCACAAACGCGTGCACCAGCACCATAAAGGCGGCGGCAATGCTTAAAAACATGCCCCAGGTCAGCGGTCGTGCGAGCGCCATCAGCCGCGCATCCTGACGCGCGGCCCCCCACAGCGGATAAATACTCAGCAGCAGCGCCAGGCCCAGCGCCAGGCAGAGCAGAAAGGTTCCGATTTCCGGCATCATGGCTGATTACCCGCCGGCTGATAGCGCGCTGCCGCGCCGGTATGGTTTTTATTCATCGCGTCCTGAATTTCCGGCGGCGTATATTTTTCATCGTGCTTTGCCAGCACTTCCCGGGCGCTGATGACATTACCTGCCTGCAGGACTCCCTGCGCCACGACCCCCTGCCCTTCACGGAACAGATCGGGCAGGATGCCGTTATAGCTGACGCTGACCACGCCTCGGGCGTCATAAAGGCTAAAGGTCACCGCCAGCGATTGCGGATCGCGCTTTACGCTGCCAGGCATGACCATACCGCCCACGCGCAGGCGCTGTCCCGCTTCCGGCTTCAGCTGCGCGTCGCCTTTGCCATTGATAATTTCGCCCGGCGTATAGAACAGATCGATGTTTGAGCGCAGGGCATACATCACCAGGGCGGTCGCCAGGCCAAGGCCGGTCAGAATAGCCAGCACCACCAAAAGACGGTTACGACGACGGATATTCATCCTGCCTCCCCGGCAGCGCGCGCGCGCTGTTTAGTCTGTGCCGCACGCACACGCTGTTCCCGCGCCTGACGCTGACGGATCTCTGCCAGCAAACGACGACGCTGCAGCAGCGTATGCAGCACCAGACCCAGCAGCGGGATCAGGGTGCAGGCCACCGACAGCCAGACAAAAAAGGCGTAGTCGCCCATGGCAAAGAATTCACTCCAGGAGGAGAAGGCCGGACTCATGCTTTTTCCCCCTGCTGCGCCAGCGCGATAGCCCACGGACGATGCCGTTCAGTCAGTAAAATCAAATTACGCAGCCGCATCAGCGTCAGCGTGATAAACAGCAGCAGATAGCCGAGAATTGACCAGCGCAGCGGCGTGCGCATAGCGGGATCGATCGCCTGCTGCAGCAGACCGGATGAGCCCTGATGCAGCGTGTTCCACCACTGTACGGAAAAATGAATGATCGGCAGGTTCACCACGCCGACGAGGATCAGGATACCGGCGGCGCGGCCCGCTGTGCGGCGATCGTCAAAAGCGAGCCAGAGTGCCATCGCGCCCATATAAAGGAACAGCAGCACCAGCTCTGAGGTGAGGCGCGCATCCCAGATCCACCAGGTTCCCCACATCGGTTTGCCCCATGCAGAGCCGGTGACCAGTGCAATAAAGGTAAACGCAGCGCCCACCGGCGCCATGGCGGCGGCGGCCAGGTCAGCCATTTTCAGCTGCCATACCAGACCGGTGAAGGCGGCAATCGCCATGGAGGCGTAGATCCCCATTGACCACATGGCAGCGGGTACGTGCAGGTACATAATCCGGAAGCTGTTGCCCTGCTGATAATCAGCCGGTGCGAAGCCAAACCCCCATCCCCAGCCAAGCAGCAGCGCGCCGGCTGCGGCAATCGCCATGCCAGGAATAAGGCGCCCGCATAGCTGATAAAGGCGCTCCGGCCTTGCCCACTGATGTATCCATTTCCACATTTGCATTGCTCACACTTAATAATAAAGACGGAATGGCTTCTCTGAGGAAGCGCATTACTGCAGGCTGATTCGCAGCGCCGCCGCGGTGGCAAACGGCGAGAGCGTCGCACTCACCGTCAGCATCGCACCCAGAACCGCCAGATAGCCGCCAACTGGCAGCCCCTGCCCGGCGGCATCGATAGCCGCACTGGCAAAAATCAGCACCGGAATGGTCAGCGGCAGCACCAGCAGGCTGAGCAGCACGCCGCCGCGCCGTAATCCCGTTGTCAGACCGGTGCCGATAGCACCAAGAAAGCTCAGCGTCGGCGTACCCAGCAGCAGCGTCAGCGCCAGCGCGCGCCAGCCTGCCATGTCCAGCGACAGCAGCAGAGCCGCCAGCGGCGACAGCAGGATCAGCGGCAGGCCGGTGACCAGCCAGTGTGCGATCACTTTACCCAGCACCGTGACCGGTAGCGGCGCCGGCAACAGCAGCAGCTGTTCCAGCGACCCGTCAAGGAAATCGTCGCGGAACAGACGCTCCAGCGCCAGCAGCGAAGCCAGCAGAGCGGCGACCCAGACCACGCCGGGCGCAATACGCGCCAGCTGCTGCGGTTCCGGCCCGATGCCGAGCGGAAACAGCGTAATGACAATCAGAAAGAACCACAGCGGATTGATCACTTCAGCCCCGCTGCGAAACGCAATTTTCAGTTCACGCCGGATAATACGCAGCAGCATTATTGCCACTCCCCGCTCAGGCGTATTTTACGTAGCGCGGCGGCGGGCAGCTCCTGGTGCGTGGTGAGGATCACCGCCCCGCCCTGACTGGCGTGCTGATTAAAGCGTGCCATCAGTGTTTCCACGCCAGCTTTATCGATCGCAGTCAGCGGTTCATCCAGGATCCACAGTCGGGCTGAACTGAGCCAGAGGCGTGCCAGCGCGACGCGCCGCTGCTGCCCGGCAGAAAGCTGCGCCACCGGTACCTCTTCATAGCCGGTCAGGCTGACCTGCTCCAGCGCCGCATACAGCGCCGCCTGGCTGCTGTCGCCGTGCCAGAAACGCAGATTTTCCAGCGGGGAGAGTACCGCTTTTACGCCAGGCTGATGGCCAAGATAGAGCAGGTTTTGTTGCCATATTTCACGCTGTCGCTGCAGCGTTTCGCCCTGCCAGCGCACTTCGCCCTCTTCTGCCCGGCTTAGCCCGGCCAGCAGACGCAGCAGTGAGGTTTTGCCGGCACCGTTCGGCCCTTCTATCTGCACGAGGTCACCTGGCCGGACATGGAAGCTCAGTCCGTGAAACAGCATTCGCTCATCGCGAACGCATGAGAGATTAATGACGTCGAACATAGAGGGGCGCATCACCGCAAAAAATGAGGCGGCGATAATATCACACTGTTGCAGTCCGCCGAAGAGTGTGACCGTGCTCTCATTTCGCTCCACGCACCTGTTTACGGTCTTTAAATCCGAAAACTGTGTAAAAAAGCGGCGCGGTTAAAATTTTGTTACGCTTGAAGAAATTCTTCGTAACATTTCAGGCTTGCTAAAACCGTCTACGCTTATTACGCATTGGCACTATCACCAGGAGCAAACATGAAGCCATCGCCATCACATGCTGAACACGACAATGACGTAGACAGCGAAGAAAAAGAGCAAGGCACTGAGATTGAAGTTGATGAAGAGGCCCTGCCCTCGCGGGCAGCGGCGATTCATGAAGAGATACGGCAGGATGGAGAGAAAGAGTTAGAGCGTGACGGCATGGCGCTGCTGTGGTCAGCTATCGCCGCAGGCCTCTCAATGGGCGCGTCGCTGATGGCGAAAGGGATCTTTCAGGTTCATCTTGAGGGTGTCCCCGGCGCCTTTCTGCTGGAGAACTTTGGCTACACCTTTGGCTTTGTGATTGTGATCCTGGCGCGGCAGCAGCTGTTTACCGAGAACACCGTGACGGCGGTGCTGCCGGTTATGCACAAGCCCACCGGCAGCAATTTTATGCTGCTGCTGCGCCTGTGGGGGCTGGTGCTGCTGGGCAATCTGATTGGTACCGGGCTGGCGGCGCTGGCCTTTAACTACATGCCCATTTTTGATGAGGCGACGCGCCAGGCGTTTACGGCCATCAGTGAAAAGGTGATGGAAAACACGCCGGGCGAGATGTTCGCGAATGCCGTGATCTCCGGCTGGATCATCGCCACCATGGTCTGGATGATCCCGCATGCGGAAAATGCCAAACTGCTGATCATCATTATGATGACGTGGCTGGTGGCGCTGGGCGATCTGGCGCATATCGTAGTCGGATCAGTCGAGGTGCTCTATCTGGTCTTTGCGGGCACGGTGCCGTGGCAGGAGTTTTTCTGGCCATTTGCGCTGCCCACGCTGCTCGGTAACATCACCGGCGGCACGCTGATTTTTGCCCTGATCAGCCATGCGCAGATCCGCAACGACATGAGCGAAGAGGCGAAAGCGAAGGCGCGGGCGGATCAAAAACGCCGCGAAAAAGCAGAAGAGAAGAACGCTGCCGGAGAGCAGACTGAGTAACCCGCTCTTCCGGGCGCGGCGCTGCTGACAGAATGAGCAATCACGCCGCGCCCGGTTAACATCCGGGAGACATACGGGTATACTGCGTCTCCGGATGTCTCCTTAGTTAAATGGATATAACGAGCCCCTCCTAAGGGCTAGTTGCAGGTTCGATTCCTGCAGGGGACGCCATATCCCCCTCATCCTGCAAATCCATACCGGCAAATTTCGACAGCTGCTGACTGATGCTGTTTTCTTTGTAGCAGGTGACCAGTAGCGCCTGGGTTGCACGCGTAAAGGCCACATACAGCGCCGGAATAGCCTCAGACTCATCTTCAGCCCCTTTATGAACAAATGAAGCATTGATCACGGCAACGTAAGGGAACTCCAGCCCTTTGCTGCTCTGAAAGGTCAGAAGATGTACCACATCCTCCCGATGCGAATAGCGTTTTTTGTCTTCTGTCGTAAAGCTCACGGCGGCAGGGATCGCATGCTGCTTCAGCAGATCGATGAGTCTGTCTGCTGAAAAATGCGTGGGACACAGTACCGCCATGTCGCCCCAGCGGCCTGCAGACGCATATTTTTCTCTCAGCCATGCCACAACGCGACGCGCTTCATCTGTTGCAGACTGACACTGTTCGATATCGGGAATGTCGCTGTTTTCTTCGCCGCAGGCTTCCGGCAGTACCAGCGGAAGCTCCTGATTATGATGCTGGTCAAAGTAGTCGCGTGAAAAAGCATAGGCAAAATTGAGGATGCGCCGCGGATTGCGATAGTTTACCCGAAGGATAGAGGTACGCCCCTGCGCCTGGATGCCCACGCTTGCCAGCGAGAAATTCAGCGCTTTTTCACGCCGGTACAGAGACTGGGCATCATCGTACATCAGCAGCAGCGAGCGGCGGGTGTTATCAAACAGCCGGGCAATCAGTGAAAGCCAGCGCCGGTCGAAATCATGCCCTTCGTCCACCAGCACCGCATCGTACCCCGCATCCCCGACGGTGCCGCTGTTAACCGCATTTTCCAGCGCCGCGAAGCAGTTATCATAATAGCGCCCTTCCCCGCTCATATTCAGCTTAAAGGTCCGGGCGGCCGTCGCGCACCAGTCATGAAAATGATAGACGTGTACTTTATCCGATAGCCCTCTGGCCGCGATGCACTCACGGATATAGTTAGCCAGAATGATATTAAAACAGAGCACCAGTACAGGGCGCGTGGTGGTCTCGGAAAGATATAAACAGCGGTAGAGTAAGATCAGCGTTTTACCGGAACCGGCCACGCCATGTATGACACGATGCCCTTCGCCAAGATTACGCGCCAGCACCTCCTGCTGCAGATCCATTACCCGGTAAATATTACTGCGCTTATTTTTTACCGTAATAGCGATCTCCGGAAAAAGATGCCGGCGCAGTATATCCCGCATAGCGGGTGTTATTGCGGGTCTGAAACGGGTAGTAAACAGTCCGGAAATTTTAGCGCGAAACGCAGAAACAGAGACAGACTCTGTCATTTCATCCTGACAAATCGTCAGCGCCTGCGGAAATATAGATTCAACCACGCCATCGGCTGAAAGTGATGTCAGTTGCTGGCGGGTAATATTGGTAAACACCACACCATAAGCCCAGGCCATATTCAGCTTTCCTTTATACAGGCCTGTTTTCTGCTGCAGTTTCGGATCCTGAGATAACTGTTCGACGGTTGCACAGGCATACTCTCTGACCTGCAGCAGCGGATTTTGCGCCTGCGTTTCGCCCTGGGCGTTTCTCAGCGTCACCCGCTGCGGGTCCGCATGCTGCAATGTACTTAGCTTCCAGTCTTTGACCTCAAGGAAAATCAGTCCGTTGTCGGGATCGATAATAACAAAGTCAGGATGCCGGTACTGGCGTCCAACCGGAATGTCATACCAGACAAGGCAATCGTCGCCGAGATGCGATTCAAGCCGCTGGGCGACGCGTCGCTCTCCGTGCGTCATTCGCCCTGAACACAGCGTCAGGGAGGTCATTAATTTCGCCATAAAACAGTATCCACGTATATAAAGTACATCAGCGCAACACAACGATAACACCGCTATTAAAAGTTTAGAATACGATGTTATGCCGTTTTACCCTGTGCCGGTTTATTACGCTGCCGTTATTCTGATAATGGCGGGTCAGAAATATATTTATTCTGAGGGTAATAACGCCTCTGATTTACCGGGCATTCCGCGGCCTTTTACGGCAGGCGGGAAAATGCCGGCAGGAGTGGTATGATTTACGCTAAATGATGCCGCTGGCATCTGAACCCTCCCCCGTTTCCGGAGCGCACCATGAAACATGAGATTGATCTGAAGTATTACGATATCGCTGACGCTTACGCTGAAGAGTGTGAAAAACCGGTGAGTGAAGCCGAGCGCGACCCGCTGGCGCACTACTTCCAGCTGCTGATCACCCGCCTGAATAATCATCAGGAGATCAGTGAAGAAGCGCAGCATGAGATGGCGCGCGAGGCGGGAATTGCTGACGCGCGCATTGATGATGTGGCGAACTTCCTGAACGAATGGGGCAACGAGTAAACGATGTTAACAGGCTGTCTGAAGGCAGACAGCCTGCTCACCGTCGCGTTGATTACTTACGTGCATCCAGCAGCTGCTGCGCATTATCCGCAGTGACCGTGGTCCACGGGATGTAGTAGTGTTTTTTCGTGCCGCCGTCCCAGGCGAGATCTTTGGCATACTGCTGCCAGATGTCAGACTGCGGCTGGTAGCCTGCACCTTTTACTGCGCGCAGCGCGACATCAATGGCGCCCTGCATCTGGCCTTTCGCATCCTGCAGAATAGAGACCATTTCACCCGCCTGAACGGCATGAATGGCATCAGACACGCCATCCACACCCGCAATCGCGAAATCGTTAACGTTCAGACCCGCGCCTTTAATCGCTTCAATAGCACCCAGCGCCATCTCATCGTTTTGGCCGATCACACCGTTGATTTTACCGCGATGCTTCTGCAGCCAGTTCTCCATCAGCGGCTGTGCTTCTGCGCGTGACCAGTTGGCTGTTTTTCTCTCCAGTACGGTAACCTGTCCCGGACCACACTCCGCTATCGCTTTGTCATTGCCTTTGCCGCGCTGGATCTCACCGCTGCCGCCCTTCGGTCCTTCGATGATGACGACATTGACCTTTTTGGTTTTGCACTGCAGCTTATCCAGAACCGCTTTGGCCTCCAGATAGCCGCCCAGCTCATCATTAGAGACCACTTCTGACGTCATCTCTTCCGTGTTCAGACGGGCGTTGGTGACCACCACCGGAATTTTGGCTTCGTTAGCATTGGTCACAATATCGATGTTGGCTTCATAGTCCATCGGGTTCACGATAATGGCGTCGGCGCGCGTCTGGATAGCGGTCGCCGCCTGGTCATTCTGCACCGACGCGTCATAACGACCATCGTAAAAGGTGAGTACAGCTTCGCCGCTTTTTACTGCCGGATGCGCTTTACCGTAGCGCTCCATCAGCTGAACGAATTCCGCCTTATTGCCATACATCAGTACAGCAATCTTTACGGGTGCAGCCTGCGCTATGCTAATCGCGCCCAGCGTCAGGGCTGAAGTTAACAGAGCGATAGATCTTATTTTCATTGTTTTCTCCTGGCAGGGTTTATCTATTCAGAGGTTAATCGCGCTGTTGTTTACGCGACGGATCGAGCAGTACAGCCACTACAATCAGGGCGCCTTTGATAATCTGCTGGTAGTAAGACTGCACCCCCAGCAAATCCAGGCCGTTATTCATTACGCCGATGATCAGCACACCAAAAAAGGTGCCAACAAGCGTACCGACACCGCCAGCCATACTGGTGCCGCCAATCACTACCGCAGCAATCGCATCGAGTTCATAGCCTGCGCCCGCGTTAGTCTGTGCCGATCCGGTGCGTGCGGTGAGGATCAGCCCGGCGATCCCGGCCAGCGCGGCGCACAGGGTGTAAACCATGACTTTTATGCCCACGACGCTGATGCCTGACGTACGGGCACTTTTCGGGTTGCCGCCAACGGCATAGACGTAGCGTCCGAGTAAGGTTTTATTGAGCAGCAGCCAGGCGAGGCCAAACAGCACAACAAAGATAATGACCGGTACGGGTATGCCGGCCATGTAGCCGTTGCCGAGCCAGCGAAAATCACTGTTAAGCTGTGAAACCGGGTTGCCGCCGGTGGTCAGCATCGTGAGGCCGCGGGCAGCAGAGAGCATGCCCATAGTGACGATAAACGGCTGCAGGCGGTAACGCGCCAGCACGGTACCGTTGATCAGGCCACAGACAATGCCAATACCTAACGCGACAATCATCGGGACCATCACGGCATGCGCCGTATCGCCGATTGCCATGCCGCTGTTGTTAGTGGCAAATCGCGCAGCAACAATGCCGCTCAGCGCCAGCACCGATCCCACCGACAGATCGACGCCGGCGGTGATAATTACAAAGGTCATACCGATCGCTAAAATGCCGTTGATAGAGACCTGGCGCAGCACAATCAGCATATTTTCATTACTGAGAAAATAGTTGCTGCTCCAGGCGCCATTAGCGACCTGCAGCTCGCCGACGGCTGCCACAATCAGGCAAAGCACAAAAAACGCGATGATGATGCCGTATTTGTGCATACGTCTTTTATTGCGTGTAAAAAATGAGATGCCGGAAGGCATGGAATGTGTGGTGTTCATAACATTGTCTCTCTGTTAAACCGCCAGCTTCATCAGTTCACTCTGCGTCGCCTGAGCCGCACTTAATTCTCCCGCCAGCTGCCCGTCGCGGAACACCAGAATGCGATCGCTCATGCCGATGATTTCCGACAGCTCTGAGGAGACCATTACGATCCCCTTGTTTTTCAATGCAAACTCAGACATAAAGCGGTAAATCTCTTTCTTTGCACCGACATCAATACCCCGGGTAGGCTCATCCAGCAGCAGTACCTCCGGATTGAGTAACGCCCAGCGCCCCAGCACGACTTTTTGCTGATTGCCGCCGCTGAGATTGCCCACCAGCTGTTCGGCATCCGGCGTTCGGACGTTAAAGCGTTTGATCATCTCCAGGCTGCGCGCCTGCTCCTGCTTCTCACTGATAAAGCCGGCGCGGGAGATGGCGCCAAATGAGGCGATGTTGATGTTTTCCCGAATCGAACGACAGAGCACCAGGCCGGTCGCTTTACGATCTTCTGTGACATAAGCGATGCCGTGCCGGATCGATTCTTTCGGTGAATGGCGACCCAGTACCACCTCGCCCAGCCGGATGGTGCCGCTGTCTGCGTGTTCAATACCAAACAGCAAATCGAGAAACTCGCTGCGCCCGGAGCCAACCAGCCCGTAGATGCCGAGGATTTCGCCCCGCTTCAGGTGCAGGCTGATATCGTTGATTTTGTTACGCCAGCGCAGGTTTTTTACCTCCATCATCACCTCATCGCCCGGCTGATTGAACTTGGCAAACTCACTCTCATATTCTCCGCCAATGATCTGTTCAATCAGCTGTTCACGCGTGATGTCGGCCAGCATGCCCTCCTGCACCCAGGCGCCATCGCGAAAGATGGTATAGCTGTCGGCAATCTGAAAAATCTCAGAGAGGCGGTGGGAGACATAAATAATGCCTTTGCCCTTTTGCGCCAGCCGGGCGAGAGTCTGAAAGATTTTTTGCGCATCCTCTTCGCCAATCGCTGAAGTCGGTTCATCCATGATGATGATGTCAGCATTCGCGTGAGAGAGCGCTTTGGCGATCTCCACCAGCTGCTGCCCGGCAACGCTGAGGTTACGCATTTTTTCGGTAGCAGAGATGTCAAAATCGAGCTCCTCCAGCAGCACGCGGGTGCGCTGATTGAGCGTGGCAAAGTCAACAAAACCAAACCGGCGCGGTTCGCGTCCCAGCCAGATATTCTCGGCCACCGTCAGGTCCGGAATCGCGCTTAGCTCCTGCTGCACAATCGCGATACCGGCAGCCAGCGCGTCGCGCGGATGAGCAAAGCTGCAGCGCCTGCCGCGAATAAAAATCTCTCCGGCGTCGGGCTGGATAAACCCCATCAGGATGCTGAGAAAGGTCGATTTTCCGGCACCGTTGCCGCCGCACAGAGCATGAATTGACCCGGGGCGCAGCGCAAATTCCGCGTTTTTCAGCGCCACAACCGGGCCAAACGCTTTGCGGATCCCCGTGACCTCCAGCAGCATCTCCTGGTTATTTCGTGTCACAATGCCACCTCCGGATAAGTACTGCTGAGACGGTTCAGATAGCGCTGATAATGCGTTTCATAGGCCTGATGGCGAGCGGGATCCGGTACGGCGCGGGTGCTTTCATCCGGCGTGACAAAGCGCTGACACAGCGACTGCAGTAACGCATCCGGCTGCTGTGCAGGGTTATCCAGCAGCGCGCTGGCCCACATCGCCTGAATTGCTGCGCCCAGCGCGGCGGTTTCAGGGATGCGCAGCGAGACCACCGGACAATTCATGACGTCGGCAACAATTTGCCGCCAGCCGCTGCTGCGTGAGCCACCGCCAGTGAGGCGGATCTCCTGCGCGCTGATGCCCTGCTGCCGGAACAGGTCGAGTCCGTAACGTAATCCGTAGGTCGCACTCTCCACGGCGGCGCGGCAGAGGTTCGCGCGGGTAAAATTCACGGCATTCAGGTTATGCAGACTCGCCTGCGCATGGGGCAGAGGCGGCGTGCGCTCGCCATTAAAAAACGGCAGCATCTCAATGCCCTCCGCTCCCGGCTCTGCCTGATTCAGCAGCTGATTAAAGCCGGCAATATCCTCTGCCAGCAGCGTCTGGATCAGCGTGGTTGCAGAGGTAACATTCATGGTGCAAATCAGCGGCAGCCAGCGGTTAGTGCTGGAGCAAAAGCTGGCAATCAGCCCGTTCTCGTCGATTACAGGCGTGTCACTGCAGGCGAACAGCGTGCCGGATGTGCCGAGGCTTAGCGTTACCGTGCCCGGCGCAATATTGCCGGACCCGATGGCGGCCATCATATTATCGCCGCCGCCTGTCGCCACCCGCACCGCAGGGCGTAATCCCAGACGCTGCGCGGCTTCCGGCTGCAGGGTGCCGATACAGTCGTGCGCAGCAGCCAGCGGCGGCAGCGCCTGCCACAGCCGGCCATCCGGATCGATAAGATCCACCGTGTGCCGATCCCAGCGGCGGCGGCGGATATCCAGCAGGCCGGTGCCGGAGGCGTCGCCATACTCCATCACCCGTTCGCCGGTTAGCCAGAAATTAAGGTAATCGTGCGGCAGTAACACGGTGTGTAAACGCGCCCACAGCGCCGGATGCTGCTGCTTCAGCCAGAGAATTTTCGACGCGGTGTAGCCGGTCGCCGGAACAAGCCCTGGCTGCGCCAGCGCACCGCTGATCCCTCCCAGCTGCTGCAGCAGCCAGCTGTTCTGCGCATCGGTGGCGGTGTCGCACCACAGCTTTACCGGGTGCAGCACTGCTCCGGCTTCATCCAGCGCTACAAAGCCGTGCTGCTGACCAGAGACACTCAGCGCAGTAATCTGCTGTGTATCGATACCGGCGTCTGATGCTGCCTGATGGAATGCCGTGACCAGCGCGTCAATCCACTCGCTGGCATGCTGTTCACGTGTGCCATCTGCGTCGCTCTGCAGCCGGTGCGGCGCGCTGCCTTCGCCGACAATCGCCCCCTGCTCGCTATTCACAATGACCACACGCGTTCCCTGCGTGCCGCAATCAATGCCTGCATAGAGCGCCATGCGTCACTCCATCTCCAGCATGATTTTGATATCTGCCGCATGACCCGCGGCGGCGCGATCAAACGCTTCAACGCTGTCGGCGAATTTATAGGTATGGCTGATAAGCGGCTCTACCCGCAGCTTGCCGCTGCTCAACAGGCGCAGCGTGCGGGGATACATATTGGCGTAGCGAAAAATGGTTTTGAAGGTCAGCTCTTTGGCCTGGGCCGCAACAATGTCCATCGGCGCGGCGTCCACCGGCATACCCACCAGAATCACCGTCGCACCCGGCGCCGCGTGTTCAGCCAGCGTGGCAATAGCAGGTTTAGCCCCGCTGCATTCAAACACCACGTCCGCACCGTTACCGCTGGTGAGTTCAGAGACTTTGCCGGCCAGATCGCCGGTTTTGATATTGATGGCGTGCAGCCCTTCATACTCCGCCGCCACGGCCAGCTTTTCATCAAACATGTCGCAGATGATCACATCAGAACAGCCACCTGCCAGCGCTGCCAGCGCAGTCACCACGCCGATGGGTCCGGCACCCAGCACCAGGCCAATATCGCCGGGTTTGATCCCGGCTTTGGTCGCGGCCTGCATTGCCACCGCCAGCGGCTCAACCATGGCTCCTTCGCGGAAGCTGACATTTTCCGGCAGTTTAAAGGTGAACGCCGCGGGATGAATGACCGTTTCACGCAGGCACCCGTGCACCGGCGGCGTCGCCCAGAAGCGTACGGCGGGATCGAGATTGTAGAGACCCGCACGCGACTGATCGGAATTCAAATCCGGGATCCCGGGCTCCATACAGACGCGATCGCCTGCTTTCAGGTGCGTGACGTTTTTTCCGGTCTCCAGCACAATGCCGGCAGCTTCATGGCCCAGCACCATCGGTGCCTCCACCACAAACGGACCAATCCGGCCATGTTTGTAGTAGTGAACATCGCTGCCGCAAATGCCTACTGAGTGAATTTTGATTTTGACATCGTCATCGCCCAGCACCTCATCAAATTCCCGATCTTCAATCGCAATGTGGCCTGCCTGACTCAGAACTAATGCTTTCATTAACGCCCCCGGATTCATTTTAATGGTATCGATATCATTTCAATGCGGCGATAGTGACGTAAAAAAAACGCTAAAACTGTGATGCAGACTCAATAATCCCGATTTGAAACCATGCTCTCGTCACTGACCCGGCGAATTGCAGATCGGGATCACAGAAGATCATAAGCGGAACACGCTTTAATGGTATCGATATCATTACAGGAGAAACCGCATGACCGATTATCCGCAGGCGATTGAGCGCACCCTGGCATTTCTGCAGCAGGCGAATATTGTTCTTACCCCTGCAGAGCAGGAGAAAATTGAAATTGCCACTTTCGGCCTGGACGACTACCCCGCTTCAGGTTTGCAGCTGTTAACCTATATCAATGAACCGCGCTATTGCGCTAAAGAACTGGTGCTGTTTCCCCGCCAGACCTGCCCTGAGCATCGGCATCCGCCGTTTAACGGTACGCCAGGCAAGCAGGAGACCTTTCGCTGTCGCTGGGGCGAAGTCTATCTGTTTGTCGATGATGAGCAGCTCACGCCAAACGATGCGGCGGGCTCTCAGCGCTGTCAGGTGCCTGCCGGCAGCGAAACCGCCTATACCTGCAGCCGCTATATTCTGCTGCGTCCGGGCGAACAGTACACGATTAAACCCGATACGCGGCACTGGTTTCAGGCGGGTGAACAGGGGGCCGTTGTCTCGGAGTTTTCATCAGAAAGCCGCGACGACCTGGATATTTTCACGGACCCGCGCGTCAGACGACTCGCATAACGCAGCGAGATCGCTTAACGCTAAACGATCTGCCATGATTGACTCATGATACAAAATGACAGGGTTGATTAAGGAGCCAGACTTGGCAGCAGGACGGGGACGCAAGGCAACGCTGGCAAGCGTTGCTGCCCAGGCAAACGTGAGCAAAATTACCGCCTCACGCGCCTTTTCACAACCGGAAAAAGTGCATCCGGAGACGCTGCAGCGCATTCATGCTACCGCAGAGCAGTTAGGCTATGTGATGAATACGGCGGCGCGCAGCCTGCGGGCAAAAAGCAGCAAAACTATTGGCATCGTTAATCCCGATATGGCTAACCCCTTCTTTGGCGGCCTGACGCGTCTGATGACGCTGGAGGCGAATAAGCTGGGCTACGATACGCTGGTGTTTGACTCCTGTGAGTCGCAGGAAAATGAGAACCGTATCATCGACAGGCTAATCGGGTATAACGTTGATGCCATTATATTGTCGGTGATTTCCAACGATCTTCACTATCATCCGGCCTATATGACGCGGCTGGAGACGCTGAATATACCGGTGGTGCTGGTCGATCGTGAACTGCAGGTTTCTCACTGCAGCGGTGTCTATATTGATAACCTCGACTGTGGCCTGCAGACCGGTCGCTGGCTGGCGGAACAGGGGGCACAGCGTATTGTGGTGGTCTCCGGTCCCGAAAAGTCGAACGTTGCACGTGAGCGGGTGCTCGGTCTGCAGGCCGCGCTGCAGGGCAAAGCTGCCTCGCTGGAAGTGCTCTACGCTGACTTTTTTATGGATGCAGCCTGGCAGGAGACCCGACGCTGGCTGAACCATCACCCTGCCCCTGACTACTTTGTGGGCTGTAACAATCAGATCTCACTCGGCATTATTAAAGCCTGCATCGATCACTCACTCAGTCTGCAGCAGCAGGTAAAACTCTTCAGCATTGACGAGGTTACGCAGGCGGATATTTATGGCTTTCACTTTCCCTGCATCGCACACGATCTGCAGAGCATCGCCTGGCAGGCGCTGAATCTGGCTATCCGGCGCATCAATGAGAGTGACAGTAAGCCGGGCAAAGTTATCGTGCGGGGTGAAGTGATCCCCTGATAACGCGTTTTTTACCGGCTATAGCCCTGCCGCCACGCTGACGGGGCCACGCCATGCAGCTGACGGAACCGGTTACTGAAATGGCTGGCAGAGTGAAAGCCGCAGCGCAGCGCAATCTCAGTCAGCGGCAGCGTGCTGTGCATCAGTAGCTCTTTCGCCACCGCCATGCGGCGCTGCATCACATACTGGTGCGGCGCGCTGCCGGTGCTGCTGCGAAACATACGCGCAAAATGATATTCGCTGAGCGCAGCTTCTGCGGCCAGCCGCGCCAGCGTCAGCGGCTGATCGAGCTGCGCATCAATCAGGGCAATGATCCGGCGCAGCACGGCGGGTGCCAGGCCGCCCCGCACGGCGGGCAGCTGCCACTGCACATCGCTGTAGCGATGCAGCAGATGCGTCAGCAGCAGCGTCGATGCGCTGCTCAGCATCAGCTGATTGGCGGGCTGCTGCCAGCTGACGCTGAGTAAAAAATGGCGGTAAAGCTGGGTAATACGATCGTCATCAGCAAAAATCTTTTCCTGCAGATTCAGGCTGGCCGGCGAGCGATCCCAGATCTGTTCACCAAGCTGACGTAAATGTGTATCGGTGCAGTAGAGATGCACAAATGAAAGATCGGCCCGTAAATCCCAGGTTGACTCCATACCGGACGGCATCAGGCAGAAACGATCCGGCGCGCCGCCGTTGCGCCACCCGTGTGGCGTTTTATGCCAGGTATCATAACCCTCTTCGGTATACAGGCTCAGGGTATGATGATCGCTGTGGTTGGTGACGCGGTCACCGCTATTAAACCAGGCTGCCAGCCGGATACCGCCCGAGAGCGGTACGCTGTCGCGCAGCTGAGCCTTACGGTTTTTTAGCATGGTAAAAGTCTGGTAATCGGACATGGCGCACATCACATCTGCAGCGGTTAAACAGCAGTTTACGCGTCCGCACGACGGAAAACAGCGCTGCAGCCGGTCTGTGAGTGAAAAAGCGCAAGTTTTTGCAAGTGCTGCGCAATACGGTGCAAGCGTCCGTACGCGCAAGTGAGGATACTGCACTCCCCTCCCTGCCGGAGTAATAACAATGAATATAGTGCTGTATCTGAGCGTGGTACTGATCTGGGGCACCACCTGGCTGGCGATCTTTCTGCAGCAGGACGCGGCCACTACGCCGGTCTATGTCGCGGTATTCTGGCGATTTCTCTTTGCTTCGCTGCTGATGCTGGTGCTGCTGACGCTTTGCCGCCGTCTGCGATCGCTGGATACGCGCGATCATCTGTTTTGTCTGCTGCAGGGAGGCTGCGTGTTTGGCTTTAACTTTGTCTGTTTCTATCATGCGGCAGCGTGGATTAGCACCGGTCTGGAGTCGGTGATTTTTTCCATGGCGGTGATCTTCAACGCGCTTAACGGCTGGCTCTTTTTTGGTCAGCGCCCGCCGCTGCGCCTGCTGCCTGCCGCGCTGCTCGGTATGAGCGGTATCGTCGCGCTCTTCTGGACTGATATCCGTGCGGCGCACCCCTCGCCGCAGCTGTTATGGGGCGCGGGCCTGAGTGCGCTGGGCACCTTTGGCTTTTCGCTGGGTAATATGATTTCAGCCCGGCATCAGCGCCGCCAGCGCGATATTCTCACCACTAACAGTTACGCCATGCTCTACGGCGCGCTGATCATGGCGGTAATGGCATGGCTTAATGGCGATGCGCTGCAGCTGCCGCGCAATCTGCAGTGGCTGGGCGCGATGAGTTATCTGGCGCTGTTTGGTTCTGTGATTGGATTTGGCGCTTACTTCACGCTGGTGGGTCGCATCGGTGCCAGTCAGGCGGCCTACAGTACGCTACTTTTTCCGCTGGTTGCGCTGACGCTCTCGACAATTTATGAAGGCTATCAGTGGCACGCTAATGCCGTGGCGGGACTGACGCTGATTTTGCTGGGCAACCTGGTGATGTTTATGCGCTGGCCGGTGCGCCGCGCACTGCGGCTGGCCTGACAGCAGAAGCGGGCGTGCAGCCCGCTCTGCTCATCCTCTAACGCCAGCCACCTGCGCCGGACTGAAGCTGCTGTGGCTGATTAAGGGCTTTTCTGGCGATCCAGTACAGCATTACCCGCTCATCATCGCTGTCACGATCGGCCATAGCCAGCAGCTTTAATGACAGCGTGGCTTTGTTGACAGGCTGATGTTCATCGCTTAATTCGATCACCGCCTGACCGATAAGACAGCAGACCTCATCTCCACTCGATACGGATTCATATGCCCGGTCTTTCATATTTCCTCCCGTTGGTTGAAATGTAAGCCTGGCAAACCTCCCGGACTCTGCAGGAAAATCGCCGCGCTCAACACACCTGCTTACATATGTTCATCAGGCGAAACAGCGTGACGTGAATTGTCATGCCGCTGCCATTCATACCGGAAAAATGGCATTTCATTCTCTGTTCCCGGCGGCTGAGGCGGGATCCGGCCACTGCCTCGCGCGTGCGCGCTAAGCTGCCAGCAGACTTCATATTCCCGGACGGGAGATTAACAATGACCACAGCTTCAACGGCGCACTACCGGCGTACCCGCACACTGACTCTGATCGGTACTGTCATTACCCAGCTTGCGCTGGGCTCCGTGTATACCTGGAGTCTCTTTAACGGCGCGCTGGCGCATAAACTGCACGAATCTGTCAGTCAGGTCGCGTTCTCATTTGGGTTGCTGAGTCTGGGGCTGGCTATCGCCTCCTCGCTGGCAGGCAAACTGCAGGAGCGTTTTGGCGTGCGTAATGTGACTATCGGGGCCGGTATTCTGATGGCAGCCGGATTCTGGCTGACCGCTCAGGCCGATAACCTGATGATGCTTTATCTGAGCGCCGGTATTCTGGTAGGCCTGGCGGATGGCGCAGGCTACCTGATGACGCTGTCAAACTGCGTAAAGTGGTTTCCTGAACGCAAAGGTCTTATCTCTGCCTGTTCGATCGGTGCTTATGGCCTGGGCAGTCTGGGTTTCAAATTTGTCTGCGGCACCCTGCTGGATGCGGTCGGCCTGGAACACACCTTTATGATCTGGGGCGTGCTGGCAATGAGCATGATGTTCTGCGGTGCGCTGCTCATGCGCGATGCGCCGGTGCGCACTGCCAGCAGCAATCCGCACCATGCCGGCCGCGATTTTACGCTGGCGCAGGCGATACGCCTGCCGCAATACTGGATGCTGGCGCTGATGTTTCTTACTGCCTGTATGAGCGGCCTGTATGTAATTGGCGTAGCGAAGGATATTGGTGAAGGGATGGTGCATCTTACGCCGCAGATAGCAGCGAGCGCCGTAACGGTTATCGCGATTGCCAACCTTAGCGGCCGGTTAACGCTGGGCGTATTGTCAGACAAAATGGCCCGTATCCGGGTGATCTCACTGGCGCAATGCATTGCGCTCGCAGGCATGAGTATTTTGCTGTTTACCCGTATGAATGAAACCACCTTTTTTGTCTCGCTGGCCTGCGTAGCCTTCAGCTTTGGCGGCACAATCACCGTTTTCCCGGCGCTGATCAGTGACTTCTTTGGCCTGAATAATCTGACAAAAAATTACGGGCTAATCTACCTGGGTTTTGGTATTGGCAGCGTGCTCGGTTCGCTGGTCGCCTCACTGTTCGGCGGCTTTACCGTTACCTTTAGTTTAATCATGACGCTGCTGGTTATCTCGCTGCTGCTTTCACTGAGTGTTCGTCAGCCGCGACGTCAGACAATTAACAAACCGGCTCTGCATAATTGATTAATGTGCGGGCGTGGTCAGCAGACCGCGCCCGCATTTTTTATTAAGTCATTAGCGTTACCAGGTTATTGCCTTTCAGAATTGTCGCGCTATTATAAAGCGTTATTCAGCTTATTCCGATTCAAATAGATATATTTGCCTCGCCGTTCTTTTATTTTGACACATCTGGCAATAGTTATATAAATAAATCTACATTTGCTGCATCTTCACTCCACTATTCTGGCGTAATCTGACCTCACTGGAAAAGAGGAGGTCTTTCCATGAAGAAGCTTATTTCATTAACGTCGATGGCGGTCATGATCAGTTTGCTCAGCGGATGTATTATTGAGCACGACCGTGGCCGCAGCGCTGGCTGGGGTCATGACCGCGGCTGGCACCATGGCCACTACGGGCATCGTCACGGATAATTGGGCAAAGCTCACACAGCACTAATAAAAAAATAAATAGAAAGAACCAGGGCGGGAATATATCCCGCCCTTTTTTTAGCTTTTAATCGCGTAATTACACTGATACCAGGCTTTCTTTAATCCTGGCAGATGACTGTCCTGAGCAGGCAGTGAATCCACTTTATCGAAACCCCGTTCACTGCAGTAATTTGCCAGGTCAACATTCATGGCATCCCGATTAAGGCTATGCGGATCGTAACGATATTGAACAGTGTTCGACGTGTTATCTTCATCTACACGTTCAAATCCGCCAGGCTGATTAACGCTGCAGCCAGCCAGCATAATAAGCGCTAACGCGCCGGTAACGATATTTTTCATTCAGGTGTCCTCTTCAGGCGTCGCAGTGTAAACAACGATGCCCCTGCGCGACTATAGGAAAACGCGCGAAATAGTCTTGATACCAGTGATTTTACCAATTGAATCAATAAAACCAAACGGCTTTTCTTATCATATGACAACTGCGATAGTGCAGTCAGACCACACGATGTCTGCTCCACACCAGGTAATATCAATAATAAAAAAGTAACAAAGTGACCTTTGTGCCCGCGCTGAGCGGGCTTTTTTTCATCGGTTATCCGTTACTGTGCACCATATTACGTAAAAGACCGGCGGCGCGCTTAGCTGGCAATGCGAGAATAGCGCTGTAGAGATCGATAGACATTGCACATAACGCGCTGCGATCAACGGCGGTATCAGCTGGCTGATTGAGCTGCTGAAGTTTATTGCCCCATTTACCGTATAGCTGGTCAACTACCTGACGCAGATCGCGCCGGGCCAGCGGCCGGTCAATCTGCTGTTCCGCCCCCTGACTGCTCAGCAGCAGGGCTTCAAGCGCGTCGCTGTCGCGCTGATAGAGTGCCGGATCCAGCACCTCCTGCAGATTAATCCCGCCGGTGACCTGCGGATAGAGAAACTGAAAACAGCGTTGCGGATTCTGCTGCTGCAGCGCGCGCATCTCTTCCACCGAAACCTGAACATACGCAATGACCGCCTCATCACTGGCGCGGGCCATGCGTTTATTGACGATGTCAGCCAGCCAGCCCCGCAGGTCGCCCAGCGCCCGTTCGGCAGAGGTACCCTGCTGCAGCTTGTGCAGCAATTCACGATTCAGTAATTGCCATAGCTCCGGCTCCTGAACCTTCAGCAGACGGTAGCCCGGTGCCTCGCTAAGCTGCCGCGCAACTGCCTCCGCCTGCACCTTCTCTGCCTGGCGCGGATGCAGCCAGCTAAACCAGATCGCATTAGCCGCCACCAGCGGCAGCATAAACAGCAGCACACCCTGCCAGGCACGCAGCGCCGTGGTGCGTACCAGCATCACGATCACCAGCGCCAGCAATGCAAAAGCGGCCAGCACCGAAATAAAAAGCAGCGTCATAATACGGCGTTAATCCTTACGCACGTCCAGCAGAACCGGACAGGTCGCGCGTTCGATCACTGCCGCGCTGACCGAGCCTTTCAGCAGCCGGTTAAGCGGCGAGAGGTGCCGGCGTCCCATTATAATCATACTGGCGCGCAGTGCTGCAGCCTGCGCCACAATGGTTTCAGCGGCTTCACCCGCCAGGATGACGCCTCTGGCATTCACACCCGCCCGCAGCAGCGGAGCCAGCGCATGACGCACCACCATCTCGGCGGTGTTCTGCTCATCTTTTGCCGCGACAAAATCATCCGGATCTTCACCGGCGTCAATTTCGATAGGCTGGCTGCAGGCTGAATAGGCGGGATCGATACAGCACAGCACCGTGACCGGTGCGTTGAGCGCCAGCGCCTGTTCAAGGGTCAGCGCAATCACTTTCTCCGCGACCGGTGAGTTATCGATAGCCATTAACAACATTTTCATGAGTCGTTACCTCTTCTCCACAGCGGTTATTTTGCCAATTTCGCGCAGCAGCGCCTCTTTACAGGTGATGATCTCTTTGCGATAGCGCGCTTCATGTTGCGCAAAGCGCGCGCCGGGAACCAGCAGCGAGATAGAGAAACGTCCGAACAGTGTGTCAATGGCGACCGCCAGGGTGGTGATCCCTTCAAGCGTTTCACCGCGATCGATCGCCAGGCCACTGCTGCGTACTTCAGCAATCAGCGCCATCAGCTGCGGCAGCGTTTTTACCGTTTTATCCGTGAGTTCCTGCCAGGCATCGCCCACCAGCAGCTGTACATCTTCATCGCTCTCCAGCGCCAGCAGCGCCCGGCCGCCGGAGGTACTGTAGAGCGGCAGATTAAGCCCCATCCGCGGTACGACCCGCAGCTCGCGCGGCGCCACGACATAATGAACGATCGCCAGCTGCGTCCCGCTGGCGCGCGCCAGCGAGACGGTTTCATTAACCGTTGCTGAGAGCTGTTCCAGCAGCGGACGCGCCAGCTCCACCACGTCCGTATGGACGCTGGAGATCAGTTTCAGCAAAGCCGGACCCAGTCTCAGTCCCCTTGCCCCGCTGCTGCGCACCAGCTGAGCGCTGTCGAGCGCTGCCACAATACGCTGTACCGTAGAGCGCGGCAGGTTCACCACCTGTGCTATTTCGCCCAGACTCATACCGCCGGGGTGTTCGCCCAGCGCATGTAAAATTTTTGCCGCACGCGCAATGACCTGAATGCCACCCGCTTTTTCATCCTCACGGCCTGAGGCAGATCCCACCATGATGCGTTCCTTCTGAGCCTGCTTTACTGTAGCGCGAATGATCGCACTTTTGTACCCGGGTATCACATTGCAATACATCATACCGGCATGTAAGATGCGCGTCCTGTATCACATCGTAATACACTGCATCATAAATTCATGAGAGTTCTGTTATGACCGCTTCGCCCGCTGCTCCGCCAGCTCCGCACCCGTTTACACTGCGCCTGGCTCTCGGGCTGGTGGGCGTGCTGATCGCGGCACTGACGTCAGGACTCAACGACCGGGTCACGGATATTGCCCTGGCAGATATCCGCGCTGCGATCGGTATCAGTCACGATCGCGGCAGCTGGATTGTCTCCGGCTATCAGGCAGCTGAAGTCGCCGCGATGATGATTGCACCCTGGTTTGCCGTTACCTTTTCTCTGCGCCGTTTTGCGCTGGCGGTTGCTGCCGGTTTTATGCTGTGCGGCCTCGTGCTGCCGCTGACCCAGGATACGGCACTGTTTATTACACTGCGCGTGCTGCAGGGGATATTTGGCGGTGCGCTGCCGCCGCTGCTGATGACGGTAGCGCTGCGCTTTCTGCCGCCGCCGATCAAACTCTATGGCCTGGGCGCCTATGCGCTTACCGCTACCTTTGGCCCCAATATGGCGGCTTCGCTGGCCGCGTTCTGGACCGATGAGGTGGGCTGGGCGTTTGTATTCTGGCAGGTGATCCCGGTAATGCTGCTGGCGATGGCGCTGATTGCGTGGGGGCTGCCACAGGATCCGCTGCGCCTGGAGCGCTTTCGGCAGATCGACCTGTTTGGCATGCTCACCGGCTGCACCGGCATGGCGCTGCTGATTCTGGCTCTGACGCAGGGAGAGCGGCTGGACTGGCTCAGCTCGCCGCTGTTTACCGCGCTGCTGCTGAGCGCGCTGGCGCTGCTGACGGTATTTCTGATCAACGAGTGGTTTCATCCGCTGCCGCTGTTCAGGCTGCAGATGCTGCGTCGTCCCAACCTGGCACACGGCCTGCTGGCGCTGATGGCGGTGCTGATTCTGGCCCTCTCCGGTTCTGCGCTTCCTTCAGTCTATTTTGGTCAGGTTGAGGGATTCCGTACGCTGCAGTTTGCCCCGCTGGCGCTGACGGTGGGCCTGCCGCAGCTGCTGATTGCCCCGCTGGTCGCTGCCATTCTGAATATTCGCCGGGTCGATTGCCGCTGGATACTGTGCTGCGGCGTGCTGCTGCTGGTCACTGCCTGCCTGCTGGGCACGCAGGTCACCACTGACTGGGCGCGGCAGAACTTCTGGCTGATGCAGATCCTGCAGGCGTTCGGGCAGCCGATGGTGATCCTGCCGGTACTGATGAGCGCCACCAGCGTGGTGGCCCCGCCGGAAGGGCCTTTTGCTTCAGCCATGTTTAACACCGTGCGCGGGTTTTCCAGCATCGCGGCCAGCACCCTGGTGGAGTGGTTTATCAGCCATCGCGAACAGTTTCACTCTCATGTGCTGGTGGATCAGGCCGCCAGCCGCAGCTGGCTGATGACCGCGACCAGCAGCGCGCAGGCAGACAGCAGCACGCCCCTGCTGCCGGATGGCAGCGCCAGCAGCGTGCAGAACCTGAGCGGATTTGCCGCTCTGCTGAAACATCAGGCGCTGGTACTCAGCCTGAGCGATGCCTGGCTGATGCTGACCGGCTTTGGCGCCCTGCTGGTGCTGCTGACGCTCTGCCTGGCGCATCGCGTCTGGCCGCCACAAACATTGATTCAACCTGTTACGTCACGTCGGGAAAACTGATATGCAACTCTCTGCTGTAAAAAGAACGGCGCTGCTAAGCGCCCTGTTAGTGCTGCTGCTCGCGCTCGCCTTCTTTGTCTGGCGTGCAATGACCGCCAACGATCATCGCACCGACGATGCCTGGGTCAATGCGGATTACACCCTGGTCGCCCCTAAAGTTTCAGGCTATATCGCCCGGGTCAGCGTGCAGGATAATCAGCACGTCCGGGCAGGCGATCTGCTGGCAACGCTTGACGATCGCGATTTTCGCGTGGCGCTGGAAACCGCGCGCGCCTCGCTGCAGGTGAGCGAAGCTAAACGGCTGAGCACCCAGGCGCAGCTGGCGCAGCAGCAGGCGACCATCAATCAGGCAAAAGCGACGCTGGCAGCCAGTGAGGCAGCGGCCCGCTACGCCGGTCAGAACGCTGCACGTTATAATCAGCTCTATAAGAGCGGCACTATTGCGGCTGACGATCAGCAAAAAGCAGACGCTAATCAGCGTTCCGCTTCGGCCACGGTACGACAGAGTGAAGCAGCGCTGGACGCGGCGCGTAAGCAGGTTAGTGTCCTGCAGGCAGCCGTGCGTCAGGCAGAGGCGGATGTCGCAGCCGCGCAGGCGAATGTCGACCAGGCGCAGCTTAATCTCTCTTATACCCGTATTGTTGCCCCGGTTGAGGGCATGGTAGGGCAGCGTACGGTACGTCCGGGCGCCTATGTCAGCGCCGGCAGCCGTCTGCTGGCAGTGGTGCCGCTGCAGCAGCTCTACATTACGGCTAACTATCTGGAAACCCAGCTGACCGACGTGCGGCCGGGGCAAAAGGTCAGCGTTACTGTTGATGCACTACCGGGTAAAACCTTTACCGGGCAGATTGACAGCATTGCGCCGGCAACAGGGGCAACTTTCTCTGCCATCTCGCCTGATAATGCAACCGGCAACTATACTAAAGTGGTTCAGCGTCTGCCGGTGAAGATCATGCTTGATGCAGGTCAGCCCGATCTGGCACAGCTGCGCGTCGGCATGTCGGCGATCCCGCATATTGAGACCCATTAAATTGTGAGCAATATCTCAGAACCGGCCTATTTATTTCTGGATCGATTCCGCGTAAATTAGCGCCCGATCCTGTTCCGGTCTGGCCGGGACCACCTGAGTAGAAAGCGTGTAGCGGTGATGAACTCCACCTTTCTCTTATTCTGTTCGGGTTACGCTGGTCTGGGATCGCCATCACGGTAACCGCACAGAGGAGTTATGTTGTGAAATACGCTTTGATGGGCATTTCTTTTTTCGTGTTGCTTTGGGTCGGCACCTTTGTGCTGATGCTCTGAGTACCGGACGGGGCGACCATACCAGTCGCCCCGACTCACGCTTAACGCGTCTCTTCTGCTTCTTTCATCGCTCCCGGTAAGATACCGTCGGCACGGAACATCGCTTTAATCCCCCGCACCGCCTGACGAATGCGATCGCTGTTTTCAATCAGCGCAAAGCGCACGTGTGTATCACCATATTCACCAAAACCGATGCCTGGCGACACGCAAACCTTCGCCTCCTGCAGCAGCAGTTTGGCAAACTCCAGCGAGCCAAGATGCGCATAGCGTTCCGGAATTTTTGCCCAGACGTACATGGAAGCCTTAGGCAAATCCACCATCCAGCCCGCTTCATGCAGCCCTTTTACCAGCACATCACGCCGGCGCTTATACTGCTCAGCGATATCGCGCACGCACTGCTGATCGCCCTCCAGCGCGGCAATGGCTGCCACCTGCAGCGGCGTAAATGTCCCGTAGTCGTGATAGCTTTTGATGCGCGCCAGGGCAGCTACCAGCTCTTTGTTCCCTGTCATGAAACCGATACGCCAGCCCGCCATGTTGTAGCTCTTGGAGAGCGTAAAAAACTCTACGGCCACGTCGCGCGCGCCCGGCACCTGCATGATTGAGGGCGCTTTCCAGCCGTCGTAGGTGATGTCAGCGTAGGCGAGATCGTGGATCACCAGCACGTTATACTGTTTTGCCAGCGCAATCACCCGTTCAAAGAAGTCGAGTTCAACGCACTGAGCGGTGGGATTGGAAGGAAAGCCGAGGATCATCATTTTCGGCTTCGGATAACTTTCGCGAATCGCACGCTCCAGCTCAGTAAAGAAATCCACGCCCGCTACCAGCGGCACGGAGCGAACCTGCGCCCCGGCGATCACCGCACCATAAATATGGATAGGATAGCTGGGGTTCGGCACCAGCACGGTGTCGCCGTGATCGAGCGTGGCGAGCATCAGGTGCGCCAGTCCCTCTTTGGAGCCGATAGTCACAATCGCTTCTGACTCCGGATCGATATCCACCGCATAGCGCTCAGCGTACCAGCGCGAAATCGCCCGGCGCAGGCGCGGGATACCTTTTGAGGTGGAATAGCCATGCGTATCTTCACGCTGCGCCACCTGACAGAGTTTTTCCACAATATGCGGTGGCGTAGCGCCATCCGGATTCCCCATTGAAAAGTCGATAATATCTTCGCCGCGCCGGCGCGCAGCCATCTTCAGTTCAGCGGTAATATTGAATACGTAAGGGGGAAGGCGTTCTATACGCGAGAAACGACGGGGTATGCTGTTATCAGCCATGGTGTCCTCAGGATTACGTGAGCGCCCGGACCGTCCGAGCGACGCAGATCACGTGCTGTGACCTTATCCCGAACATAGCGCGCAGAGCCCTGCACTGTCGAGAGCAGCAGAATATTTTTTTATTTTTCGGGATTCAGGCAACCAAATAACCAATCGTTTACCCACTGTCCGTTTAACAGATAATTATCCCGCAGCGTCCCCTCCAGCATAAAATTATTCTTTTCCAGAATGCGTCTGGATGGCCAGTTACCCTCAATCACCAGCGCTTTCAGCTTATGAAATTCTGCGCTGAACAGAAAACGGACCAGCGCTGCCAGCGCTTCGCTGCCGTAGCCCTGCCCGGTGTGGCTATGGCGTAACATATAGCCAACTTCTGCCTGTCGATAAGGGTGCCATTCGGCGCTGCAGCCAAACAGGCCTATCGGTTCCTGATTTTTTTGCAGGCGCGCCACCAGGCACAGCATATGAAAGCTGGCAGGCTGCCAGGGCGCCAGCCGCTCAGTGAAACGCTGACGAATATCGTTTTCGTCAGGAATTTCGCCTACCCAGGTCATGGTGTCACTGTCTTCATGTACCGCTTTGAAAATCTGCCAGTCTTCCGGCTGCAACCGGCTCAGGGTTAATCGCGGGGTCAGAAGTTGCATGGCGGCGCTCCGCTGCGGGGAATAGTGCAACATAGCAAACTGCCGCAGAGACAGCCAGGGCGCCATTAATGGCGCCCCTGCAGAACTCCGCAGGAGCCGCATTGATGCGGCCCGATAAACCAGGGCGCCATTAATGGCGCCCCTACACAAATCCCGTAGGGGCCGCATTCATGCGGCCCGTTAAAACCAGGGCGCCATTAATGGCGCCCCTACGCACCTCCGTTGGGGCCACGGCGTTATAAATCCCGTAGGGGCCGCATTTATGCGGCCCGTTAAATCCACGGCGTTATAAATCCCGCAGGGGCCGCATTTATGCGGCCCGTTAACCCAGGGCTCCATTAATGGCGCCCCTACGCGCCTCCACAGGGGCCGCGGGCGTTATACACCTCGTAGGGGCCGCATTTATGCGGCCCGTTAAACCCCCAGCGCCATGCTGGCGCATTGCGCGCGCATTTTTTATCATGACACCATGAATGTTCTGTCCCGGAAACGCCTGTGCCCTTCCATTTTGACATGCTGCTGGCGGTGTTTGATCGCGCAGCGCTGATGCTGATTTGCCTGTTTTTCCTTACCCGCACCCGCGTGCTGCGCCAGCTGCTGCAGAAAGATGAGCACACGCTGAACGAGAAAGCGATCGTCACCCTGATTTTCTCGCTGTTTGCGCTATTCAGCACCTGGTCCGGCGTGGCGGTAGATGGCTCGCTGCTGAACGTCCGGGTGATTGCGGTGATGGCGGGCGGTATTCTGTTTGGTCCCTGGGTGGGCGTGACCACCGGCGTCATTGCCGGGCTGCACCGTTTCCTGATCGACATCGATGGCGTCACGTCAGTCCCCTGCCTGATCACCAGTATTATTGCCGGTATCGCTTCAGGCGTAATTAATCGCCGGGTCAGCAAGGAGCAGCGCTGGGGCGCTGGCATCGTGGGCGGCATGCTGTGCGAGGGGCTGACCATGCTTCTGATCCTGTTCTGGGCAAAGCCCGCAGCGCTCGGCCTGACGATTGTCTCTGAAATCGCTCTGCCGATGATTCTGGGCGCCTCCAGTATCGGACTGATTGTGCTGCTGGTGCAGAGCGTAGAAGGTGAAAAAGAGGCGATTGCTGCCCGGCAGGCCAAACTGGCGCTGGAGATAGCGAATAAAACGCTGCCGCTGTTTCGTCAGGTAAACAGCGATGCACTGCGCGAAGTGTGCGATATTATCCGGCGCGACATCCACGCTGACGCGGTGGCAATTACCAATACGCAGCAAATCCAGGCGTATGTCGGCTATGGCGAACAGAACTATCACAATGGCGACGATGGCATCAGCCCTACCACCGCGCAGGCGATTGCCAGCGGCAAAATCATTATCAAAAACAATGATGAAGCGCACCGCACGCGCGATATTCACTCTATGCTGGTGATCCCGCTCTGGGAACAGGGCCAGGTGACCGGCACGCTGAAAATTTACTATCGCCGGGCGCACCGCATTACCGGCTCGCTGAAAGAGATGGCCATCGGGCTGTCGCAAATTATCTCGACCCAGCTGGAGGTGTCGCGCGCTGAACAGCTGCGCGAGATGGCGAATAAAGCTGAACTGCGCGCGCTGCAGAGCAAAATTAACCCTCATTTTCTGTTTAACGCCCTGAACGCGATCTCGGCATCAATCCGGATGAATCCCGATACCGCCCGTCAGCTGGTTATCAACCTGTCGCGTTACCTGCGTTACAATCTGGAACTCAATGAGGATCAACTGATCGATATCAAGAAAGAGCTCTGGCAGGTAAAAGATTATATTGCCATCGAGCAGGCGCGTTTCGGCGATAAATTGTCGATGATCTACGATATCGACGACGATCTGCACTTCAGTCTGCCCAGCCTGCTGATTCAGCCTCTGGTGGAGAATGCCATCGTGCACGGTATTCAGCCGTGCCGCGGCAAAGGTGTGGTAACGCTCAGCGTGAAAGATCTTGGCGACCGGGTACGTATCGCAGTACGCGATACCGGCCCGGGGATCAGCGACGAGGTGGTCAGTCGCGTTGCGCGCAATGAGATGCCGGGCAATAAAATCGGCCTGCTGAATGTCCACCACCGTGTCAGATTACTGACCGGCCAGGGGCTAATGATTGTGCGTCACCAGCCGGGGACAGAGATCGCCTTTAGCCTGCCGAAAACCAGCCAGCCTCTGCCTGCCGCCCTCAGCGTTCAACCGGAAATGACAGTATGAAAGCCATAATTGTGGAAGATGAGTTTCTGGCGCGCCAGGAGCTTAGCTGGATGATTCAGCAGCACAGTCAGATCACCGTAGAAGCAAGCTTTGATGACGGGCTGGATGTACTGAAATATCTGCAGACGCATCGGGTTGACGTGATTTTTCTCGATATTAATATTCCGTCGCTGGACGGCATGCTGCTGGCGCAGAATATTCATCAGTTTACCCACAAGCCCCTGATTGTTTTTATCACCGCCTGGAAAGATCATGCGGTGGAGGCATTCGAACTCGACGCCTTCGATTACATCCTTAAGCCCTATCATGAGGCGCGCATTATCACCATGCTGAACAAGCTGGAGGCCGCCACGCAGCCGCCGCCGCTGCAGAGCAGCCTGGCAGTCACGCCACAGACAGTAAATCTGCAGAAAGATGAGCGCATTATCGTTACCGATATCAACGATATTTATTATGTGGAAGCGCATGAGAAGCTGACGTTTGTTTATACGCGGCGGGAAGCTTACGTCATGTCGGTGGCCATCAGTGAATTCTGCAGCCGGCTGCCGGAGACGCTGTTTTTTCGCTGTCATCGCTCTTACTGCGTGAATCTGAGTAAAATTCGCGAGATAGAGCCGTGGTTTAATAATACCTATCTGCTGAAGCTGCGCGATCTGGAGGCGCAGGTTCCGGTAAGCCGCAGTAAAGCCAGACCGTTCCGGCAGCTGATGCGGCTGTAAGGCGGACGACCCGCGCCGTCCGCCGGTACCTCAGAGCACGCGACCCAGCGCCTGACGCAGATGCGCACCGGCACCCAGCAGGCCGGGCTGATCGTGTGTGATCATATACACCGGAATATCGACCAGATAGTCGCGGAAGCGCCCTTTGTCTTCAAATGCCGCGCGGAAGCCGGAGGCTTTGAAAAACTCCAGGAAACGCGGCACGATGCCGCCCGCAATATAGACGCCACCAAAAGTGCCGAGATTCAGCGCCAGGTTCCCGCCAAAGCGTCCCATAATCACGCAGAACAGCGTCAGCGCGCGGCGGCAGTCGATACAGGTATCCTGCAATGCACGCTCGGTCACATCTTTTGGCTTGAGGTTTTGCGGCTCACGCGCGTCTGATTTCACAATCGCGCGGTAAAGATTAACCAGTCCGGCACCTGACAGCACGCGCTCGGCCGAAACGTGGCCCATTTCTGCCCGCAGCACTTCAAGGATCTGATCTTCCTCTTCGCTGTTTGGCGCGAAATCGACGTGTCCGCCCTCGCCCGGCAGACTGACCCAGCGCTGATTCACATGTACCAGATGGCTGACGCCCAGTCCGGTACCCGCGCCGTAAATGGCAATCGGCTTATCTTTAACCGGTGCTTTTCCGCCAAACTGGATCACTTCATTGTCTGTCAGCATCGGGATCGCCATGGAGACGGCGGTGAAGTCGTTGATAATTTCCAGCGTGCTGAAGCCCAGATTCTGTTTCATCTGACGCGTTGAGAATGCCCAGTCGTGGTTGGTCATCTCGACCCAGTCTTCGGTGATCGGACAGGCGATAGCAATACAGCCATCCGTCACTGCCTGCTGCTGCTCCGCCAGATAAAAACGGATAACGGCTTCAAGATTGTCGTAGTCTGATGTGGAGAATGTTTTGGCGTGTGAGATGGCGCCGGTCTCAACCTCACACAGCGCGAGACGAGCGTTGGTGCCGCCCACATCGCCGACCAGGGCGTATTTTGTCATTCTTCTGCTGCTCCGCTTGGGTCATAAATAGTGGCAAACACTATAGAAGCCTGCCAATAAAACAACAACGCCCGCCGGTGAGGCGGACGCGGTTAATCCAGTGTGATGCACAGCCTGGCGATTGTCAGGCCATCTGTATAGAGGCAACTTTCTTAAACTGCACCACTATTACGCTGGTGCAGGGCTGCGGTGACTTTACGCAGCAGCGGCGGCAGATCCTGTTTCTCCATTACCACTTCAATCAGCGACAAACGCGCGGTTTCGCTGACCACCGCCATCGCGGCCTCCAGCTGCGCGGTTTCACTGACCCGCCAGCTCTGCGCCGCCCCTTCCAGGCTCATTGCCTGCGGCAGTGCGGTCCAGTTCCAGCGCGCAATGTCATTATAACGCTGTTCCGGGCCGTGAATGGCCCGCTCTACGGTATAGCCATCGTTATTGATAAGGAAAATAACCGGGCGCTGGCCGTCCCGCTGCATGGAGCCCAGCTCCTGAATGGTCAGCTGCGCTGAGCCATCGCCAATGATCAGGATAACCCGGCGGTCGGGCCGTGCTGTCTGTGCACCAAACGCCGCAGGCAGCGTATAGCCAATCGAGCCCCACAGCGGCTGTACCAGCAGCTGCGCCCCTTCCGGCAGCTGCAGGGCCGCAGCGCCAAATGCCGCCGTGCCCTGATCGGCGAGGATAATATCACCCGGCAGCAGGAAGTGCTGTATTGCCTGCCAGAATGCCTGCTGAGTGATTATCCCTGCAGCGATCTGCTGGTTTTCCTCGCACTTCATGCTCTCTCCGGTTGCCCAGCGCTGGCAGTGACGCTGATAAACCGGCTGCAGCGCGGCCAGCGCCTCTTTCATCGTGAGCACAAAGCGTTCACCCGCCACGCTGGTATAAAACGGCTGAATATCGATAAGGCGCTCAGAAGGCAGCTGCTGGGTGAAGCCAGCGGTCAGGGTATCGGTGAAGCGCACGCCTGCGCACAGCGTGACATCCGTCGCCTCAATTGCCTGCCGAATGGCCACGCTGCTGCCCGCCGCCGCGTACGTGCCGACAAAACCGGCCTGCTGCTCATTCAGGACCCCTTTGCCCATCAGCAGCGTCGCTGCCGGGATCGCGCGCAGCTCGCGCAATCCGGCCAGCTGCGCGGCTACGCCCCAGCGAGCGGCGAGAAAGTCAGCCAGCAGCGCCACGCGCTGTGCCGGTGCCAGCAGACGCTCAGCCGCCGTCGCAAACGCGGCGGCGACATCTGCGTTTTCACTGTGCGGCTCAGCGCGTGCTAATGGCGGATCTATCGCAGCCGCGGCGACATCCACCGCCAGCAGCAGGTAGCCCGGCCGGTGTTCATGCAGCGCAACGCTCACCACGCGGTCAATCTCCGCTGCAGCGTTTTCTGCCGTCAGCACCGCTGTTGCCGCATTCACCTCCTGTGCCATACGCAGGAAAGGATGAAAGTCGCCGTCACCCAGCGAATGATGTACGCACTCCCCCTGCTGCTGCACCGTCAGCGCCGGCGCACCGACAATCTGGATCACCGGCACATATTCGGCGTAGCTGCCGGCGATGCCGTTAATCGCGCTCAGTTCGCCTACGCCAAAGGTGGTCAGCAGCGCCGCCGCTCCCTGACAGCGACCATAGCCGTCAGCCGCATAGGCGGCATTAAGCTCATTGGCACAGCCTACCCAGGTAATAGCCGGATGGGCGATCACGCTGTCGAGAAACTGCAGATTATAATCGCCCGGCACCCCAAACAGGTGACGGATGCCAGCCTGTTCCAGCCGCTGTAACAGATAGTCGCTTACGGTGAACGTCTTCATCTGATGCTCCTTCCAGGGGGAATGTTCTGGAGTATCAGTGATGGGTCTGAAATGAAGCGACTTTTTCATCGCGATCGCACCGGGCGCAATGGCAAGCATTCGTTACGGCATGATATCTCTCTGCAGAATGGGATCTTTCACGCTTTTTAGCGCAGTGTAAACGCATACACTGAGCGGCCAGAATACGCTTTTTTATTACAGGATAACCTCAAGCCATGCCTGTTTTTCCTCATCCCGATCGTTATCAGCAGATGCACTATCGTCGCAGTGGCCAAAGCGGCCTGAAACTGCCCGCTATTTCACTGGGACTCTGGCACAACTTTGGTGATGCGACGCGCGTTGATACCAGTCGCGAACTGCTGCGTCACGCCTTTAACTGCGGTATTACCCATTTCGATTTGGCCAATAACTATGGTCCGCCGCCCGGCTCAGCAGAGAGTAACTTTGGCCGTATTTTACGGGAGGATTTTTCCGGTCTGCGCGATGAGCTGGTGATTTCGACTAAAGCGGGATACACCATGTGGGATGGGCCCTATGGTGACTGGGGTTCGCGTAAATACCTGATTGCCAGTCTCGATCAGAGCCTGAAACGCATGGGTCTGGAGTATGTGGATATCTTTTATCATCATCGTCCCGATCCGCATACGCCGCTGGAAGAGACGATGCGCGCGCTCGACCATTGCGTGCGTCAGGGGAAAGCGCTCTACGTTGCGCTTTCTAATTATCCGGCTGAGCAGGCCGCACGCGCCATAGCGCTGCTGCGTGAACTGGGCACGCCATGTCTGATTCATCAGCCACGTTATTCTCTGTTTGAACGCGGTCCTGAACAGGGTCTGCTGGATGTGCTGGGCGAACAGGGAACCGGCTGCATCGCCTTTTCGCCGCTGGCGGGCGGCATACTGACCGATCGCTATTTACAGGGTGTTCCGCAGGATTCACGCGCCGCCAGCGGCAGTAAATTTCTGAATGAGGACCAGCTTACCGCAGAGAAAATGGAAAGAGTCCGGCAATTGCAGACGCTGGCGCAGCAGCGCGGGCAGAAGCTGGCGCAGATGGCGCTCAGCTGGGTATTACGCGATCCACGCATCACTTCTGTGTTGATTGGTGCCAGCAAAACCGCGCAGATTGACGATGCAGTAGCCATGCTGAGCCAGCCGGCGCTTACCTCTGAAGAGCTGCAGTCCATTGATCAGATCCTGATGTAACCGCTCTCTTTTACGGCAGCAGAGACTATTAACAGCCCACATAATCTGCTGCCGTCGTGTTTTTTCAGACTAAATCTCAAGGCTAAGCTGGTCCGATGTGGCACACTGGCCTGACGACAGCAGTGATAAGCTGTCGCAAGGAGATAACATGAAATCTGCACTTTTCGTTGCCGTTTTGCTGGCAACATTATCGCCGCTGGTGCCACACACAGCCCATGCGACCAGCGCTACCATCAATCTTGCTCCCGGCGTCAGTTTACAGCTGGGTGAACGCGACCGTCGCGGCTATTACTGGGATGGCGGCAACTGGCGTGAACCGCGCTGGTGGAACGATCGCTACCAGTATAATGAGCATCGCTGGTGGCGTCATGAAGAGTGGAAGCGTCATAAAGCGTGGGAGCGCGACCGCGAACATGAACGACGCCGGCATGAGCGGGAACGTCGCGAGCACTGGCGACACGGTGGCCCGCCGCATCATCATCGTGATCATCATGACCACCATCACTGATCCCTCTCCCGGCGCTTTCGCGCCGGTTTTTACGCTACCAGCCGAGCGCCTCCCCCACCAGTAAATAGATGTTCAGTGCCACCACCAGCATCACAATCAGCCGGCCGGTGTTCTGCATCAGGCGGGAGTTCACCAGTTCATCTCCCATCAGTTCACGATTACCGGTAAATGCCAGCAGCGGGATCAGCGCCAGCGCGATGCCAAAGCTCAGCAGCACCTGACTCATCACCAGAATGCGCGTCGGGTCCCAGCCAGCCCAGATAACAATAAACGAGGGCAGCATGGTAATTACCCGCCGGACCCACAGCGGAATATGAAACCGGATAAAGCCCTGCATAACCACCTGCCCTGCCAGGGTGCCGACCACCGTGGAAGAGAGTCCGGCCGCCACCAAACTCAGCCCAAAGACAATTGCCGCGGCCTGCCCGAGCAGTGGTTCCAGCGTCAGGTACGCCTGATCGAGATCAACAATGGAGGTGTGTCCGCTGAAGTGAAACGCCGCCGCTGCCGTAGCCATCATCGCCAGGTTAACGAAACCGGCAATGGTCATGGCGATCGCCACATCCAGCTTGGTAGAGGAGTAACGTTCTGCTTTAGTGCCTTTATTACCGTGCTGAGTCAGCGCTGAATGCAGATAGATAACGTGCGGCATAATGGTTGCACCCAGTACACCGGCTGCCAGAAATACCGCATCAGAGCCCGGCAGCGAAGGCAGAGCCATACCGGTGAGGAGCTGACTGACGCTGGGCTGAGAAAAAAAGAGTTCCACAATATAGGCTGCGGCGACAAACAGCAGCAGGCCACCAATCACCCGCTCCAGGGGTTTCTGTCCACGGCTTTGCAGCATCAGGATCAAAAAT
This sequence comes from Pantoea sp. SIMBA_079, assembly GCF_046940275.1. NCBI lineage: Bacteria > Pseudomonadati > Pseudomonadota > Gammaproteobacteria > Enterobacterales > Erwiniaceae > Pantoea > Pantoea sp. SIMBA_079. Next base: position 5,848 of record NZ_JAWRYR010000001.1, on the reverse strand, counting down.
GTCGCAATTCCCGTCAGTACCGCACCCTGCAGAAGTGAAATGCCCAGCAGCAGTTTAAAGCCCAGTGCCGCGCCGATAAACTCCGCCAGGTCAGTCGCCATCGCGATGATTTCGGCCTGCACCCAGTAGAACCAGACGGCGGGACGTGGAAAACGGTCGCGTATGTGCTCCGCCAGATTTTTACCGGTGGCGATCCCCAGCTTGGCTGACATCAGCTGGATCAGCATGGCCATTACGTTTGCCCACACCACCACCCACAGCAGCTTATAGCCATAGGCCGCTCCTGCCTGGATATTGGTGGCAAAATTACCCGGATCGATATAACCGATAGCGGCAATGAATGCCGGTCCAAGCAGGGCAAGCTTGAGTTTTCTGGCTCCGCGGGCGGCGCGCTCTGCGGTGCGACTTTCTGACATAGTGTGATCCTGTCCTGACGCGTGTAGACCCGTTGAGTTTAAAGAGGCTTACAGGCGAGTAAAATCTGGTTATATTTATCGCAGTAATAGATGGTGCTATAAAGTATAGCCAATGCTATACATCAACGCAAAGATCGGCCACAGGCAAAGCATAGCCCGGTTTTACTCTACGCCCGGAACAAATTATAAACAATCTCTGTGTGGATAAATTGTGTGAGCAGTTTGTTACGGTGATGTGAGCAGGCAGAGTTATCCGGAAAAAATTGCGATACTGAATACTTATAATGCGGGTTTGATCTCGTTTTTAAGTAACGTGTTACATAGAATACGCAGCAAAATACAACCCTCCTCAAATTTGGAGCCGATATGTCCCATATTTTGCATTTCCTTTTAGCACTGGTGGTCGTCGGCGTGCTGGCCCTGCTGGTCAGTCACGACCGTAAAAGTATTCGCTTTCGCTATATTGCACAGCTTTTAGTGATTGAACTCCTGCTGGCGTGGTTTTTCCTGACCTCTGAAGCCGGCCTGGGCTTTGTTAAAGGCTTTGCCAGCATGTTTGATTACCTGCTGAAGTATGCCGGGGAAGGCACTAACTTTGTTTTTGGCGGCATGAATGAAAAGGGCCTCGCCTTCTTCTTCCTTAATGTTTTATGCCCTATCGTCTTTATCTCTGCGCTGATCGGTATTTTGCAGCATTTTCGCATTCTGCCGTGGATCATTCGCGGTATCGGAACCGTGCTGTCAAAAGTAAACGGCATGGGCAAGCTGGAGTCTTTCAACGCCGTCAGTTCTCTGATTCTGGGACAGTCAGAAAACTTCATCGCGTATAAAGATATTCTTGGCAAAATGTCGCAGCGCCGTATGTACACCATGGCGGCTACCGCTATGTCGACCGTATCGATGTCGATTGTTGGCGCCTACATGACCATGCTGCAGCCGAAATATGTGGTCGCCGCACTGGTGCTGAATATGTTCAGTACCTTTATTGTTCTGTCGCTGATCAACCCTTACCGCGTAGAAAACGAAGAAGATCTGCAGCTGCAGGACCTGCATAAAGGTCAGAGCTTCTTTGAGATGCTGGGTGAATATATTCTTGCCGGTTTTAAAGTGGCGATCATCGTTGCCGCTATGCTGATTGGCTTCATCGCCCTGATCTCCGGGCTGAATGCGCTGTTTGACCTGATTTTCGGCATCAGCTTCCAGGGTGTGCTGGGCTATGTCTTCTATCCGTTTGCCTGGGTAATGGGTGTTCCGGCTCATGAAGCGCTGCAGGTTGGCAGTATCATGGCTACCAAACTGGTTTCTAACGAATTTGTGGCGATGATGGATCTGCAGAAAGTCGCGGGCCAGCTGTCACCGAACGCCGAGGGCATCCTTTCGGTGTTCCTGGTGTCGTTCGCTAACTTCTCATCCATCGGCATTGTTGCTGGCGCGATCAAAGGCCTGCACGAAGAACAGGGCAATGTGGTATCACGCTTTGGTCTGAAGCTGCTCTACGGCTCTACGCTGGTCAGCGTACTCTCTGCTGCGATTGCCGGTCTGGTACTCGCGTTCTGATTCTCCGGGCGGGCTTCGGCCCGCCCTGCTCTCTTTTGCCTGCCAGCCTGCCCTCAGTGCAACACGTCCCGCTTTTCTCCGCGCTTTCTGCGCATCCTTCATTTTCGCAAACGGAATAGCCGCCGCTATAAAGCGTGCGTTGCAGACAGCAGAGTTGCAGCCAGAACCGACAGAGAAGCGTTACGCAGGAAGAAACTGGAAATCAGAGGAAATGAGTCAGATAACAACAAAGATTTGGTGGAGATAAGCGGGATCGAACCGCTGACCTCTTGCATGCCATGCAAGCGCTCTCCCAGCTGAGCTATACCCCCACATCTGGAATCATTTTTTCGGTGCAAACCGTTGGGCGCGGTTTGGTGGAGCTAAGCGGGATCGAACCGCTGACCTCTTGCATGCCATGCAAGCGCTCTCCCAGCTGAGCTATAGCCCCGTACCGAAAAAACTGCCGGGCAGACCCGACGGACGGCATAATATGAAACCGCCTTGAGTGTGTCAACGGCAAATTCTCGTTCTGTGTTCAATCGCTGAAAAAGACGGCAAACCCGTGTTGTGCTGACCTTTTTTTCACCCTTTATTCTCTCTGCCTCTCTGTTGTGCCCGAAAAGCAGCGCGCTGACCGGTTACATTCAGGTTAAAGATGTTAGCGCCAGGCTTGTTTTCGTTAATGGTCCGTGTAAAACTTCGCACGCTAATTAACCGGTTAACCTGCCAGGGTAAGCACCTTAATAACCGGAAAAAACCATCCCATTGTTTAATAAAAGAAAAAGAGAATTATGTCGCTACATACTCCCAAAGAGATCGCCCAGCTGGCGATTCAGGCTGGCGTGGCTAAAAGCCGTCTGCCCGTTTCAACCCTATTAATCCTTGGCTTTATGGCTGGTGCCTTTATCGCTACCGGCTTCCTGCTGGATCTGCACGTCATTAACCAGCTGCCTGCCGAATGGGGCTCATTCTCCAGCTTCCTGGGGGCCGCCGTGTTCCCGGTGGGTCTGATTCTGACCGTGCTGGCCGGCGGCGAGCTGCTGACGGGCAATATGATGACGCTGCCGGTGGCGTGGTTTGCCCGCCGCATCAGCGGCCTGAGCGTACTGCGTAACTGGTTCTGGGTTACGCTTGCGAACTTTATCGGCAGCGTGGCCGTTGCGTGGTTCTTTGGGCATATGCTGGGTATGACGGAAGGCGATTACCTGAAAAAAACCGTTGCCATTGCACACGCTAAAGTCAGCGCCGATTTCCTGCATGCCTTTATCTCTGGTGTGGGCTGCAACTGGCTGGTCTGCCTGGCCGTGTGGCTGGCGTTTGCCAGTAAAGATATGGTGGGCAAGATCATGGGAATGTGGTTCCCGGTGATGGCGTTCGTTGCCATTGGTTTCCAGCACGTCGTAGCGAATATGTTTATTGTGCCGGCGGCTATCTTTGCGGGTCAGATGAGCTGGGTCGAGTTTGCGCCTAACGTTATTGCCGTGTTCCTCGGCAACGCCGTAGGGGGAGCCATTTTCGTCGGTCTGACCTATTTCCTGGCCTTCCGCCCTGAACAGGCGGTTGCACGCGAAGCCTCGTAACCTATTAATGTCTTTTATTGGTCGTAAAAAGCATTTTCTGTCCGGATTACTTTTCCCAGTAACGTTTTGTTGTAATATGTAGAGCTAATGTATTCAACAGGGACAGCATCGTGAAAAAGGAATGGCTAACCCCCGAAGAGCTCGCGCTTGAAACGGGCTACAGTCGGCAGACGGTGAACAAATGGATCAAACGCGAAAACTGGACCACCACGCCTAAGCCCGGTGTACAGGGCGGCAAAGCGCGTTTGATCCATATCGATGAGCGGGTGAAAAGCTTTATTCAGTCCACCCGCCACGCCAGTGAACCGGCCGCAAATTACGCCGCCCAGCAGAATACGTTACCTGCGTTATTAATAAATTCTGTCCAGCAAATGACGCCGACAGAACAGGACCAGCTCGCCGCCCTTTTACTGCGTGAAGGGATCCGCGGTGTACTGGAAAGGCTGGGTATTCAGGATGCATAAAAAAGCCGGAGGCAGCTGCTTCCGGCTTTTTTGTTGTGCCTGATAACGCTCCCGCAGCGAGCGAGAGCGATAAACTGTCAGGCGTTAGCTTCGCGCTCCGCAATAAATGCCAGCGCTTTATCAATACGCGCTACGCTGCGGCTGCGGCCAATTGCTTCAACGGTGACATCCAGCGCCGGCGACTGCCCTGCTCCGGTAACGGCGACACGCAGCGGCATGCCCACTTTACCCATCCCCAGCTCAAGTTCATCCGCCGCGCTCTGAATCGCATGGTGAATCTGCTCTGCATTCCAGTCACTGTCGCTCAGGGCAGCCAGCTTATCGCGGACCTGCTCCAGCGGCTGACGCGCAACCGGGCGCAGATGTTTCTTCGCGGCATCGGCATCAAAAGCATCAAACTCTTCATAGAAGTAGCGGCATGAGGCGGCAATCTCCACCAGCGTTTTGCAGCGGTCGCCCAGCAGCGTCACCAGTTTTGCCAGCTCGGGTCCGGTACGGGTATCGATCTGCTGCTGTTCAATGTGCCACTGCAGATGCGTTGCCACATACTCAGGCGGCAGCGTCGTAATATAGTGGTGGTTCAGCCACTGCAGCTTTTCAGTGTTGAAAGCGCTGGCTGATTTGCTGACCGCATCCAGCGTAAACAGTGATTTCATCTCAGGGATGCTAAAGATCTCCTGATCGCCATGTGACCAGCCTAGGCGAACCAGGTAGTTAAGCAGCGCTTCCGGCAGATAGCCATCGTCGCGATACTGCATGACGCCTACTGCGCCGTGACGCTTGGAGAGTTTTTTGCCATCATCCCCGAGAATCATTGAGACGTGCGCGTAAACAGGAACCTGCGCGCCAATCGCCTTCAGAATGTTGATCTGACGCGGGGTGTTATTAATGTGATCTTCACCACGGATAACGTGCGTGATCCCCATGTCCCAGTCATCCACCACTACACAGAAGTTGTAGGTAGGCGAACCATCGGTACGACGGATGATCAGATCGTCAAGCTCCTGATTGCTGAATTCAATCGGGCCGCGGATCTGATCGTCAAAAATGACGGAGCCATCCTGCGGATTACGGAAACGCACCACGCAGGGTTCATCAGCGGCGTGATGTTCATGGCTGTCGCGGCAGCGGCCGTCATAACGTGGCTTCTCACCCTTTGCCATCTGCTCTTCACGCAGTGCATCGAGGCGCTCGCGGGAGCAGTAGCACTTATAGGCGGTGCCCGCTTCCAGCATCTCATCAATGACGTGGTTATAGCGGTCAAACCGTTTGGTCTGATAATAAGGGCCTTCATCCCAGTCAAGACTCAGCCAGTTCATGCCATCCATGATGGCTTCAATCGCTTCCGGCGTGGAGCGCTCCAGGTCGGTATCCTCAATACGCAGGACAAACTCGCCTTCGTAATGACGTGCGAAAAGCCAGGAGTAAAGCGCGGTGCGGGCGCCTCCAACGTGCAGGTAGCCGGTCGGGCTGGGGGCGAAGCGGGTTTTAATTTTCATTCAGCATTGCCTTAGATGCGCAGGTTTCCTTGTCTGGATGACAAAAAAACAGGTTAACGCGAAAAAACAGTGCGCACATTCTAGCAGGTGGGGATGATTCCTCAATCACTCTCACCGCCCCTGCCGCCGCGCAAATGGCTTTTTCTGCTAATAAAACCAGCACATTGGCTAAAACCCCTTCAGGGTGACTATTTTTAAAGCGAACGAACATTTTAATTTTAAAAAGCGTTGACTCACTTCGAAGGATCCCTATAATGCGACTCCACACAGCGGGGGTGATTAGCTCAGTTGGTAGAGCATCTCCCTTACAAGGAGGGGGTCGGCGGTTCGAACCCGTCATCACCCACCAC